>DAHXNV010000001.1:122101-161025 GCA_027365225.1 Gammaproteobacteria bacterium
CACGCACTATATGCGCGTCTGGCGCAATGGCCGGATTGTCCTCCGTCGCAAGACGGAGGCGGTGCGGATGCGGCGGAAGCTCACGGAGTTCGGTCGGCGCCTGAAGTCGATGCGCACCGCGGGTGCTCGGGCGATGCAGATCTTTACCCTGCAGCATTGGCAGGGGCATCTGCAGTATTTTGGGGTCCGCGGCAACAGCCGTAGCATCAGCTCTTACGCGCATCACGTAAAGCGGTTGCTTTTCAAGTGGCTCAACCGTCGCAGCCAGCGTCGTAGCTTCACCTGGAAGCACTTCGCTGCGTGGCTCGACACTTGGATGCCCCGGCCAGGGATCGTGCACCGTCTATGAGGTCCTGCCCATCCGAACGACCCAACTGGGAGCCGGATGGACGAAAAGCCCCTGTCCGGTTCTGCGAGGGCGGTCTGCTGCTCCTCCAACGGCGCAGCAGGCCGCTACTTACACAGACTGCGCTCCCGAGCGGACGGCAAAAGTACGGCATGATCCGGGGCGCAATGCCATCGCTTGCGGTGGACCCGGGTAGTTGCGGCGGGCATCGACCGACGGGGAGTAGAGACTGCGGCGCAGCGCGGCGCGGAGCTTGCGCTTCTCTCGCGGGGACGCTCGGGCCGTGGTCCGACCCGTCTGGCGGACCCCCATCACATCGAACGATCTGGAACCTACAGCGAGCGACCCCCACTGGGATCGGCAGGGGACGGCCTACGATGCGGGGATCACGCATGCCGCGCAATGTGCGGCGACTGCCGACGGGCCCCAGCAAGCTCGGGCCTCGGGGCCTGGATGTGGCGAGCCCGGAGGACTCCAGGCCGGCGTTGCACCGGTCCCCGAGTCGCTCGAAAAGGCTTCGGTGAAAACTTCGGCGAAAACTTCGGTGAAAACCACCGATGCGCTGCTGGAGCTTTTGCGCCAGAAACCCCCAATCACCCGGGCGGACGTGGCTGTGCAGGTCGGACGCACCGTCCGTGCCGTCGAGATGGCCAGTGCCAAACTGGTCAAAGCGGGTTGCTTGAGATTCGCCGGCGGGGCGGATTCGGCTCGTTTGCCCCACGTGCCCGAATCGAGCGGTCGGAGCTGGGGGAGACTTCCGCGATCGGGCTGGGATGGAATCTGTTCACGCAGGATGGGGGTCGGAGAGGTCCGATCGCGGTATCGGATGAATGGCCCGTGCGAGCTTCTTCCCAATCCGGCGGTCGGCTACTTCGAGGTCATGCTGCGACTGCAGATTCAGCCAGAGTTGGGCGGAGGTGCCGAAGTACATCGATAACCGCAAAGCCATCTCGGCCGTAACTGCACGACGTCGGCGCACGATCTCGTTTATCGATGGAGCCGTCACTCCCAGCTCCTTCGCCAACTTGTAAGAACTCAACCGGAGCGGCTGCATGAAATCGCGCAGCAGAATGTCACCCGGATGCACGGGGCGCAGGCTCTTCGGTGCCATGTTCAAAATTCCTTCCCGGCTCAGTGATAGTCGACAATCTCGACGTCGAGAGCATCGCCATTCTGCCACCTGAAGCAGATGCGCCACTGCTTGTTAACGCGGATGCTGTGCTGGCCCGCGCGGTCGCCTTTGAGTGCCTCGAGCTGATTCGATGGGGAAATCATAAGATCGCGCAGATCCACGGCGCTGTCGAGGTACTTCAGCTTCTCGCGTGCGCGTTGCTGAATCTGGTTGTCCAGGCTCTTCACGAACTTGCCCTTGAATATCGTTTCCGTGTCCTTGTCCTTGAAAGTCCGGATCACGGCAAAAAGCTTAACGTGCTGCGATATTATCGTCAAGCATTAAGCCGCATTCCCGCCGAAGCGATTGCTTGGCCGCGAGCCGACATTCATTGGTTCCCAGTTGAGGCCGCAAACTGCCGCCTGTCTGGCCACCATAGGGTATCGTCATGAACCACTTCATTGAGACTTGCTTTAGGACACAGCCGTGGAGCAAGGGAAATCTCGTCGGACAGAAAGCTCCGCGACGACTCAAGGAGATCTGGGCAATTGATATTGGCTTACAGCTTGGTCATCGCGATCGGGCATTGGCGCTGTTCAACCTGGATGTCGATAGCAAGCTGCGCTCATGTGATCTCGTAAAGCTGCGCGTCCGGGATGTTGAACGTTTCACCAGCGTCCCGATCGCCTTCTCGCTCGCACCTGCGCAATCGCTCGATTGCTCAGCCCTTGGGCTGTGAGCCTCTCGATCAGCCGCAACCGCTTACCAGGGATCCGGCGCCGGCCGCGCCGCCGTCCCTCGGGTCGGCCCAGTCCCACCATCCCTGCGGCGTAACGCTCCTGGTGGCGGGGAATGATGCGCTCGGTTCTGCCAAAGGCCCGCGCCAGCTCCGTCTGCTGAGCGAACCCATTGTCAGCCAACATCACCATCGCATACGACTCAGCCACCGCATCGCCTGTGCAATAGTGATACACCGGCAGGCTCCCGACCACGATCACCCGCTGATTTCCCTCCGTGCGCACGGTGCAGCGCGCGTTGATGAGCACGGTATCGTACGGGGTTGCCGCGGGCAGCCCCAAGGCAAGCTGGCTGTTCATGCCCGCCAGCAGAACCGGACAGGATTCGGTCCGCAATCTCCCGCGGGTGTTACTACACATATGAACCACGGAGCCGGGAAAAAGGAAGTTCTCAGTACAGAGCCCCGGGTTAGGGCGCGAGCGTGCGGGCCGCGCGTCATGATGACGCGCGGGCGTCGCCCCCGTAACAGCGGCCCTACGCACGCTGCCCCGTCTCTCCGTCACGAGCGCAACAGCCCATAAGCCTTTGGTCAAATTCGCGTTTTCAATATGCGCCGCAGAGAAACCTAGAAACGGGGATGCAATAAAACCTAAAAATTAGTAAACTCATAGACCTAAAAACGGAAAGACGCCTTAACCTAGATTCACAATCCACCCATGCCGACGCCCGCTAACCTTTTGGCAAGTGCCCTCGAGCAGCTGCGTGCGCTCCAGATGGCGGGGCGCATGGCAATCCGCTCTGGCGAGTTGCCGCGCGCCGCGCGCGAGCGGCTCCTGCGCAACGGCTTCCTGCAGGAAGTCATGCGCGGCTGGTACATGCCGGCGAGCCCGGGCGAGCAGGCGGGCGACACGACGGCGTGGTACGCGGCCTTCTGGCCGTTCGTCGCGAGCTATCTCGACTCGCGCCTCGGAACGGCCTGGTGCGTCAGTGCGGACCAGTCGTTGCTGCTGCACGTCGGCGATCGGACCGTGCCCCGGCAGCTGCTCGTGCGCTCGCCTCGCGGCAACAACAAGCCCACGCCGCTGCTGCATGGCACCTCCGTGTTCGACGTGCGTCTCGAGTTGCCGCCGCCGGAAGAACGCGCGGTGATCGACGGTGTCCGCGCGATGACACTTGGCGCGTCGCTCGTGCATGCCTCGCCCGGGCTCTATCACGAGCGCGCGGTGGACGTGCGGGCCGCGCTTGTCACGGTTCCCGATGCCTCCGACCTACTACGTCCGCTCCTCGCAGGCGGCAAGAGCAAAGTCGCGGGCAGGCTCGCCGGCGCGCTGCGCAACGTCGGACGCGATCGCGTCGCGGATCAGGTCCTCGCCGCAATGCGCACGGCAGGCTACGTAGTCCGGGAGAACGACCCCTTCGAAGATGCCGCCCCTGTCGTGTTTTCGAGCCGCGAGCGCTCGCCCTATGTGGGTCGGTTGCGTCTGCAATGGGCGCGCAT
Organism: Gammaproteobacteria bacterium; assembly: GCA_027365225.1. Classification (GTDB taxonomy): domain Bacteria; phylum Pseudomonadota; class Gammaproteobacteria; order Steroidobacterales; family Steroidobacteraceae; genus 13-2-20CM-66-19. The sequence continues at coordinate 125,795 of DAHXNV010000001.1, forward strand.
GCGCCCGATGGTGCTCGAGCATTTCCTGCCCACGCCGCCCTCACCGGTCGCGGCGACCTACCTTCAGCAGGTGGACGAGGTGTACCGCGCCGACGCGTACCACTCATTGTCGATAGAGGGCTACACAGTCAGTGACGCTCTCATCGAGCGCGTGCGCTCGGGCCTATGGAATCCCGAGCACAACGAGCAGGACCGACTCAATCGTAATGCGCTCGCGGCGCGCGGCTACTGGCAGGCGTTCCAGCGCGTGAAAGAATCCGTTGCGCGCGTGCTCGCCGGCGAGAACCCCGGCGTGCTCGCCGAAGCAGTGCATGGGGACTGGTATCGGGAGCTGTTCGGGCCCTCGGTGGCGGCCGGCCTGCTGAACGCCGCCGATCTCGCCGGATACCGCGCAGGACAGGTGTTCATCCGGCGCTCGATGCACGTGCCTCCACCGGTCGAGGCAGTGCGCGATCTGATGCCCGAGTTCTTCGCGTTGCTGGCTGCGGAGCCTGAGCCGGCGGTGCGCGTCGTGCTCGGCCACTTCTTCTTCGTCTACGTGCATCCGTACATGGATGGCAACGGCCGCATGGGCCGCTTCCTGATGAACGTGATGCTGGCGTCCGGCGGCTGGCCGTGGACCGTCGTAACGGTGGATACGCGCGACGCATACATGGCCGCGCTCGAAGAGGCGAGCGTGCACCAGGACATCGTCCCGTTCACGCGCTTCCTCGCCGAGAGCGCGACTGCATCGGCACGTATGCATCGCGCGTAGGCCCGACGGGAACGCGCTGCCCAATGGCGCACGCTCAATGTAAGGAACACGCGCTGTGCCGGTAAGTCTGTCGCACGTCTGGGCTCGAGAAGCCCGCTGCGGAACGACGTGCGGTACTCGACGCGGGGCCCTGCGGACGGGGATTGGTGTCGTACATGTGCTCGCAACATAAGGTATGCGAAAATCCCGTTCATGGACCCGGCATTTCGAGTGTATCTCATCGACCGGGATGAGCCCTTTCTTGTCTGCCAGTCAGGCAGTTCGAGGTGATGCTGACGGAGTCCGAGATCCACTCGTCGCTCCAATTCTCGGGTCAGCGGATACGCGCGGCGAATGTCCTCGTGAAACTCACGAATCGCATCCCGACCGCGGTCCGGTGGATCGCCTATCACATGATGACATTCGATCGAACCGGTTGTTTTGACTCCGGGAGGTTCCGGCGGCGGGAGTTCAGCAAGCATCAGGAGGGAGCGGGTCGTGTGCTTGTCCGGATGACGTCCGAATCGCAGGACGAACGTCCTGTGGTCGGTGCCGCGGACCGCTTCGCGACGCGAGGTGGCGCATGGATGCCTTCGGCGAGCCCGGCTCGCGCCATCGACGCTGCCGTACTGTGCCGGAACAGGAGGCCTCGGCTCTGAAGCCGGCCGGAACCACCGATGGGCTTCTATACAGACCTTGTGTTGCCACGGCTCTGCGATCTCGCCATGCGGCACCGTGAACTCGTACCGTACCGGCGGCGGGTGGTCGGGGCGGCGCAGGGGCGGGTGCTCGAGATCGGCTCCGGGTCCGGATTGAACCTGCCGTTCTACGGCGATCGGGTCCAGGAGGTGCTTGCGCTCGAACCTGGTGCGCGGATGATCACCCTGGCGCGCCGGAAATGCCGCGTAGGCGCAGGGCCGCGCCATAGCCGAGAGGCAGCAGCGCCCGGTCGCGCAGCTCGCGCTCGGTTCAGCCGAGTGCGGCGGGATTGGCGCGCCAGACGGCCCAGGCGAGCGCGCAGGCAAACAGTACCCAGGCGAGGTAGGGCAGCAGCAGCACGCCTGCGACGCTGCTGACCCGCCAGAACGCGGCCACGGTGATCCCGAGCAGGGCCACGAGCAGCACGATCCAGGCGAAGGACAGCGCGCCCATGTGCAGCCGGAAGAACAGCCACGACCAGACTGCATTGACGGCGAGTTGCGCAAGAAAGAGACGCACGGGTCTGGAGTTCGCCGGCCGGACCCGCCAGACCCGCCATAGGGCAAGGGCCATCAGCAGGTACAGGATGGTCCAGACCGGTCCGAACAGCCACCCCGGCGGCGCCCACGCCGGCCGCGCCAGATGCGCATAGAACGCGCCGGCATTGATCGAGGCGATAGCGCCGAGGGCGGCAGCCGCGAAGCTCAGCGCCAGCGACATCACAAGCAGCCGCAATGCGTGGGGGCGGGCGCTGCGACTTTCGCGGCCGGACGAGTTGGGCTTCGCCATGGGTCTAGCCTGCGGCAGCGCACGCGGCGTGGTCAAGCACGGCGGCGGTTCGCGCCGTGCCCGGCGAGCAGCGCGGCATAATGCTGTGCAGGCTGACGCGGCGGTTCGACATCATCTTCGAAATCGGCCGGCGCCTTGCGCAGTGCTGGAGCGATCGGCGGCTATGCCCGCGACATCTGGGGCGTCGCGCCGTGCACGTCGAGGGATCGCCCGGAATACTCCTCACGGGCGATGCGCGCCTCGGTCCAGGGACGCAGCAGGTGCCCGAGCAGTTCCAGATCGTTGGCGAGGGCGAGCGGGTCGCGCTCGAGGGCGGCACGGAGCGTGTCCTTCAGCCATTCGCTGAGCGCCGGGTGCGCTAACGCTTGATGAATCCGCCGCTCGGTGCTGATCAGATCGATTTCGGCAGGGCCGGGGGACATGGCATGTTCTCCTCTCAGGACGTTAGAAATAACCTTCGCGCTTTTGCTGCTCGAGCGAACCACCGGCTTCCCGATCGACCAGTCGGCCGCTGCGTTCGGAGCGGCGTGAGCGCAGGGTCTGCGCCGCGACCGCCCCGAGTGTCTCGGCGTCGGATTCTTCCGCGGCCGTCACCGGCCAGCACCCTAGGGTGCGAAAGCGCACCATGCGCTCCTCGGGGACCTCTCCCGGACTGAGCGGCATGCGCTGCGGATCGTCGACCACGATGAGCTGCCCGTCGCGCACCACCACCGGCCGGGGGCGGGCCAGGTACAGCGGCGCCAGTTCGACGCCGCGGGCCAGGGCATAGGCGAGCACATCGAGCTCTGTCCAGTTCGAGAGCGGGAAGACGCGCGCGCTCTCGTGCGGACCGAGACGGAAGTTGAACAGGTTCCACAGTTCCGGCCGCTGACGGCGCGGCTCCCAGGTGTGATTCGGGCCGCGCACCGACACGATACGTTCCTTGGCGCGCGAGCGCTCCTCGTCACGCCGCGCGCCACCGATGATGATGTCGTAGCGAGCGGCATCGAGCGCGCTTTTCAGCGCCTCGGTGCGCATCACGGCCGTGTAGCGATCGCCGTGATCGAAAGGGTTGATACCGGCGTCGCGGCCGGCTTCGTTGCAATGCACGCGCAACTCAAAGCCGTGCCGGCGCGCGAAGCGATCACGGAACTGCAGCAGTTCGCGGAACTCCCAGCTCGAGTCGATGTGCAGCAGCGGCACTGGCGGGCGGGCGGGATGAAACGCGCGGCAGGCCAGATGGGCGAGTACCGTCGAGTCCTTGCCGCCGGAGAACAGCAGCACGGGATTGCGCGCCTCGGCGAGCGCCTCGCGCAGGATGTAGATCGCTTCGGATTCCAGTGCCGCGAGTGCGGCGCGCGCCAGCTCCGAGCGCGCATCGGGCGGGCGTGTCGTCGGTGCACAGGCGCCCCTCATGCCTGCACTCCGCAGGATTCCACAGCCTCGCCCGGCGATGGGGTGCGTTCAGCGCGGCTCACGCGGTGCAGGCGCTCGAGACTCTGCGCGTGCATACAGTACACATACAGCCACTCGTTTTCGATCAACTGCAACACCTCGGGCTGGCGCCGCAAGGTCCGTTCGATCCGCTCGCGCGGGGCATCGATCAACACCGTCAGGCGCAGTGGGGCGTGGCGCCAAGCGCTGCCGTCATGCACGGACTGGCGGGCCAGTCCGATGCGCAGATCGCCGCTGTGTCCCTCCAGCACCCCGATGTGCCCACCGATCACGTTGTGCAGCAGCTTGTTGCCGCTGCCGAAGCGCTCCGGATCGACGGTCGAGCCGAAGTACTGCAGGTTGATCCAGTGCGCCACGATCAGCGGGCCGGCGAGCACCTGCTCGAGCACGGCGCCGTCCGTGTCCTGCTGCCAGCGGTACTCGTGCAGGAAGACCCGCCCCTCGAGGTCGATGCCGCGCGTCCGTTCGCGCGGCGCGAGGATGAACGCGGCGTTGCCGGCGAGCCCCCACTCGGGCCGCACTTCGGCCCAGTCCCGCGTGCGCCGCCGCAGGCGGCGCAGCAAGGCCGCCTCATGTCCGGCGAGGTGTGCCAGACCGAGAGCGGCGGCGCGCTCGCGGCGCACCTGAGCCCCGGCGCGCCCCAGGATCGCGCGCAGTCGCTCCAGATCGGCCGCATGGCTCGGCGGGAGGTGCTGCGGATCGAACAGCTCGACGCTGTCCGTCACGGTGTCGTGCAGTCCGGCGATGACCACGGTGTGCTCGGGAATATCCACGCCGAGTTCGGCGAGCGCGTGCCGTACGGCCGAATCGTTCAACAGGTCGGCGAGGATCCGTGCGTTGACATCGCCGCTGTGGCCGCCGCAGGCGCCGCAGGCGAGCGCTGCGGCCTGCGGATTGTTGGTGGTGCGCGCACCGTGCCCGATGAGCACGAGCAGGCGGGCCAAGGGCCGCTCGAGCGCCATGGCGCTCAGGATCCGCGCCGCGAGCTGCGCCTGTTCGCCGAGCGCTTCGGGGCCGCTACCGCTGAGGTGCGGCCGCAGCGAGGCATGCACGGCGCGCGCGAGCCCTGTGCGCGTGGGGTTCTCCGGCGCCCGCCCGAATGCCCGGGCGAGCAGCTTCGGCAGATAGGCGAGACCGAGGATTTCCACCGTGCTGAACGCGCCGGTGGGCATGCGCGCGAAGGGCTGCAGACTCGCGCGCCGCCGCAATGTCCGCTGGCGCTGCTCGGCCAGGCGCTCGTCCTCGGCGGCGTTGCCGCTCGTCTCGAACGCGGTGAGTGTCGGAGCGAGCAGCGCCGGCAGCTGGGGTCGCTCGAGGGAGGTGCCGAGCGGCGTGTAGCGCAGCGGTAGTCCGAAGAAGCCGGCGAAGCCGTACGTGCGCACGCCGCCATCGGCCTGCTCGAGGGCGCGGCGCATTCGCTCGGAGCGCACATCGATGCAGAAGACCAGCTGCGCGTGCGGCGGTGCCGGTGGTGCAGTCGAGTCCGCGCCGCCAGGGGCGCTCAGCGCGGCGAACAGACGCTCCTGGTAGGCGAGCTCATGCGCGCGCTGCCAGAGCAGGTCGATGGCGAGCGATCCGCGCAGCTCGCTGTCGGCCGGCGCGTTCCACTGCGCGAGCCAGTCTCGCCACGCCGAATGCTCATCGTGCCGCCCGTCATGCAGCAGCGCCTCCCAGGCCAGGCGGATCACCAGCAATTGCGGCAGGTGCCCGTCATCGGCGCCGGCGAGCGTTGCTTCCCAGCGCAGAAAGGCGCACCAGGCGGCCCAGCCCCCGATGCGCTGGACAATGACCTCGAGCAGATCGCGCAGCTGCGTCTCGCGCATTGCCAGTCGATCGAGCGCCCAGTCGAGTGCCGCGTCGGCCGTCCCGGGCAGCTGCGTGGCACGGGGATGCAGCGGCTTGAAGCGCCGATCCTCGAGCAGCGCCGCGCGCCAGCCCGCGAACAGTCCGGGCAGGCGCTGCGCCCGCCAGTCGGCCTGCTGCCGATCGAAGTAGGCGGCGCAGAACTCGCTGATCTGCTGCGTGATGCGCACTCGCCAGGGCACGTCACCGCCGCGGCGAGGGTCGCAGTCGAGCTGGTCGCTGAGCAGCGGCAGCCCGCGCGCGGCGCCGGCGGGTTGCTCGAGGGCTCGCACCGCGGCCTGCGCGCTCGGCACGGTGGACTGTTCGCGCAGGGCCTGCTCGAGGTGGGCCGGCTGGATCTGTCCTTGCCGCCAGGCACGCAGATACTCATCGCGCGCCAGTGTCAGGGGCGCGCCGCACAGGCGCCGCAGCCGCTCGGCCGCCACACCGAAGCGCAGTGCCCGATATCCCCAGTAGGGGCTGACCGCAACCTGCCGATCGATCGGCCAGGCGGGCGCCACGGTGCGGCAGGCCGCCTCGAGCGCCGCGCGGCGCAGATCCGGGGTGCTTCGGCACGCGGCCGCTGTGTTTGCGTCGCTCAAGCCGCCCCGCCCTCGCGTTGGGCCAGCCACTGGCCGAGGCGTCCGTGCGCGCCGCGCACGCCGCGCCAGGGCCATTGCGAGCTGACCAGCCGCGTGACCGGCTCGTCGAGAAAGTACCCGGCCGCCGCCCAGGCGTACAGGCGCGAGCGATGTGCCACGGGGCCGGCGCGCCAGGCGTGCGCCTGCGCCCAGTACAGCCCGAGCAGACAGAGCGCGCCGTACAGCGCGAGTGCCGGTGCGGGCCGTGCCGAGGCGACGGCAAGGCCGCGGCTCATCGCCACGTGCCAGAGCAGATACAACTGCACGGCAAGCGCGGCCGCCAGAAGGTTGCGGGCCCGAGTGAGCCGATCCGGCGCAGCTTCCCACAGGAGCGTCGCGACGCCGAATGTGCACAGCAGCAGTGCGATCCAGGGGAGCGCGGGGGCGTGCAGCACATCGTGCCACAGCTGCGCAGAGGCTGTGACGAGGCCGGCTGTGACTGCAAGCCCCAACAGGGGTGCGACTCGCGGGCGCGCACCGGGCTGCGGCTGCATGCGCTCCGCGGCGCTCTCGCGCACCGCCTCCCCGGAGCAGAGGAACGCGTGCGCCTTGTAGAGCGCATGCCCGAGCAGGTGCAGCAGCGCCAGAGCGTACAGCCCGAGGCCGCATTCGGTCGCCATGAGGCCCATCTGCGAGCAGGTGGACCAGGCAAGCCGTCCCTTGCGCGCCGGGCAGGTCATCAGGGTCAGTCCGGCGAGCAGCGCGGTCGTGCCGCCGACGATCACCAGCAGCGCCTGGGCGGGGAGCGATGCACTGATCAGCGGTGCGAGGCGGATCAGCACGTAGCCGCCGAGGTTGACGACGCCGGCGTGCATCAGAGCCGAGACGCTGGTCGGCGCCTCCATCACCTGCACCAGCCAGCCATGCAGCGGCAGCTGAGCGGATTTCAACAGCACGGCTGCCGCGATCAGCAGCGCGGCGCACTGCAGGTCGGCGCCCGCGGCGCCGTGCGCGCTGGTCAGCTGCGCCAGGCGCGTCAGTTCGAGCGTATGCCAGCGCCGATAGAGCAGCAGCGCCGCGCCGAGCAGGCAGACCTCGGCGAGGCGGCTGGCGAGGAATTTCTTGCGCGCGGCGATGCGCGCTCCCGGTCGCTCGCGATAGTGCCTCAGCAGCGGATGCAGCGCGGCGCTGCTGGCGGCCCAGGCCAGCACCAGTACCGCGAAGTTGCCGGCCGCAACCACTGCGCTGAGGCCGGCGAGCGTCAGCAGCAGCGCACAGACGAAACGCTGCTCGGCGGCCTCGCCGGTGAGGTTGCCGCGCGAATAACGGGCGATCACCCAGCCGAGAAACGCGATCAGGGTCATGACCGCGGCGGCCGGGGCGTTGTGCGGGCCGATGACACGGCCCGGCGCCAGGTGGCTCGCATCGCCGGCAAGCGCCGCGCCGAGCGCCCCGAGCGAGGCGCACCCGAGCGCCGACCAGACCGAACGGCGGCGCAGCGCCGCGCCGGCCGCGCCGAGCAGGTACAGCAACGGGACGAGCCAGGCGCTCCAGTGCAGGTGATGCGGCATGCGTACTCCGTGGGTGCTGGCGATGCGGCCCAGTATCGGCGCGGGACGTCGAGCTGTAAAATAGAAGAAACAGAAGGAATCGTTCCATGAAACAGAACATGCGAAACCTTAACTTCCGTCACCTGCTGTATTTCTGGAGCGTCGCTCAGCGCGGGCATCTCACGCAGGCCGCCGAGCAGCTGCGTGTGTCGCAATCGGCACTGTCGGCGCAGATTCGCCAGCTCGAGACGTATCTCGGCCAGCCGCTGTTCGAGCGTTCCGGCCGTTCGCTGCACCTGACGGAGTTCGGTGCCGTGGTGCTCGATTACGCCGACAGCATCTTCGGGCTCGGCCAGGAGCTGATGGCGACGGTGCGCGGTGGACTCGGGCAGCGCCAGCAGCACCTGCGCGTCGGGGTGGTGGCCACGCTATCGCGCAACTTCACGGAAAATCTGCTGCGCCCCGTGTTTGGCCGTCCGGAGATCCGCCTGACGCTGCAGTCGGGCAGTCTCGCGGAGTTGCTCGAGCAGCTGCGCGTGCACAACCTCGATCTGCTGCTCTCGAACCGTCCGGTCGTGGCCGAGGCCGAGCGGCCGTGGCGGTGCATGCCGCTCTCGCGCCAGTCGGTGTGTCTGATCGGACCGCCGCGCCTCGGGCGGCGGCGCTTGCGTCTGCCCGATGATCTGACCGGCCTGCCGCTGGTGCTGCCCGGACCGAGCAGTGACGTGCGCACCCATTTCGACTTGTGGTGCGAGCGCAGGCGCGTCACGGTCGAGGTCGCCGCCGAGGTCGACGACATGGCGATGCTGCGTCTGCTGGCGCGAGATTCCGGCGCGGTCGCGGTACTGCCCGAGGTGGTCGTCCAGGACGAGTTGCGCGAGGGCCGGCTGCAGCGCTACTGCGCGATTCCCGGGGTGTTCGAGCACTTCTATGCCATCACCGCGTTCCGCCACAGCCCCTCGCCGCTGGTGCAGCGGCTGCTCACGCGAGGCCATTATCGAGCTTCGGCCGGCGCGCCGGTGTAGCTCGGATTGAGGGTCGACCCGGCAAGCGGCCGCCCAACCGTTGGAGCGGTGCGCTGTACGCGCGTGGATCAGGGGGGGCGCTTCGGACGGCGCGCGCCTCGGAGCGCCCGCGGTTCCTTCTCGGGTTGGCACGGACGGGCCTGCTTCTCCTCTGCGGAGCCCCGGATCAAGCGCCGCCGACCTGCGGCGAGGTTGCCTGCTCCTTCGCGCGCAGGCGCTCGAAGGCGGCCTTCTTGCCCGTCTCGAGCGGCATAGTGCCCAACTCATTCATAACTGAGTACCCTGCGAGTGGTGGTCAACAGTAACGCGGAACAAACACCACCGAGCGCATCGCGGCCGCCAAGGCGGTGCTCGGCGCGCTGAGCCGGGGCTCCCGGGTGCTGGCAACGACACACGATGTGGAGCCTCAGAGCCTGCTGCCGGAGCGGTTCGGGATGTGTCATTTCACGGCGAATCCGGAGGTCGCGGGATTCTTTGAGTTTCGATTGCGGCCGGGACCCTGTGCCGAGGGCAATGCGCTGCGAATGTAGGGGAAGATGGGGTATCCGGTTGCGGTGATCGAGGATGCGATGGCGCTGGCCGCGAGCCGCTCGGGGCGGGGGTGCTCCGGGGGCGCACCGAATGACCTTGTGACTTGACGCGCATCAAGGACCGATGGGTCCGGCTGATGTGTGATCAGCGGTTCTTCGCGTCATTAGGAGCAGTGGTGAATACGGTGCGCCAGAGGTTCGATCGTCTGTCCGAGCTCGATCGCGGAATCGCGTTCGAGAACTCCGGCACCCAACTACCTACCGGAGCGATGCTGATGCTCGACCGGATAACGCATGTCGCGGCGGAAGGTGGCGCCCACGGCAACGGCGAGATCCGCGCCGAGCTCGACATTCGGCCCGATCTGTGGTTCTTCCAATGCCACTTCCCGGGCGACCCCGTCATGCCGGGGTGCCTTGGCCTCGATGCGCTGTGGCAGCTTCTCGGTTTTTACCTCGCGTGGCGCGGCCATAATGGCCGGGGACGGGCGCTCGGCGTGGATGAAGTGCGCTTCACGGGACAGGTGCTGCCGGGGGCCCGGCAGGTCACCTACCAGGTGAACATTAAACGGGTGCTCGTGCGCGGTCTGGTGCTCGGCCTGGCCGACGGAGAGGTGTGCGTGGATGGCCGCCGGATCTATACCGCGGGCGGGCTGCGGGTCGGGCTCTTTGCCTCGACCGACGGCTTTTGAGGGCCAGCCGACCATGAAGCGGGTCGTTGTGACGGGTATCGGCATCGTCTCGTGTCTCGGGAACGATGCTGCGACGGTGACGGAGTCGCTCATCCATTCCCGGTCGGGCATCCGCTCCGAGCGGCAATTCGGGACGTTTGGCCTGCGCAGCCGGATCGCCGGTGTTCCGCAGATCGATCTCGATGGGCTCATCGATCGCAAGGACCGGCGTTTCATGGGAGACGCTGCCGCGTATGGGCACGTGGCGATGGCCCGTGCGATCGCCGACAGCGGCCTGACCGAGGATTTGGTTTCCCATCCGCGTACGGGACTGGTCGTGGGCTCCGGAGGCGGCTCCTCGGCGAACCAGGTCGAGGCTGCGGACGTGCTGCGCAGCCGTGGCATTCGCCGGGTTGGGCCCTACCGGGTGCCGCGTGCCATGTGCAGCACCCTCGCGGCCTGTCTTGGGACCTCGTACCGGATCAAGGGGCTCAGCTATTCGGTAAGTTCGGCTTGCGCCACCAGCGCGCACTGCATCGGCGTCGGCATGGAGCAGATCGAGCTCGGCAAACAGGATGTCATTTTCGCGGGCGGCGGCGAGGAGGTGCATTGGACGCTCGCCACACTATTCGATGCGATGGGTGCGCTCTCCTCAGCGTACAACGATACGCCCGAGCGGGCATCCCGGACCTACGATGCGGACCGGGACGGCTTCGTGATCGCCGGTGGTGCCGGCATCCTCGTGCTCGAAGCGCTGGAGCACGCGCGCTCGCGAGGGGCGCCGATCTACGCGGAGATTGCCGGGTATGGCGCCACGTCCGACGGGGCAGACATGGTGGCGCCCTCCGGGGAAGGGGCGGTCCGATGCATGCGCCAGGCGCTGGGTACCGTCGCGGAGCCGATCGACTACGTCAATACCCATGGAACCTCGACCCAGGTCGGGGACATCATCGAGCTCCACGCGCTGAGCGAGGTCTTCGGCGCGCAGGTGCCGCCGCTGTCATCTACCAAGCCGCTGTCGGGGCATTCGCTCGGCGCGGCGGGTGTACACGAGGCGATCTACTGTCTGTTGATGATGCAGGGCGGGTTTCTCGCCGGGTCGGCGAACATCGAGAGGCTGGATGGCGCGGCGCAGCGGTTTCCGATCCTGCGCGAGACGCGCGACGGACAGTTGCGGACCGTAATGAGCAACAGTTTTGGCTTTGGCGGGGCCAATGCCACGCTCGTCTTGCGGCGGATTTGATGGAGGGAGGATTGCGCTGCACGCGAGCGAGCGGCCGCCCTGGGGCCGTGCGGCTCACTCCTCGTCCCGCAACAGACCCGTGAGCTCCTCGATCGAGAGGGACTGACCGAAGTCCTCGCCGCTGAACAGCCCCTCGACGAGGGCGCGCTTGTCCCGATGCAGGTCCATGATCCGCTCCTCGATCGAATCGCGAACCACCAGCCGATAGACGGTCACGGGCCGCTGTTGGCCCATGCGGTGGGCGCGGCTGACGGCCTGCTCTTCCACGGCGGGGTTCCACCACGGATCGCAGATGATGACATAGTCGGCGGCCGTGAGGTTGAGGCCAAAGCCGCCGGCACGCAGGCTGATCAGGAAAAACTCGCCTTCCCCGGCCTGAAACGCCCGCACGGCGCGGGCGCGCTCGTCCGCCGGCGTGCCGCCGTCGAGGTATTGATAGCTCGATCCGAGGGTATCGAGGGACGCGCGCGCGAGCTTGAGGAAATCGACGAATTGGCTGAACACCAGCGTCTTGTGGCGGTTGGCGACGAGCTCCTGCGCAACATTCGTGAAGGCCTCGAGCTTGCAGCCCGGCGCGGCGGCCTCGGGCGCGACGAGCCGGGGATCGCAACAGGCGCGGCGCAGCCGCATCAGCTCGGTGAGCACCCGGAAGCGGCGCCGCCCGGGGCTCAAGCTCTCATCCCCGATCGCCGCGAGCGCGCTCTGGCGCAGGCCTTCATGAAAGGCGCGCTCCGCTGGCGCGGGTTCCACGGTGAGCACGATCTCGGTGCGCGCCGGCAGCTCACTCAACACCGCCGCCTTGGTCCGCCGCAGGATGAACGGTGCGATCAGCCTTTGCAGCCGGCCCCGGGCCCTTGCGTCCGAGCGGCGCTCGATCGGCAGCGCGAACCGTGCGTTGAAACGCTCGCGCGACCCGAGAAGCCCGGGGTTGAGGAACCGAAACAGCATCCACAGCTCATCCAGGCGGTTCTCGACCGGGGTGCCCGTGGTGGCGACCCGAAAGCGCGCATCGAGCTCGAGAACCGCCTGCGCGCGTCGGGTCGCGACGTTCTTGACCGCCTGGGCCTCGTCCAGCACCAGGGTGTTCCACGTGCGCGCCTTCAGGTCCTCCAGCACCTGGGGCAGCAATCCGTACGAGCAGATGAGAACATCGAAATCCCCGGCCGCGGCGATCCGCTGCGAGCGGTCGGTGTCACCGAGCGTCTGTGCGTTGAGCGTCGGAGCAAAGCGGCGCAGCTCATCGGTCCAGTTGGGGCAGACCGAGGTGGGCGCGAGCACCAGTGCGGCGCCCCCGCGCGCGCGATGCAGCAGGAGCGCAAGGGTCTGCACCGTCTTGCCGAGCCCCATGTCATCGGCAAGACAGGCCCCGGCGCCGCAGTGGGCGAGGCGCGCCAGCCAGCGAAAGCCATCGAGCTGGTATGGGCGCAGTTGCGCCTGCAGGGTCGAGGGCGGTTCGAACTCGAGCGTCTGCGCTTCCTGCAATGCTTTGAGCCGTGCCGCCCATTCGGGCCAGGATTCAAGTCCGAGCCCCGCGAGGGTATCGTCGACGGCGGCAAGGGCGAGGGCCGGAAATCTGAGCGCGTCTCCCTCGAGTTCCCCGAGGCCATCGAGTTCATCGAGCCGGCGCCGCAGATCCTCGCTCAGGGCGAGGAATCCCGCCTCCCCGAGCGGCAGGTAGCGTCCGCCGCTCGCGCGAGCCAGCTCGATCAGAGCGCGCATCTGCATCACCGCGCCGTCATCGAGCCTCAGACCCCCGGACACGGCGAACCAATCCCGGTCGCTGGCCAGACTGAGGCGCAGGTCCGCCAGACCGAATGTGCGGGTGACCCGAATGGGCTTGCCGGCCGGCCACTCGACTCGCACCGCATCGCCGAGCGATTGCAGCCGCTCCACGAGTTCGAGGCACGATTCAGGGTCCTCGAGACTCCATTCGGTGACTGCGGCGTCGGTCTGCGTCAGGCCCAACGGCTCGAGCACGCGCGCGAGCCGCCGGCGCTCGTCCCTCAGGTCGCGCAGCGCGGCGCGCCGCTCACCGTCGATCTCGGCGGCGATGCGCAGCCGTCCTGTTCCAGGCGTGCAGCACGGACCGCGCGCCCCGAGCGGCCGAACCAGGAATCGGACCCGCAGTCCCAGCCCTGCCGGCGTGAGCGCCGCGCAGATCGTCGGGTCGGCGGGGGCCTCCTCGACGGCCGTCTCGATGTCGGTGTGAACCTCGAAGTGGCGCGTCACGCTTGCGAGCGTGCGACTGAGCGCCTCCACGCCCTCGGCTGGGAATCCCAAGCCCGGCCCGATCAGCTGCGCGATGCGGCAATGTGTTGGCGTGATTTTGAGCACGCGCGCCTGGTGCGGTCCATCCCGCAGCAGCACCAGGCGCTCGGGCGGCGTGGGCTCGATCTGCAGGCGGGTGCAATGCTCGATCGCGTCATAGAGATCGTCCGGCAGGCGCAGCCGCACGCCACCCTCGGCGAGGTTTTCCACCAGCAGCTCCGGCATGGCCGCCCTGAGGAGCGCCGGGGTGGTCAGGTCCTCGGCGAAGAAGACGAGCGGGTGGCCGACGAGCGCGGCCAACGCTTGCGGCACGCGAGCGCCGAACGGATCGAATTGGTTCCACCCGTGTCGCAGCGCCTCGAATACTCGCTCATCCTGGGCGGATAGCGGGCCGCGGGCGAGGCTTGCCGAGCTCAACGACCTCCCGCCGCTCCACCCGCGCGCCCCGCGCTTCTGCTCACGCGCTTCCACGCGCACGATACCTGCGGGCGGGGCGTCGATCACCCAGATGACGCGCGTGTCTGTCGCGCGGCTCGCGCCGTTTTGAGGCTCTCCCACGAGCATTCCCAGCGCTTCGATGGCGCGCTCCCAGGGCGCTTCGTCGGCGAAGGATGCCGCCAGCGTCCCGCGTTGCGCCGCGCTCAGCGCGCTGCCTTCGGATCGGCCGCCATACGGGTCGTCAATGCCCGCTGCAGCGGCACGCCGTCCTCGCTCCATCGCGAGCGCCGCATCGATTTCGATTGCGGCGCGCGGATAGCCGGCCGTCCCGAACCGCTCCAGGTCCGCCGCCGCCTGTTGCCGTCGCGCCTCATCGAGTGGAATTCTCGCCCAGGAGGCCGCCACGAGCAGGCACAGGTTCGCCATGGCGTCGGAGTCGGTGAACGGCAGGTGTCCGGAGGTATGACTGTTGTGACTGCGCGCGCGGATGGCTTCGCGGATGAAATTCCAAATGCTCGGGCCCTCGGCCGCGCGGGTCGCCTTCAGACACAGCAGCTGCGCGGCGTCGACGGTTTGCGGCTCGTCGATGATCACGAGCGCCGCGATGCGCAGAAATGCGAGCGATACGGGCAGTGGCGGGATGATGAGCTTGGCGCCCCGCAGACGGCGGCCGCCGGTGCGGGCGCGGGCCTCATCGACCCGCACTCGCTCGGCCTGGGCGTACAACTCGATGGCGCGGCGCGGATCGGCGCCGAGCGCGGCGGCTGCGCCCTGGAGGGCCACGGCGCGCGCACCGTTGTCCGCGCCGAGGAGCGCGCCGATTTCCTGCGCGCGTCCCTGCCACAACAGGTGCTCGCACAGGTCATATTTCAGCGCGCTCGATTGGCGCGCCGCATCCTCCTGCCCGATGAGCGCGAGCGCCCAGGCCACCGCCGCCGGCGCCGAGGTGTTCGGCCTGCTCAGCAGCTGCGGCAAAACGCCTTCCGCCACCGCCGTCCGGTGCTCGGCTGGAATCAGCTGCGCGACCCGCGCGTCGAACGGCTCGCCAAACGCGGCGAAATACACCGCAGCCGGATCGAGCGGCCGGTTTCGCGCCAGCAGCTCGTGCCGGTTCTGCGCGTGCAACCCGCCGCACAGCGCAAAGCGCGTGATCGCGATCAAGCGCTCGAAACTCGGCGCGCGAACGGCAAGCGCTTCGCGCCGACCGTCGAACAGGGCGATCACCGCCGATTGCCATTCCCGCAAGCCGCTTGTCCCGAGCGCCACAGCCCGGAACGCGGCGAACGCGTGCGCCGGGGCGCACTGGAGCCCATCTCGCCCCTGCGTGATATGGCCGCACGCCAGCCCGGCGTCCATGAGCCTGGCGATCTGTGCCGGCGTCAGTAAATTTCCCGACTCGCTGCGCAGGCCGGCCGCGTACGCCGCGCGCTCCCATCGCGAGCGCTCGAGGCCCCCGCCCGCGACCGCCATGAAACGGACGAGCGCGGAATAGCCCGCCGCTTGCGGCTCGAGCGGCGCTTCAACGCCCGCGGCGGGTACTGACACGATGGGATTCACCTCTCGCATTCCAGGGCGGCGCCGTGACCGGCTCGGTGTCGGCGGCACATGCGGCGTTTGCCGAACTCAGAAGCCGCCTCCCGCCGCCTCGCGCCACGGGAGGTCTTGCTGCGCGACCCGAGGAGCCGCGGCATCTGTACCACTGGTGTCGCTCTGGCCTGAAAGCGTCGCGCTCATCAGTCATCCCGATCATCGTACCTGCCCGCCGAAACGGTCATGATGCCACTGAATGCCGAGCGGCACCCTCTTTGGGGCAGGGCGCCGCGCCCCGCTCTTGCGCCGGGCACTTCGGCGCCGGCTCGTGCCGCACGCTCCAGCCCGTCGCCGGGTCGAAGGGCTCGCGGGCCAGCTCCGCCCGCCAGGCGGTCCCGCACGCTCAGATCACTGCGATCCCCGCGTCGAGCTGCGCGTGCGCCGAGGCGGTGGCGGCGCCTCGGGCCGCCACGGACGGCCCTGCTTCTCCTCTATATAGCCGCGGATCAACCGCCGTACGACCTGCGAGGGGGTCGCGTCCTCCTCCACGCACAGGCGCTCGAAGACCGCCTTCTTGCGTGGATCGATGAGGATGGTCAGGCGAGCGGTGCGCGTTTCGGGCGGCATGGTGAGAACCCTGTTCACAGTGGAGTATCAGTCGATGATAATATGATGCACCGCTTGGTGCATCCCGTGGCCGCTCCATTCCCCATGCTCCTCATCGGCTGTGTCGGACTCCTGCTGGGCTGGACGGTGATCGGCCTGGCCGGGCTCGTGCGCCCACGCAGTGTGGTTCTGGCCGGACGGCTCCTGTTTCCGCTCGGGGCGCTGCTCGGGCTTGCGCTCGCGCTGCTCGCCGGGGCGAGCCTGCTCGGGGGCGGCATCGAGCGGCTCATCCTGCCGATCGGTCTGCCCAACCTGCCGATGCACCTGCGGCTCGATCCTCTCTCGAGCATCTTTCTGCTGCTGCTCGGCGCCTCCTCGTTCGGCATTTCGCTGTTCGCCGGGGGATACTTCCGGGTCGGGGAGGGAACGGCCCCCGGACTGTTGTGCCTGCAGTACCACCTGTTCCTGGCGGCCATGGGGCTGGTGCTCATCGCGGACGATGCGTACAGCTTTCTGGTGGCCTGGGAGGTGATGGCGCTTGCCTCCTACTTTCTCGTCACCACTCAGCACCGCATTGCGGAGATTCGGCGCGCCGGCTTCATCTATCTGCTGATGGCGCACGTGGGCGCGATCTGCCTGCTGCTGTGCTTCGGCGTGCTGCAGGGGGGGAGCTGGCACTTCACCTTCCACGCCATGCGCTCGGCGCACCTCTCGCTCGGTTGGGCGACGGTGGCGTTCGCGCTGGCGCTCCTCGGCTTCGGCGCCAAGGCGGGACTGGTGCCGCTGCACGTCTGGTTGCCCGAAGCACACCCGGCGGCGCCGTCACCGGTCTCGGCGCTCATGAGCGGCGTCATGCTGAAGACGGCCGTCTACGGCATGCTGCGGGTAGGGCTCGACCTGCTGGGCCGGCCGGTGTGGTGGTGGGGACTGGCGCCGCTGATCCTCGGACTGTTCACGATCGTCTACGGGGTGCTGTTCGCGGCCGTGCAGACGGACATGAAGCGCCTGCTCGCGTACTCGTCCGTCGAGAACATCGGTATGGTGTTCACCGGCATCGGGCTGACGATCGTCTTTGCCGGCTCGGGGCTCAAGGTGTTCGCGGCGCTTGCGCTGCTCGCCACGCTCTATCATTGCCTCAACCACGCGTTCATGAAGAGCCTGCTGTTCCTCGGCACCGGCTCCGTGCTGCACGCCACCGGCGAGCGCAACCTTGGACGCCTGGGGGGACTGATTCACCGCATGCCCTGGGTGGCATGGTTGACGCTCATCGGGACGCTCGCGATCGCGGGACTGCCGCCGCTGAACGGCTTCGTGTCGGAGTGGCTGCTGCTGCAGTCGTTTCTGTTCACCGGGCACCTGCCGCACGCGTTCGTGAATCTCTTGATCCCCATGGCCATGGCTCTGGTCGTGCTCGGGGCCGCCCTGGCCGGCTACGTCATGGTGAAATTCTACGGGGTGATCTTTCTCGGCCAGCCGCGCGAAGCGGCCCTCGCCCGCGCGCAGGACTGCGGCTGGCTCGAGCGGATCGGGCTGACCTGGCTGGCACTCGGTTGCGTGGCGCTCGGCCTGTTCCCGCTGCAGGTGATCCGGGCGCTCGGGGCGGTGACGCAACAGCTGGTCGGGGCGGTCGTGCCGCAGTCCTCCTCCCACTGGTGGCTGCTTGCGCCGGTGCCCGAGCGGTCCGTTTCCTATGCGCCGCTGGTCTTTCTGACGGCGACCTTGGCCGTGGTGCTCATGACCGTCTTGGCCGTGCGCCTGGCCTACCGCCAGCGCGAACGGCGCGGGCCCGCTTGGGATTGCGGCGCGGGCAACCTCACGGCGCGCATGCAGGATACCGCGGAGGGCTTCGGCCAGCCGATCCGCCATCTGTTCCAGCCGTTTTTTCAGATCGAGCGCGAGCTTCCGGAGCCGACCGATCGCGCACCCCGTTACCGCGTGGTGGTTCGGGAGCGGATCTGGCGGTTGATGTATGAGCCGATTTCCGGCGCCGTCGAGGGGCTGGCCAACACCGCCGCTCGCTTGCAGCAGGGGCGCATCTCGGTGTACCTGCTGTACAGTTTCCTGACGCTGCTGGTGTTGCTGGCGGTGGCGCTGATCAGATGAACGCGATCGACTGGATCACGCAGGTGCTCGAGGTCGTGGTGGCGGTTGCGGCCGCCCCGGCCTTTCTCGGCTGGCTGAATCAATGCCGCGCCTGGCTGCAGAATCGGCGGGCACCGAGCTTGTGGCTGCCTTACCGGAACCTGCACAAGCTGTTTCACAAGGAGGCGGTGATCGCCGCGAGCGCCTCGCCGCTGTTCCGGATCGCCCCGTACGTGGTCTTTGGCACGATGGTGGTGGCCGCGGCCATCATTCCCTCGATGAGCACGCGGCTGCCGCTGGTCGGCTCGGCCGACGCGATCGCGTTGGTCGGTCTGTTCGCCGCGGCGCGCATGTTCATGACGCTGGCGGCGATGGATGTCGGCACCGCGTTCGGCACACTCGGCGCGCGTCGCGAGATGATGGTCGGCTTTCTGGCCGAGCCGGCGCTGTTGATGGTGATCTTCGTCGCCTCGCAGATCTCCTCGAGCACCGCGCTCCCGGTGATCACCGATCATCTGGCATCCGGGCACCTCGGGCTCTCCCCCGGCCTCGCCTTCAGCGCGGTGGCTTTCATCCTGGTGCTGCTGGCGGAGAATGCCCGCATTCCCGTCGACAATCCCGCCACCCACCTCGAGCTCACCATGATCCACGAGGCCATGCTGCTCGAGTACTCGGCGCGGCACCTGGCGCTGATGGAGTGGGCCGCTCAACTGAAGCTGTTCAACTACGCCTGCATCGGCTTCGCGCTGTTCCTTCCCTGGGGGGTGGCGAGGGCGCACATCGGCCCGATGGGCCTCGCCGTGGCGATCCCCGCCCTTGCGATCAAGCTCGCGGTGGCGGGCGCGGCTTTGGCGTTGATCGAGACCGTGTCGGCCAAGATGCGGGTCATGCGGATACCGGAGTTCCTCGCCACGGCGTTCCTGTTCGCGGTACTCGGTCTGCTGGTGCACGTGCTGCTGAAGGCATGAGCGTGATGACCCACCTGCCCCTGTATCAGCAGCTGCTCGACAGCTGCGCGGCGCTGCTGTTGCTGTTGTCCTTCGCCATGTTGTCGCAGCGGCGGGTGGTGGCGCTGGTCAATCTATACGCGGTGCAGGGCGCGGTGCTCGCCGCGACGACCCTGTTGCTCGCCTGGCGGACCGGTGAGGACCATCTGTACGTCTCGGCCGCGCTGACTCTCGCACTCAAGGTGATGTTGCTGCCGTGGCTGCTGCACCGGCTCATCCGTCGTCTGCAGGTGCATCGGGACACCGAGCCGCTGCTCAACGTCTCGGGCATCATGCTCGTGGGGCTCGTGATCGTGGTGTTCGCCTTCTCACTGGCGCAGCCGATCACGCGGCTCGCCAGCACGGCAACCCGCAGCGCCATCGGTATCGCACTCGCCGTGGTGCTGCTCGCCTTCTTGATGATGATCACGCGGCGCAAGGCCGTGTCGCAGGTGATGGGGTTTCTGTCGATGGAGAACGGCGTGCTGTTCGGCGCGATGAGCGCCAGTTACGGCATGCCCATGATCGTGGAGCTGGGAATCGCCCTCGATGTGCTGGTGGCCGTGCTGGTGCTTGGGGTGTTCTTCTTTCAGATCCGTGAGCGGTTCGACAGCCTCGATCTGCACCACCTGGAGAGCCTGAAGGAGCACCAATAGCGTGGCCCTGCTGCTGTTACTGATCCTGCCGCTCGTGGGCGCCGCGTTGCTCGGGGCTGGCGGCGCGCACCGGCGCGCCCCCGAGGTCAATGCGGCCTTCAGCCTCGCAACGTTGCTCGCCGCCTGCGGCCTGGCGGTGCGGGTGATCCGCCACGGCGATCTGCTGCTCGGGCGCGAGCAGTTCTTCATCGATCCGTTCAATGTCTTTCTGGTGACGCTGACGGCGTTCGTCGGGCTGACTACGGCACTGTTCTCGCGCCCCTACATGCGCATCGAGCTCGATCACGGCCGTCTGACACCGGGGAAACTGCGGCTTTACCACAGCATGTACCAGCTGTTCATGTTCACCATGCTGCTGGCGCTTACGACCAACAACATGGGACTGATGTGGGTCGCGATGGAGGGGGCGACGCTCTCGACCGTGCTGCTCGTGACCCTGTATCGGACGCCCGCGAGCCTCGAGGCGGGCTGGAAGTACTTCATTCTTTGTGGCGTCGGCATCGCGCAGGCTCTCTTCGGCACCGTCCTGTTGTACGTGGCGGCCGAAAAAGTGCTCGGGTCCCAGGGCGTGACGGCGCTGCTGTGGACGCATCTCGACGCCGTCAAATCGCAGCTCGAGCCGACGGTGCTCGCGCTCGCCTTCGTGTTCCTGCTGGTCGGCTACGGCACCAAGGTGGGGCTGGTGCCGCTGCACAGCTGGCTGCCGGATGCGCACGCGGAAGGGCCCACGCCGATCTCGGCCGTGCTGTCCGGGCTGCTGCTCAATGTGGCCCTCTACACGGTGGTGCGCAGCAAGGTGCTGGTCGAGGGCTCGGTGCACTCGCAGCTCCCGTCCCGATTGCTGATGGGGTTCGGGTTGGTGTCGGTGGTGGTGGCGGCGCTGCTGCTGTGGCGGCAGCGCGACATCAAGCGCCTGTTCGCATATTCATCGATCGAGCACATGGGGATCGCGACGTTCGCGTTCGGCATGGGCGGGCCCATCGCCAACTTCGCCGCGCTCCTGCACATGACCGTGCACTCGCTCACCAAATCCTCGATCTTCTTCACCGCGGGGCACGCCGCGCAGAACGCGGGCACCCAGGCGATGGATCGTATCCGTGGCCTGATCACGCTCTCGCCCACGGTGGGCTGGGGACTGATGCTCGGCTCGCTCGCCATCCTCGGGGTGCCGCCCTTCGGGGTGTTCACCAGCGAGTTCCTGATCCTCACGACCGCCATGCGCGCCCAGCCCTGGGCAACACCGATTCTGCTCGCGGCGCTGGCCGTGGCGTTCGCGGCCATCTTCTCCAAAGTGCAGCCCATGGTGTTCGGTGAAACCACCGGGCGTCCTCTGCCACATGCGCCGGCGCTGCTGCCGGTGTTCGCGCACCTTGCCATCGTGTTGCTGCTTGGGCTGTACATTCCGCACTACCTCGCCGATTGGTATCGAGCCGCGGCTCACCTGATTGGAGGCTAGAGTCATGCCGGACCACAGGCGCTGCACGAGGATCGCTCGATGCCCCTGAGGCGCTGGTGGGATCGCGCCGAGCCCCTCGCGGGGGCGCCCCAGGTGCGCGGCCTCGGCGTGCGGCCCGAGGAGTGGCTGCAGGTGGCGCAGGATGTCGCAGCGAGCGGCGGGGTGCTGCTCGCGCTGTGGGCGAGCTGCACGGCGGCGAGCGGCGGCTCGGCGGGCGAGCGGGCCATCTACGCTGCGTATTTGACGGACCGGGGTGTGTTGGTCGCCGAGCTCGTCTTGCCTGTCGATGCCGCTCACCTCTACCCGGGTCTGGAGAGTATCTTCCCCGCCGCCGCGCGGATGCAGCGGGCCGCGCGCGATCTGTTCGGTGCCCGCTCGAGCGATCCGGATGCGCGGCCCTGGCTCGATCACGACCGGCCTTACGAGTTCGTGCGGGTGGACGGGGAGGGGGTTCACGAGATTGCCGTGGGGCCGGTGCATGCGGGCATCATAGAGCCCGGGCATTTCCGCTTCTCCGTGGTCGGGGAGAAAGTGCTGAAGCTCGAGGAGCGCTTCGGCTACGCGCACAAGGGCCTCGAGCAGCGCTTCACCGAGCTGCCCATCTTGCAAGGTCACCGCCTCGCGGCGCGCGTGTCGGGTGATTCGGCGGTGGCCTATGCCTGGGCCTATTGCCAGGCGTTGGAAGGCATGACCGGTTGTGCGCTCCCGCCGCGCGCGGCCTGGCTTCGCGCCGTGTGTCTGGAGCTCGAGCGGCTCGCGAATCATCTCGGGGACCTCGGCGCGCTCGGAAATGACGCGGGATTCGCATTCGGATTGACGCAGTTTTCCCGCCTCAAGGAGGATCTGCTGCGTGCCACGGCGGCCGCATTCGGCCAGCGCTATCTATTCGATGTGCTCGTCCCGGGCGGCGTGGCGGTTGATCTGTCGGCCGGGGGAGCCTGCGCGTTGGCCGATGCGGTGTGGGCGGTGTGTGCCGAGACCGTGGAATTGCGTCGCATTTACGACGAGCACGAAGGCGTGCGCGATCGTTTCACCGGCACGGGGCGCCTCGCGCCGCAGCTGGCCGCCCGACTCGGTGTGCTCGGACTGGCGGGCCGGGCGAGCGGGCAGGCGCGCGATGTGCGTGTGGATCTGCCGGTGCCGCCGTACACGGAGGTGCGTATCGCAAAAGTCGTGCAACACGGCGGGGACGTGGCAGCGCGGGTGGCGGTGCGGTTCGAGGAGGTGCAAGAGTCTGGCCGCATGCTGATCGGCTTGCTCGCGAGACTGCCGGGCGGCGCGCACGCCGCGGCGGTCGGCGTGCCGCCGGACGGCGCGCTCGGCGTCGGTCTCATCGAGGGGTGGCGCGGACCGGTGCTCGTTGCGCTGCAGGCCGGGCCGTTGGGCGCGATCCGGCGCTGTCACCCGCACGATCCCTCCTGGCAGAACTGGCCGGCGCTCGAGCACGCCATCATGGACAACATCGTGGCGGACTTTCCGCTGATCAACAAATCGTTCAACCTGGCCTACAGCGGCGTGGATCTGTAGAGATGCTGAAGGCGTTGCGCAAGATCGCATCGATCGGGTTGATCTCGGAGCCGGCGCCCGCACCCGATGAACTGCTGCGTGTGCGCCACGCGTTGGACGCGACAGTCGCCGCGGTGCTCGGCCGGGCGCTGTGCATCCGTCATGTGGATGCCGGCTCGTGCAACGGCTGCGAGCTCGAGATCCAGGCGCTCGGCAACCCCTACTACAATCTCGAAGGGCACAACATCCGCTTCGTCGCCAGTCCGCGGCATGCGGATCTGCTGCTGGTCACCGGCCCGGTGGTGAGGAACATGGAGATGGCGTTGCGGCGAGTGTATGCGGCGACGCCGGACCCGAAGTTGGTGGTGGCAGTGGGGGACTGCGGCTGTACGGGCGGCATGCTCGGGGAGTGTCCGGCCGCCTTGGGACGGGTCGCGAACGTGATCCCCGTGGATGTGGCGGTGCCGGGATGTCCGCCGAGCCCGGCGCGCATTCTGCAGGCAATCCTGACCGCGATTCAGGGCTGATCGAGCCGGCGGCGCGCCGGGTCGCGGCGTGTGCGCGCTCAACCAGGGCGATCCCCGCGAGCGCCCTGCCCGCGAGGCCTACCTGCACGACCTGCTCGAAGCGAAGTTGTACCCTCAGCGCCCCCCAGGTCCACACGTTCCCGTAGTGGCGGAACATACCGGCTCAAGCCGGGCTCGATGGCGCGGTCCTGCGTCGCCGGCAGAACTCGGCGATTTCGTGCGGGATGAGTTCGAGGCGGCTGATGAATCGGATCTCGCCCGGCAGATGAGACGGGCGGGCCCAGAGCGACCCGCCCGCCCAGATCTCGACTGACGGCGGCAATTGCGCCCTGAGATCCCCCAGCATCGCGAGTGCGGTCTTCAGCCGGAACGCTTTGCTGAAGGACAGTCCAACGACCTCGACACCGTGCCGGTGGGCTGCCGAGGCGATGTCCCCGATGGGCGTGCGTATGCCGAGAGAGACGCAGCGTACCCCTTCGAGCGCCAGGCAGGCGTGGGCCATCAATACGCCCAACTGATGGTCTTCTCCGGGCAGCGTCGTCAGCAGAACGCTGGGTGCGCGTGCGCCGGGGTAAATCGTCCCGATGCCCTGGCGCAGCTGGTGTTGCATCTGCTCGCAGTAGAGGTGCTCCTGGCTGACAGCGAGCGCACCACGTGCCCACGCCGCGCCCACCTGCACGTTCATGGGGGCGACGAACTCGAGGATGAAGCGCAGCAGTCCGAGCCGCTGCAGCGTCCGTGACAGATGCGATTGCAGGCCGGCCGCATCATAGGCTGCGAGTAGATCCAGGGTCGTCTCGAGCAGCAGGGTGTTGTCGGCCGCTGCGCCGAGCGGCTCCGGCGCACCTTCAGTGGCCGTCACGCGCGCCATCAGTTCCTCGAGCGTCGCCCCCGCCAGCTCACGGGGGCGCAGTCCGCGGTCGATCAGGCGGCTGATCAGGCGCAGCTTACCCACCTGTTCCGGTGGATACACGCGCTCCCCGTGGCGATTGCGCAGCGGTTGCGGAAATCCGTAGCGCCGTTCCCACATTCGTAAGGTGTCCTTCGACAGCCCCGTTTCCCGCTCCACGGTGCTGATGCCCAATTCAGGTGAAGTCATCAGGTCAATGTGTCCTGGACATATGCATTGAAAACCGGTATCAACTGGTTTATGGTGGCCTAGAGACGTATAATTGTCCAGGACAGACTATTCCCGAGGATCACGATGAATTCCGTCCCTCAATTGCATCTCGCCGATCTTCAGTCCAGCGCGGATAACCGTGGCATCCGCATAGATCGGGTCGGTGTGAAGGGGCTGAGGACACCGCTGCGGATACGCGATGCCGACGGGCGGGAGCAGTCCGTGGCGGCGCGGCTCGAGATGTCGGTCGGGCTCCCCGGGGACCTCAAGGGCACGCACATGTCTCGCTTCGTCGAGATCATCGATGGGCAGCGCTCCGCGCTCGACGTGCCGGCGCTGCTCGTGCTGCTGCAGCGCATGCTCATGCGGCTCGATGCCGATCGTGGCGAGATCGCCGTGGCCTTCACCTACTTCATCCGCAAGGCGGCCCCGGTCTCGGGCGTCAAGAGCGTCCTCGACTACGAAGTCATGTTGCGCGCCGCGCACGATCCGCAGGGCGGAACCTGCGTCACGCTTCAGGTATGCGTGCCGGTGACGAGCCTGTGCCCGTGCTCAAAGGAAATCTCCGACTATGGCGCCCACAATCAGCGCTCGCAGGTGACGATCGAGGCGCAACTGAACGCGCCGATGAGCATCGAGGAACTGGTGCGCATCGCCGAGGAAGAAGCCTCGTGCGAGTTGTACGGGCTGTTGAAACGCCCGGACGAGAAGTACGTCACCGAGCGCGCCTACGACAACCCGAAATTCGTGGAGGATCTGGTTCGCGGCATCGCCGTGCGCCTCAACGGCGAGGAGCGCATCGCTCGCTATCGGCTCACGGCCGAGAATTTCGAGTCCATTCACAATCACTCTGCGTTCGCCGAAATCAACCACGAAGCATGACCGGCCGCCTCCGGGTGCGCTGCCGGCACTCGCAACAGCACGGCCCGAGTGATGGCTCGCAATGTCGCATCGAGCCGATTCGCGCGCATATCTCGGGCGGGGAATGTGCCGGCCTTCTCGTCCGATCCTCGAGCAAGGCGTGTCATCATGCGCTCTGGACATTCGAGCAACGGGCTTCTCGCCGCCCCTCACGCGGGCCGAGGCGGCCGGATGCGTTGCGGCGATGAGGCTCACGTGGTGGGCGAGTGCAGGGCGGTTGTGAGGGCATACTGCGCCCGCCCCGAGGGCCGCGCCTCGAGAGTCGAGAATTGACACCGAGGTCGCGCCGGTTATAGTGGGGTCGGCGACGCGGTGATCCCGGCGCACTCGTCCATGTCACGCTCGAGGTTAGGTCCGATGCATGTGATCAGAACGTTTCCGACCCAGGTCGAGGCGGACTTGGCCAGGATCAGACTGCAAGGGGCGGGGATACCGGGGGTGGTCGTGGGCGTCGGCACCGGCATGCAAGGGGGTATCGGCGGGGTCCAGCTGCTGGTGCCGGAGGACAGGGTCGAAGCCGCGCTCAAAGTGCTGAACGACGCTTGAGGGGCAATACCCGCCAGATGGGCTCGATCAGGCGTCAAGGCGCGTGTGCTTCGCCCATTGCTCGGGTGTGTTGTCGCGCATGCTGTGCGGGCCGCTCGGCCGCTGGCCGTCCGCGCCGGTGACCAGACCGATTGCAGCCCCGTGGCCGCCGACTCGCTGAGCGGGTCGCGATCGGCTGCCAGCCCACAGCAGCAGACGATTCGGTGGGCTACCCTGCGGCGAACGGCGCGAGTCGCTGCACCGCACGCGCGCATGCTGCTCATCTTCTTCGTGATCGTGGTCATCAGCTCCGCCATCGGGGTGGCCTATCCGCTCATCTATCGGGCGATCATCAACGACGGGATCCTCAGGCGCGATCCGGCGCTCATCGTCCGTCTGGCGATCTTGATCGCCGGATTGGGTGTGCTCGATGCCGGTCTCGGTCTCGGCCGGACGTATCTGGCGGCGCGAGTCGGCGCCGAGGTCGTCGCCTCGCTGCGCACGAAGCTGTTCGAGCATGTGCAGAAAATGCCGCTGGCGTTCTTCTCCCGCACCCAGACCGGGGCCCTGGTCAATCGGCTGGTCACGGATGCCCGCGGCGCCCGCCGCGCCTTTTCCGATGTGCTCTCCAACGTCGCGGGCAATGCGGTGACCGTGTGCCTGATTTTCGGCGTCCTGTTCACGCTGTCGTGGCGCATCACACTGCTCGTCCTGGTTCTGCTGCCGCTATTCCTGTTCCCGGCCCGATACTGGGGCCGGAGAATTCGGCAAGTCACCCGCGAGGCGCTCGACGCGGGGGCCGTCATGGCAAGCGCCATGGTGGAGCACTTCACGGTGTCGGGCGCTCTGCTGAGCAAGCTGTTCGGGAACCCGGCGCGGGACGCGCGCGCCTTCGAGATGAAAACCAAGGCGTTGTCTGCAACGCACGTCAAGGCCGCCTTGTACGGACGGATTTTCGCCACGCTGTTGGTGCTCTCGGCGACGCTCGCGACCGCCCTCGCGTATGGCTGGGGGGGCGTGCTGGCCAGCCGGCACGCGCTCGAGTTGGGCACTGTCGTGGCGATCGCGGCGCTGTTGGCGCGTTTGTACGCGCCGCTCATGGGGCTTTCCAACGTTCAGGTGAGCGTGATGGGCGCGCTCGTGTCCTTCGAGAGGATATTCGAGATTCTGGATCTGGAACCGATGATTCGGGAAAGCGCACACGCCGTGACGATTCCGGGCGGGCCGATTCGATTGACGTTCGACGCTGTTTCGTTCCGCTACCCGTCGGCCGAGGAGATTTCCGTCGCGTCACTCGAATCGATCTGCGTTCCGGAGAAATCCGTGCACACAACGGTGCTGCATGACATCAGTTTCGAGGCGCAGCCAGGGCAGCTGGTGGCGCTCGTTGGCCCGTCGGGGTCGGGAAAGACCACCATCACGCATCTGATCCCGCGTCTCTATGACCCCCAGGCGGGCGCCGTGCGCCTCAACGGCATCGACGTTCGCGAGGCGACGCTCGAATCCCTCCGGGCGCGGATTGGCGTGGTCACGCAGGATGCGCACCTGTTCCACGACACACTCGCGGCAAACCTTCGCTATGCCCGCGCGGACGCCAGTGATGCGGATATCCGGGCGGCGCTGCGCGCCGCCCAGATCCTCGAGGTGGTGGCGGCGCTGCCCGATGGTCTGGATACCATGGTCGGCGAGCACGGCTACCGCTTCTCCGGGGGCGAGAAGCAGCGTCTGGCGCTGGCGCGGCTGCTGCTGAAGGCGCCGGATCTCGTCATTCTCGATGAGGCTACCGCGCATCTGGATTCGACCTCCGAGACCGCGATTCAAGCCGCTCTGGAGCAGGCGCTCGCCGGCCGAACCTCGATCGTGATCGCGCATCGGCTCTCCACCGTCGTGCGCGCCGATCTGATCCTGGTTCTCGAGGCTGGGCGGATCGTGGAACGAGGAACACACGCGAGGCTGATCGAGGCCGGTGGCCTGTACGCGCAGCTCTATCGCCGGCAGTTTGCCGCGGTGGTGCCGGGACCCGCTGGCGTTCGCGTCGAGCCCAATCACGCTGTGCGCGCCGGCGGCGCTTAGCTCTGCGGTGTGCGCGCACGGCGCGCCGGAGCGCTGAGCGGGGGCCGCGGTCCGAGCCCCGACTCAACCGCCGCGGGGGATGGTCTGCGGCGCCTCGCTCCCGAGCAACTCGCGCACCAGCCGCAGCAGCGCCTCGGCGCGAATGGGCTTGCTCGTGACGCGCAGGTTCGGATCGGAGGCAATGCTGCGGATCGCCGGCGAGGTGTCGCCGGTCACCAGCACCGCCCTGAAGTGCGCCCCGAGGCGCTCGCGCATTGCCGTAATCACTTCGACGCCGGTCTGCGTCGGCCCGAGGTGATAGTCCGTCAGCAACAGATCGAAGTGGCGGCGGGCGGCGAGCGCGGCCAGGGCTTCTTCGAGCGAGCTGACCGCCGTGACCGCAAAGCCCTCGAGTTTCAGTAACATCCGGGTCGCGTCGCGCACACTCGGGTCGTCCTCCACCAACAGGATGCGGGGCTGTTCGCTGTGAACGACGGCGGGTGCAACGGCGGCGCCTTCCTCGCTCGCGCCCGGGGCCGGCGCGAGCCGGCCGGCCGAGGGCAGCAGCAGCGCGAAGGTCGAGCCTCGCCCCGGCTGCGAGTGCACCTCGATCGTCAATCCGAGCAGCGCGACGATGCGCTTGACGATCGCGAGGCCGAGGCCGTATCCCTCGCGCGTCATGTTGGCGGCGACTCCGACTTGATAGAACTCGTCGTAGATCAGCGGGATCTGATCGGCGGAGATGCCGATCCCCGAGTCGCGCACTTCGAGCCGCACGCTCGATTCGTCCGCGTGCGGGCAGACAAGCGCCACGCTGCCGGTGCGGGTGTATTTGATGGCATTCGACAGCAGGTTGCGCAGCACCTGCTCGACCAGTGAAGCGTCGCTGCGGATGCAGGCGTCCGTCGCATCGACCTCGAGCGTCAGACCCTTGCGGGTCGCGAGGCTGGCGAATTCGCGGCGCATCTCCTGGAAGATGCGCGCCACGGAGAAGTCGGTGATCTCCGGGCGCACGCTGCCGGACTCGAGCTTGCTGATATCGAGCAGGGCGTTCAGCAGGCGTGACATCGCGCCGATGGCCTGCTCCTGCTGGGCCAGCGCCTCGGTGAGCAGCGGGTCGCTGACCGTGCGGCGCAACGTGCCGTTCAGCAACGCCAGTGCCTGCAAGGGCTGGCGCAGGTCATGGCTGGCGGTGGCGAGGAACCGGCCCTTGCTCTGATTGGCGCGGTCCGCGATCTCGCGCGCCTCCTCGGCCACGGAGCGGGCGGCGATCAGCTCGCGTTGCACGCGCTGGCGCTCGCTTGCGTCGCGGATCGCCACGACGATGAGCGGCGGGTCGTTGTCGGCCACCGGGCTGAGGCTGATCTCGACGGGAAACTCGCTCTCGTCGCGGCGCAGTCCGTGCAGCTCGAGGTTCTGGCCCATGGGCCGCACCCGCATGTGCGTCATGTAATCGCCGCGGTGCGCCAGATGCCGCTGGCGGAAGCGTTGGGGAATCAGTGTCTCGACCGTCAGGCCGAGGATCTCTTCGCGTGTATAGCCGAAGAAGGCGGACACCTGCCGATTCGCAAAGCGGATCACGCCCCCGGCGTCGACGATGAGCATCGCGTCTGGGGCCGCTTCCAGTGCGCGGTGCGCAAGTTCAGGCGGCGTCAAGCGCATGAAAAGTCAGCGTCCTCCCATTGGCAACCGGGCTCGGCGGTGCGGGCAGGCGCCCGCGGGTCCGTTCTGGCGCAACCGCCCGGGGATGCGGGGCGAGTTGCGCCCAATCCGCCGCGCCGCGCAGGTGGCCCGGGCGCAGAATACCGGTTCACCGATGCGGGTCGCAATCGGGATGCGGAAATGGTCCCAGTGCGGCTGCAAGCTGTGATTTTACGCGCATTGCACCTCATGCGCGACCTCCAGTGGCCGGTTCGAGCCCATGCGCTGCGGTTTCGTACCCGGGCACTGCTGCGGCGCCCGGAGCGTACAGACATAACATCCGATGACGCGCAGTTCCGTCACCTGAACCTCGCGCGGCGCTTCGAGGCCGATCCCGCCGGCGGCAGCCGGGTCGCGTGCTGCTCGAGATCGGACTGCGCTCGCGCTTTCTGCAGCGCTCGCTCGAGTTGATGCCGTCCGCCGCGGCGGGCGATGTTCTGCGGGCATTCGCGGGCCACGCGCGCCAGCGCCTGCAGCCGCACGGGGATGCCTGAGAGCGCTGTGCCGGTGTTGGGAGCTGTCCTCAGCCCAAGGCGTGGTCCAGCCAGCGCGCGAGAGTCGTGCCATCCAGCGCACCGGACTGGCGGGCGAGCTCGCGGCCGTCGCGAAACAGAATCAGTGTCGGGATGCTGCGGATCCCGAAGCGTCCGGCCAGTTGCTGCTGCTCGTCCGTGTTGACTTTTGCGACGCGCAACCCGGTGGCGCGCTCGGCCGCGGCGCGATCCAGGACCGGGGCCATCATGCGACACGGCCCGCACCACGGCGCCCAGAAGTCCACGAGCACCGGCAGCGTGGCGCGCTCGACGTGCGTTGCGAACGAGACGGCATCGAGCGCGACCGGCTCCCCGCTCAGGACCTGCGCCTTGCACCGCGGGCACCTGGGGTGTTCCTGCCGCCGCTCCTGCGGTACGCGGACCAGCGTGTGGCAGTGCGGACAGGCCGCGATCACGGCGGCGGCGACTTGACTTTGGGCGCTCACGCGGCCTCAATGGGGTCGCCGGATCGGGATTCAAGCCCGGGGCTTGGCTTCCTCGGCCGCGCCCTCATGTCAGCGGTTCGTGATTGCTGAACCTTAATTCAAGAGAGCTGTATCGCGCATGGAATACCGGGATTATTACAAGATCCTTGGCGTGGCGCGCACCGCCACGGCCGAGGAGATCAAGAAGTCCTACCGCCGGCTGGCTCGCAAGTATCACCCCGATGTCAGCAAGGAGCAGGACGCCGAGCGGAAGTTCAAGGAAGTTCAGGAGGCCTACGAGGTTCTGAAGGACGCGGAAAAGCGCGCCGCCTACGATCAACTCGGAAGCGGGTGGCAGTCCGGCCAGCAGTTTCGGCCGCCGCCCGAGTGGGCGAGCGGCTTCGAGTTCGGTGGCGGGAGTCGGCCGCAGGGCGCCGGCGGCGCCCACGTGTTCGAAGAGCACGGTTTCAGCGACTTTTTCGCCTCGCTCTTCGGGGGCGCGAGCCCGTTTGCCGCCGCCGGAGGGCGAGCGCCGCACGGCGGCCGCGACCATCATGCCCGCATCGACCTCGATCTCGAGGAAGCGTTCGGCGGCGGCACGCGCACGCTCGAGCTGAAGCGGCCGGAGCTCAAACCGGACGGTACGCTGGAGCTAAGCGCGCACACGGTACGGGTCACGATTCCCGCGGGCGTCACTGACGGGCAGCTCATTCGACTGGCGGGGCAAGGCGAGCCGGCGTCCGGGGGTGGGCATGCGGGCGACCTGTATCTCGAGGTGCACATTCGCCCGAACCGCTTGTATCAGCTCGACGGACGTGACGTGACGCTGACGTTGCCCATCGCGCCGTGGGAGGCTGCGCTCGGGGCGACAGTGACGGTGCCGACGCCCGGGGGTGCGGTCGAGATGCAGGTGCCGCCCGGTGCGCAGTCCGGGCAGAAATTGCGCTTGAGGGGCCGCGGATTGCCCGGTCAACCGCCCGGTGATGCTTACGTGCAGCTCAAGATCGTATTGCCCCCCGCCACCTCGCCCGAGGCGCGCGCGGTGTACGCGGACATGCGGGCAAAGCTCGGATCGTTCGATCCGCGCGCCGATTTCAGGAGGTAGTGTCGTGGAAGTCCGTGAAGTGCGCGTGGTGGGCGGGGCCGATTGGGTCGATGCCGCCGAGATCTGCCGGCTTTGCCGGCTCGATCTAGAGATGGTGATCGAGCTCGCCGAGCTTGGCCTGGTTTCGCTGCGAGGCGCTCCCCGTGGGCAGTGGCAGGTTCCGGTGGCAGCGCTGCCGCGGCTCGCGGCGGCCGGCAGGTTGATGCGCGATCTGGGGGTCAACGTCAGCGGCGCAGCCTTGGCGCTCGAGCTGTTGGATGCGCAGCGGGAGCTGGAACGACAGGTCCGGTGCCTGCAGGCCCTGGCGCAATAATGTGCGCCAGGCGTGGCGCGGATCAGGGGACAGGTGATCGTAGACTTTGGTCCTCTCCATGAGGCCGACTGATTGAAATCACTCGGTTCAAAAGCGCAGGGCGCTCGGCTCGAGCGCATGCGGCACTCGCCGCTCTGGGACGGGGAAGGGTTTCGCAACGTGCAGCCCATCTTGCCCGGGCTGCGCGATCCGCAGGCGTCGATGCCGAGCCTCACCGAGTTCTTGCTGCGCACCGGCACGCGGCGCGTGCCCTCCCGGCCGCTGCCCTCGGTGAGCCCGGTGCAGGTGTGGCGGCAGGCACCCGGCAGCGGCCTGCGAGCGACCTGGCTCGGTCACTCGACCGTGCTCATCGAGATCGATGGCGTGCGCGTGCTCACCGATCCGGTGTGGGGGCCGCGCGCCTCCCCGTTCACGCTTGCCGGCCCGAAGCGCTTCCAGCCCGTGCCGGTGGCGCTCGGGGCGATGCCCCCGGTGGACCTGGTCGTCATCTCGCACGATCACTATGACCACCTCGATTATCCGACGATCCGCGCCCTGACCCGCAGTGCCGTGCCCTTTGTCACCTCGCTCGGGGTCGGCGCCCATCTCGAGGCCTGGGGCGTGCCACCGCAGCGCATCACGGAACTCGACTGGTGGGAGCATCATGACCTGCCCGGTTCGGGCGTACGGGTGAGTGCCGCGCCGGCGCAGCATTTCTCGGGACGAACACCGAAGACACGCAACGGCACGCTGTGGTCATCGTTCATCGTGCAGACCGAGCGCCGCTGCGTGTTCTTCAGCGGTGACACGGGACTGACGCGCCAGTACCAGCGCATTCGCGAGCGCTTCGGACCGTTCGACCTCGCGATGCTCGAGATCGGCGGCTGGCATGCGGCCTGGGGTGAGATGCATCTTGGGCCCGACCACGCCCTCGAGGCGGTCGCACTCCTCGGGGCCGAGGTGTGGCTGCCGGTGCACTGGGGAACGTTCAGTCTGGCGATGCATGCCTGGGATCAGCCGGCCGAGCGGCTGCTCGAGTTGAGTGCGACGAGCCGGGCACGGCTGATGATGCCGAGGATCGGGGAGCCGGTGGAGCCGCAGGAAGCCTCAGGCCGCCTTGAACCGTGGTGGCGCGGCGTCGAGGGTGTGGAAGGGCCGCCGGGTCCGGCGGAGGGCGACGGGACGCGCTCGATCGCCATGCCATTGCCGATGGATTGAGGATCCCGAGGAGACCAGTCGCACGCGATGAGTCCGGTGCGGGCGGAGTTTGCGAGGAAGCACTTCTCGTGCGCCAAGCGGTGCATGCGCGCGATCGCAAGCGGCGTGTTGGGTGCGGCGTCGTTTCAGGATGGCACGCCGGCGTCGCTCGGGGGGGGTCTTGGCCTGCGACGGGCGATGTCGCTGTTGATCGCGGGGATTTACGTCACCGCGGCGAGCCGCTGGGGGCCGCTGCGCCGCCAGTCGATCGGTGCCGGCATCGCCTCCGGCCTCGGCATCTCCGTCGTGATGAATGATGCGGTGGTGGCGCTGTCGCCGGCCCCGTTCCCCCCAGCCCAGCAGATGCTCGAGAGCCTGCTCGCCATGATCCTCCTGGGGCTGCTCATTCCTGCGGCGACTCGCCTCGCCGGGGTGGGCGGGACGGCCCGGCGCACAGCGCCGGGCACGTAAATCCGCTCAATGCCAACGGGGCGGTCCGCCCGGCTTGCGATGCGGCTGAAAGCGAGCCCGGCCCCGGAACCGGGCCGCGGGGCGTGCCTGCACGCGCGGCGCCGGTGGATATCGGAACTGCGGTGCCGCGCGGAACTGCTGACCGCCCCAGACCGGCGGCGCGGGACGATGTTGAAACTGTGGCGCCGGTCGAGTCTGGAACCGCGGAGCTACCCGGTACTGGGGCTGCTGCCGATAGCGCGGACCGCCCCAGGCCCGTGGCGCGGGACGATGCGGGCCCCGCCCGGTGAATGCGCCGCGTTGATGGGCCGCGAAGTGCCGTGCCGGACCGTTGAAACGTTGCTGCCTGGGGCCATGCGGTCCGGCAAATCGCGCGCGTGCCGGGAACACGCCCGGTCCGCGGAAGCGGTTCGGGCGGTCCGTGGCGGCGATCGGCGGACGTCCGTGGTTGAAATCGGCGCGCAGCACGCGGTCTCTGCGCGCCATGAAGTCGTGCTGTCGCTGCTGCGTTGTGAGACCAAACCGCCGTTCGCGCGCGGCCATCAGATCCATGCGGTTGGGACGCGCGAAGATCCCGTCCCGTCCGCCGTTGAAACTGACGCGGCGGAACCGTCCGCGGTCGAAATCAGGGCGCGGAGGGGGCCGACGGAAATACACGTCGTCCGCGAAACCCGCGCCCACGCGCATGACGGCGCGGTTGTAGAAGAAGATCCCGCCCCGCCAGAAGCCGCCGGCGAACCCGTCGCCGTCGTACCCGAAGCCGTAGTCGATGCCGCCGTAAAAGCCGACGCGCGGTCCCCAGTAGCCGGCGTGCCAGAGGTATGCCCCGCCGTCCCATCCCCAGTAGCCGGGCGTCCACAGCAGCCCGACCTGCGGCGGCAGCACCCAGGTGCCGGGCACCCAGTAGTAGCCGAACGGTCCCCACGCCCAGTAGCCGGGGGCCCAGATGTAGCCGGGCTGGGGGCAGGGCGGTTGTACATAAAGTGGTAGCGGCGGGGGCGCCACGTTCACGGAAACCCCGATGAACACGCCCGCCGAGGCGGTAAGTGGCAGCGCCGCCAGCACCAGTGCGGGCAGGAAACGGCCGAGGAACCCGATACGCATGGAATTCTCCGCAGACTTCTTTTAGGAGGAGATTGGAGCGGTGGCACTGAACCGGCGCTGAATCCTTGCCGGGCGCCGGCCGGGGCCCCGAAACCGCCCCTGTTCCCCCGACAACGCATGGCCGCTCGCGGCGTTGACCTCGGCCCCCCGGCATCGGGTGCCAGGCGGCGGCTCGCTTGCTACGATGCGCGCCCCTGTTGCAGATCAGTCGAGTTCTCATGACGGTCGTGACGCGATTTGCCCCCAGCCCCACCGGCATGCTGCATGTGGGCGGGGTGCGCACAGCGCTGTACAGCTGGCTCTATGCGCGGCGCATGGGCGGGAAATTCATCCTGCGGGTGGAGGATACCGATCGCGAACGCTCGACGGAGGAGGCGGTGCAGGTCATCCTCGACGGTATGGCGTGGCTCGAGCTCACGTCAGACGAGGGACCGTACTACCAGACGCAGCGCTTCGATCGGTATCGCGCCGTGATCGCGCAGATGCTGGCCGCGGGCCAGGCGTATCACTGCTACTGCACCAAGGAGGAACTCGAGGCGATGCGCGCCGGGCAGATCGCCCGCAAGGAGAAGCCGCGCTATCCGGGCACCTGCCGCCATGGGCGCGAGCCGCGCCCCGGGGTGCAGCCGGTGGTGC
>DAHXNV010000200.1 GCA_027365225.1 Gammaproteobacteria bacterium
GATCCGCGCGCGGGTGACATCGTAGCTCGACACCACGCCGGCTCTGAATTGCCCTTCGAGCAGGTTGAAGACGCTCCGCAGCGCAGACACCTGCTGGGCCAGGAGCGATTCGGTCTGACGCGCCGTATAAAGCTCGAGCAATGCGCTGCGCAGGCGGCTGCGTACGCCCCAGACCGTTCCAACGAGGTCCCACCGTGCGGCAGCTGCGAGGTGGCGTGCCTGCGCCATGCGATCGCCGCGCCGGCCGGCGGTCTGGATCGGCCAGTCGATGGCGATCGGCACGATCCAGGGGCTCGGCACGGCCGGAACCCCGGAATCGTATCCCGGGGTCAGCAAAAGAGACGGATTCGGACGCTCGCGGGCCGTGATCCGGGCCGCCTGAGCCGCAAGCAATTGTGCACGCGCATAGGCGAGCGAGGGCTGGTAGTAGAAGGTGGCCAGGGTCAACGCCTTGAGGTCCCAGGGCTGGCCGCGACCGGGCAAGGCGATATGATTGTCCGCCAGGAACTCCCCG
>DAHXNV010000201.1 GCA_027365225.1 Gammaproteobacteria bacterium
CAGGCCATCGACCAACCAGCACCAGTTGCAGGTCAACTCCACCGCCACGCCGACCAAGTCGTTCCGGTAGGGCGCCAAGTCAGCCAGCAGGCGCGGCAGTTCGTTGGGGCGTCGACACTGCAGCAGCGCCTTGCCCTCGCCATCCATGACGGCCAACACGCTGTTGCTGGAACCTGATTCGCGCTGAAGTTCAGCCAGGTCGCAGCCTGTGCGACGGGTCTTGCGGATGCTGAGCCTCCCGCAACGAGGAGGCAAGACTCATGGCGATGAACCGCATCCAATTCCAACCTGGCCTGTCGCTGGCCGGCTTTCTGCAACAGTACGGCACCGAGGCGGCGTGCACGCGCGCGTTGCGGCGCGCGCGCTGGCCGAAAGGATTTGTCTGTCCGCGCTGCGGCGGTCGGCGCTACGGTCGCTGCGCGAATCGGCATGGCGAGCGGATGTGGCAATGCTCGGCCTGTCGTCACCAGACGACGCTGCTCAGCGGCACGATCTTCGAGGCCACCAAGCTGC
>DAHXNV010000202.1 GCA_027365225.1 Gammaproteobacteria bacterium
GGTTCACCATTGCAGATGGTATTGCAGTTCAGAATCCGGGGAAACTGAATATCGAAATGATCAGGAAGTATGTTGATCAACTGGTAACGGTATCTGATGAATCAATGGCTTATGCTCTTTTTAAGCTTCTGGAAAGGCACAAGATACTTGTGGAACCTTCTGCAGCATCGCCGCTGGCCGCCATAATGGAAAAGAAGGTAAATCTCGGGGGAAAAAAGACCGTGGGAGTTGCATCGGGTGGAAATATTGATCTCCTTCTTCTATCAAAGATCATATACAAAGCAATGGAAATGGACAAAGGGCTTGTCAGGATAGAATGCAAAATTCCTGATCGTCCAGGCACACTTCAGGCAATAACTTCAACCATATCATCAACAGGAGGCAACATTTTCCACGCTGAGGTGGATAATCTCAGTTATGATACACCCCCGGGATATCAAAGCATAACATTCAGTATTAACCTCAGGGATTCAGATCATCTGGAAGTACTTCTCAAAAAGCTCGGTGACCTTT
>DAHXNV010000203.1 GCA_027365225.1 Gammaproteobacteria bacterium
TTTACTCCCTGATCAACCGTGCCATATTCGTAAGAAATGCTTACAGTTGGATCAGCATTCACTGTCTCGGAAATAGTATTCGTTACAGTGTTTCCGGCATCATCCCTGAGGGTGACCGTGACCGCAAAGGTTCCCGGTGAAGTGAAGGTATAGGTGAAAGAGGAATCATAAGATACCACTTTGGATCCTATCTCCCAGGTGTAATTGTAAGGAGAAGTGCCGCCAGAAACTGCTGACACGAAGAGATCGGGTACGTTTACGTCTATTATCTTATAAGAAGAAGAAAAGCTGGCTGTGGGTGTAGCAAGGACAGTAATGGTGGCAATCGAAGATACCTTGTTTTGATCTGCATCCGTCAGGACAAGTTTGACTGAGTATGTCCCGGAAGATGAAAATACATAATCAAGACTTGGTCCGTAACCACTGGCTATGTTATTCACATACCAGGTGTAGTTATACGGAAGTGTTCCGGAGGATGCAGTTGATATGAACACGTCCGTAATTCCCACGTCT
>DAHXNV010000204.1 GCA_027365225.1 Gammaproteobacteria bacterium
ACCCCGTAGCCGTCGGGGCGGACGACCTCGCCCCACTCGGCGGCGCAGCGCCGTTCGGACCACCACTGTTCGAGCCGGCAGCCCTCCCGAGCGCGTGCCGAGCGACAGAGGACGCAGAAGAAGCCGTTGGTTCCGACGAGGTGGGCGAGGCGCTGGCTGGCGGCGAGGTCTCCGGCGAGGCGGCGGCGCCAGGCGAGGTCGGCCACCTCGACGCCGTGCTCGGCGGCGATGAGGGCGGCACCGAGCGGGCCGAGGACCCAGTGGAATGGGACTGGGTTGCCGCCGCGCCGTGGTCGGAAG
Organism: Gammaproteobacteria bacterium; assembly: GCA_027365225.1. Taxonomy (GTDB): domain Bacteria; phylum Pseudomonadota; class Gammaproteobacteria; order Steroidobacterales; family Steroidobacteraceae; genus 13-2-20CM-66-19. The sequence continues at coordinate 301 of DAHXNV010000204.1, forward strand.
CGGTCGAGGACGTCGAGGGCGTACAGCTCCGCGAGGCGCATCCGGGCCCGGCGCTCCCCGGTGAAGCCGACGTCGGCGACCTGGGCCGTGGTGAGGACACGGTGGTCGTCGAGGAGCCGGCACACCAGCCGGTCGCGTTCGGTGAGCCGGCCGACGATCGCCAGCAGCCGAGCCTCGATGTCTCGCCAGCCACGACGAGCACCTCCGGTAGAT
>DAHXNV010000205.1 GCA_027365225.1 Gammaproteobacteria bacterium
CAACATCGACGAAGGGATCATGGACCCTCAGGACCTCGTGTACGCGGTCGCCTTCGAGGATCTCGCAACCGCCGCGGCGCTGTTCCGACCGGCTTGGGAGGAGACGAGCGGCATCGACGGCTACGTGTCGGTGGAGGTCCCGCCTGAGCTCGCCTACGATGCGCCGGCCACCGCCGCGCTCGCCCGACGCCTGCACGACGAGGCGGGCTTTCCCAACCTGCTCGTCAAGATCCCTGGCACCCCCCAGGGCCTGACGGCGATGGAGGAGACGGTGGCCGCCGGCATCGGAGTGAACGTGACGCTGCTGTTCTCCGACGCCCAGTACCTCCATACCGCCGAGGCCTATCTGCGGGCGCTTGAGCGTCGCCTGGCCGCCGGCCAAGGCGTCACGGTGCCGTCGGTGGCGTCAGTGTTCGTGTCCCGCTGGGACAAGGCCGCCGATCCGCTGCTCCCAAGGCCCCTGCATGCCACCCTCGGCCTGGCCATGGCCAAGAAGGTCTACGCCTCTTACT
>DAHXNV010000206.1 GCA_027365225.1 Gammaproteobacteria bacterium
GCGCGAGGTGCTGCTCGAGGCGGCACTGCCGGCCAGGCCCGGCACGGTGCACGTCAACATGGCGACGATCTCCCCGGAACTGAGCGACGAGGCGGCATCCGTGTGCTGGCCACGGCATCGACGCGTGGATTCCGCGAACGTTTTGAACGCGATGCCGGGCTGGCCCGGCGTTTTCAGCGCATCGAAATGGGCGAACTGGATGCCCAGTCGACCCTGACCATCCTTGACCAGCGCCGCGCGACCCTGGAGGCTCACCATGGAGTCACCATCCTGCCTGAAGCCATGGAGCGTGCGGTGGCTCTCGCCGGGGAGCACCTGCACGAACGCGCCTTCCCGGACAAGGCCATCGATGTCATTGATGAGGCGTGTGCGTGGCATCGCCTGCACGCCGGCCCGGCGGCCACCGTGACAGCCTTTCAGGTGGAGCGCACCGTGGCGGCGATGGCTCGCCTCCCTGAGGGGCTGTTGCATGGCCGCGACCAGGGGTGGGGTGATCTCGAATCCGAACTTC
>DAHXNV010000207.1 GCA_027365225.1 Gammaproteobacteria bacterium
CGTGCAGTTCTTCGAGACACTGGCGAGCAATCAACCTGCGAGCTTGCGCAAACTGCATCAGGTCGCGCGCTCGGCAATCTTCATCGACGAAGCGCACGCCGCCCTGCCTGCACACCTCTGGCCCCTGGCCTGGCAATGGCTGCGGCAACTCGCCGAGCGCTGGGGCTGTCACATCGTGCTCGCCTCCGGTTCGCTTGCGCGCTTCTGGACGCTGGAAGAGTTTTATCCCACACCCACCAAAGCCGGCGCGGTGCGCCAGACCCGAACCTTGCCGCTGCTGTTGGGCACGACACCCGAAGCACAGGCATTGCGAACCCGACTCGACGCTGGTGAAACCCGGCGCATCCAATTCCGCCTGCACCCAGACAAGCTCACGCTGGACGCCCTGCTGGAATTTCTGGTCACGCTGCCCGGCCCGCGCATCGCTGTTTTCAATACTGTGCAGACCGCCGCCGTCGTCGCGTTGGCCTTGGCGAAGCGAGCAGGGCTGGCGCAGGTCGAGCATCTTTCT
>DAHXNV010000208.1 GCA_027365225.1 Gammaproteobacteria bacterium
GCGTTGAAGGCGACGCTCGACCCGCACGGGATTTTGAATCCGGGGAAGATTTTTCTCAATTAAGCCCAGGGGCTTTGCCCACCATCGCATCTTATGGTTGTCTATTTACATAGAACATAACCAATAGGTGCAATGATGGCAGAGTCCTTGCCTTGACTAACCCTGTTCCACCTGAAACTGGCGCGACGGCGCCGCCAGTTCATCCTGCGCAGCAACGAGGGCGAGTTCGCGCGCCCCGCGCGCCGCGGTGAGGCAGAGCACCGGCACGAGCCGCGCGGCCATCGCCGCGAGCGCGGCGGTGCCGTCGCCGAGGCGGAGATATTCGTGGAGAAAAAGCGCCGCGGCGAGATCGCCGGTGCCGTTCGCCGTGAGGTCGAAAAACGGCGTGCGCAGGCGATGGAACGCGCCGCCCTCGGCGAGCAGCATATCGACCGCATTCTTGGGCGTCGTCTCCAGGCGTAGCCCGGTGACGAGCACGGCGCGTGGCCCGGCGGCGCGCATGCTGGCCTGC
>DAHXNV010000209.1 GCA_027365225.1 Gammaproteobacteria bacterium
AGTCACCCCCGGTCGAGCTGGTGGTGCGCGACTCGACGCGCCGGCTGTGAGACCGAGAACACGCGTCAAAATAGGTCCCCAATGTCCACCCATCTCATACAAACTCAAATCGAAATCAACGCCTCGGCTAAACAGGTCTGGACCGTCCTGGTGGATTTCGCCGCGTATCCCGCATGGAATCCTTTCATCCGCTCAGCGGTCGGGGTCCCCGAGCGAGGCGCGCGGATGCAACTTGCGGTCCAACCCAACGGTGGCAAGGTTATGCACTTCTCCCCCGTCGTTTTGATTGCCCAGGCTGGGCGTGAGCTGCGATGGCGGGGTCAATTGCCGTTTCCCGGCATTTTCGCGGGCGAGCATTGCTTTATCATTGAGCCGATGGGCGAGCGCACGGTGCGTTTTCAGCACAGCGAGCGATTCAGTGGAATCCTGGTTGGATTACTTCGTGCCAGCCTGGACCGCGATACCCAGCGCGGGTTTGAGGACATGAATCGTGCCCTGAAGCTACGGGT
>DAHXNV010000020.1 GCA_027365225.1 Gammaproteobacteria bacterium
CTCGATCTGGTGCTGGGCGAGCTCGAGTCCGCGCTGCTGGAATGGCAGGCCGCCGGCAGGGTCACGGGACGGAGGGTCGAGGCAGGGGAGCTGACGGGGCGCTTTTCCCGCTACCTCAGAGACGCGATCGCGGAGAAATTCGGGATGCGCGAGGGCGCGGATTATGATGCGCGGCGGCACCTGAGGCGCTTCGTGAAGTTCCTCATGCGGGTGAGGCGTGAGGTGATACAGGCCGGGGGGCGGCAGGCCTGAGGCGCGCGCCGATTGCGATGATTTAGCGCGCAAGCCCTTGACCGGAAAAGCGTTCTTGGCCGGCTGCCGGTGCGTCGCCCCAGTCAGAACACGAAGTCGATGGTTCCTTCGTCCATGGCCTGCAGGATGGCGGCGGCCATATGCGGGCAGTATCCCTGGTGGCGCAGCCGCAGCCGCTCCTGAAAGTATTCGCACTTGCAGACCCAGAGGCGGTCGTTGCCCATCTGATAGCAGACAACTTCCTGTCCTTCGATGTCGAATCGAAAGACCTTGTTGGTATCGGTGGACGTCATGACCCTGTGCCGTTGTTTTTCGCCATGATATCGGTGGGGCGAGTGATTGTACCGGGGCCGGCGGCCGGCTGTCCGGCCTACCGGGCGGGCTGCGGCGCACCTGAAGCCTCGCCCAGCGCGTCGGGGTCAGCCCTCCGACGGCTTATCCTATCCCCGGGCCGCAGGCGGGCATAGGGCGGAAGTTGTCGGGTCAGGTGGCAGCATTGGGCCGTGATGACCTGAGGGACGCCGGTGCGCTGCTCGACCCGCGGGCCGGGCGCGCCGCACCGGGGACACAGCCGCCAAGTGACGATCACGCCCAGGGTCGGTGGGGGACAGGAGCGGGTCTGTGTCATGCGGCGGCCGCGTCCGGCTGCTGTGCGCGCCACGAGGCGGCATAGACGCCGTTGTGCCGCAGCAGACTGGAATGGGTTCCACGCTCGAGGATGCGTCCCTGCTCGAGCACCACGATCTCGTCGGCGTGTACGACCGTCGAGAGCCGATGTGCGATCAACAGCGTGCAACGATGCTCGCAGACCTCGCGCAGGCTTGCCAGGACCTCCTGCTCGGTCCGGCTGTCGAGCGAGGCGGTGGGTTCATCGAGGACATAAAGGAGCGGGGAGGTCAGCACCGCGCGGGCGATCGAGACGCGCTGGCGCTCGCCACCGGAAAGTTTCACGCCCCGTTCTCCGACCCGGGTGTCGTATCCGTCCGGGAGACTGATGATGAACTCGTGCAGGTGGGCGATGCGGGCGGCCCGCTCGACCTCCGCGAGGGTTGCTCCGGGGCGGCCGAAGGCGATGTTGTAGGCGAGGGAGTCATTGAAGAGCACCGTGTCCTGGGGAACCACGGCGATCGCCCGGCGCCATTGCGCGAGCGGCAGTCCGGATATCGGTACGTCATCGAGCAGGATCCGCCCCCCGTCCGGCTCGATCAGGCGAGTCAGGAGCCGCACGATGCTCGACTTGCCCGAGCCGCTCGAGCCGACGACCGCGAGCGTACGGCGGGCCTCGATCCTGAAGCTGATGTCCCGGAGCACGGGGCAGCCGCTGCGGTACGACAGACTGACCTGGTCGAACGTCAGCGCGCCGGGTTCCTCGGCAGCGCCCGTCAGGCTCCCGGCGGGCTCGGGGGCCTCGCGAAACAGTCCGAGCATCGGAACGAGCATGGCCAGACCCTGGGAGAAGCCCTGCACGGCATAGCCGAGGGTCTCGACGGGCCGCACCAGCTGGAGCATGTAGGTGTTGACGAGGACGAACTCGCCGAGGGTCATGCGGCCGCTGCGCACATCGAGCGTCGCGTACCAGGTGGTGGCGGCGAGAAATGCCGCGAAGATGCTCGCCACGAGCAGGCCGTTGCCGGCAAAGCGGCGATAGAACGCGACCCATTCGCGCTCGCTGCGCGCCATGGCCTGCCCGACCCGCGCCTGCACCGCCGACTCGGCGGCGAAGTACTTCACGGTCTCGTAGTTCAGCAGACCGTCGGTGAGGGCGGCTCCGGCCTGCACGCGGGCGGCGGAGGCCACGCGCGCAGTGCGGGCAAGAGTCGCGGCCGAATAGCCGAAGACCGCGGCATAGCACACCAGCGCGGCGCAGAAGAGGACGAGAAACAACAGGGGCGCCAGGCGCCACAGGACCACGATGACCGTCGCGAGTTCCACGGTGACCGGCAGGACCGTGAACAGCAGATGGTGCAGGATCATCTGCAGGCCCTCCAGGCCGTTGGTGAGCGTCTCGCTGACGGCGCCGGTCTGGCGGTCCAGATGGAAGCGCAGCGGCAGGTGCAGCAGATGCGCGAACAGCCGCTCGCTGAGGGTGCGAAACATGCGCCGCTCGATGCGCCCATACACCATCCCGCGTACCTCGCCGGCCGAGCGGGCGAGCCATTGGCTGAGCGCGTACAGGGCCACCAGCAGGATCGGCGCGGTGCGCGGGGCGGCCGTGAAACTGTCGATGATCAGCTTCAGCGCGAGGGGGCCGAGCCCGGTCAGCACGGCGGCGCAGAGCACCAGTCCGAGGACGAGGGCGAGGCGGCGCCGGACGAAGGGTGTGGCCTCCCGGTAGAGGATCCGCAGCACCGGCGCAACCCCCGTACCGCTCCCGGACATCTACGCGGCCCCGCAGGCCGCGCGCACCGGCGGCGCGCGAGGGGTGGGCACGGGCGGCAAGGCGGCCAGATCCGGGAACAATTCCGGGGTGGCGAGCGCAAAGTACTGGGGATGCGTGCGCCGATGCCGGTCGATCAGATGGCGCAGGTCCGAACTCGTGACCCCGAACCATCCGCCCACCGTCCCGATCCGCGCCGTCCCGGTCCGCATCGCATACCAGGCCACGAGCGCCCGGGCGAGGGCGCCCCGATGGGTCGAGGTGCAGGCGAGGCCGGGCTGGGTATGCAGCACCGTGCAGGTCACCTGCAGCAGCAGGTCCTCGGGGGAGGGCCTCCTTCCCGGCGTGCGGCACCGCTCGCGCACGCTCTGCCGGAAGCTCCGTTCCCCGATGATCGGCCGCGCCAGCAGATCCGCGATGGCGGGGCTGTCGCGGTGCGCCATGAACTCGAAATAGGCGCCCGGACCGACATAACCCAGGGGCTCGAGCGCCGCGCGCATCGCGCTTACGACGAAGCGCGCCGGCCGCGGTTTGCGGCCGCAATAGATCAGGCCGGAGCTGAACGGATGATGCGCGGCGCGGCGGCGCGCGCCGGGAGCTTCCCGGCGCTGCACGTGGCGCACCGCGTAGGGGAGCTTCGCCGGCTGCAGCAGCTGCGCCTTGTATCGGCGTGGAAAGAGCCTCTGGCCTGCGGGCGTGCGAGCTTCCCCCCGCAGCTGCCGCGCGTATCGCAAGAGCAGGTCGTGCATCAGCCAGGACAGCGGCGCGCCGCCGCTCTGCAGGACGATCAGCGCGGCGTTCGGTTCCGTGACATACGCGTGGATCAGGGCATCGTATTGCTCGCAAGCGTCCCACAGCAAATCCTCGCAGACCTCGACATGCGGCGCGTGGGCGCGCGGGTTGTCCGGGAACCGCCTGAACAGATCCGGAGCGTAGAACACCTGACCGCCGGGCGGGCCGCAGATGCTCACCAGGTGCAGAGCTCCGGGGAATTCACAGCGCCTGGGACGTGTCATGATGTGCCTGCCGGCGCCTGCGCGCGCATCATGCCGCGCTGGGCGCAGGCTCGGGGCACTCGCGGCCGATCAGGACCGCGACCACGGCTTGGGTGAGGGCCTGCTCGAGGCGCGCCTCGACCCGCGCGTTGGGAATTCTGAGCACGAGGTCCCGGCGCTGGCGCTCCAAGCGCAACAGCGCCTCTCCGGTGGGACCCTTGATCACGCGGCTCGTGCCGCGCCGGCTGGCGTGGCGGACCGCGCCCCGCTCGGCGAGCAGCAGCTCGTAGACCGAGACCGCCGGCGGGCGGGGCATGCGCCTGTGGATCGTCCGCGCCCGCTCGAGGAGCATGGGGCGGCGATCGTCATTGCAGGCCTTGTGCAGCTCGACGGCCCACGACTCGAGGATCTCGTGGGGCGTGGCGAATGCCCCGATGAGGGCCGCGGGAAGCTCGGCGAATTTCAGCAGCCGGGTCACCTGCGTGGGCGTGATGCCGAGCTCGCGCGCCATCTGGTCCTGCGAGCCGAACAGATTGCGCCGCAGCAGCTTCGCGAGCCACAGGCCCCGCTCGTATGCGCTGGCCTGCCGGCGCAGGGCGTTTTCGGCTTCGACGGCCACGGCCGCCTGCTGGTCGGTGAGCGAGCGGATCTCGACGCGAAGCGGCACGTTCAGCTGGCGCGCGATGAACAGCCGGCGCGTGCCGCAGATCACCTCGATGTCAAAGTCCGCATCGCCGGCCAGCGTGCGCCCGATGACCGGAACCAGCTGTCCGTTGCGGGCCACGCTGTCGATTTCGGCCCGGCACGACGCCTCGGTCAGGTCATCTTCGAGGCGCGCGTTGAGCGCCCAGCTGCGACACCGGAACGGATCGGCGCTCACGAGCAATCCGGCATCGGGCACGGGACACCCGCTCACGGGGCTTCGCCAGCCTCGCGCGGCTCGCGGGCGTAGAACTCGCGCAGCTCGCGCACGGTGCCCGCGGGTAAGGCATCGACGGCCGGCAGACTATGCGATGCGGTCTCGAACAGCACCGCCGGATCCTGTCCTTCGTATCCGCCCAGGTTGGGTCGGTGGATGCGATAGCCGAGCAGGTCGCGCAGGGCCGGCGGAAACTGGCGGGCCACCGCCGGCGGATAGGACAGAAAGGCATTCTCGTACTGTTTCAGCCAGCCGAGGCAGTAGCTGAGGATCAAGCCGGTTCGCGGCCGGTCACTGCGATTGGCGCCGGCGCAGTGCGTCAGCGAGCCGAGGTACACCAGCGCCGACCCGCGCGGCATGGCGGCGACCGTGGCCTGCGCCAGATCGAGTTCGCGCGAGAGGCGCGCGAAGTGGCTGCGGGGCCACAGCACGGTGGCGCCGTTGCGGGCGGTGAAATCCGACAGTGCCCACATGACATTGACCAGGTACTCGATGCCGCCCTTCGGACACGGCCACATCTCCTCGTCCCGATGCGGCACCTGCCGCCGCTCGCCGGGGTGCAGGCGCACCGCCTGCGTCAGGTTGAGCTGATACCAGTCGCAGTGCGGCCCGAGCACCGCGTCAAGGAGGCTCAGGATCACCGGGTGCAGGGCGAGGGCGTGCGAGGCCGGCGATTTCAGCGGCACCGACCCGAATCGGGTGGTGTTCCAGCCGTAGAAATCGCCCTGACAGCGCGGCGTCGCGCTGAACCACGGATCGAGCTCGGCATTCACCCGCTCCACGGTCGCATCGGGCAGCAGCCGCTCGAAGATGACATAGCCGCTGGCGCGCAGCACGTCGAGCGCGGTCGGCAGTCCAGGGGCGCCGGCGGCCGTGCCGGGCTCGCTCGCTCGAATCGAGGGGAAGGGTTCGGTCATAGCCGCGCTCACCGGGGGGCGATCGAGCCGGCGGCAGATGTTGCCGCCGGCAGGCACAAGCGTGCGTGCAGGCGCGTGGCCGGGATCGGTACGCCGTGGCGCTGGCGCACGGCGCGCAAGCCCGCCGCCGTGACCGTCGCGGCCGCGGCGGCAATCTCCTCCTCGCCGGCGCCGAGGCGGGGGCCCAGGGCTCGCGCCTCCCAGCCGCAGTGCAGCACGAGGCGCAGCAGAGCGCGGTTGACCGCGAAGACCACCTGTTCGATGTCGTAGAGGAGGGCGGTCTCGAGCACTCCGCACACCATTTCCCACACGAGCGCGTGCGCGCGGCGCTCGGCGCGCAGGTCCGGCGCCACGCACATCCGCGAGGCCTCCCAGACTGTCGGTCCGCGCGGGATGGCCGCCAGACATGCGAGCGGGAACAGCTCACTCATCAGGTGCGGCCGCTGTGTCGGCAGCAGCCGCACGGAGGCGGTAATGGGACCGCACGGGGCGTCCTTGGCGAGCAGGTAGAGCGTATCGTCGCGATCATAGCGATCGATCTCCCGATCCCCGCTCACGGGAACGTTCCAGCCGGCACGGTCGACGAAGACGATCTTGCGCTGCCGATGCATCGCGGCGAGATCGACGGCGAACTGTGAGCGGTTCTCGGCGTTGACGAGGAAAATCATCGCGCGCTCCGGGCTTGCGTACCGTGCGGCAACCTTGCGCGCTGGGCGCACGCGCGCCAATCCTCTGATCAGGGGAGGGTGGCGCGGGCCGGCGGCGCGCCCGCCGGCACGTCCGTTGCATCCTCTGGCGAGGGACGCTCGCCGTAACTGCAACGCGGGTCGCGGCCCCTACTTCGGCGCCCCATCGGCGCAGGAGATCTGCCCGGTCCTCAGCGCCCGAACCACCGCCTGGATCCGCGTGATCACGTCGAAGCGGCGTTTGGCGTTCTCGATGTGGTAGTGCACCGTGCATGGGCTCAGTCCCAACAGGCGGGCGATCTCCCAGTCGGTCTTGCCGCACGCCACGAGTTCCAGGCACTGTCGTTCCCGTGGCGTCAGCTCGGCGCCCACAGCGCCGCTGTGTTGCAAGCGGGCGCGGCGGGCGAAGCCATACAGGTACACCGCCAGCAGCTGCACGGTGGTGTAGCTGCGCAGATCGATCGCGCTGCCCTCGGGAACCACCGAGCACGAGGCGCGGGGCGAGCCGGCGGGTCCGCAGGGCTCGAGCGGCACGGTGTAGCCGTGCGCGATGCCGTAACCGGCCGCCTCATCCAGCACGCCTCGCTGCCGCTTCGTGATCGGGCGCGTGGCGAAAGCCGCGTCCCAGAAGAACGGCGCAGGGGAGCGCTCGGCGAGCTGCAGCACCGGGTCGAGCCGAAAGTGTCCGGCTGCGCGGAAGCGCTGCGCCCATGCGGGCGGGTAGTTGTGCAGCAGGAGGGCCGCGGCGGGCGGATCGCGCGGGTCGATGCGCGAGCAGCAGGCGAAGTAGCGGAAACCGAGACGCTCGAGCGACGCCTGGAACGCGGCGCCGAGGTCCGCGAGCGAGCACTGCTCGCTCTGGCAGCGCTCGAGGAACGACTGGAGCAGATCGAGATGATCCATGACATGCCATCGCGTCGGAGCAAGGTCAGGTCGCCCGCGCATGTTTCCGCAAAGGAAGGCGGCGCTCACCATAGAGTGGCGCAATTGGCCGGCAGATTCACGCGGCATGCACCCCGTCTTTTGACGCCTTGACAGGCCTTCCCCGCAGGAGTATCTCCTCGCGGTGGTTGGTCCGGTGTTGCATGGGCAAGCAAAGCTCCATGCCGTGGACAGCCGGTGAGTTGACAATAACTCGGATGCGGAGGGCTCCAACCCGGCACGAGGGGTGTCGTTGGGGTGGTGCAACCTCCGCCGCGGTCAGATCGAGAGCCTACCGGGCGCTGCGGGCGCCGGAGCGCGCCAAGGGGGATCATGGGAGGCCGGGCACGGTGCGTGCCCGGGATGTGGGACTGCGCATGATGCAGACAAGGGTGTACATCGTCGCTGCGGACCCGGGGATACGCGGGGGGCTGCAGAGGACGCTCAAAGCGGCCGGATACCCGACGCGCAGCTTCGCCTCCGGGATCGCCTTCCTTCAGGCCTGCGCGCGCCTGCCCGCCGGCTGCGTGATCCTGGATCTGGCCCTGCCGGGGCCGGGTGCACTCGAGGCTCTGCGCGAGTTTGCGGCGGCGGGGTACCGGTGGCCCGTGCTCGCGCTCGCCACGCAGGCCGAGCGGGGGGCGGCGGTGGGCGCGCCGCGCGCCGGCTCGGTATCGCTGTTGGACAAGCCGGTCCCGGAGGAGCGGCTGCTGGCCGCGGTGCTCGACGCGCAGGCTCTGCTGCGCGGCGCGGCCGCTCAGGAGCGGGAGCGCGCGTTGGCGCAGGCCGTGGCGTTGCTCACGGCGCGCGAGCACGAGGTGCTCGATGCGCTGTTGGCCTCCGAGCGCATCAAGCAGACCGCCGCGCGGCTCGGGGTCGCCGAGAGCACGGTCAAATCCTGTCGCAAGACGATCAAAAGGAAGCTCGGCGCGCACAGCACCGCACAGCTGATTCAGCTGGTCATGCGTGCCGGGATCGTGCGCCCGGCACGACCGTAGCGGCGCCAGCGCGCCGCCCGCGATTCAGCGCGCGCGCCAGGCGCGCGCCATGCGCCGCATGCGATCCGAGGCGTCGGCGGTCTCTTCGCGGATCTCGGTGCCGGTGAGCGCGAGGAATGCCTCCTCCAGCGTGCCGGTGCCGGTGCGCGTCTTCAGCTCAGCCGCGCTGCCGAGGGCGACGATGCGCCCGTGATCGATGATCGCGATGCGCCCGGCCACCCGCTCGGCCTCGTCCATGTAGTGGGTGGTGAGGAACACCGTGACGCCTTCGTCCTTGTTGAGCTGGCGCACGTGCGTCCACAGCTGGTTGCGGCTTTGCGGGTCGAGGCCCAGGGTCGGCTCGTCGAGGAACAGGATCCGCGGCGTGTGCAGCAGGCCGCGGGCGATCTCCAGGCGGCGCATCATTCCACCGGAGTATTGTTTGACGAGCTCGTCGCGCCGCTCCCACAGACCAAACAGATCGAGCAGGGCGCGGATGCGCTCGCGGCGCACCTTGCGCGGCACGTGGTAGAGCGCCCCGTGCAGGTCGAGGTTCTCCCACGCCGAGAGGTTCTGATCCAGACTCGGATCCTGAAACACGATGCCGAAGCGCCGGCGGACCTCGTTGGGCTCGCGCGTTGGATCCAGCCCGTCGATGCGCACGGTTCCGGCGGTCGGCGGCAGCAGCGTGGTGAGGATCTTGATGGTGGTCGTCTTGCCGGCGCCGTTCGGCCCGAGGAAGGCGAAGATCTCCCCGGCCTCGACGGTGAAGGAAATGTCGTCCACGGCGATGAATTCGCCGAACTTGCGGGTGAGGTTCTGCACGACGATCATGGCCGGCTCTCCAATCGGTCCGGGCAGCATGCCGCCGGGCGCCGGCAGAATAGCATGGGGTGGGGCAGAGCCGGAACGGGGCGGCCGGATCGCCCAACAGGGACGCGTGCCGCGGCCTGCCGGGCGGGTCTACAGCCAGCCCTTCTGGCGCGCAATGCGTGCCGCCTCGATGCGGTTGGCGGCGCCGAGCTTGCTGATGGCCTCGGAGAGGTAGTTGCGCACCGTGCCTTCCGACAGATGCACCTCGGCGGCGATCTCGGCGCTCGAGCGCCCCTCGCCGGCGCGCCAGAGAATCTGCCGCTCACGCTCGGTGAGCGGATCCGGATCGCTCGCCCAGGCCTCGGCGGCCAGCTCCGGGTCGATCACCCGCTCGCCGCGATGTACGCGGCGCACCGCCTCGGCGAGTTCGGCGGCCGGCCGGTCCTTCAGGAGGTAGCCTCGCGCACCGGCCTCGAGCGCCCGGCGCAGATAGCCGGGGCGGGCGAAGGTGGTGAGGATGATGACCTGCGTGGCGGGAAAGCGCGCGCGCGCCTCCGCGGCCAGGGTGAGGCCGGTCATCTCCGGCATCTCGATGTCAGTGACCAGCACGTCGGGCCGCTCGGCGGTGAGCGCGAGCAGCGCCGCGCGTCCGTTGGCGGCGCGTGCACACACGGCCAGGTCCGGCTCCCCGGCCAGGAGCGCGGCCAGGGCGCCCAGTATCATGGCCTGATCCTCGGCGATCAGTACGCGGATCGCGCTCATGCCGGTTGAGCCTGCGCGGCGGCGGAGGGCGCCGGAATCTCCACCGTCAGTCGCGTCCCGCCGCGCGAGTCGATGGCGAGGCGGCCCCCGAGGGTGGCCAACCGCTCGCGCATGCCGCGCAGCCCGTTGCCCTCGTGCTCGATGCCCCCGCGTCCGTCGTCCTCGATGCGCAAGGCCGTGATCCGCGGATCCACCGAGAGGATCAGCCGGCAGCGTGTGGCGCGGGCGTGCCGCACGATGTTGGTGACCGATTCGCGCAGCACCAGCGCCAGCACCGACTCGGCGACCGGGTCGACGCGCGGCAGCGGCTCGGCGCACTCCAGGCTCACCCCGGCAAGCGAGAGGGTCGCGCGGGCCCGCGCGAGCTCGGCGGCGAGCCCCTCGCAGCGGTAGCCGCGGATGGTCTCGCGCACCTCGCCGAGCGCCTTGCGTGCGGTTTGCTCGACCTCGGCAATCTCTCGCTGCGCCTGTTGCGGGCTGGTGTGCAGCAAACGCCCGGCGAGCTCGGATTTCAACACGATGAGCGACAACGTGTGGCCGAGCACATCGTGCAGGTCGCGCGCGATGCGCTCGCGCTCGGCCACCTGGGCCAGGTGCTCGATCTGTTCGTGCGCCAGGCCGAGGCGGGTCTGGCTGCGCGCATGCAGCGTCCAGAAGAGGTTGACGAGGCCGGCCGGGAACGAGAAGAAGGCGAAGATGCCCCAGATCCAAATCGTGAAGTGAAGTGCCACTCCTTCGAGGGCGCACACTGCGGCCGCCGCGACGATCATCACGATGCTCAGGGATAGGGAGTCGAGGACGACGGGCGCCACTGCCGCGCAGTAAACGAAGACGACGCCGGCGCCGGCGTTGAACGGGTAGTACGCAATGCCGAAGACGGCAAGCGCCGCCAAGAGCAGCCGTTTCGTGCGTAGCCGGCGCGCGTAGATCAGGCTGACATACAGCATCAGGAAGCACAGATAAAGCAGGGAGACGGTCAGCCAGGCGGAGAAGCCGGGGTGCTGCGCGGGAACAACGAAGAAGAAGATCGAATAGCACAGCCAGATGAGATCGAATGTCCGTACGCGCGGCCGCGTGCCGGGCTTGCTGATCGAGACGGATTTGTTCATGGCATTCGGGTTTCCCTGCGTGCGAACGTAATCCAGGCCGCGCCGAACATCAACACGCTGCAGCCACCGAGCACCAGCCAGTGGGTGAGCGCGCCACTGCGCGGTGCGAACCCGAACACCGCGAGCGCCAGCTGGGCGAGGTGATACGTCGGCAGGAACGGGGCGATCACCCGCACCCAGTGCGGCAGCATGCGCAGCGGCATGAAGAATCCCGAGGCGAACGACACCGGCAGGTAGATCAGGTTGATCAGGGCGGGACCGGCGCTCGGGGGCATCAGGAGCCCGATCAGCAGGCCGAGGGCCGTGAAGGGGATGGAGCCGAGCAGCATGATCAGGGCCAAGCGCGCCGCCTGTCCCGGGCTCACCGTCACGCCGCCGACGATGATGCCGAGCCAGATGAGCGCCACCATGACGATGAGTGCGAAGGCGGCGCTGCTGACGGTCTTGGCCAGGAGGTACGCCAGGCGTGGCATCGGGCTTGCCCATTTCAGCTCGAGCCAGCCCTGGGCGCGCTCGAGGCAGATGCCGAGTCCGATGCCGAAGAGGCACGCCGAGCCGAGCGCGAGGCAGCTGTAGCTGGCGATCAGGTACTGCGCGATCGGGCCGTGCCGCTGGCTGGCGCCGAACAGCAGATAGAACATCAGCGGAAACCCGATGACCGAGAACGAGTAGGCGCGGGTGCGCGCCAGACGGATGAACTCATAGCCGATCTCCATCAGTACGGGGCGCAGCCGGGGCGCGGCGGGCACGCGCGGGGCGAAGGATACGGCGGCTTCGTTCATGGACATTCTCCTTGGGTTTCGGTCCGCTCAGGCGGCGTGTATGAGGGTGAGGAAAGCGTCCTCGAGGCTCGCGGCACCGACCTCCAGATCGCTCAGTGTTGCATCGAGCGCGAGCAGCTGGCGCAGCACCGCCTGCGGGTCGTGGGCGAAGATCACGGCGTTCTCGCCGTGACGCTCGAGCGAGGTGACGCTCGGCAGCCCGCGCAACACTTCGTCGGGCAATCGCGTGCGGCAGCGGATGCGACGCGCCCCGACGGACCGCTTGATCTCGGCCGGCGTGCCGAGCCGCGTGAGGCGGCCGTGCTCGATGAGCGCAATCCGCTCGGCCAGTGCATCGGCTTCCTCGAGATAATGGGTGGTGAGCAGTACCGCCTTGCCGCTCGCGGCGAGCGCGCGGATGTGCTCCCAGACCTGCCGGCGGGCCTGGATGTCGAGCCCGACCGTGGGCTCATCCAGGCACACCAGCTGCGGATCGCCGCAGATCGCCAGGGCGAACAGGAGCCGTTGCTTCTGGCCGCCCGAGAGCGTCCCGAAGCGCTGGTGCTCGATCGACAACAGCCCGGTGCGGCGCAAGATCTCGGCGGTCTCGAGGGGACGGGGATAGTAGCTGCGGAACAGCTCGATGTGCTCCCGTACCGTCAGCAGGTCCGGAGCCCGCGCGACCTGCAACATCGCGCCGATGGCGGTGCGCGCCGAGCTGCTGCGGGGGTCGCGGCCGAGGACCTGGACGCACCCGCCGTCCGGGGCGATGAGCCCGAGCAGCAGCCGCACGGCGGTGGTTTTCCCCGCTCCGTTGGGACCGAGCAATGCGGTCACCTCCCCGCCGCGCAGCTGCAGGGAGAATCGCTCGAGGGCGGTGCGCTTGCCGAACCGTTTGCTGACATCGTTCAGGGTGGCGAGGGGGCCGTGGGCGGCGGCGCGTACATCGACGGGCGGCGTGACGGACATGGACGGTTTCCCGGGGTGGCCTGTATGCCGGCCAAGGATGACGCGCGGTGGTCGGCCTGTGCAGTGCGGCCTGTCAACACTCGCCCGTGACACTTGTCATGCCGGCGCATGTCCGCCAAAGCCGGGCGTATCTCGAGGGCCGGGGCGACCTGCGCCCGGCACCCGCGCCGCGCACCGGGAACTCGTCCGATCGGGCCGCATCGAGCGGGGGCTTGCCCTCAGCGCGTAAGCCATGCGCGGGCGCGCACCGTAAAGAGCGCATACGGCAAGATCCACATCAGCGCGACGGTGGAGTAATACCCGTACAGCACCCCATAGAGGATATGGAACGATCGCTCGGTACGCAGGTAATACAACACCTGAAAGACCGATATCGCGCCGATCACTTCCAGCATGGGACGCACCACGGACGGATGCAACGCGATGACGACGGGTACGAGGATCAGGCCCAGACAGGAAATCGGCAGCGCCGCGTCAGTCGTGAACCGGTCCAAGACAGCCGGGATGCGCGTCGGCCACGGTCTGCGCCACACGATGCGCGCGAAGCGGATCTCTTCGCGCACATAGGAGCGGTCCCAGCGCAGCAGCATCTTGCAGAGTTTCCAGTACCTGCTCGGTACGATGGTGTGGACGACGGCCGTGCGCTGATAGAGCGCGTCATAGTTGGCCTCGAGCAGGTAGTTCGTCATGGCGCGATCCTCGCCGAACGTGCAGCGCGAGCCGAGGAACACCTGCTTGCGCCATCGCTCGAGCACGCGACTGACGGCCACGGCCCGATAGGCGCTCAGCGCTCCGGGACAGCAATAGACATTGCGGTAGACCGACTCCCCGGCACGCAACATGTCGAACTGGATAATGAAGCGGACATGCAGCATGCGGGGAATGACACCGTCCGCCCGGTTGTAGACGAGAACCTTGCCCGCCACCGCACCGATGCGCGCATCGCGGAACGGACCGGCCAGCGCGAGGAGGGCGTCCCGCTCGATCACGCTGTCCGAATCGATGGTCACCAGAATCTCGCCCCGGGCACGGGTGAAGCCCCAGGCCAGCGCCTCGCGTTTGCCGAGGTTGCGCTCGTGGCGCAACGCGGTCACCCGTCCCGGATAGCGCTCGACGGCGGCGCAAATATGGTCCCAGGTGTCATCTTTGCTGCCATCGTCGACGACCAGGATCTCGAGCCGATCGGCCGGATAGTTCGCGCCGACCACCGACTCGATCGACTTCAGCACCATGACCCCTTCGTTGTAAGCCGGAATGATCACCGTCAGGGTCGGGGCCGTTTCGCGCGTTGCCGGCGGTGCGGGCCGATACATCATCCACAGGATCGTTCGCATGATAATCAGGGCAAAGCCGAGAATCGTCCAGAGGATGCCGGCATAGACGAGCAGCCGCAGGTCGGCGCGCGCGCTCGCCACCGCCAGCACTCGGGGAACGACGGCGTGGAATTCAACGTAGGCAATGAGCAGGATGCCGATCGCAATGGACGCATAGACGGCGAGGTTCCACAGCGTCTCGCCTTGCTGCAGAGCTTGTGCGCGCGGCGCGCTGCCCTCGTTCGGCCCAGGCGCGAGCGCGACGGCAATTGCGCCTCGAGTTTTGATCTCGTTCATCTCGGTCGTCCCCATCGCTGTGTCAATCACCGGCGGGGCAACCGCCGCATGATTCCAGGTGAGCGCTATCCGCCGAGCGCGCCCGAGGCGAGGTCGAGTCTCGCCCGATCCGCCGTCGAGCCCATAGGCACTTCGCGCAAAACGTCAGCATGTGTGCCTGTCCGGGATGGGAGCGCGATCCCCGCATTGCGGTGCGCCTGCCGTGGCCGGAGGCTCACCCGTCATCCCGCAGGGCGGTCACGGACACGAAGCGGTGCTCAACCCGCCGCATTCCTCGGGTATCGAAGGGGCGGGAAATTCGCGCGGCGCGGGTGCGCTCGCGGCCGTGGCCCAATGCCACTGCCACGAAGGCTCTCGCGCCCCCTGGAGCCAGGAGCTGCGGTGAACGAGACGCAACAGGGCAAGCGCCTCGGGGCTCGGCCAGGCGGTGGTATCGCGAGGGGGGTTCCAAGGGTGATGTTTGCGCCGCTCGGTCCTCAGCCGCGTGCGCGTGTTGCGCCAGGCATTTGGCCAGCGCGTATCTTGTCGTGCCGGTGTGTTCATTGGCCCGTGTCATTCCGATGTTGTTCACTACAGGGTAATGACGTCACGCGCAACTCGGCTGCCGGACGCTCTTGACGCACGTCCCGTGTTGCTCCTGCAGAGCGAAAACTCGATCGCCTCGCCGCGCCCGCTCCCTGCCCGCGGCAGATTGCGCTTGATGCCGAAGTGGCGTCTGTTCGTTGACGCACCGAGAATATCTTCCGCGCAATCGCCGCGGCACTCGCGCCCGCGCAGCCGCGGCGCAGCGTGGCAGGTCGACGGCCTGCGCGTTCCGGGGATCTCTGCACGTGCCCCACCAGGCACTGCCTGGAGCGCGGGGCCGCCCGCGGGTCGAGGGCTGCGCGGCGTATCGATGCGGGTGTCTGCGCGCGGGGGCGGCATGCGGCGGATCGGGGCACTCCGCGCTCGAGTCCGGGTCAGATCAGATGGCCTTCGGGGGGTGGGCGCGGGCTCGCGCGCCGATCCGAGACCGCGCGGCGCTGCCACGACCTGCGCCGCGGGATTACACTTGCCACATGCGAATCTCTGCAACCCCCTATCGGACGATCTGGCCGCTCGCCTGCGGGGCCGTGCGGGTGATCGATCAATCCCGTCTGCCGTTCGAGTTCGAGACCCTCGATCTGACGACGCTCGAGGACGCGGCGCACGCCATCCGGACCATGGTCGTGCGCGGCGCGCCGCTGATCGGCGCCACGGCCGCCTACGGGCTGGCGCTGGCGCTGCGTCAAGACGCCTCGGAGGCGAGGATCGCCGAGGCGGTGCAGGTGCTGCGTGCGACGCGACCGACGGCCGTGAATCTTGCTTGGGCGCTCGAGCGGGTGCGCGCGGCCATCGCGCACCTGCCGCCGGGGGAGCGGGCGGCGGCGGCGTTCGCCGAGGCGGGGCGCATTTGCGAGGAGGATGTCGCGCAGTGTCACGCGATCGGCCTGCACGGCGCCGAGATCATCCGCGCGCTGGCGCAGCAGGCGCGCCGGCGCATCAACGTCCTCACGCACTGCAACGCCGGTTGGCTGGCCTGCGTCGATTGGGGCACGGCGCTCTCGCCGGTCTACGTGGCGCACGATGCCGGAATCGAGGTGCACGTGTGGGTCGATGAAACCCGGCCGCGCAATCAGGGCGCCGCGTTGACCGCCTTCGAGCTGGGGGCGCACGGGGTGGCGCACACCGTGATCGTGGACAACCTCGGGGGGCATCTGATGCAGCACGGAGAGGTGGATCTGGTGATCGTCGGCAGCGATCGGACCACGGCCGGCGGTGACGTGTGCAACAAGGTGGGCACGTACCTGAAGGCGCTCGCGGCGCGCGACAACGGCGTGCCGTTCTACGCGGCCCTGCCGGTCAGCACCCTCGACTGGAGCCTCGAGGACGGCCGCGCCATCGAGATCGAGGCGCGCGATCCGCAGGAGGTCACGCACATCAGCGGGCGCACCGCCGAAGGCGCCCTCGAGCGCGTGCGCGTCGTACCCGAGGGGAGCGCGGCGCTCAACCTCGCCTTCGATGTCACGCCGGCACGCCTCGTGACCGGTTTGATCACCGAGCGCGGCGTGTGCGCCGCGAATCGCGCCGGCCTTGCCGCGCTGTATCCGGAGCGCGCCGCATGAGCGAGGCGGACGCGGATGAGGTCCTGCGCCGTGCGCTGATCGGTGGGTGCCGGGAGCTGTCGCGCTTGGGGCTTTCGCACGGCACGTCGGGAAACCTCGGCGTGCGGCGCGACTCGCGCTCGTTCTTCATCAGTCCCACCGGGCGGCGGTACGAGTCGCTCGAGCCGCACGATGTTCCGCTGATGAGCCTCGATGGGCTGTGGCACGGCCGGTGCCGGCCCTCGAGCGAATGGCGTTTCCATCGCGACATCTTCGCCGCCAGGCCCGAGGTGGGCGCGATCGTGCACGCCCACCCCCGCCACGCCACGGCGCTCGCGTGCACGGGCCGCGGCATTCCGGCATTCCACTACATGGTCGCGGTCGCAGGCGGTGAGGATATCCGTTGCGCGCCCTATCATACGTTCGGCTCGCAGGCCCTCTCCGATGCGGTCCTCGCGGCGCTGCGTGATCGCACGGCATGTCTGCTGGCGCATCACGGGCTGATCGCCCTCGGGACCGACCTCGATGCCGCCTTGCGCCTCGCCGGGGAGGTGGAGAATCTCGCCGCGCAGTACTGCACGGCGCTGGCCATCGGCGCGGTGGAGGTGTTGGATGCTTGCGAAATGACACGCGTCATCGAGAAGTTCCGCACCTACGGCCGTCAGGACGCCATCGATCCGGACCTGCGCGAGGGCGGGGAGCGGCTGCCGCACTGAGCGGCTAGCGGCGCAGGCGCCGCCGCCGCCGCTCGAGCACGAAGCGGGCGAGGATGTTGATGATCAGCACGAACCCGGTGACCAGCAGCGCCGCGGCGTAGGCGAGGGCGTTGGCCGAGGCGAACGGCTCGTTGATGAAGGTCCAGATCGCGTACGTGAGGTAGGCGATCGGCGAGTGGGTCAGATGTCCGTCCCACATGAAGTTGGACCAGCCCGCGGTATACAGCAGCGGGGCGGTCTCGCCGACCGAGACCGCCAGCGCGAGCAGGACGCCGGTGAGAACGGAGGGCAGGGCCGCCGGCAGGCACACCCCGAAGATGACCCGCCGCTCGTTGGCTCCGAGGGAGTAGGCCGCGTCGCGCAGATCGTTGGAGACCTGACGCAGCGCGAGCTCGGTGGTGCGGCAGATATAGGGCAGGCTGATGATGGCGAGGGAGATCGCGCCGGCGGCGAGCGAGAAGTTCCAGCCCAGCCATTGCACCAGCGCGACGTAGCCGAAGTAGCCGATGACGATCGAGGGAACTCCGACCAGCACGTCGGCGAGGAAGCGAATGGTGATGGCCCAGGAGCTGAAGCGGTACTCGGCGGAGTAGATTCCGGCGGCTACGCCGAACGGCACCGCCAGCAGCAGCGCGGCGCCGGAGAGCACCAGCGTGCCTTCGATGGCGTTGAGCAGTCCGCCCCCGCTCCCCTGCGTGATGGTCGTGAGCACCTTGAAGTTCAGCGCCCCGATGCCGCGCACGAACACGACCGACAGGATCCACACCATCAGCACCGACAGCACCGCCAGGCACAGACCGCTCAGCGCCCAGCCGCTGATGCTCACGATGCGCCGCGAGAGGCGGATCTGGCGTGGGGCCGCCGCGATGGCGCTCATGCCGCTACACCATCACCGAGCGCTGGTTGCTGTTCCACATCAGCAGCAGCAGCCTGGCGAGCGCGTTGACGATGATGGAGATGATTGCCAGGACGAAGGCGATCTCCGCCAGCGAGCGCACCGCGAGTCCGGTCGGATCCTGCAGCGCGCTGTCGAGTTGCGAGACGATGAACGCGGCCATCGTCGAGATCGGATCATAGATGCGGTGCGGCAGGATGTTCAGCGCGTTGCCGCTGACCATCAGCACCGCCATGGTCTCCCCGAGCGCCCGGCCGAGCGCAAGGAAGGTGGCCCCGATCAGCGTCTTGCGCGTACCGGGCAACATCACCTTCCACAGCGCCTCGAAGCGCGTCGCACCGAGCCCGAGCGCCGCCTCGCGCAGCGAGCTCGGCTGGCTGACCAGGGCATCGCGCAGCGTGGCGGCGATGATCGGCACGATCATCAGCGAGAGCACCACACCGGCGGTGAGCAGGCCATAGCCGCTGCCGCTCGGCTCGCCGAAGATCGGAATGACGCGGCCCACGGTGTGGGCGAGCGCCGGGTACAAGTGCTGTCCCAGGAACGGGATCACCACCACGTAGCCCCACAGCCCGAAGACCACGCTCGGGATGGCCATCAGCAACTCGACGAAGAACGATATCCAGGTGCGCAGCGCATCGGGGACCACTTCAGCGAGGAAGATCGCCGCGCCCACCCCGAGCGGCAGGGCGATCAGCAGCGCGATCGCGGTCGACAGCAGCGTGCCGACGATCAGGAAGAGTATGCCGTAGGTCGCGCCGCGCGGGATCTGCGTGCCGTGCACCACGACCGGGTTGGCATAGAGATTGCCGAGTCTCCAGGTGTCGCGCGTGACGAAGCCGAAGCCATTGAAATGCATGGCGGGCCACGAATAGATGGCCAGGAACGCCACGATGGCGATGAGCGCCAGGGGCAGGATGCCCGCCACAATGGCGAGCCAGGCTCTGAACTTCATGGCGGGCAAGGATGGCCGCTCGGCTGCCTCGATGCAACGGCTTCGTGGGAGAACGAAGCCGGCATCGCACCTCATCCTTGAGGCGGACACCGGCTTCGAGGGGGACGTTGTTTCAGTGGATCTTGGCGATCTGCGCCTGGCTGAGACGCACGATCGCCGGCGGCAGAGACACGAAGCCCACTTGCTGCACGAACCGCGGCGCGTTCCCGCCGGCGGGGCTCAGGGCCCACTCGAAGAACTGCTTCAAGGCCTGTGCGGTGGCCGGGTTCGGCTGCCGGGCATTCACGATCGCGTACTCGTAGTTGATGATCGGGTACGAATCGGCCCCCGGGGCGAAGATCAGGCTGGTGCGCTCATCGGCCGGCGTGTGGGACGCGGTGGCAGTGACGGCGGCCTGGATCGTCTGCGGGGTCGGCAGGACGAAGTGGCCGCTGCGGTTCTCGAGCAGCGCCTCGCCGAGCTTGGCCGCTTGCGTGTACTTCTGGTAGCTGATGCCGATGTAGGCGATGGAATACGGCGTGCCCTTGCAGGCATCGACCATGCCCGGGTTGCCTTCCGCGCCGACTCCGCCTTCCACCGGCGGCCAGCTGATCGTGGTGCCGTAGCCCACCGAGTTGTTCCAGGAGGGCGTGCTGAAGGACAGGTACTGGGAGAAGATGAAGGTGTCGCCGCTGCCGTCGGTGCGGTGGATCAGCACGATCTGCTTGTGCGGCAGGCGCACCCCGGGATTGAGCCGCTGGATCGCCGCTGCGTTCCAGTAGCGGATCGTTCCGGTGTACATGGCCGCGAGCACCGGGCCGCTGAGGCGCAGGTGAACGCCGTTCAAGCCCGGCACGTTGTAATTGACCATCTGCGAGGAGATCGCGAGCGGAATGTTCAGAATCCCCGGATGCCGGCGCACCATGAAATCGCTCATATAGGCGTCCGAGGCGCCGATCTGCGCAATCCCCGAGGCCGCCTCGGAGATGCCCGTGCCGCTGCCGGTGGATTCGGTGGTGATCTGCACGCCCGGATGGGTCTTGCCGTAGACCGGCACCCACAGGTTGAACAGCGGATACAGCAGCGAGGAGCCGGTCTCGAGCAACCGCTCCTCGGCCATTGCGGCGTGGCCGGCCGTCATTGCGCCCAGGGCGAGGACGCTCGCCAGCACCAGGGAAGCGCTCCAGCGGCGGGCGGTATTTTTCGTGCTCAAAGGGTGATCTCCGATTGCATTTGGGAGTGTGCCATCGGCGCGTACTCTACGTCGGCAATGTGACATTTATATGACAGGCCGCGTCGAATTACAAAACGATTATAAAACAAATAGATAAGTCATTTTTCGGAACGACTTTCACGATGCGTCCCCGCCGGCTCGGTGGTGCGGCCGCGGGCCGCGGCGGGACCGCCGCGCAGCGCGGCAGACACCTCGGTGCGAATCGGTTAAGGTGCCGCTCCTTGGGGGCTGCGCGCAAGGGCGGCGTGGAATCTCGCCATCGAAAGAAATCCAAAGTGAATACACCCGCACCGCAGCGCGCCGAGTCGCACGGCGAGTTCACCTTCCGCGGCATGGTCATCGGGGTGCTGATCACCCTCGCGTTCACCGCAGCCAACGTCTACTTCGGTCTGAAGGCCGGCATCACCTTCTCGACATCGATCCCGGCGGCGGTGATCTCGATGGGCATCCTGCGTGCGTTCAAGGACGCGACGCTGCAGGAGAACAATATCGTACAGACCGTGGCTTCCGCGGCCGGCACGCTCTCGAGCATCATCTTCGTGCTGCCCGGACTGGTGATCGTCGGCTGGTGGACCGGTTTTCCGTTCTGGATGTCCTTCACGGTGTGTGCCGCGGGCGGGATTCTGGGGGTGATGTACACCATCCCGCTGCGTCGGGCGCTGGTGACGGACTCGGATTTGCCCTATCCGGAAGGGGTGGCATGCGCCGAGGTGCTCAAGGTCGGCGCCGGCCAAGCCGAGAATGCGGACATCGATGCGGTCGAGACGGGCAGCGCGGGGCTGAAGGCTGTCGTGGTCGGTGCGCTGGTCTCGGCAGCGTTCTACGTGGTGGTGCAGACCCAGATCTTCGCCAGCGACCTCGTCCGCTATTTCCACATCGGCCGGACACGCGCCGCGAGCGGCTTCGATTTCAGCTTGTCGTTCGCCCTGTTCGCCATCGGCCACCTGGTCGGACCGGCCGTGGGCGTGGCGATATTCGTCGGGGCGCTGATCGGGTGGGGCTGGGCCGTACCGCATTTCCTGCTCACCCACGCGGCGGGCGGTTCGCCCGCCGCTGCTGCGCAAGGCGCGTGGGATCATTACGTGCGCTTCGTCGGGGCCGGGGCGATCGGCATCGCCGCGGTGTGGACGCTCGCGATGCTGGTCAAGCCGGTCATCAAGGGGCTTGCCGGAGCGATGGCCGCCTCGCGGGTGCGCCGGGGCGGCCAGGGGCATCTGCTGCCGCGCACCGAGCAGGACATACCGATCGGCACCGTCGGGCTGATTTCCCTCGCCTGTCTGGTCCCGGTGATCTGGCTGCTGTGGCACTTCAGCCGCATCAGCGGACTCGGGGCCGATGCCTGGGGGCTCGCGATCGGCGGGGTGATCTTCGTCGCCCTGATGGGCTTTCTGGTCTCGACCGTGTGCGGCTACATGGCCGGCCTGATCGGCTCATCCAACAGTCCGCTCTCGGGGATCGGCATCCTCGTCGTGGTGGTGTTTGCGCTGTTGCTGGTGGCGGGAATCAGGCTCGGCCTGCCGGCGACGGCCGGCCGGGCGCTGGTGGCCTTTGCGCTGTTCGTGACGTCCGTGGTGTTCGCGGTGGCCTCGATCGCCAACAACAATCTGCAGGATCTGAAGACCGGGCAGTTGGTCGATGCGACGCCCGCGAAGCAGCAGTGGGCGTTGGTCGTCGGGGTCATCGCCGGGGCGCTGGTGATCCCGCCGGTGCTCGATCTGCTCAATCATGCCTACGGCTTTCTCGGCACGCCCGGCGTCAATCCCGCGCGGGCGCTGCCCGCGCCGCAGGCCGGGCTGATTTCGGCACTCGCCCAGGGCGTGATCCAGCACAACATCGACTGGAGCGCGATCACGGTCGGCTTCGGCATCGGCGCGTTCATGATCGCGCTCGATGCGGGTCTCGGGCGCGCGTTCAAGACCGTGCGCCTGCCGCCGCTCGCCGTGGGCCTGGGGATCTATCTGCCGCCTTCCACTACGCTGATGATCACCGTGGGCGCGCTCGTGGGCTGGTGGTTCAACCGCAGCGCGGACGCCAAGCCGCGCGGGGATGCGATCAAACAGCTCGGCGTGCTGCTGGCCTCGGGACTGATCGTCGGGGAGAGCCTGCTCGGGGTGATCTACGCCGGCGTGGTGGTATTCAGCGGCCGGCCCGAGCCGATCGCGCTGGTCGGGAAGGAGTTCCATGCCGCCGCGATGTGGCTCGGCGGCGTGACGTTCGCGGCCGTCGTGATCGTGCTGTACCGCTGGGTCGGGCGGCTGGTGCGCGCCTGAGGCGCGCGCCTCAGGAGGCCGCGACGCGGCCCCGCCCGCTGAGCTCCGCGCCGGTGTCCTTGGGCAGGCTCGCGTAGCCGATCAAACCCGACACCGCGAGCGCGGCCATCAAGGTGAGCGCGACGCGAAAGTCGAGCGCGTCAAGCGCGCTGCCATGACGCAGCAGGCGCGAGAAGTTCAGGATCAGCGCCGCGCTCGCCACGCCCGCGGCCGCGCTGATCTGCTGGGTGAGGGATGACAGGACGCTCGCCGGCGCGCGCTCCTCGGTGCTCACCTCGGCGAACGTGGTGAACGTGATCGCGGTGAACTGCATCGAGCGGCTGGCGCCGGCGAACAGCAGGATGATCACGGTCAGCGCCATCGGCAGCTGCGGTGAGATCCACGCGCAGGCCGCGATGCCGGCGGCGGTGATCGCGCCGTTGACGATCAGCACCGTGCGCAGTCCGAAGCGGCGGATGATGGGATTGGTCAGCGTCTTCATCAGCAGATTCGCCAGCATGTACACCAGCAGCAGCACCCCGGCCTGCAACGGCGTCAGGCCATAGACCAACTCGAGCATCAGCGGCAGCAGAAACGGCGTGGCGCTGATCGCCGCGCGCGTCAGACCGCCCCCGGAGAGCGTTGCGACGCGGAACGCGGGTCTGCGCATCACATCGAGCCGGATCAGCGGCGCCGGCGCCGATGCGAGGTGGCGCAGCGCGGCGTAGCCGGCGGCGCCGGCCGCGGCGAGCAATCCGATCGCGAGCGACGCCTCGATGTGCTTGCCGCCGAGCAGGTCCAGCCCGGCGCTGAGACAGCCGACGGCGAGCGCCAACAGCAGGAAGCCGCGGATATCGAACGCGGTGCGCTCGTTTTCCTTGTGGTTGGGAATGAGCGCAAGCACCAGCCCCATGGCGAGCACGCCGATCGGCACGTTGACATAGAAGATCCAGCGCCAGTTGAGCGCCTCGGTGATGAAACCGCCGAGCGCCGGCCCGATGACCGGGGCGAGCAGCGCCGGCCACACCAGCGCCGAGAGCGTGCTCATCATCTCGTGCTTGGCGGTGTTGCGCAGCACGATCAACCGTCCGACCGGCGACATCATCGCCGCCGAGCCGCCTTGCACCAGACGCGCGGCGATGAACGCCGGGAAATCACGGGACAGGCCGCAGGCCATCGAGGCCAGGGTGAACAGCACGATCGCGCCGCAGAACAGGGTCCGGGTCCCGATCCGGTCGGCCAGCCACGCGCTCGAGGGAATGCAGATCGCGGCGGCGAGCGCATATCCGGTGATGCCTTCGCTCACCCGACTCTCGGTGGTGGCGAAGCTGTGCGCCATGGCCGGCAGCGCCGTGACGATGATCGTCGAGTCGAGGTTTTGCATGAACATCGCGCTCGCCACGATGAGCGCGATCTGCATCGAGGGCCGGCGCAGCGCGGCCGTCAGTTCATTCCATCCGGGCATGACCCAAGTATAGCCTGCGGGCGCCGCCTCCAATGCGCCCAGTCCCCGGCCGTGCCGCGGAGAACGGGTCGAAGCCTGAGCGCCCATGCGCGCAGGATAGAGCGGCGAAGCGGGAAAGTGCCCGGAGCGGAACACCGCTCGGCGGATCAGCCGCGGCGTGTCGCGGCCGATCGTCCGGTTGCCGATGTGCGAACGGGAGGCGGTGGGCGCGGATCTCAGCCGGCCATCCAGCCAGGCCTCGAGGCCGCTCAGGGGGCCGCCCGCCGCGGCCGGATCGGCGAGCCGCTCGGGGCGGCGCCAGAACGGGCGGCCGACCTGCGGAACTCGGCTGCTCGCCCGCGAATCTTGGCCATCCGCCGTCCCCATGGGTCGTTGCGGGACGTGTGATCCTCTATTAAGCTAGCAATAGTCTAGAGTAACATTGAACGCCATGCACAATCCTTCTGTTCCGCTTGCCGAGGCGAAAAATAAGCTTTCTGAGCTGATCGATCGGGTCAGCCGGGGCGAGGAAATCGTCATCAGCCGTCACAATACCGATATTGCCCGGCTGATTCCGGTCGGGCGTCCGCCCAGACGCGACATCAGCGAGGCAATCGCCAAAATGCGCGCTACCCGTAAACACAGAAGTGCCAGTGTGGAGGAGATCCGCCAGTGGCGTAGCGAAGGCCGCCGTTGAACATGGAGTTCGTTCTGGATTCCTCGGTCACCATGTCGTGGTTCTTTGCCGATGAAGCCACAAACGCCACGGATGAATTGCTCGATCGACTCAACAGCGACGGGCGTGCCGTCGTCGCCGCGCACTGGGTATTGGAGGTCGGCAACACGCTGCTCATGGCCGAGCGGCGCAAGCGCTCGACTGTCGCCGAGTCGAGCCACTTTCTGGCCATCCTTGCTGCGCTGCCGATCGAAATGGATCAGGAAACGATTTCCCGAGCGGGCACGGCCGGCTTGGCGCTGGCGCGGGCTCAAGGACTTACAGTTTATGACAGCGCCTATCTCGAGCTCGCGATGCGGCGTAGTTTGCCTCTAGCTACACTCGACAAACAGCTGCGCACCGCGGCAAAGAAAACCGGCGTACTCTGCTTGCCTAAGCAGCTCTGAGCATGACCGGCTGGGGTCGGCGGCAGCCGCTTCGCTCTATCCATCGCTGCCTCAATTCGCCGCGGCCGCCCGCGCTCGCGCGGGAAGATTCATCCATCGAGTCCGCCCCTCTGAGGCGGGGTGGTCCAAGCCAGGGGAGTGGGTCCGGCTCACTGTTCGCGGCATGTGCCTCGCGCCGGGGCCGCGCCGATCGCGCGCGGTCTCAACGGTGCGCGGTGCGCGCTGTGCCGAAGCGCATCAGGTCGAACGGCCGCGCATCGAGCGGCGGGGGCCGTCCGGCTACGAGCGCTGCCATCACGTGCGCGCTGGGCACCGCCAGTGTGAGCCCCAGGTGTTGGTGGCCGACGGCGTAGAACAGCGGCGCCTCGCCCGGCGCGCGCCCGAGGCCCGGCAGATAGTCCGGCAGCGTTGGGCGGGAGCCGACCCAGCCGGCGTGCGGCATCGCGCAGGTGTAGCCGAGCTCGGTCAATCGGGCGCGCAGCCGTGCGATCTTGCGCGGGTCGGGCGGGGCGCCATGGCGCTCGAACTCCAGGTAACTCGTGGCACGCAGCCGGCCCTGCATCGGCGTGACGATGATGTTGTGCTCGGCGTGCAGCACCGGTGCGTCGATGAGCGGCGGGGTGTTGGCCATTTCCAGGTGGTAGCCGCGCTCGGCAGTCAGCGGCGCCGGGACGCCGAAGCGCGCCAACAGCGGTGTCGATTGCACGCCCGCGCATACCACCGCCGCGGCGACCGACACCATCTGGCCGTTGGCGCGCACCCCGACGCGGGCGCCGAGGGGTGTGAGCTCCTGGACCTCGGCTTGCCGGAACACCGCGCCCGCCTGCAACGCCGCGCCGGCGAGCGCAACGGCGAGCTGGCGCGGGTCGATGACGTGCCCGCTGTCGGGATAGTGCAATCCGGCGGCATCGCGCGTGCCGCCGGGCGTGCGCACGGCTTGCAACAGCTCGCGCGGCGCCGGCTCGGTGCGCACGCCGAGCGCGTGGGCGGCCGTTGCGGTGCGCGCCGCTCGTGCGGCCGCATGCGGGCCGAGCCAGAGGGCGTAGTGGCCGTGACGCACCAGCAGCTCCGGCCGCGCGATCTCGCGCAGCGCCGCCTCCAGCGCATCCGCGGCCGGTGCCACCAGCGCGGCCAGCGCCGGCGTGTTGCGCCCCTGACGGAAGGCAGCCTGCACGAACCGTGCGAGCCAGGGCGCGAGGGCCACCCAGCGGTGCACCGGAAGATCGACCGCGCCGCCGAACAGGGTCAGCTCGCGCCAGAAGGTGCGCAGCACCGCCGGGCAGGGCAGCGGCTCGAGCTGCTCACAGGCGATGTGGCCGGCATTGCCGAAGGACGCTCCGGCGGTGGCGGGCTCGGCGCGATCGATGAGCAGGACGCGGCGGCCCTCGCGGGCCAGGGCCCACGCCAGCGCACAGCCGATGACGCCGGCACCGATGATCGCGATGCGCTCGCCGGCGGTGTCGTTTTGGCCGGGGCTCATGCGGGCGCTGCGCGGCTCAGCCGGTGTAGATGACCTTCTTTCGGACGCACCACTGCTCGCCGTGGACCAGATAGAACCGCGGCCTGCAGTCGGCCGGCAGGTGCGGCGGAATGGGCAGCGCCTGGCCCGGCCGCCATTTGCCGAGGCGCCGCAGGATGTTGGGCATCTCGGAATCGATCACGGCCAGCGGATTTCCGTCCCCATAGCCGGTGATGCTTCGATACCGCAGCGCGAGATCCATCTGTTGACCGCGCGCGTTGGGTGCGTAGACGCGGATCCAGTACGCGTAGGGCGGTCCGGCGGTGGGGACCGCCACCACGACGTCGCCGCGCAGCGGCCCGCGGGCGATGAACCGGGTCTCCTGGTTGTTGTTGCTGCTGGTGGCGTGGGCGAAGATGGATTCGAATCGATTGGACCGCCGGGCATACCGGAACAGCTCGGTGATGATCAGGTGTCCCCCGTCGACCCCGTATGCGGATCCTGATCTGATCAACAGCAGGGGGCGAGTATGCCCGGCGCCGGCGAACACCACCTTGGCCCCATAAAAGTGAACAGGCGTGGGGAACCAGGCCGCGCTCGAGGCCGTGCGCGGCAGTGTATACGTGCAATGGGGTACCCAGTGATCGACGAAGCACTGCACCAGCGGCCCGTTGCTGACGATTTGCATGGCCGTCGCGCTGAACCGGAATGCGCCCAGCGTTGCGGCCACAAACGTCCAAGGGGTCCGTGTCCGGAACGGCCGGGTGAGGTCAAGCTGCTCGACGATCCTGGCGCTCTTGCCGTTCAGCGTGGGTAGCGAGGCGATCACGCGCCGGTCCACTTGCCGCCCATCGGGGCGCGCAGCCGCTGGGCCCGCCCACGATCGGGAAGCCGGCGCTGTCAGAAGCAGTGCGCACAGCACGCCGCCCAGGAGCGCGCCGCGGGTGCGATCACGCGCTGGCGGCATGTCGAGCCTGCGCGGGTTGCAGCGAGCCATGAGCGAGGGGTGGCTGGTCGGGTGGCGGACTCAGCAGACTCGCGCCGGCGCGCCGCAGCACGGGCCGCACCGGCGGTGCGGGCCCGACGGCGCTGGTGTTCAGGTTGCCGGATGCTGCTATTGCGCTTGCCCCTTGCCGCAGAGCATCGGGAGGCGAGTACCCCCAGGGACGGCGGCCGTTTGCGCCAAAGTGTATAGCGTATACGATTAGCAGGCTCAATGTCTCTCCGGAGTCGAGGACTTCGCATCCGCCCCGCGGCCTGCGTACCGTCCTGCGGCCGGGCCGGCGTGCTCGGCGCGGCGGCACGCGCTCGGCCGCTGAGGGGATGCGCATGAGGTCCATGTTCTTCTGCATCGATGGCCATACTGCCGGCAACCCCGTGCGGCTGGTGGCCGGCGGGGCTCCCTTTCTCGAGGGGCGCACCATGAGCGAGCGGCGCGGCGACTTTCAGCGGCGCTTCGATTGGATCCGCCGCGGCCTGATGTTCGAGCCGCGCGGGCACGACATGATGTCCGGTGGCTTTGTGATGCCGCCGCTCGCCAGCGGGCACGATGCGCTCGGCGCCTCGGCGCTGCTGCGTCTGAGTCCCCTGGTACGCCAGCGCGTGCGCGCGATCTACGAACCGGTCCATCCTCTCGATCCGACCATTCGCTGCGTCAGTCATGTCATGTGGACGGACTGGCCGCTCAGCCCCGGCGCGCACGCCCGCAATGCGGTGTTCTACGGGGAGCGGGCCATCGACCGCTCGCCGTGCGGAACCGGCAGCAGCGCGCGGATGGCGCGGCTCGCTGCGCGCGGGGAGCTTCGCCCGGGCGATACGTTCGTGCACGAGAGCATCATCGGCAGCTGCCTCACCGGACGGGTGCTCGAGGCGCTCGAGTTCGCCGGCACCGCCGCGATCATTCCCGCGAACGAGGGCTCGGCGTGGGCGACCGGATACAACACGTTGTGGATCGATCCGCGCCAGCCCTTTCCCGCGGGCTTTCAAGTGACCTAGTACGACGCACGTTGAACTGAGGTTCCTCCGTCTGCGGAACACAGGTTCGCTGTGATTTCATTGGCAGCGAAGCGCAGGGGGCGCCAGGCTTCGATCAGATGCCATTTCACGTAGTAAGGGCCTGTGAATAAACAACTGACGCAGGCAACGCGCATAAGAATACGCGGAATTGCCTGAATTCCCGAATATCTTACCCGTGACCTTCCAAAAACTCGATCATGTTATTGAATTCACGAGCCCTAAGCCAGCATGCACACGAAACAGAAATAGTGCGCCGCGGTGATGCGCCGTGACACGCCGCGCTAATTTTCCAGGGGCAGGCCGAGGCGCGCGCGCACGCGCTGCAGTACCGCCTCGTCCACCGCCGGGGTCATCGTCCGTGCGCGTCGCTCAGCGTCGATGACCAACGCCAGCACTTTCTCGCGGCCTTCGGGATCGCGCACGGCATCGAGCGGGGTACGACCATCAAGTGCCGGAATGCTCTCCGAAACCCAATGCTCGAAATGCTGGGCCATGAAATTCTGCATCGCGGCCTTGATCTCAGGGTGCTCTGCCAGCTCATCGGCCTTGCCTTGTGCGGGCGCCTTGGCCGCATTGAAGGGAGGCTGATCGGCGAGCAGTTTCTCTAGCGACTGGATGGTATCGGTTCGAAATCGCGCCGCATCCCCGAGACGCGACTCGATGAGCGTACGCAGCTCGCGCGCCCGGTGTGCCGAGTTGACCTCGGCAATGAGCTTGTGGCCCTTGATCTCGAGGCGTCCTAAAATGGTGTTGCTCAGACTGCTGTGCTTTTCGTTGCCGGATTTCTTCCACAGCCACTCCACGCGCGTGATCTGCCCGCGCGGGTT
Organism: Gammaproteobacteria bacterium; assembly: GCA_027365225.1. Taxonomy (GTDB): domain Bacteria; phylum Pseudomonadota; class Gammaproteobacteria; order Steroidobacterales; family Steroidobacteraceae; genus 13-2-20CM-66-19. Next base: position 29,088 of record DAHXNV010000020.1, read on the forward strand.
ACGCTCAGCATCGGCAAGCAGTTCGTCTGAGGTTCGTCCAAGGTCGAGATTCGCGAGTGCCCGGAGAACTCCTTCCGCGGAGTCGATCTCGAAGGCAAGGCGGTGCATCTCGATCGGGTCGCCATCGGTGTTGTGCATTTTCGGCAGGCGCGGGTGAAGCATTTCCTCGGCGATGACGAGGTATTGCTCGATGAGCTCGAAATCCAAGTCGTGCAGCTTCTCGGGCGTGCAACGCGTCTTCCCGTGGAGCAACGCCTTGCGCAAATCGATGAGTTCGAGTTTTCGGATCGGCGGGATATAGTAGGGACCGGCGCATTCGAGCATGGTGATGTCGTCGACATCGACCAGCTGGCCGAACACGATATCGCCGACCTGCATTCCCTCGGTCGCGCCGCGTTCCATAACGTAGCGTTCCTCCCCCGTGAACAGGTCGCGTGCTCCGAAACCGGTGCCCCGATCACACCGCAGGACTTCGTGAAAGCTGAAAGGGGCTGCAAGGCAGCTCTCCAGGTAGCGCCGCAGCGCCGGGTCGAGGCGTCGGCCTTCACGTTCAAGATACAGCTGCGTTGGGATGCGCTCGCTGACGGCGGGGTCCACGGTTGCAGTGTCGTGGGGGTCCGGCGACCAGCGATGAAAGAACCAAGACGTGAAGAGCGCTATGTTCGGGGTCTGGGGATCGAATGGCGCCTCGACGCTGGAGAATTCGGCCCAAGCCTCGCTCAGCGCCTCAGGGCCGTAGGTTTTCACCACGAATTCGAGCATCGTCGTGCCCATCGCAAACTCATCGAGTACCCGCCGTATTCGCCGCCAGACGAGTGCGTTCGCGGTTGCAAGCGTGGCGCTTTCGGCCCGCAGACAGCAGTGCTTGAATTTCTTGCCGCTGCCGCAAGGGCAGGGGTCATTGCGACCAGGTTTCATGTCTAGCAACCGATGATGGGAATCGATGCTCCGAGCGGCCCTTGGAGCGGACCGCCGTGGAATGCGAGACCGACGAGCGCTCTACGCTCGAGGCCGGCCTACCTGGTCGGCGAGCCACGCCTTGATCAGCGACTGGTAGGGCATGTCGCGTCTGTTTGCCTCTACCTTGATTCGCTCGAGCAGTCCGACGGGCAGCCGCAGCGATATCGTCTGCGTCGAGGGCTTGAGATTCGGCAGTCGCACCGAAGGCGCGTGAGTCCAATCGACGTAATCGGTCGAATCGTGCGCTTCCCAGAATGCGCGCTCCTGCGCTTCACTTGTGAATGCTGGAGCGATTTTCGTCGGGTGCGATTTTGTGTGGCTTGTCAGTCGCGGCGTGCGGGCCTTGGATCTGTGTGTCGCCATAGATTCGTCGTTCCTTCCGGTGCATGTCTCGTGCCGGGATCACCCGGATCAATGTCCCATCGGATCGCAACGTAAAGGTGATGTGCAGCCTTCTGCCGTCATCGGTCTTGCCCAGCGCATGGAATCGGGGTTCGTCAGCGCCGTGCCTCGTATCCGGCACAACGCTGAGGGGAGCGTTAAAGAAGACTTGCTCCGCCTCCGCCTGGCTCACCGCGTGCTTGTCGCTGCTCTTGCGCGCATTGCCCGCGTCCCAATCGAATCCAGTAACGCGAGTCCAATCGACCATCGGCGTATATTACCATCATATACAGCCATCGGGTCAATTGCTTGGGGTCCTCGGTGCCGGCGGCGAGGACCCCTCTCCAGGATCGGTGCCAGGAATCGGCCGTCACACCCGCTCGGCGCGGATGCGATGTAGCGTCATTCTCCGGTCCGCGGGATTGACGCCAAGCGTAAGCGGCCGCCGAGCGGCATGATGCAGTGGTCCCTGCGCAGCGGACCTCATAGACGGGTCTTGATCGACGTGTGGCATTCTCAGCGCATACTCGTTGGCAAACGAGTATCCGAGTGAGGAGAGCGGGCGGGCAGGATTGCAGAATCCGCGGATGTATTGCCCGATCGCTCCGCGGGTCTGGTGTTTCGTCCCCTACGGCTCGGTCGCTGCTTCGGTCTTCAGTGTCGCGAGGAAGCTCGCCGAGACCGCATTGTCCGAGCAATGTCCCTTGCGGCTCATGCTGGCCATCATGCCGAGTGTGCCGAGGGCCGCGCGGAAATCATCGCTGGCTGACTGCCGCGGTCGGAATGAAACACCGTACCGAATGGCGGTGCTTGGCGATGGCCGGTCTTCCTCGCGCATCGCTCGATGCACACGTTTGGGGTTGACGCGCATGCCCTGCGCGCGCAGTTCAGGCGCACCCCGGCTTGCCGGGGACACGATAGCGCCGAGGTTTGCCCTCGGCGACCGGGCGCGGTGCAACCGGCAGCGCCTGGCGCGGCCGCCATGTGCCGGGGCGCCGCCGGATATTGGGCTTCTCGGGATCGATCACGGGCCGCGAATTTCCGTTCCCGAGGCGGGTGAGGCTCCGCGACCGCGGCACCAGATCCCTGGGGGGAGGGCGGCGGCTTGCGCCATCGCGCATAGCGTATACGATGGGCGCCACAATTCGCAGTCGCGCCTTGCGCGTACGCCCGAGGCCTGCGGGCCGTCCTGCGGCCGGGCCGCCGTGCGCGGTGCGGCGGCACGCGCGGGCGCTGCGGGGGTGCGCATGAAGTCCATGTTTTTCTGCATCGATGGCCATACCGCCGGAAACCCGGTGCGGCTGGTGGCCGGCGGAGCCCCCTTTCTCGAGGGGCGCGCCATGAGCGAGCGGCGCGCCGATTTTCAGCGGCGCTTCGATTGGATCCGCCGCGGCCTGATGTTCGAGCCGCGCGGGCACGACATGATGTCCGGTGGCTTCGTGATGCCGCCGCTCGCCAGCGGGCACGATGCGTCCATTCTCTTCATCGAGACCAGCGGCTGTCTGCCGATGTGCGGCCACGGCACGATCGGCATGGTGACCTTCGCGATCGAGCATGGGTTGTTGCGGCCGCGTGTGCCCGGACGGCTCGTGCTGGAGGTGCCGGCCGGTATCCTCGGCGTCGAGTATGTGCTCGAGGGGGAGAAGGTCACCCGCGTCTGCGTTCGCAACGTGGCGTCATATCTCGCCAAGGCCGCCCTCGAGATCGAGGTGCCGGACCTCGGCCGCTTGCGACTGGACGTCGCCTACGGTGGCAACTTCTACGCCATCATCGAGCCGCAGCCGGGATTCGCGGGCATCGATGCGCTCGGCGCCTCGGGGCTGGTGCGCCTGAGTCCCCTGGTGCGCCAGCGCGTGCGCGAGATCTTCGAGCCCGTCCACCCGCTCGATCCGACCATCCGCGGCGTCAGTCATGTCATGTGGACGGATCGGCCGCGCAGCCCCGGCGCGCATGCGCGCAACGCGGTGTTCTACGGGGATCGAGCCATCGATCGCTCGCCCTGCGGAACCGGCACCAGCGCGCGGATGGCGCAGCTCGCTGCGCGCGGGGAGCTTCGCCCGGGCGATACGTTCGTGCACGAGAGCATCATCGGCAGCTGCTTCACCGGGCGGGTGCTCGAGGCGCTCGACCTGGCGGGCATCGAGGCGATCATTCCCTCGATCGAGGGCTCGGCGTGGGCCACCGGCTACAACATCCTGTGGATCGATCCGCGCCAACCCTTTCCCGCGGGCTTTCAAGTGACCTAGCGCGACGACCCGTTCAATACGAAACAGCATGCCGATGCAGCATCCGATCCGCATCCGCGCCGGTGAATGTCCACGCGATGCCGCACTGTGCGGCGTTGGTTGGACACTGACACCCTGGCGCGGGGTGAGCGAGGCACCACATGAAATACCTGCCCCTGATCTGGGCCGCGCTCACGCGGCACAAAACGCGCACGGCGCTCACTCTGCTGGCGGTCGCGGCTGCCTTTGTGCTGTTTGGATTGATCGGCTTGGTGAATCATGCCATGACGCACGCGGCAAATAGCGTTGCGAGTGCGCATCGGTTGATAACGTTCGCGCAGCCAAGTCGATCGTCGGGTTTGCCGGTGAGTCTCGAGGCGGAAATCCGCGGCGTGCCCGGCGTCCAGGCGGTCACATTCAACCATCCCTTTTGGGGCATATATCAGAATCCCAATAACCTGGTCGGCGGATTTGCCATCCCGAGAAACTATTTTGATCTGTTTGCGCAATATCACTGTCCTGCGCCAGGTTGGCGGAAGTTCTATGACACCAGGACGGGCGCGGTTGTTGGGGCGAAACTCGCAACAGAATATCATTGGAAAGTCGGCGAACAGATCCCGGTTGAGGCGTCCGGATATGCTCGAAGGGACGGATCGGATACTTGGACATTCGATGTCGTGTGCATCGACCATGCGCAACCAAGGAATCTTCAGAATGCAATATTCTTTCATTGGAATTATTTCGCGTTGTCGCTTGCCGCACGTAACGTAGGCGCTGGAGCATTTTTCGAGAAGATCGCGAATCCCCTGAATGCCGGTGAAATCGCAGTGGCGGTTGATTCGCTGAACGAGAATTCCGATCATCCGACCAAGACCGAGAGCGCCAACGCAATGATCGCGGATAAGATAAGGCAAGCGATTGACTTGCGGTTGGTCACTCGTGCGCTTATGACGGCGGTCTTCTTTACGCTGCTGATGATCACGGGTAGTGCCGTGAGTCAGTCTGTCATGGATCGAATGCCGGAATTTGCCGTCTTGAAGGCATTCGGTTTTCCACGCATCGTGTTGCTTGCGATTATTGTCACCGAGACCGCGTTGCTGTACGTCGTCGGGGGGATTCTCGGTTTGGCCGTCGCGTGGCTTGCGGGCGCTGAAGTTCTGCATCTCTTCAGAGGCTTCATGGATCCTCTCGTGGGTTCCCCCGGCCGAATGGAGACCGCGGGCCTATGGCTTCACGGGATGGGGCTGATGGTTCTGTTCGGCGCGGTCGTGGGAATGCTTGCCGGTGGCAGGGTTGCTCGACAACGCATCGTGGATGCATTCGCCGAGCAGTGACTGGGGGAGAGTTGTGCGACCAGCGTGGGCGAAGCTTTACACGATCGCGGCGGCTGTGCTGTGCGCCGCCCTCGGAATTCTTCTGCCGTGGTGGCTGGTCGGCGCGTGCCTGATCGTGTTCCTGGCGTGGCTCGGCTTGAGTCGACCCGGACGACAGACCGCGTTGATCACTGCGGCGGGGCTTGCGACGTTGCCGCACCGCCTGGGTGGCGCTTGCGTTGTCGTGGTGGGGGTCGCTGGAGTGGTCGGCGTGCTGGTGGCGCTGCTATCCATGGGCAGAGGATACCAAGCGATGCTCGAAGCCACCGGGAGCAACGATACTGCGATCGTGCTGGGTATCGGATCACAGGACGGTGAGCTGGGTTCGGTGTTGTCTCGGGGAAGTGCGATGATCATCGCGGACGAGCCGCAGGTCATGCGAGGTGCCGCCGGCCGTCCCGTTGCGTCTGCGGAACTGCTGGTAACCGCCTCCCTACCCATGAAAGAAGGCGGGCGCTATGGAAACGTCGCGATCCGGGGCGTCGGCCCGGAGGCCTGGGTCGTACACAAGAACGTCAGGATAATTGCCGGTCGGCGGTTCACGCCGGGGCTGCGTGAGCTGATCGCTGGAAAGACTGTGGGGCTAGAGTTCGCGGATGTCGGGGTCGGCTCGACGGTGGAAATCAACGGAGAACCGTGGAAAGTCGTCGGAGAGTTCGACTCTCACGACGCGCACAACTCGGAACTGTGGGGTGATATTGACGTACTGGGACCTGCCTTCGGTCGCGGAAGCAGTATTACCTCAATGACCGTGCGACTGAGGAATCCTCGGCTGTTCCGGTCCTTCAAGGCCGCGCTGGCAAGCGATCCACGCCTGAAGGTCGAGACGAAGACCACACGTGCCTTCTACGCTTCGCAAGCGCGCGGACTGACCCGGTCGATCCGCATCTTGGGGATCCTTGTGGCGAGCATCATGGCAATCGGCTCAGTCGCCGGCGCGCTTAACAGCATGTACACCGCAGTGTCGGCGCGCACCCGTGAGATCGCGACGCTGCGCGCGATCGGTTTCAGCGGCGAGCTGGTGATGCTCTCGGTCTTGATCGAGACTACGCTGTTGGCGGTTGCGGGTGGCGTCATTGGCGCCGGAGTCACCTGGATGCTCTTTGAGCACTATAACGCCGCAACCCTCGGACCTGACTTTACGGAATTGATGTTTCAGTTTCGAGTGACCCTGGGTTTGCTAGTGACCGGCCTGCGCTGCGCTCTGGCGATCGGAATCGTCGGTGGAGTGCTTCCGGCGCTGCGTGCGGGGCAAGCGTCGGTTGCTGAAGGCATTCGATTGGCCTGAGACGACGACACCGTGATTGGAAAACATAGGCGCCGGCGGCCCGTCGGCCGAGGGGGGACGCAGGAATCCAGCCTCGCTGTCTATGGGGCGGAAGTGGGTCACGCCTGCCGTGGCACCGCGGAGAACTGCCGATGATGATCGCGTAGTTCGCGCGAGCGCGGTGAAGTCCCTCCGCCCGGGCACGGGCGGGTCACCCGGCCGTTACGGCGTCAACTCCGCTAGCACCGACTCGAGCGCCACGCGCACCTGCTCGGCGAAGGGGCGCAGCGCCTCGTTGCCCGTGCGCTCGAGCGAGGTGACCGGGTCGATGCTCGCCACTTCCACCAGCCCATCGGTGCTCTCACGCACGATGACGTTGCACGGCAGCAGCACGCCAAGATGCGTTTCCTGCTGCAGTGCGGCGTGGGCCAGCCCGGGGTTGCAGGCCCCGAGGATGCGGTACTTCGGCATGTCGACGCCGATTTTCCCCTTCAGGGTCGCCTGCACGTCGATGTCGGTGAGCACCCCGAAGCCGTGCGTCTTCAGTCTTGCGATTACCGTTGCCACGACGGCGTCGAAGTCGCCGCCGACTGCCTTTGCGATGTAATACGCCATGATCGTGTTCCCCTGGGTTTCAGGCCAAGCCGCGCAGCGAGGCCATGTCGATGACGAAGCGATACTTGACGTCCGAGCGCTGCAGGCGCTCGAAGGCGGTGTTGATCCGCTGGATGGGAATCACCTCCACGTCGGCGGCGATGGCGTGCTCGGCGCAGAACTCGAGCATCTCCTGGGTCTCGGGCAGTCCGCCGATCACCGAGCCCGAGAGGCTGCGCCGGCCCATCAGCAGCGAGAACGCCGGTACCGTGAACGGCTGCACGGGCGCGCCGACCACGGTGACGTTGCCGTCGGGGCGCAGCAGATTGAGGTAGGTGTTGATGTCGTGCTCGGCCGAAACGGTATCGAGAATGAACTCGAAGCTGCCGGCGTGCCGGCTCACCTCCTCGGCGTTGCGGGTCACGATCACCTCATCGGCGCCGAGGCGCCGCGCGTCGGCGCGCTTGCCGGGGGAGGTGGTGAGCACGTGCACGTGCGCGCCGAGGGCGCGGGCGATTTTCACCCCCATGTGCCCGAGGCCCCCCAGCCCCACGATGCCGACCTTGGTGCCCCGGCCGACCCGAGCGCGGCGCAGCGGCGAGTAGGTGGTGATGCCGGCGCACAGCAGGGGCGCGGCGGCCGCCGGATCGAGACTCGAGGGGATGCGCAGCACGAAGCGCTCATCGACCACGATGCTCTCGGCGTATCCGCCGAGCGTCACGCCGCCGGAATGCTTGTCCGGAGAGTTGTAGGTGAGCACCGCGGCGGCGCAGAGCTGCTCGAGTCCGGCGCGGCACTGCGCACAGGTGCCGTCGGAATCCACGAGACATCCGACGCCGACCAGATCGCCGCTCTTGAAGCGCGTGACCTGCGAGCCTACGGCCGTCACGCGTCCGATGATCTCGTGGCCGGGCACGCACGGATAGACCGTCGGCATCGCGCCGTGCCATTCGTCACGCACCTGGTGCAGATCCGAGTGGCACACGCCGCAAAAGAGAATCTCGATGCGCACGTCGGTGGCGGTCGGATCGCGCCGCTCGATCGTGATAGGACTGAGGGGTGCGGCACCCTGGGTGGCCGCATAGGCTTTAGCCTTGTACATCGAATCGAACTCCTGCTGACAATCGGTCTATATGCGGGCTGCATGCCGCGCGGCTCAGCGGCCCACCATGCGGCCCATCTGCTCCGAGTAGCGCTCGCCCTGCACGGGCAGCAGCGCCGTGGCGCGCTCGATTTCCTGCAGATCCTCGGCGCTGAGCCGTACGTCGGCGGCGGCGATATTCTCCTGCAGGCGATCGAGCCGGGTGGTGCCGGGGATGGGCACG
>DAHXNV010000210.1 GCA_027365225.1 Gammaproteobacteria bacterium
GCCAAAGACAGTCACCTTCGACAGGTTGCTGCTCACCGACAGCCCTCTGTTGCTCATCGGTCCAGAGAAATCCGCGATCGCCGCCTCCACCAGGGGAGCCAGCACCACCACCTGACGCTCGAGGGCGAAGGGTGCGCCGTCGGCCGAGGCCAGGGTCTCGAGGTCAGCCACGAGGCGGCCGAGCCGCAGGGTCTCCTCGTGCAGGGAAGCCAGCGTCTCGGGGTCAGGCGAGGCAAGGCCGTCCTGGAGGGCCTCGATCTGGCTTTGCAGCACGGTGAGCGGGGTGCGCAGCTCGTGGGCGACGTCTCGGGCGAAGCTGCAGCGCAAGATGTCCTCGGCCTCGACCGCGTCGGCCATCGTGTTGAAGGCGGCGGCCATCTCGCCGAGCTCGTCGGGCGCGCGGTGCTCCAGGCGCGCGGAGCGTTGACCGGCGGTGAGGGAGCGGGCGGCCGCGGTGAGAGACCGCACCGGGGCAGTCACCCGGCGGGCCAAGAGGATCCCGACGAAC
>DAHXNV010000211.1 GCA_027365225.1 Gammaproteobacteria bacterium
ACATCGAGGCGAGCGACCAGCAGAGCGACTTCCGTTCAGTCCGAACGCCTGGCAGGCCGCTTTCATCCCGACATGCACCGCAAGATCATTCACCGAGCGCATCACTCGTTCCCGCTCGTCTCGTCCGCAGTCGGGAGTCCCAAGGCCACGCACAGTTTTTTTTGGGCCTCGATGATCAGTTCCGCCCGCTCGAGCTTGCGCCGCAGGCGAGCGTTGTCGCGATTGAGCTGCTCGATCTGCCGCGCTGACGGGTCAGGCTTCGGACCGCGCTTCTTCGGGGCCAGCGCCACTCGATCGGCCGCCTCCACCTGCCGGCGCCAGCTCGAGAGCATCGAGGAATAGATGCGCTCGCTGCGCAGGAATGCCCCCAGCGTGCCGGCCGCCTTGCAGCGGTCCGCCTCAGCCAAAAGTGCGCGCTTCTGCCCGATGGAAAACTGCCGTCGCCGGGCCACCGCCACGACCTCGGGGTCGGGCCGCGCGGCTGACCCGGGCATCCCGTCACTCGC
>DAHXNV010000212.1 GCA_027365225.1 Gammaproteobacteria bacterium
AGCTTCTATTTCTGATATCATCGTTGATATAATATCTGAAGAAGCCACTCTTTCAGATTTTTCAGTAGATTCAATTTTGGGAATCAATGTTAACGGCATTCCCTTTGCAACAATGGTATCTTATTCTCTTGACAAGGAATTAATTGTTTATCGACCACATCCGTCAAGAAAAGATGGCTATTTCAGCAGTAATTTTGCCGGAGTAAAAGGCAAGAGTATTGTTATCATAGATGATGTTACAAGCACAGGTGAAACTATAAGGAGAACAATAAAAGACGTGAGAAATGAAGGAGGCAAGGTTGCACTTGTTGTTGTTCTCACATCAAAACTCACCACAGACGAAATAGAAGGGGTCAGAATCCGTTCACTATTCAGGGCATCCCTCATTGGAACTATGTGAAATTAAATGCACTGGGTAGATTCGACAGTCAAAAATCAGGAAGGCCCTCAGATTGTTTCCACCGGTATCTCTCCTTCAGGACCAATTCATCTTGGAAATTTAAGGG
>DAHXNV010000213.1 GCA_027365225.1 Gammaproteobacteria bacterium
CTCGCCCGCCGGCTGCGCGCCGATCGGCGCTTGCGGCCGATCGTCATGATCACCCCGGATCGGGCGCGGCTGCCGGGCCTGCGATTGCCGCGGATCGGCCAGGGACACGGCGATCTCGGGGCGCGGATGGCGCGCGCGCTGGCGCGTTTTCGCCGCCGGCGGGTCTATCTCATCGGCTGTGACATTCCCGGGATCGGAAGCGGCGACATTCTCGCCGCCCGGCGCGCGCTCGGGGGGGCCGATGCGGTATTCGGCCCGGCGCTGGATGGCGGCTACTGGCTGGTCGGGTTCGGCCCGCGCCGCCCCGCGCGGCCGTTCGCCGGCGTCCGCTGGTCGACGCGCGACGCGCTCGCCGATACTTTGGCCAACTTCACCGCCCGGCGCGTCGCCTTCCTCCCCTGTCGCCGCGATATCGACACGGCTGAGGATTTATGGGCGCTGCGAACGAAACCACCCCCGAGATCCGCCGCCGCACCCGGCTCTGGCTCCGACAAGCGCAATTCTG
>DAHXNV010000214.1 GCA_027365225.1 Gammaproteobacteria bacterium
ATCTGCGACGGTGCTGAACCAGCGCTGTGCGGGACGCCCGGCCGTCGCGACGCGCTCTGCACGAACCCTCCCCGAGGCGGCCAATGCGGTGAGGGCATCGTCGACTGCGACACCCGGACGGTTGCGGCCGAGCAGATCGCGGATCTCGGTTCTCGTCATGCCCGAGGGAGCGTGACCTAAAGCGGCAGCGATAGCCTCGGCAAGCGGGTCGCCCGTCGCGTCCCCAAAGGCGTAGCGCGCCGCGTCGGCCGAGTACTCCCACAGCGCGAGCCCGGCGCGCAGGTGGACGAGGCCGATCGATCCTGCGCCGTCGATGAGCGCGTAGATGAGCGACAGGCGCAGCACGTGGGCCTCGGCGCGGGCCAGCAGCCCCCCGACCATGCCGGCCTGGGGCTCCGATAGGCGAGCGTAGGCGTCCCACCAGGCGACACGGGCCGCCGTGGTGAAGCGGACCTGGCCCAGGGTCTTCGCCGCCTCGAGGTGGCGGCCCAGGCGTTCGGGCAT
>DAHXNV010000215.1 GCA_027365225.1 Gammaproteobacteria bacterium
CGTCCCGCCGATCATAAAGGCCCGTTGTGCGCGCGCTTTCGTGGGACGCCATGGCTTGCGCGATCTCGAGCTTGCCGCCGTTCTTCAGGTACTCCGTGATGCCGGTCGCCCGGAATGAGTGATTGCCGATCCGAGTCCAGATGCCTGCGGCGCGCGTTCGTCGGACGATCATGCGATAGGCATCCGGCTGGCTCATCGGCTCGGTGGACAGCGGCCGCGTGCGGCCTCGGGCAGTGCGGAAGAGATATCCCTTGTCGTCGCCGGCGAGCCCGGCGCCTTCGATATAGGCGTGCAGGTAGGCTTCGAGATTGTGGTGACATGGCATCTCGTGGCGCTTGCCGCCTTTCTCGTGCAGCCGGACCCAGGTTCGTCGCCCCTGCACGTAGACATCCTCGATGCGCATCTTGAGTGCCGCGCCCACTCGGGCGAAGGTGTAGACCATGAGAGCGATCAGTGCCCGATCACGAAGGCCGATAGGGGAGGAGGGATCGAGCGAATCGAGCA
>DAHXNV010000216.1 GCA_027365225.1 Gammaproteobacteria bacterium
CGCCATAAATACAGTAAAAGCAGCGAAAGGAACATTATAAGCGGTGATGGCGAGTATGGATGTTAAGAAGCCTGGATTTTTACCTATACCTGAAATTCCCTTAGTTTCGTTCTTTTCTTTGAATTTAACAAGAAAAGACAATGCTGAGACCACAATCATAAACGGAAGAAATTCCAGAATGATCAAGTTGTAAGGGAGAAAAGACAGCGTTTCAGTCTCAATTGTTGGTCCTATTACCAATCCTAAACTTAAAGAGATTGAATAGCCTGCCAAAAAGCGTTCTCTGGTGACACCTTCTGAAACCATAGAGATCGAGGTTATGAGATTTGTAAATAGAAAACCGGTGAAAAATCCAAACAAACCTATTGAAAGCCAGAAAATAGGTATTGTTCCTAATAAGAGCAAAACTTCACTAAGCGTTGCCAGAATGGAAGCACTCACAAAGACATTTTTTCTCATTTTTGAGTCAAGTCTTGGATTTATCAGGGCTGTTGAAACAAGGGT
>DAHXNV010000217.1 GCA_027365225.1 Gammaproteobacteria bacterium
CCTTCGGATCACAAGGACAAGGAACCCATTTCCTTGTGGGCCGTGCATGTGAGGGAAAGCTCCCCACCAGCCGATGCCGAACCCCTTGAATGGTTTTTGCTGACGACCATGGAGGTCGCCACGGCCGAACAAGCCCAGGAGTGCCTGCGCTGGTACTGCCTGCGCTGGAGGATTGAAGACTGGCATCGCGTTCTCAAGAGCGGTTGCAAGATCGAAGAGTTGCAGCACAAAAGCGCCGACCGGTTGAAACGCGCGATTGCCATCAATTTGGTGATCGCCTGGCGCATCATGCTGATGACCCTTCTGGGCAGGGCCTGTCCGGAACTGCCTTCCGAGGTTCTGTTCTCGGACCTTGAACTTGAAGTGCTCTCGGCATACGCTAAAAAAAAAGCCTTGAAGAACCCGTCCGCCTTGGAGAGGCTGTCCGCCTCGTAGCGCGCATCGGAGGCTACATTGGCCGTGCCAAAGATCCGCCTCCAGGACATGAGCTCATGTGGCACG
>DAHXNV010000218.1 GCA_027365225.1 Gammaproteobacteria bacterium
CCAAACATAAATTATTATTATAGTAATAGAATTATCTTGGATTTGACGTGCTGAAATACCTCTATATTGATGAAAGTGGAGATTTGGGATTCTCTAGAGGAAGTTCAGAGGTCTTGGTTATTTCAGCACTTTTAGTGAACGATCAGAAAAGACTTGACAGAATCATAAAAAATCTAAGAAGACACAAACACAAATCGGATTTAGAAGGAGCAACCGAATTAAAAGCAAATCGCTCATCCCCTGCACTGAGAAAAAGTGTAATAGGAAAATTGAACGAAATTGAAGATGCGCAGGCATTCCATATTATTCTTGTGAAAGAAAGATTACGCAATGAGGACCTGAAAGTTCACAAAGATAAACTTTACAATTACATGGCGGGGATTCTTGCATACGGCATCGTGATTGATAATCACGATCTGGAAGTTCGAATAGATAAGTCCAAAGGGAAGCAATTTCTTCGGGACGATTTTAATAGGTACCCGTCATCGAGCTGCTGAGCAG
>DAHXNV010000021.1 GCA_027365225.1 Gammaproteobacteria bacterium
CGAATTATCTGAGCTATACCAGTCCCAGCCATGGATCCTATTCTGGGCTCCCGATCTCGAATGTCCCGTCTGAGGCGTTCAATGTCGGTGCCTCTTATAGATTGTTCAGTCGCGATGTGAGCTATCAACCAAGAATTTGGTACCAGTACACCGGCGCGCAAAAAATTTATAACAACAACACGGGTGCGCCAACTCGAACCAAATTGCCGGCTTATGGCATTGTGAATCTGGGCATGAATATATCGGTCGCGATTCCGGACGTGCGTCATCTGCGCATGCTGAAGTTCAATGTGGATCTGCTAAACGTTACGGACGAGAGATATAACGTGTTCGAATATGTCTCATCCGGTGGGTATTATGGCGTCGCTGGTCAAACGCTCGCCGAACCCGGCGCGCCGTTCACAGCCTATGTGAGCGTGAGCGCGCGTTTCGGATGAGCTCATGTGCGATTGCGTGTCCGAGAAGGCGGGCACAGTTAACGGGGATAACCGGCCGAGGCACGAAGCAGAAGGGGGCGGGGCGCGGATAAGTACCTGGAGAGGAGCGAAACCGTGCGGCGCATCGGTATTTATTGCCGTTCAAAATGGGCTGGATGCGGCCTGGTGATTGCGGGTTTTTCCGAGTAATTGGATGGGGTTTACCAGGCGCTAGTCCGGGCGCGCCTATGCCTCGGGCCGTTGCAGCGCGAGCGAGCGGCGGTGCCGGCCCTGCGGTGGTGGGGCACAACCTTCTGAAAAATAATAGAATAATCCGCTTGCTCGAGGCCGACTTCCAGGCCCCGTGCGATCCGCTGCCGCAAGCTTTAGAATCGCCCCCTCCCGTACCCAGATCCGATGTCCCGGCACTACTACATCAAGACGTTCGGCTGCCAGATGAACGAGTACGACTCCGCCCGCATGGCGGACGTGCTGCGTGCGAGCGTGGGTCTCACGCCGACCGACGATCCCGCCGAGGCCGATGTGCTGCTGATGAACACCTGCTCGGTGCGCGAGAAGGCCCAGGAGAAGGTGTTCTCGCTGCTCGGGGAGTGGCGGCGGCTGAAGGCCCAGCGGCCGCACGTGCTGATCGGGGTCGGGGGATGCGTGGCCAGCCAGGAAGGCGAGGCGATCGCCGAGCGCGCGCCGTTCGTCGATCTGGTGTTCGGTCCGCAGACACTGCATCGCCTGCCGCAGATGATCGCCGAGCTGCGCCGCACGGGTCGTGCGCAGGTGGATGTGAGCTTTCCGGAGATCGAGAAATTCGATCGCCTGCCCGCGCCGCGCGTGGAAGGTGCCGCGGCGTTCGTTTCCATCATGGAGGGGTGCAGCAAGTACTGCAGCTTCTGCATCGTGCCGTATACGCGCGGCGAGGAACTCAGCCGGCCCTTCCCCTCGGTGCTCGCCGAGGTGCGCCAGCTCGCCGAGCAAGGCGTGCGCGAGGTCACGCTGCTCGGTCAGAACGTCAATGCCTATGCCGGCGCGATGGACGATGGTGCCGAGGTCGATCTCGCCACGCTCATTCACCACGTGGCGGCCATTGCCCAGATCGAGCGTATTCGCTTCACGACTTCGCATCCGGTGGAATTCGATGACAGCCTCATCGAGGCGTATGCCCACGTCGGTAAGCTCGCCAATCACCTGCATCTGCCGGTACAGAGCGGCTCGGACCGGGTGCTCGCCCTGATGAAGCGCGGCTACACTACGCTCGAGTTCAAGGACAAGGTGCGCAGGCTGCGCGCGGTGCGGCCTGACATCAGCATCTCGACGGACCTCATCGTCGGCTTCCCGGGCGAGACCGAGCGCGACTTCGAGGCTACACTTGCCCTGGTGCGCGACGCGAATTTCGATCAGTCCTTCAGCTTTCTCTACAGCCGCCGCCCCGGTACGCCGGCGGCCGCATTGCCGGACGACACGCCCGAGGCGGTCAAGCTCGAGCGCCTGGCAAGACTCCAGGGGCAGCTGGAAGCTCAGGCGCACGCCATCAGCGAGGCCATGATCGGCACCGTGCAGCGGGTGCTCGTGGCGCGCCCGGCCAAGAAGGATGCGCGCGAGCTGGCGGGGCGCACCGAGAACAATCGCTGGATCAACTTCGCCGGTCCCGCCGAGCTCATGGGCCGATATGTCGAGGTCGCGGTGACCGCGGCCCTGCGGCACAGCCTGCGCGGGCGCTTGTGTCAGTGACCGTCCCGGACGCGCTGCGGGAATTCGCGCTGGAGCCGGCGGACAATGCGCGGCTCGCCAACCTCTGCGGTCCGCTCGATGAAAATCTGCGCCTGCTCGAAGCACGGCTCGACGTCGAGATCCGCCGCCGCGGCGACAGCTTCCGCGTGCTCGGCGCGCGCGCCGTCAGCGCCGAGCAGACGCTGCGCGAGCTGTTTCAGCTGGCCGAGGCGGAGGAAGTCACGCCGCAGCGTGTGCATCTGGCGCTGCGCGAGCACGAGTCGGGGCGTCCCACGGAGGGGGAGCGAGCCGATCCGGGCATCCGCCTGCCGCGTGGTGGAGTGCGCGCGCGCGGGCATCATCAGCGGCAGTACCTGTCCAATATCCACGCGCATGATCTGACCTTCGGTATCGGGCCGGCGGGCACGGGCAAGACCTACCTGGCGGTCGCCTGCGCGGTCGAGTCGCTGCAGGCGCAAACCATTCACCGCGTCGTGCTGGTGCGTCCGGCGGTGGAAGCCGGCGAGCGCCTCGGCTTTCTGCCGGGCGACCTGACCCAGAAGGTCGATCCTTACCTGCGGCCGATGTACGACGCGCTGTATGAGATGCTCGGCTTCGATCGGGTGGCGCGCTTCATCGAGCGCAATGTCATCGAGGTGGCGCCGCTCGCGTTCATGCGCGGCCGCTCGCTCAACGACTCGTTCATCATCCTCGATGAGGCGCAAAACACCACCATCGAGCAGATGAAGATGTTTTTGACCCGCATCGGCTTCGGTTCCAAGGCGGTGGTCACCGGCGATGTGACGCAGACCGACCTGCCGGCCGGACGCCAGTCGGGCTTGAGTCACGTGACGGAGGTGTTGCACGGCGTCGATGGTGTCGCGTTCACCTACTTCGATGCGCGCGACGTCGTGCGCCATCCGCTGGTGCAGCGCATCGTTCAAGCGTACGAGTCGCGAACCCGCGGGACACCTCAGGGGGATCCTGGCCGATGATTCCGGCCGATGCGACGGGAGCGCGGCGATTGCGCATCGCAGTCCAACGGCGGGTGCGCGGGTGGACGCCCCGCAACGCGGATTTCGCCCGCTGGGTCGGCGACGCCCTGGGTCGGCGCGCCGCGGGCCGGGAGCTGGGCGTGCGTGTCGTCGGACCTGGCGAGAGCCGCCGCCTCAATGCCCATTACCGCGGCAAGGATCAGCCGACCAATGTGCTGTCCTTTCCCGCCGCACCCCTGCCCGCCGTGGCGCGCGCCCGCCCGCTCGGGGATCTGGTGATCTGCGCCCAGGTGGTCCGGGCGGAGGCCCGAACACAGGGCAAGGCGGTGTGTGCGCATTGGGCGCACCTGGTGGTGCACGGCGCGCTGCATCTGATCGGCTACGATCACGAGCGCGAGGCGGATGCGCGCCGCATGGAGCGGCGCGAGATCCGGGTGCTGCGCGGGCTGGGCTTCACCAATCCCTACCGGAGCGCGCCATGAGCGATTCCGGCGAGACTCGCCAGTGGCTCAAGCGGCTGTGGCGCACGTTCGCCGCAGAGCCGCGCAACCGGCAGGATCTGCTGCAATTGCTGCGCGAGGCGCGCGAGCGCGGCTTGTTCGAGGCCGATGCCCTCACCATGATCGAGGGGGTGCTGGCGGTCTCGGACATGCACGCCCGCGACGTGATGGTGCCGCGGGCACAGATGGTCTGCGTGCAGCGCGACGATCCCGTCGCCCATATTCTGCCGGTGGTGGTCGAGTCGGGACATTCCCGCTTCCCGGTGCTCGACGAGGACCGCGACGACATCGCCGGTATCCTGCTCGCCAAGGATCTGCTGCGGCTGTGCGGCAACGAGGAGCCTCAGCGCTTCGACATCCGCGAATACATGCGGCCCGCGGTTTTCGTTCCCGAGTCGAAGCGCCTCGACGTGCTGCTGAAGGAGTTCCGCGGTAACCATCAGCACATGGCCATCGTGGTCGACGAGTACGGGGGCGTCGCCGGGCTGATCACCATCGAGGACGTGATCGAGCAGATCGTGGGCGAGATCGACGACGAGTTCGATGTCGAGGACGATCAGAACATCCGCAAGGAGAGCGAGCGGCAGTACCTGGTGCGCGGCGTCACGCGCATCGAGGAATTCAACGAGTACTTCGGCGCGCGGCTGCCCGAGGAGCAGGGCTTCGAGACGGTGGCGGGACTGCTGATGCGTCAATTCGGACGGCTGCCCCGGCGGGGCGAGTCGGCAATCGTCGAGGGGTTCGAATTCCGGATCACGCGCGCCGATCGGCGCCGCATCGAGGCGCTGCGGGTGGTGTTGCCGGCCGGGGCGAGCGCCCCGCACGACACGGAGAGCGCGACTTGAATGATGCGTCTGAGCCGCAACTCGCGCCCGTGGCGAGGCTAGGGCGCGTCAGCGCCGGTGCGCTCGCGCGCCGGGTCGCGGGGCTGTGGCGCCACGGGCTCGCGCTCGGTAGCGGCGCCGTGCTCGCCGGCGCGTTCGCGCCGCAGGGGTGGTGGCCCCTGGCATTCATCAGCCCGGCGGTCCTGATGCTTCTCTGGGAGCGCGCGAGCGCGCGACAAGCCGCCTGGCTCGGGTTCTGGTTCGGCTTCGGACTGTTCGCCGCGGGCACCTATTGGCTGTATTCCAGCCTGCACCTGATGGCGCCGTTGTGGTTGGCCCTGGGGATGACGCTGGCGCTGATCGGCCTGATGGCTCTCTATCACGCGCTCACCGGGTATGCGGTGGTGCGTTTCTTTCCGTCCGGACCAGTGCGCTGGCTGCTGGCCGCCCCGGCGATCTGGCTGCTGCTCGAGTGGCTGCGCGGCTGGCTGTTCTCCGGCTTTCCGTGGCTCTCGCTCGGCTACACCCAGACCGGCACGGCGCTGGCGCATCTGGCGCCGCTCGGGGGGGTCTACGGGGTCGGTCTGGTGGTGCTCCTGGGGGCCGGAGCCCTGGTGGCGCTGGTGCGCGGCACGCGCCGCGTGCGAATCGCGGCGGCCGCGATTCTGCTCGTCCCCTGGGTGGCGGCCGCGGCCCTCGGCCGCCTCGCCTGGACGTATCCGGCCGGTCCGCCGGTGTCGGTTGCCATCGTGCAGGCGAATATCTCGGAGCGGACCAAGCTGCTCGGCAACCATACCCGACGGATCCTGATGCGCTACCAGCGCATGACCGACTCGGCGTTCGGCGAGCGCCTGATCGTATGGCCGGAATCGGCGCTGCCGGACCTGGTCAACAATTTGTTCCCCTACGTGGAACATCTGGACCTCGCCGCGCGCCGGCACGGCTCGGCGCTGGTGATGGGCGTTCTGCGCGAGTCCGACACGGGGCGCTATTACAACTCGATTCTGGCGCTCGGTAAGCGCGTGAGCTGGTACTCCAAGCGCCACCTGGTGCCCTTCGCCGAGTACTTCCCGGTGCCGCGCTTCGTGCGCCGCTGGCTGAAGGAGATGAATCTTCCGTACTCGAGCTTCACCCCCGGCCCGGCGCACCAGCAGCCCCTGCCCGTGGCGGGGCTCGAGCTCGGACCGTCGGTGTGCTACGAGGTCGCGTACGGTGGCTACATGCTGCGCATGCTGCCGAAGGCCACTGCGCTGGTGAACGTCACCGATGACGCGTGGTTCGGCAATACCCCGGCGCGCTACCAGCAGTTCCAGATGGCGCGCATGCGCACCCAGGAAGAGGGCCGGTACATGATCGTCTCCACCGACAACGGAGTGTCAGGCGTCATCGGGCCGCAGGGCCAGGTGATCGCGCAGGCGCCCGTCGAGGTGCCCTACGTGCTGCGCTCGAGCGTCACGCCCATGAAGGGCATGACCCCCTTTGCGCGCGTGGGCAACGGGCTTGCGGTGATCCTTGCCGCCCTCGTATTGGCCGGGGCGTTCGCGCTGCGGCTGGCCGGCATTCGCCGTACAATGCGTCCGCGTTGAAGCGGGGCGCGCGCGCCCATGAGCCATAGCGATGACCAGTCAGAACCCACCCCGATCCGCGATGGACGAAGCATACGATCCGGCCGCCGTCGAGCGCGCCGCGCAGCACTATTGGCGCACGCACGGCACGTTCCAGGTTCGTGAGCAGGTCGGCAAGGACAAGTTCTACTGCCTCTCGATGCTGCCGTATCCTTCCGGGCGGCTGCACATGGGGCACGTGCGCAACTACACGATCGGCGATGTGATCGCCCGTTACATGCGCATGCAGGGACGCAATGTGCTGCAGCCGATGGGCTGGGACGCGTTTGGACTGCCGGCGGAAAATGCCGCCATGAGCAACGGCGTGCCGCCGGCGCGCTGGACTCGCCAGAACATCGAGCACATGCGCGCGCAGCTCAACATGCTCGGTTTCGGCATCGACTGGAGCCGCGAGATCGCGACCTGCGATCCGGCCTACTACCGCTGGAATCAGTGGCTGTTCCTGCGCATGCTCGAGCGCGGCATCGCGTATCGCAAGACCGGTGTGGCGAACTGGGATCCGGTCGATCAGACCGTGCTCGCCAACGAACAGGTCATCGAGGGGCGGGGGTGGCGCACCGGGGCGCTCATCGAGAAGCGCGAGATCCCGATGTATTACCTCGCGATCACGCGCTATGCCGAGGAGCTGCTCGGTGATCTCGCGCGGCTGCCCGGCTGGCCCGAGCGCGTGAAGCTGATGCAGGCCAACTGGATCGGCCGCAGCGAGGGTTGCGAGGTTGCATTCCCCTACGCGCCCGACACCCGCGCCGCGCTCGGCGCCGACGGCGCTCTGAAGGTATTCACGACCCGCGCCGACACGCTGTTCGGCGTTACGTTCATGGCGGTCGCCGCCGAGCATCCGGTAGCGTTGGCCGCGGCGGCCGGCCGCCCGGAACTGGCCGCCTTCATCGACGAGTGCCGCCGCGGCAGCGTCATGGAAGCGGACGCGGCCACCCAGGAGAAGAAGGGACTGCGCACCGGCTTGCACGTGCTGCATCCGTTTACCGGCGAGCCCATCGAGGTCTGGGTCGCCAACTACGTGCTCATGGGTTACGGCGAAGGCGCGGTCATGGGCGTGCCGGCGCACGACGAGCGCGACTTCGAGTTCGCGCTCCGCAACGGCTTGCGCATTGCGATGGTGGTGCGCTCCGAACGAGACGCCTACCAGCGTGTGGCGGCCCCCTGGATCGCCGCGTATGGCGAGCCCGGCGTCACCGTCGATTCCGCGGAGTTCTCGGGTCTGTCCTTCCAGGCCGCCGTGGATGCGATCGCCGCTGGGCTCGAGCAGCGGGGTCTCGGCCGCAAGCGCGTGCAGTATCGCCTGCGCGACTGGGGCATCTCGCGCCAGCGCTATTGGGGCTGCCCGATTCCGCTCATTCACTGCGAGCACTGCGGCGAGGTTCCGGTGCCCGACGAGCAGTTGCCCGTGACGCTCCCGGAGGATCTGGTGCCGGATGGCAGCGGCAATCCGCTCGCCAAGTCGCCCGCGTTCTACCGCTGTGAGTGTCCGCGGTGTGGTCGGGCGGCGCGGCGCGAGACCGACACGATGGACACGTTCGTCGATTCCTCGTGGTACTACATGCGCTACGCCTGCCCGGACCAGACCGAGGCCATGGTCGATGAGCGCGCCGCCTACTGGCTGCCGGTCGATCAGTACATCGGCGGCATCGAGCACGCCATCCTGCATCTGTTGTACTCGCGCTTCTGGACGAAGGTGATGCGCGATATCGGCCTGGTGAGCGCCGGCGAGCCGTTCACCGATCTGCTCACGCAGGGCATGGTGCTCAATCACATCTACTCGTGCACCGGCGCGGATGGGCGCCGGCGGTACTTCAATCCCGCCGACGTGAGCGCCCGGCGCGACGCGAACGGCGCTGAGATTTTCGAGGCGCGCACCCGGGAAGGCGAGACCGTGCGCGTCGAATACGGCGGGCTCGGCAAGATGTCGAAGTCCGAGAACAACGGCGTCGATCCGGAAGGGCTCGTTGCGCGCCATGGGGCGGACACGGCGCGGCTGTTCACCATGTTCGCCTCGCCTCCGGAGCAGACCTTGGAGTGGTCGGACGAGGGCGTGCAAGGGGCCGCCCGGTTTCTGCGCCGGTTGTGGAACGCGGTGTACGAGCACGTACGGGCTGGCCTGCCGGAGGATCCGGCGGGCGCGATGCTGAGCGAGCCGCAGCGCGCGCTGCGGCGTGCGGCGCACCAGGGGCTCGCCAAAGCGACCGACGACATCGGCCGTCGCCACAACTTCAATACGGCGATCGCCGCATGCATGGAGTTGCTGAACGCGGTGGGCCGCTTCGACGATGCGACGCCGGCGGGCCGGGCCGTGCGGCACGAGGCGCTCGAGATCATCGTGCAGGTACTCTCGCCCATCGTTCCGCACGTGTGCCATGCCCTGTGGCAGGCGCTGGGTCATGAGCGCGCCGTGGTCGATGAGCGCTGGCCCGAGGTGGACCCGAGCGCGCTGGCGCAGGACACCGTGGAGATGGTGGTCCAAGTCAACGGCAAGCTGCGCGGCCGCATCCGCGTGGCCTGCGGCGCCGCCGAGAGCGAGGTGCGGACGGCGGCCCTCGGCGCCGAGCACGTCGATCGGTTCGTGGCGGGTAAGCCCGTGCGCAAGGTGATCGTCGTGCCGGGCAAACTCGTCAACATCGTGGTCTGATCCGCATCTGAGAGGCGCAATGACCCGCTGCCGCGCGCTCGCCGCCACCGCCACGCTCGCCGTCGCCGCGCTGCTTGCCGGTTGCGGTTTCCACCTGCAGGGGCGCAGGGTTCTGCCCGCGCTCATGCGCCGTCCGTACATCGAGGCGAGCGACCAGCAGAGCGACTTCGTGCAGAGCCTGCGCCGCGATCTGATCGTCTCCGGGGCGCATCCCACCGAGGACCGCAAGCACGCCACGGCCGTGATTCACGTGCGTCAGTCGGTCAAGCGCCGAGTGCTCTCGGTGTCCGCCACCGACCGGCCGACCGAGTACCGGGTGACCTACACGGTGCAGTTTTCGGTCGATGCCGCCGGCAAGACACTGCTGCGGCGGCAGACGGTGACGAGCCGACGCTCGTATACATTCAATGAGAGCCTGGTGCTCGCCGACGAGCACGAGCGGTCCATCCTCACCGGGGCCATGGGCCGCGAGCTCGCCGACATCGTCATGCGCCGGCTCGCCGCGCTGTGACGGCGGAGGTGTTGACGCTGGCGACCGTCGGGCGCGCGGGCCTCGCCGCGCTGCTCGAGGGCTATGGACTGTCATTGACGACGGTCGAGTGCACGGGCCCCATTCCCGGTTCCTACTGGGGCGCGTGCGAAGCGGGCTTGCACGGCAATGTACTGTATGCGCGCGCGGACACGCCCGTGCATTCGGTCCTGCACGAAGCCTGTCATTTCATCTGCATGAGCGCGGCGCGCCGCGCCGACCTCGACACCGACGCGGGCGGCGACGACGCGGAGGAGTGCGCGGTGTGCTATCTGCAGGTACTGCTGGCCGATGCCCTGCCGGCGGTCGGTCGAGATCGGCTGTTCGCCGACATGGATGCCTGGGGCTATAGTTTTCGCCTGGGCGGCGCGCGCGACTGGTTCGAGCGGGATGCCGAAGATGCGCGGATGTGGTTGCACGTGCATGGCTTGACCGACCATCAAGACCGACCCACGGGCGTTTGCCGGAGCTGACCGGCTTCGCGGCCAGGTTCGCGGCGCGCGTCCACGCTCAAAACTCCCAAGCGCGCCGGCGCCGGGATTCTCGCTCGCTACGATCCGGACGGAATTCACATGCGGTGTTCCAGGTTCGACTCCGCCTGAAAGTCGATCATCGATTTCTCAAGCAAGGAGCGGGTCGTGTCACCACCCACATACTCTGTCGCCGTCGTAATTCGCATGACGGAGGCGGCTTTCGCCATGGCCGCAACCCTGGCCGCGTCAGCGGGAGTGGTGGCAATCGGGTCAACGAACGCGCCGTCACTCCGCGGATGAGTCCGAGATCACCTGCCGATGCCGAAGTCGGCGAGCGCAATGCGGAATTCGATGGCTTTCAGCTTCAGCATCGGCTCGCAAGTCCTTGGCCATTGATGCGATGCCGCGCTCGCCGTCGCCTCAAGGGAATTGGTCGGACGCGGAAACGTTGACGAACGTCACGTCCGGGAGGGCGGTCGGCCGGAGCTCGACGGATGCCGGAATTGCGCCGTATTTACGCAGTCATCGGCTTCAGCCGCCGGTCGAGATGCGGGGCGCCGAGGCACGGGCGACATCGCGAAGTGAATGGCTATCGACTTTCCACCAGGTCGTTCGGTCGGTCTTGACAACCTTCATTGCATACAACGCCGCGTCCGCTTTCAGAAAGACGGAATCAAAATCCAAGTCCTCGCATGGGTAGCAGCAAATTCCCCCTGACATACCAATGACTGCGGACATGTTTCGCCCGACGGAGAATGCGTCCTCCACCGCGCGATGAAGTCGGTCCATCAATGCGCCGAGCTGCGCGTCCAGTCCATCAACTGTGAGATCCTCGAAAATCAGCACGAATTCGTCGCCTCCGAGCCGGGCGATTGTATCGCCTGTGCGCATCAGGCGACTCATGCGTTTAGTAAACTCCAACAGCAGTTCGTCGCCAGCCTTGTGGCCGTATTTGTCGTTGACCGCCTTGAACCCATCCAGGTCGATAATGCACACGGCGCCGGCCCTGTTGTTGCGGCGTGCGCGGGCGAACGCGCGCGGAAAATATTCGTTCAGCGCGCGTCGATTGGGCAGATTGGTAAGGGCATCATGCAGCGCCTCGTGACTCAGCCGCTCTTGCAGCCGAACGCGCTCCGTCACGTCAACAAATGTCCATACACTTGTTCCGTCATGAGCCCCGCCAACCAAGCCGGCTGCAACGTCGCACATGAGAGTGCTTCCGTCGGCTCGTTTGATTCTGACATCCATGGCCCGCACCGTTTTATCGAGGAGAAGCTGTGGATAAAGTTTCTCAATGCGTGCGTATTCGGCCTCATCCGGGTAGATTATGCGTGTGCTCCGGCCCGTCAATTCCTCCGCGCCGGGGATTCCCAGCAACTCCGCGAATCGTCTATTTGCGGTGACAATACGCCGCCTACGCTTAATTAAAATTCCGGCGAGCGTATGATCCAATAGCGTATGCTGCAGCTCGATAAGCTCATGTTCGCGGCGGTCTGCATCAATGCGTGACATTCCCCGTGACACGTTCAGCGAGAGTTCGGTAAGCACCGCTTGTGACTCGGCATCGAATCTATGTTCATTGCCGAGATGTGCCGTCAGCGTTGCCCATACTTGTCCGCTGCGAAAAATAGGCACCGTTGCGCTCGAGTTCAGGCCGTGTTTTTGTGCCAGGGTCCGCCAATGGCGCAACTCCCGAGTTCGCCGGAACGATCCCGCGAAGAACGGTTTGCCCGTTCTCCACACTATTGGGATTGGACTAATGCCCAGGGGATGATTCGGATCAACGTGCAGCTCCAGTTCCTTAAGATATTCGATCGCGCCGGCTTGCGCGATGAACCGGAATACGCCTCGACTATCCGGCCTGGACACAAATGCGACGCGAATATCGCCGTGTTGCGCGGCTACATCGCATATTGCCTGCAGCATGGTGTGCACGTCACGCGAGGTAGAGATCACCTGGCTTGCGCGGGCGCGCACCGAGTTGAACAAGGAGTGGCGCTTTAGTTTCGCGTCCGCTTCACTGAGTTTGTCGCGATAGTGGTCGCGCTGAAAAACGGCCGCGAGCTGCCGCCCGAGAAGAATGAGCGCGGCGCGAGCAGCCTTGTCTAGGCGCTGGGGTTGAAAACCCAGAACGCCAAGGACGCCGGTAAGTGTGCCGCCGGCGATCGGGAAAGGCACGCCCGAGTAGAACCGGACGGCACGTTTCTTCGGGGTCGTGACGAGAGCGGGCGTTATGCCGGCCGCAATGGTGTCTGGGATCTGCAGCAGGGCGTTTTTCGCGATGACGCGCGCGCAGAGAGTGTTCAGCTGCGAATCCTGAGACGCGCGGAAACCACGGGTCGCTCTGAACAGGATCTTATCGTCGCTCATCACTGCAACGAAGGCGGCCGGGGTGTTGCACAGATGGGCGGCGAGTTCGGTGAAATCAGCGGTGTCGACCGCGGTCAATGAGATGTCGGAGCGGCTGAGGACAGCGCGTGATTGCGCCGGCGTTTTTCGCGGGGTGTTCGCGGACTTGCGTGGAGGCATGGTGATCACGTTTCGATCAGAGCGGAGGGAGGAAGCAGGTCGGAATACTCAACCGCGGATATTCCGGGATTATCCGAGATCCCCACCGGGAATCGAGGTGAATTCGAACGGTTGACCCGAGCGAGAGAAGGGGCTCTCTTTCCGTCTATTGATCGAGAATGAACGGCGAGGAGAGAAAACCCGCGGGCACCGAAGGGTTGCTGAGCGGGAGTTTACGCCCTGCGGGGCGGGAAGGTCACCGGGTTCGCATGCCGGAACCACGAGCGGGGGCTGAGCCGGGCTGTCGAGCCCTGCAGGAGCGTTGGCCGCTGGGCCGAAGGTGCGTCGCGGAGGTATCGTCCCGAAACGGGCGCCGGGTAGTATACGCCGAGCGCAAAACAACGATTCCCCCGAACAGCCGGGCATGGAGTTGCCAAATGCGCGGGGAGGACCGCCGTCAGCGGGCCGGAACGATGTTTGGCTGCGTCGTGCGCGGGCGGCACGCTCCGCTCCAGGGTGGGGGCACTGTCCCGGCTGGGGCAGGGACGGCTCGTGCTTGCGAACGGCAAGGCGCCGAAGCTCCGCTCCGCCTGTGGTGTCGGCGCCGGCGTCCGCGGCGCATGGTGCGGGGATCCGTGTTTATGGGCAACTGAACGGGAGTTGGGCGTGTATCTGCCACAGCAGTTCGTCGAAACCAGGCCGGACGTACTCCACGAGTTGATCCGGACGCATCCGCTCGGCACACTGGTCGTGCTTACCGGCGCCGAGTTGTGCGCAAACCACATTCCCTTCGTGCTGCACACCGGCGGTGGCGGCGGGCGGCTGCACGGCCACATGTCCCGGGAAAATCCGCTGTGGCGATACTTCGGGGGCGTGATCGAGGCTTTGGTGATATTTCACGGCCCGCAGGCATACATCAGTCCGGCGTGGTATCCGAGCAGAGCGGTGGACGGCAGAGTCGTTCCAACTTGGAACTACGCGGTCGTGCACGCGTACGGGACGCCGCGTGCCATCCACGATCCCGGCTGGCTGTTGGAACACGTCACGCAGCTCACCGAGGCGCACGAAGCGCGGCAAGCCCAACCATGGCGAGTCGCCGATGCGCCCAAGGATTACGTGAACCAGATGATCAGCGGTATCGTCGGCGTGGAGATTGCGATTGCCAGGCTTGAGGGAAAGTGGAAGGTCAGCCAGAACAGAAGGCGATCCGACCAGTTGGGCGTCTGCGCCGGGTTGCAAGCCCAGGGCACGGACGGCGCGTGGGCGATGGCCGATCTGGTTGCGCGGCGCATCAAAGCGCCGTGAGTCGTGTCCGCCACGCTGCCACCACGCACCGTGGCGGCGTCGATCCGCCCGCCGCTGCTCAGGTCAACGCCTCGACGACGCGTGTCCACGCGCGCGCCAGGTTGCCGCGGTCGTAGCCACCCCCGCCCATTGCCAGCAGCCGCCCGGCACAGTGCCGGTCGGCCAGCGCACGGAGCCGCGTTGCCGCGTGCGCGTGCGCCGCTTCCGTATACGCGAGATGGGTAATCGGATCGCCGGTCAGAGAATCGGCCCCGCATTGCAGCAGGATCAGCTCCGGCCGCTGCGCGTCCACGTAGGCTTCGACTTCCTCGAAGGCGGCGAGGAACTCGGTGTCCCCGGCGCCGGGCGGCAGCGGTATGTTCAATTTCGTGCCGGCCGCCGGTCCGCGGCCCGTCTCGTGGCGATCACCCGTGCCCGGATACAGGTGGCGGCCATCTTCATGCACATCCGCATCGGCCACGTCCGGATCGTCCTCGAAGGCGTAGAACACACCGTCGCCGTGATGTGCGTCGATGTCGATATACGCCACCCGCGTCAATCCGTAGCGGCGCCGGGCCGCCTCGATCGCAACGCCGCAATCGTTGAACACACAGAAGCCCGCCGCGTGATCGCGCCCGGCATGATGCAGCCCGGCGATGGGAATGAAGGCGCGCGGGAGCGGCCCTTCCAGGATGCCGGCGAGCGCCGTCAGGGTGCCGCCGACCACGTTCGCGGCCGCCGCGTAGACGCCAGGGAACGCGGGTGTGTCGCCGGCGTCGAGGAACCCGTGTCCGGCGCGCGAGGCGGCCATGACCCGATCGAGGTGGGCCGGAGTATGGAAGTACTCGAGTTCCGCACGGGTTGCCGGTCGCGCCTCGCGCCGCTCGAGCCGTGGCCAGCAGGGGGAGCGCATGAGTTCGCGCATGAAGGCGTCGTGACGGTCCGGCCCGAACGGATGCCCGGCCGGAAAGCCGTACGCGGCGATCTGCGGGCCGGCGATCAGTAGAGCCGTCGGCTCCATGGCATCCCGGTCGCGGCGCGCGTGCCGGCAAGAGCGAGCCCGCCGCCGGCTCTGCCTGCTGATCCGACGCTCATGTCACCCATCGATCCTCGCCCCGCCCGAGCCGCAGGGCGCCGCGCTCAAAATACACGCGCCGCGCGGTCCGGGCAAGATCACGGCCCGCGTGTGGCCGCACGGATCCGGCCTGATGCGCTACGAGTTCCAGGCCCGCTCGCCCCAGCACCGCGGCGATGAACTGCATGCGCGCGCGACGCTGGGCCGCGGCGGATCGTCCCAGGGCAAGGGCAAAAACGCCATCGCGCCGGGTGCTTCTCTTGTATGCTGCGCACACCTGGGAATCGCCGCCGATTGCAGCCGCACGACCCGCGAGCCCGCCCGCAAGTCTTCACGAAATTGAAACACTCCCGTGCCCGCGCACCGGAGCGATCGCTTTGTCGTATCGTGCATATCGAAAGATGAGGACCATGAGTAATCCAGTAACCCGCCGGAGCGGCTTGCGCCCGCGCCTGCTGCTCGTCAGTGCCGCCCTGGTGCTTGGCGCGATGAGCGGAGCCTGTGTCGCCGGCGTTCCGCAGATCGTTCATGCGCGCCAGGATCATTTCAAGACTCTCGGTAGAACGTTCAAGTCTCTGCGGGATCAGATCGGGCGATCTCGCCCGAACTGGAACCTCGTCGCAGACGACGCGAATCGCATCGAGCGCCTCGCCGCCGCCCTGCCGAGCTGGTTTCCCGCCGGCAGCGGCGAGGGCTCTGGAGTCAGGACCCGGGCGAGCGCGACCATATGGTCGCAACCGCGGGTGTTCGCACGCGCCGCACGGAAGCTATTGACTCGCGCGCAGGCCGTGCATCGGGCCGCCGCCGGCCGCGACCTCGGCGCGCTCAGAGTGCGTACCCGAGCGCTCGGCCAGGCGTGCGGCAGTTGCCATCGCCGATTTCGAGCGCACGGCAGCTGGTGGTAATGCAACGTGAGCGCCAACAGCGCAGCGAGCGAGCGGGTGCGGGTCTGGGATCTTCCGACCCGACTCGCGCATTGGACCATCGTCATTCTGTTCGGGATCTGCTGGTGGAGCGGCGAGACCGATCATATGCACTGGCACCGCTTGGCCGGATACGGCGTGCTCGGCGCGGTGTTGTTTCGGCTGGTGTGGGGGTTTTGCGGCGGCGAAACGGCGCGATTCACCAGCTTCGTGCGCAGCCCCGCGACGACTTTCCGCTATGCGCGCAAGCTCCTCGGGCATGACGGTGTTGATTCGCCCTCCAACCTCGGGCACAACCCCCTCGGCGCATTGAGCATCGTCCTGATGCTCGGTCTGCTCCTTGCGCAGACCGTGTTCGGCCTGTTCGCGGTGAATGTCGACGGGATCGCATCCGGGCCATTTGCGCGATGGGTCTCGTTCGAGACCGGCCGACGGTTTGCCCATTGGCATGCCGCGAATTTTCAGCTGCTGCTGGTGCTCCTCGGCGTGCACCTGAGCGCCATCGCATTCTACCGTTTCGCGCGCAATGAAAGTCTGGTGCCGGCGATGATTCACGGCCGCAAATGGCGCGCGCCCGGCGGCGAGGCGCCGTATTTCGTTCCCTGGTGGCGGGCGGTGCTGCTGGCCGCCGCCATCATCATCTGTCTGGCAGTGCTGCTGAACATACACGGGTGACACTCCCGCGGGAGCGCCCCGGCCGGCGAGGCAGATCGGCGCGCCGTTGGAACGGAGCGGTGCGGGGCAATCCGTGCGATCGCGGGGCTCGAGCCGCAGCTCGCACGGTGGTGCCCTGGCGCGGGGGCCATTGACACCGCCCGCTCCGTTCGGGCATCGAGAAGCCCGGTCGCATTGGGCGGGACGACCGGCCTGTCAAAGCGAGTAATTGACGCCAAATGAGAAGAGATTCGAATCGGCCTGGCTCGGGCTCGGCAAATAGGTCCATTCGAAGTTGAGCGCCAATGCCTGCGACAGCTGGTAATCGCCGCCAACACCGACGGATATGCCGGTATTGGTCGTGTCGCCTGCGAAGCTCCTGTTGAGCGAGACCGAGGCGAGGCCGGCGACCCCGTAGACGGCAAGCCGCGACGTGAGGCCGAGCGCGCCCTTGGCATAGGCGCCCCAGTAGGTGCCGAGGCCCACCGAGTGGCCGTCGGCCTCGTCGCTCGAGAGGCCCGTGCCCACCCGGCCCTCGATGGCCAGGAACGAGTTGAGCGGCAGACCGGCGCGGAACACGATGGCGCTCGGGGACAAGGTCGGCACGACGCTCGCATCGTAGCGCAGCAAACCGATACTCGCGCCCACATACGGATCGCTGTTGGGAAAACCGCCGGTGAAGTGGGTGGTCGCGAACGCCGGACTCGCCGTCCCGCACGTGGCCAACGACATCAACAACAGGGTTCGGAGCTTCATGGGGAAACCTCGGCTGGATTCGAAGGACGGTGATTATCTTGGGGCCCGCTGAATTTGCGCTGAACGCGGCACGCATGGCCGCGGCGGCCCGCTCCTTCGTCGCCGAATCGCGTCACGGCGGGCGCGCGCCTGCCGCGACCCCGCCGGCCGGGGCGGCGATCCGTGCGGCTCAGTGTTCGGCCGCGGGCCCAGCCGGGCGCGGCCAGATCTGCAGTCGTTCGGTGTCGAGGTCGAACCGGCAGCGCTGACCGGGTGTCAGGTCGAGGCCGCAGGCCGCACGAATGCAGGTATCCCCGAGCCGGATCGATGCCTGTGGAAAGGGTCCGGCGATCAGTGCCTCGACCGCGCCGGCATGCGCGCCCCCGGCGTGCACCCAGATGCGCTCCGCGGGGACACTCCAGCCCACCGGCCCGTCCGGCACGGCAGCGCCGGGGACCTCCAGCACCACCCCATGACCCAGGATGAGACGGTTCGATTCGGCAATGCCGGCGGCGAGGTTGTCCGCGCCGAGCAGCCGCGCGGCCAGTTCGTTCACCGGCCGGCGCAGCACCTGCGCCGCCGGGCCGCTTTGCAGCGGCCGTCCGCCCGCGAGCAGCAGCAACTCATCGGCCAGCTGCACCGCCTCCTGCGGATCGTGGGTGACCAGCAGCGTCACGATCGGAAGCTCCGCCTGCAGCGTGCGCATTTCCCGGCGCAGCGCGGCGCGCAGTGGCGCATCGAGCGCCGAGAACGGCTCATCGAGCAACAGCAGCTCCGCCGGTCGCACCAGCGCGCGCGCCAGCGCCACGCGCTGCTGCTGACCGAGGGACAGCTCGGTGGGGCGCCGTCTCGCCAGCTCCGTCAGCTCCAGCCGCTCGAGCCAGTGCTCGGCGCGCGCCGGATCGGCTCCGGCGGGGAAGCGCAGCTGCCCGCCGACGTCGAGATGGGGAAACAGCGCATAGCTCTGCGGGACGTACCCGATGCGCCGCGCGCTCGGCTCGAGCGCAGCCAGATCTCGTGCGCCGAGACGAATGACCGCGCGGTCGGCCCGGTCGAGGCCGGCGATCAATTTGAGGGTGAGCGACTTGCCCGAGCCCGAGGGTCCGAGGATCGCCAGGCGGCGCGCCCGGCTCGACCATTGCACCGTCAGCTCGAAATCCTGGACGCGCTTGTCCAGTTCGAGCTGCAACCCGCCGGCAACGGCGGCCGTCGCTGCCGCGGGAGCGTACAGGCGCGCGGCCGAGGATGGCCGGCGGCGGCCCCGCATCGGGCGAGCCGCGGGGCGCGCCCCGAACGTGCTGCTCAGCGACACGATGATCAATGCCAGGGCGATTGCCGGCAACAGCACCGGCAGCATGGCCGGCAGACCCTTGTCGCCGAATTCCACGTACGTGTAGACGGGGAGCGAGTACGGGTGATAGGCGACCATCACGGTGGCGCCGAACTCCCCGAAGGCGCGCAGCCAGGCGAGCAACAGACCCGCGAGCAGTGCGGGCCTGACCGCCGGCAGCGTCGCCCGCCAGAAGACCGCGAGCCGCCGCCGCCCGAGCGTCGCCGCCACGTCCTCGATGGCCGGATCCATGGACGCGAACGCCGAGCGCGCCGCGATGATCACGAACGGCGCGGATACGAAAGCCTCCGCAAGCACGATCCCGGCGAACGAATCCGTGAGCCCGCCGCCGGTCAGCCGGCCGAGGGGCGAGTTGTAGCCGAGCATGAACAGCAACAGTACGCCGCTGGCGAGCGGCGGCAGTGCCAGCGGCAGCTGCACGAGGAATCCCAGCAGCCCCATCGCGCGCCCCGGCACACGCGCGAGCGCCAATCCCAGCGGGACTCCGCACAGCGCGGTGAGCAGCGTGGCGCAGCTGGCGCTGGCGAGCGATACCGCGCACGCATGCGCGAGCGTGGCGTAATCGACAGCGCGCCAGCGGGTCGCGGCAGCGGCCTGCACGCCCGCGGCGAGCGGCGCGATCAGATAGACCGCGAGCAGGCCGGCGAGCCATGGCAGGGGCGAGGGTACCTTACGCAACATACGATCGGCTTGGATTGACATACGGGCTCGGGAACCCTACGGCTCTGGCCGGAGCGGCAACGACCCGACGATCTGGCGGTGGCTCGCAAGGACCGGTTTGGGGTATCGGGAAGGCGCGCGTGGGTTGCGCAACGGGGCGTCAGGGCATTGGGGCTGCCCGGCGCAGCAGGCTGCGCAGCGGCGGCGGCACGGCGCGCGCCTCGCCGGTGAGCGTGAGCCGCCGCAGCGCCAGTCCGTGTGCGCGCATCAGCTTGCGCCCCTGGGGGCCGAGCAGGAACGCGATGAACGCCGCCGCGGCGCGCGGATGCGGCGCGTCTCGCACTAGCGCGATGGTATAGAGCGCCTTGGGCGTGATCGCGGGCGGGAGCGTCACTGACGGGATGCCGGCCGCGGAGGTCTCCGTCGAGTAGAAGAAGCCGGCATCGAGCTGTCCGGACTGCAACCGTCCCATCAGCGTCTCCTCGGGGAACACCTGGGCGGTATTCTCCGGCCCGCCGAGCACTCGCCGCAGCAGGCCCGGGATGTGGTAATACGCCTCGGCCCGCCGCATCAGCTCGATCGTGAGAGCCCCCTTGGGATCGAGCTTGGGGTCGGTGCGGCCGATGCGCAGGCCCGGCCTCTGGAGCACGACGTACCAGGGCCGTGAATGCCACAATGACGCGAAACGGCTGTGCGGGTTGTACCCGATGACCAGCGGAGATTGCGCGAAAGTGACGTACCAGCGCACCCAATCGCCGTGCTTGGCACCCATCAACCGCGCGTTCACCCGCGGCGCGGCGCTGAGGAACACGTCGGCCCGGCGCAGATGTCCGGCGATCTCGTTGGCCAGAAGTTTCGAGCCGCCGGCATAGCCGCGGAAATGGTCGCCGCTCGCGCGATCGAACGCTGCGGCGACCGATCCTTGCATCAGGTTGATCAGCGAGCCGGCGTAGAGCACCGCCACGTTGCTGCCCGCACGCGCCGGCAGCAGCGCGCTCGAGCCCAAGAGGAGCATGACGGCCGCCGTTGCGAGGCGCAGCCGGGAGCGCTCTCCTGCGCGTCGAGCGAACGGGAGTGAAAGGGTCATGAGCGGTGCCCGCTATGCAAACCGGTCGGTCGCGCTGACCAGCTCGTGCAGCGTGCCGCGCTCGAACGCCGAATGACCGGCGTCCGGCACGATCCGCAGCTGCGCCTCCGGCCAGGCGCGATGCAGGTCCCAGGCGCTGCGCATCGGGCAGACGATGTCGTAGCGCCCTTGCACGATGACGGCGGGAATGTGCCTGATGCGCTGCACGTCGGCGAGCAGCTGGTCATCGATCTTGAAGAATCCGTGGTTTACGAAGAAGTGACATTCGATGCGCGCGAAAGCCTGGGCGTAGGCGTTCTTCTCGAATTTCGCGACGTAATCGGCCGCCGTGCGCAGATAGCTCGTGGCGCCTTCCCAGCTCGACCACGCCTGCGCGGCGCGGGCGCGCACCGCCGGGTCATCGCCGGTCAGCCGGGCGTAATAGGCGCCTATCATGTCGGTGCGCTCCTCGAGGGGGATCGGCTCGATGAAGCGTTCCCAGAGGTCCGGGTAGAGCGCGGCGGCGCCCCCGGGGTTCTGGTAGAACCACTCCAGCTCCCAGCGGCGCAGCAGGAAAATGCCGCGCAGGACCAGCTCGGTGACGCGCGCGGGGTAGGTCTCGGCGTAGGCGAGGGCGAGCGTCGAGCCCCAGGAGCCGCCGAACACCAGCCAGCGGTCGATGCCGAGATGCTCGCGCAGCCGCTCGATGTCCTCCACCAGGTCCCATGTGGTGTTTTCCCGAAGCTCCGCGTGCGGGCGGCTCTTGCCGCAGCCGCGCTGATCGAGCAACACGATCCGGTAGCGCCTGGGGCCGAAGAAGCGGCGCATCTTCGGATCGGTGCCCCCGCCCGGGCCGCCATGCAGGAACACGGCGGGCTTGCCTGCGGGGTTGCCGCTCTCCTCGAAGTAGATCTCGTGCAGGTCCGAGACCCGCAGCCGGCCGGTGCGGTAGGGCTTGAGCGGCGGGTACAGCCGGCGCACCGGAGCTCTGGAGTGCGAGGCGCTCATCATGCCGGCAGCCTATCAGATCGGCGGCCCCGGGAGTGCGCCGGCCCTGGCCGTGCCTGGCCGCGCGGCGCGGTTATAATCATGGCTGTCGACCCAGCGGCACGCGTGCTTGAAACTCACCTCAGATTCGCTCTCAGCTCACCTCGCCGAGAAGCTGTTACCGGCATACCTGATTTCCGGGGATGAGCCTCTGCTCGTGGCGGAGGCCGCCGATGCGGTGCGCGCGCGCGCGCGCACCGCGGGATTCACGGAGCGGGACGTGCATTTCATCGAGCGGGCCGCCGACTGGGAGGACGTGCGCGCGGCAGCGGGGAATCTGTCGCTGTTCGCGGCGCGGCGGCTGCTCGAGGTACGGCTCGGGAGTGCGCGGCCCGGGACAGGCGGCTCGGCCGTTCTCGCGGGGCTGCTTGAGCGCGCGGATCCCGACACGCTGCTGCTCATTCTGAGTCCGCGCCTCGACCGTGACGCGCAGTCGGCGCAGTGGGTCCGGGCGGCGCAAGCGCACGGCGCATGGCTCGCCGTGTGGCCGGTCGAGCTCGGCAAGCTCGTCGGCTGGCTGCGCGCACGCAGCCGGCGGCTCGGGGTGAACCTTGCTCCGGAGGCGCTGCAACTGCTCGCCGAGCGGACCGAGGGCAACCTGCTCGCCGCCGATCAGGAGCTGCGCAAGCTGGCGTTGCTCGGTGACCCGGCGAGCGGGGACGGCGGCGCGGTGCGCGCGGGGTTCGCCGACAGTGCGCGATTCGACGTCTTCCGGCTTTCCGACGCGGCGCTCGCCGGCGAGTCGGCGCGCGCTCTGCGCGTGCTCGCGGGGCTGCGCTCCGAGGGTACCGAGCCGACACTCGTGCTGTGGGCCTTGATCAAGGCATTGCGCGATCTCGGCGCCGCGGTGCTGGCTCCCGGCGCCGCGGGCGGCTGGCGGCGCTCCAGTGCGGCGCTCGAGGCGGCCGTAAGCCGCTGTCCGCGCCTGTCCTTTGCGAGCCTGATGCTGCGCGCGGGGCGCGCGGACCGCATGATCAAGGGTCGACTGCACGGCGATCCCTGGGACGAGATGGCGTTGCTCGCGGTCGAGCTGTGCGCGCGGCCGGCGTTGCCCACGCCCCAATCCATGTTCCAATAGCGCCCGAATCGCCGTGCCGCGCGCGGCCAGATGCACTTACATCATGCAGCCCATCGGTGTTTTCGGCGGAACGTTCGACCCGGTTCACTACGGCCATCTGCGCACGGCGTTCGAGCTGTGGCAGCTGCTGCACCTGGCGGAAGTGCGCTTTGTCCCCACGGGCAACCCGCCGCATCGCGATCAGCCGCTCGCCAGCGCCGAGTTGCGGCTGCGCATGGTGCGGGCCGCCGTCGCCGGCCAGCCGGCCTTCTCGGTCGATGACCGGGAGATCCGCCGCAGCGGAGTGTCCTACTCGGTCGACACGCTCGCGGAGCTGCGCGGGGAGTATCCGCGCCGCTCACTGTGCCTGCTGCTCGGCATGGACGCGTTTCTCGGACTGCCGCACTGGCACCGCTGGCGGGAGCTGCTCGAGCTCGGGCACATCGTCGTGGCCCATCGTCCGGGCTGGAAGGTCCCGACCATGGGTCCGCTCGGCGAGGTGATGGTCGATCACGGCACCGGCTCGATCCGCGAGCTGCACGAGCGCAGTGCCGGGCGGATCTACGTGCACGCGGTGACGCAGCTGGAGATCTCCTCCACCGAGCTGCGCCAGCTGATCGTTTCGGGCCTCGACCCCCGCTACCTGGTGCCGGACGAAGTGCGGCGCATTTTGCTCGACAGCGAGTGCTATTCTAAGGACACATGACCACCCGCCCCGCCGCCCGCCGCGGCACGTCCTCCCGCTCCCGACCCAAGGGATCACGCAAGGGATCACCCAAGGGGCCACCCAAGGGATCCGCAGCGCTGCTTCGCGTCGTGACAGCGGCGCTCGAAGACATGAAGGCCGTCAACGTCCAAGTGATCGATGTGCGCGGCCTGACCGACGTGGCCGATACGCTGATCATCGCGTCGGGCACCTCGGATCGCCACGTCCGCTCGATCGCCGAGCGGGTGATCGAGCAGGCCAAGGCGAGCGGCATGCGGCCGCTGGGCACGGAGGGCAGGCGCGAGGGCGAGTGGGTGCTGGTCGATTTGCAGGATATCGTCGTGCACGTGATGCTGCCGCGGATCCGCGAGTTTTATGCGCTCGAGCGGCTGTGGGAGTCCCCCGCGGGGGAGCCTGGATCGGTGCATGCGTCGGCGCAGGCGGCCGAGCGCACTTGAGCGGCGCTCGAGCAGGGTGAGCGGATGCGCGTGCGGCTGCTGGCGGTCGGCACTCGCGCGCCGGCCTGGGTGCGCCAGGGCTATGACGACTATGCCCGCCGCCTCGGCCCGGGCCTGAAGCTGACACTGGTGCAGATCGAGCCCGGGCGGCGTGCCGCGGGCGGGGATGTGCGCGCGGCGCTCGAGACCGAAGGGCGCAGGCTCCTCGCGGCCGTTCGGGACGGGGAGTTTCTGGTGGCCCTCGATGAGCACGGCACGCAAATGACCACGGCGAGATTTGCGGATTGGCTGGCCGAGCGGATGCGCGCGGGGCGTGACCTGGCGATCATGGCCGGCGGGCCGGACGGCTTTGCCCCACAAGTGCGCGCCAGGGCCGATCTTCTGCTGTCGCTCTCGGCGCTGACCCTGCCGCATGCCCTGGTGCGCATCGTGCTGGCCGAACAGCTCTACCGGGCCCTTAGCATCCACGCCCATCACCCGTATCATCGGGCGTGATGAGCCTGGAACTTCCCGCCCCCGTGCTCTGCCTCGCGTCCGCCTCGCCGCGCCGACGGGATCTGCTCTGGCAGATCGGTGTGCCGCACAAGGCGGTGCCGGCCGATCTCGACGAGCGGGCGCTGCCCGGGGAGTCGCCGCACGATTATGTGGAACGGGTGGCGCTGGAGAAAGCGATGACCGTGCGCAATCGCGGCGAGCGGCTGCCCGTGTTGGCTGCCGACACCACCGTGGTGCTCGAGGGCACGATTTACGGCAAACCGGTCGATCGGGCCGATACGCTGGCCATGCTGGGCAAGCTCTCCGGGCGTGTCCATCAGGTCATTACGGCCGTGGCGCTCGCGACCGAGCGCAGCCTCGAGGTACGCCTCAGCACCGCGTCGGTGCGCCTGCGGGAGCTGAGTTTGGCGGAGCGGGAAGCCTACTGGCAGACCGGCGAGCCGCCCGGCAAGGCGGGCGGCTACGCCATTCAGGGGTTCGGCGCCGTGTTCATCGAGTCGCTCTCGGGAAGCTACACGGCCGTGGTGGGCCTGCCGCTGGCCGAGACCGCCGAGTTGCTGCGCGCGGCGGGTGTCGCCTACTGGCAGGGGCGTGGCGCGTGATCGAGATCTTGATCAACGTCGGGCCGCGCCAGATGCGCGCCGCGCTCATCGAAGACGGAGTCGTTCAGGAGATCTTCATCGAGCACGCCGGCCGCCGCCGGCTGGTGAGCAATCTGTACAAGGGGCGCGTGACCCGCGTGCTGCCGGGCATGCAGGCGGCATTCGTGGACATCGGTCTGGAGCGCACCGCTTTCCTGCATATCGACGACATCGTCAGCCCGCCGCTCGAGGCGACCGAGGGGGCGCCGGCCGCGGCCGCTGCCGTCGATGTGCGCCGCCTGGTCAGCCCCGGCGACGAGCTGCTGGTGCAGGTGATCAAGGACCCGATCGGCAGCAAGGGTGCGCGTCTGAGCACGTTCATCACTCTGCCGGCGCGCTACCTGGTGTACCTGCCCGCGGGCGAGGGCGTGGCCGTGTCGGCGAAGATCGACGACGACGCCGAGCGCGCCCGGCTGAAGTCGCTCATGGGCGAGCTGCGGGCCGGTGCGGCCGGCGGCGGCTACATCGTGCGCACCGCCGCGCAGGGCGCATCGGCCGAGGCGCTGCGCGAGGACATGGACTATCTCGAGCGGCTCTGGCGGCATGTGCGCGGGCGCTGCGCCGAGGTGCCGCCCGGCTCGGTGGTACACGAGGATCTGCATCTGGCGCTGCGGCTGCTGCGCGATGAGCTGTCGCGCGGAGTCGGCGCGGTGCGGGTCGATTCGCCCGAGGCGCACCGCGCCATGCGCGCGTTCGCCGAGCAGTTCATGCCGGGGGCCTCGACCCGCATCGAGTTGTACGACGAGGCCCGACCGATCTTCGATCTGCACGGCGTCGAGGACGAAATCAACCGGGCGCTCGAGCGCAAGGTGATGCTCAAGTCCGGCGGACATCTGGTGATCGACCAGACCGAGGCGATGACCACCATTGACGTCAACACCGGCGGCTACGTCGGTCACCACAATCTGGAGGAAACCTGCTTCCGGACCAATCTCGAGGCGGCCGAAGTGATTGGCCGGCAGCTGCGGCTGCGCAATCTCGGCGGAATCATCATCATCGACTTCATCGACATGCACGCCGAGTCGCATCGGCGGCAGATTCTCGCGGCGCTCGAGCGCTCGTTGACCGGGGACCGGGCGCAGACGCGCATCGTCAACTTCTCGCCACTGGGGCTGCTCGAGATGACTCGCAAGCGCACGCGCGAGAGTCTGGCGCACCTGCTGTGCGAGCCGTGCCGGGCGTGTGAAGGGCGTGGATTCGTCAAGACGGCCGAGACGGTCTGCAATGAGATCTTCCGCGAGCTGCTGCGCCAGGGGCGCGCGGGCGGGGAGCTGCTGGTGCTGGCACATCAGACAGTGGTGGACCGGCTGCTCGAGGCCGAATCGGCCGCACTGGCGGCGCTGCAGGGGCAGGTCGGACGTACGGTGCGGCTGCAGGTCGAGGCGCTCTACGGCGTGGATCAGTTCGATGTCGTGGCGCTGTGAGGCGCGCGGGCGCCGGACGGAGTAGGCTTCCCCGATGACGATCGTCGCAGCGCTGCAGATGAACTCCGGGTCTGATGTGCGCGCCAATCTCGCCGCGGCGCGCACGCTGCTCGAGACGGCGGCCGCCGGCGAGGCGCGCCTGGCCGTGTTACCCGAGAATTTCGCGTTCATGGGGCGGCGCGATGCCGACAAGCGCGCAATCGGGGAGCGCGACGGCGAGGGCCCCATCCAGGACTTCCTGGCCGAGAGCGCCCGGCGCCTCGGACTGTGGATCGTCGGCGGCACCGTGCCGGTGACCGGCGCTGCCGACGGCCGCGTCGCAGCCGCGAGCCTCGTCTACGACGCAGGCGGCGCGCGGCGCGCGCGCTACGACAAGATTCACTTGTTCGACGTGCGGCTGCCGGAGCGGTCCGAGAGTTACTGCGAGTCCGCGCACATTGCCCCGGGCGCCGCCGTCGTGGTGCTCGACACGCCGGCCGGCCGGCTCGGCCTGTCGGTTTGTTATGATGTGCGCTTCGCGGAGCTGTATCGCGCCATGGCCGCGCAGGGCGCCCAGCTGTTCGCCGTGCCAGCGGCCTTCACCGTCGCGACGGGACGTGCGCATTGGGAAGTATTGCTGCGCGCGCGCGCCATCGAGAACCTCTGCGCGGTCATTGCCGCCGGGCAGTGGGGTCCGCACCCCAACGGTCGGGAGACCTACGGCGACAGCCTGATCGCCGACCATTGGGGCCGCGTGCTCGCGCGGTGCCCGCACGGCACCGGCTGTGTCACGGCGGACATCGATCTGCAGGCCGAGCAGCGCGACCGCGAGAGTTTTCCGGCACTGCGCCACCGCGTGCTCGGCATGGAAATCGCCCGTACCCTGACGGAAAATGCACATGAATGATCAGACCCGCCCCGATGCGTTGACTCTCGCCCGCGATCTCATCCTGCGGCCGAGCGGCCTGGACGGCCGGCTCGAGCACGTCTTCGCGGAGGTGCTGGCGCACTCGGTCGACTACGCGGACCTGTACTTCGAGCTCTCGCGCCAGGAGTCCTGGTCGCTCGAGGATGGCATCGTGCGCGACGGCAGCGCCAGCATCGAGCAGGGTGTGGGCGTGCGGGCGCTCAGCGGCGAGAAGACCGGCTTCGCGTACTCCGACGAGATCGTGCTGCCGGCGCTGACCGAGGCCTCGCACGCGGCGCGCGCGATCGCCCTGCGGGGCGGCGAGCGGCGCGTGCGCGCCTGGCACGAGCGCAGCGGCCATCAGCTCTACCTGCCGGCCGATCCGTTGCTGACGCTGCGCGACACCGACAAGGTCGCCTGGCTCGAGCGTGTCGACCAGGTGGCGCGCCGGATCGATCCGCGCGTCGTGCACGTCACGGCCAGCCTGGTGGCCGTTCATCAAGTGATCTTGATCGCCAACAGCGAGGGGGAGCTGGCCGCCGACGCTCGCCCGCTGGTGCGCATGAACGTGTCGGTGTTGGTCGAGCAGGACGGCCGCCGTGAGCAGGGCTACTGCGGAGCGGGCGGGCGGTATTCGCTCGCGGAACTGGTCGCGAACGACACCCCGCAGCGCCTGGCGCGCGAGGCGGCGCGCCAGGCGCTGATCAACCTCGAGGCTGTGCCGGCGCCGGCCGGCACCATGACCGTCGTGCTCGGTCCCGGCTGGCCCGGCATTCTCTTGCACGAGGCGATCGGCCACGGACTGGAGGGGGATTTCAATCGCAAGGGCACCTCGGCGTTCGCCAACCGTATCGGTGAGCGCGTTGCCGCGCCGGGCTGCACGGTGGTCGATGACGGAACGCTGCCGAATCGACGCGGCTCCCTCAACGTCGATGACGAGGGTACCCCGACGCAGTGCACGACGCTCATCGAGGACGGCATCCTGCGCGGGTACATGCAGGATCGGCTCAACGCCCGGCTCATGGGTCAGCGCCCGACCGGCAACGGCCGTCGCGAGTCGTTTGCGCACGTGACCATGCCGCGCATGACCAACACCTACATGCGGCCCGGGCCGTACGACCCGCAGGAGATCATCGGCTCGGTGGAGCGCGGCATCTATGCCGTGAACTTCGGCGGCGGGCAGGTGGATATCACCTCCGGCAAGTTCGTGTTCTCGGCCAGCGAAGCCTACGCCATCGAGAACGGCCGCCTCGGGGCGCCCCTGAAGGGCGCCACGCTCATCGGCAACGGCCCGGACGTGCTCACGCGGGTGACCCTGGTGGGCAACGATCTGAAGCTCGATGAGGGCGTCGGCACCTGCGGCAAGGAAGGTCAGAGCGTCCCGGTCGGGGTGGGTCAACCGACCCTGAAAATCGAAGGTCTGACGGTGGGTGGCACGGCTTAGCCGTGCCCCGCGGGAGCGCTGCGGCGATGGATCACGAAGAATTCCGCCGTTTCGGCCACCAGTTGATCGACTGGATCGCCGACTACCGGCGCGACTGCGCCGCGGGGGCCTTCCCGGTCGTGGCTCGGATGGACCCCGGAGCGCTGCGCTGCCGCCTGCCGGCCGGTCCGCCGCGCGATGGGGAGCCCATGGAGGAGATTCTCGCGGACCTCTCCAACCTGGTTCTGCCGGCGTGTACGCATTGGCAAGATCCGCGCTTCTTCGCGTACTTTCCTTCCAACAGCGCGCTTGCGGCCGTGCTCGGCGATTTCGCGAGCACGGGACTGGCGCAACTCGGCCTGAACTGGCAGGCGAGCCCGGCGCTGACCGAGCTCGAGGAGGTGGTCTGCGACTGGATGCGCCAGATGATGGGGCTCGCGGAGGGCTGGAGTGGGGTGATCCAGGATACTGCCTCGACCTCGACGCTGGTGGCCCTGCTGTGCGCGCGCGAGCGCGCGACGGATTACGGCGCCGCGCACGGGGGCCTGCAGGCCAGCACGGCACCGTTGACGGTCTACCTATCGAGCCAAAGTCACAGCTCGGTGGAGAAGGCGGCGCTGTTGGCCGGGTTCGGGCGCGACAACGTGCGCGTCGTGCCGGTGGACGAGCAGTATCGAATGCGCCCGGATGCATTGCGCGATGCTGTCGAGGAAGATGTGCGCCGGGGCGCACGTCCCTGCGCGCTCGTCGGTACCGTCGGCTCGACGGCAACCACCGCGGTCGACCCGCTCGGTGAGCTGGCCGCCATTGCGCAAATCCACCATCTCTGGTTGCACGTCGACGCCGCCATGGCTGGCTCGGCCATGATCCTGCCCGAGTGCCGCCCGCTGTGGCAGGGCGTCGAGGCCGCCGACTCGCTGGTCGTCAATGCGCACAAGTGGCTGGGCGCGTCCTTCGACTGCTCGCTGTACTACGTGCGCGATCCGCAGCATCTGATCCGGGTCATGTCGAGCAGTCCGAGCTACCTGCGCACGGCCGCGGACGAGCAAGTGAAGAATCTGCGTGACTGGGGCGTGCCGCTCGGCCGGCGTTTTCGGGCCCTGAAGCTGTGGTTTCTGATCCGCGAGCAGGGCGTGAGCGGGCTTGCGATGCGCCTGCGGCGCGATCTGGCGCATGCCCGGTGGCTCGCCGATCGCATCGATGAGGCGCCGCACTGGCGGCGGCTTGCCCCGGTGCCGTTGCAGACGGTCTGCGTGCGTCATGAGCCGCCTGGCCTGGGGGTCGACGGGCTCGATCGGCACACCCTGGCCTGGGCCCGGCACATCAACGAATCCGGTCACGCATACCTGACTCCGGCAATGCTCGATGGTCTGTGGATGGTGCGGGTCTCGCTCGGGGTGGAAGGAACCGAGCGCCGCCACGTCGAGGCGCTCTGGGCGCTGATGCAGCAGGCCGTGAAGGCTGCCTGAGAGGTCGGTTCGCCCCGGGGCGCCGAGGGGGCTATCACCCCCGCGCCTTCTTGCGGCTAGGCGTTCAAGTCGGGGATCAGCTCGCTCTCGAGCCGGGTGATCTGATCCTTCAGGATCAGCTTGCGCTTCTTCAGGCGCTTCAGCTGCAGCTCATCGATGTGCAGATCGAGCGAGAGCCGGCCGATCACCTCGTCCAGGTCGCGATGCGCGATGCGCAGCTGTCTCAGCTTTTCCATGTTGCGGAACAGCTCGCGATCGATGTTGTTTTCGCTTTCGGTATCCGTCATGGCGCCCTGCTGCGGCGGCAAATCCAGGATGGCGCGCGTTGTCCCGCGGCCCCGTACGCTATCCGTCCGTCCGCGCTCGTATCATACGCCCGCGCCCGGGCGGAGCATCATCCTGGACGGTGCGGCTTGCCGCGTCCCCGCCTGCCCCCCGGCCCGGCGCTGCGGGGCGGCCGGGATCCCTGTGTCTGGCCGCGGCGCGGACCCCGGCGATGGCTCGGCGGCATCTGGGGTTGGGCAAGCCCGCCGGCCAGTAGGTCCGGTGAGATCGGCGCGGAAGGTATCTTGCGGCCGATATACTGTTCGATTTCCGGCAGTCCGACGGCATATTCCTCGCAGGCGAAGCTGATGGCATCGCCTTCGGCCCCGGCGCGCGCGGTTCGCCCGATGCGATGGACGTAGTCGGGCGCATCCTGCGGCAGGTCGAAATTGAAGACGTGGCTGACCTCCGGGATGTGCAGTCCGCGCGAGGCGACGTCGGTGGCGATCAGCACCGCGAGATCACCGTTGTGAAAGTCGCGCAGGAAACGCAGCCGCTTGGCCTGGGGCACGTCGCCCGAGATCGCCTGGGCGTGAAATCCGTTCGCCCGCAGCACGACCTCGAGTCGCTCGGCCATTCGCTTGGTGTTGACGAAGACCATGGTGCGGTGCGCCTCGCTCTGGCGCAGCAGCCCGATCAGCAACGGGATTTTCTCCTCCATCGAGGGGTAGTACATCATCTGACGGACGCCCTCGACGGTCTTCCTGTCCGGCTCGATGCGCACCAGTTCCGGGTTGTTCATGTGCTCGTAAGCGAGCTCCAGCACGCGATAGGACAGCGTTGCCGAAAACAACATGGACTGGCGCCGCTCGGGCGGCGGCAGCCGGCGCAGCAGGTAGCGGATGTCGGCGATGAAGCCGAGGTCGAACATCCGGTCCGCCTCATCGAGCACCAGCGCCTGCGCGTGCTTCAGATCGTAGACGTGC
This sequence comes from Gammaproteobacteria bacterium, assembly GCA_027365225.1. Classification (GTDB taxonomy): domain Bacteria; phylum Pseudomonadota; class Gammaproteobacteria; order Steroidobacterales; family Steroidobacteraceae; genus 13-2-20CM-66-19. The sequence goes on from DAHXNV010000021.1 coordinate 30,841, forward strand.
TGCTTGTAGTAGTCGATCAGCCGTCCCGGTGTGCCGATCAGCACATCGATGCCTTCCTCGAGCGTGCGGCGCTGCTTCTCGTAGTCGATGCCGCCGTAGACCACGGCGTGCTTCAGGCCGGTGTGCCGGCCGAGCGCTTCCGTATCGTGATGGATCTGTACGGCGAGCTCGCGGGTCGGGGCGACGATCAGGGCGCGGACCGAGGTGCGGGTGCGTCCCGCGTGCGGCGCGCGCGTGAGCAGGGTATGGTAGAGCGCGACCAGGAACGCAGCCGTCTTGCCGGTGCCGGTCTGGGCCTGGCCCGCCACGTCGCGGCCGGTGAGGGCGATCGGCAGGGTCTGGGCTTGTATGGGTGTGCAGCGAGCGAAGCCCGCCTCACGGATGCCGGCCAGGACCGGCGCGGCGAGACCGAGACTCTCGAAAGTCGTGGTTTGGGCAGAGGGTTCGTTCATTGATTCTCCCGCGTGAGCCGAGTCCGCCCGAACCCCGGGGGACGGCGCCGCTGGTGCATTTGTGGTATCATTGACGCTTGTATCTCTTCATACTACACGACGCCGCGCTCTTGGCGGGCGAGACGGAGCGGTGTGGTCCCGGGTTCCAGGCCGGAGACGTGGCCGGTGGCGCGGCTCGGGGTGTTGCGCCCTTCCTCCCCGGCGAGGCTCTTGCAAAACCGCTCTGAAAGGGCTAAAAAGTCCCCAGTGGGCGGACCAGCCGGTCCGCGCCTGCCGGCCCAAGAGGGCATTCCAAGCAGGCACCATCCTAAATTGAACCAAGCTCGATACCTCATTACTTCACGAGTTAGTGTAATCGTTTGACGGGCATTTCCGGCAGGGGCGCTCTCCAGCCCGCCACCCGGCCTCGATAACCCTTCGCTGATACCGATTAAAGACTCTGCCTTCGACGGAGGTTGAACCGCGTGAGCAATCCGCACATTGTCCATACCACAGACGCCACGTTCGCGCAGGACGTCCTGCATTCCGACAAGCCGGTGCTGCTCGATTTCTGGGCGGAATGGTGTGGTCCATGCAAGATGATCGCCCCGATACTCGAGGAGATCGCCGGCGAGTACAGCGAGCGCGTGACGATCGCCAAGCTCAATATCGACGAGAATCCGCAGACTCCGCCAAGGTACGGCATCCGCGGCATTCCGACGCTGATTCTGTTCAAGAACGGGACGGTCGAGGCCCAGAAGGTCGGGGCCGTGTCCAAATCACAACTGTCGGCATTTCTGGAAACCAATCTGTGAGAGGCTACCTCGGCAATCAGGGCCGTAACAGGTCCAAGGGCCAGCGCCACGGCAATCGTGACCGCGATGGCAACCGCGCCAATGGCAACACCGGCGGCCGTCCGGACGAGCTGCCGCACGACGATCTGTTCGAGGCCGACGAATCCGAGATCATCAGTCCGACCGAGCTCGCGCAGTCGCGCAACTCAATGAGCCTGACGGACCTGAAGTCCAAGCCCGTCCACGCGCTCGTCAAGGTCGCCGAGTCCATGGGGCTGGAGAATCTCGCCCGCTCGCGCAAGCAGGACATCATCTTCTCGATCCTCAAGGCGCACGCCCGTAACGGCGAGAACATATACGGTGACGGCGTGCTCGAGATCCTGCAGGACGGCTTCGGCTTTCTGCGCTCGGCCGACGGCTCCTATCTTGCCGGTCCCGACGACATCTACATCAGCCCGAGTCAGATCCGCCGCTTCAATCTGCGCACCGGCGATACGATCTCCGGGCTGATCCGCCCGCCGAAGGACGGCGAGCGCTATTTCGCGCTCCTGAAGGTCGGGGAGATCAATTTCGACTCGCCGGAGAGTTCGCGCAACAAGGTTCTGTTCGAGAACCTCACGCCGCTGCACCCCACCAAGCGCTTGAAGCTCGAGCGCGGCAACGGCTCGACGGAGGATCTCACGGCGCGAACCATCGACCTGGTCGCGCCCATCGGCAAGGGTCAGCGCGGCCTGATCGTCTCGCCCCCGAAGGCTGGCAAGACGATGCTGCTGCAGAACATCGCCACCTCGCTCACCGCCAACCACCCGGAGGTGTACCTCATCGTCCTGCTCATCGACGAGCGGCCCGAGGAGGTCACCGAGATGCAGCGCACCGTCAAGGGCGAGGTCGTCTCGAGCACCTTCGATGAGCCGGCGGCCCGCCACGTTCAGGTCGCCGAGATGGTCATCGAGAAGGCCAAGCGCCTGGTCGAGCACAAGAAGGATGTGGTCATCCTGCTCGACTCCATCACGCGTCTGGCGCGCGCCTACAACACCGTGGTGCCCTCTTCCGGCAAGGTGCTGACCGGCGGCGTGGATGCGAACGCGCTGCAGCGGCCGAAGCGCTTCTTCGGCGCGGCGCGCAACATCGAGGAGGGTGGCAGTCTCACGATTCTCGCCACCGCGCTGATCGATACCGGCTCGAAGATGGACGACGTCATCTACGAGGAATTCAAAGGTACCGGCAACAGCGAGATCCACCTCGACCGGCGCATCTCCGAGAAACGTGTCTTCCCGGCGGTGAACATCAACCGCTCGGGCACGCGCAAGGAGGAGCTGATCACCGATTCGGGCGAGCTCGCCAAGATGTGGATCCTGCGCAAGCTCCTGCATCCGATGGACGAGCTCGCCGCCGTGGAATTCCTGCTCGACAAGCTCAAGGACACCAAGTCGAACAGCGAATTCTTCGACTCGATGAAGCGCTAGACGTGCGGGCGGCGCGTCGTGAGTCCGACGGGTCTCATGACAATTCCATCGCTTTCCATAAAGATTCCGTGCAGCCCGAATGATCCTTGAAAAATAAGGAGTTTTTCCGGGCTCCATGAGGATTGCCGGCGCCGTAAATTCGAGCTTCGACGGCGCATTTTGGAGCGCAAGGCCATGGTGACGAGGCGGCCCGCACCCTCGCCATGACGTGGCGAACCGAGCGCTTGCCGCCACCGCCGGGGCGGTCGCGGCGCGTTTCCGGCGGCGGACTCTGTCCGCCGGCGCTCATGCTCAGATTCGAGGCTCCTCCGCCGATACGACCTGGTTGCGCCCGGCAGCCTTGGCGCGGTAGAGCGCGGCGTCGGCATCGGCTATGAGCAGCTCCGTGGTGCAGCGCGGATGTCCGGGCGGCCGCGTGACGACTCCGATGCTGACCGTCAGGTTGCGGTGGATCCAGCCGGAGGTCTGTACTGCAGTGCGAACCCGCTCCGCAAGCGCGCTCGCCCCGGCGCCGTCGGTCGCCGGCAGGATGACCACGAACTCCTCGCCACCGTAGCGGGCCACGATATCCGCTTCGCGCACCACCGCGCGGATGACCTGTGCCAGCGTGCACAAGGCCTCGTCGCCGGCCTGGTGCCCGAAGGTGTCATTGAACGCCTTGAAGTAATCGGCGTCGACGAGCAGCAGCGAAACGGGCTCCTGCGCCCGTGCGGCGTGCGCCAGGGCCTGGGTGAGCTGTTGCGCCAGCGCCAATCGGTTGTAGACGCCGGTGAGCGAGTCGGTTATGGCCAGAGCCTGAAGTCGTATGTTGAGCTGCCGCAAGCGGTCCTGGTAGTCCTCCAGGGCGGCCTGATAAGTGCGGGTATCCTCGAGCGACTTCTGCAGCGCGCGCCGCACCGAGCGCAATGTCAGCTGTGCGACAGTTTGCCGTGCGAGCGCCTGCAGGGCCGCGCGCTGATGCGGTTTGAGGTGTCTCGGCCGTCGATCCAGCACGCACAGCGTGCCGAGCGCGTGACCTTCCTCCGTCACCAGCGGGGCGCCGACGTAAAAGCGAACCTGCTGTTCGCCGGTCACGAGCGGATTGTCTGCGAAGCGTTCATCCTGCGTTGCGTCCGGCACTTCCATGATTTCGCCGGGCTGCAGGATGGCGTGGGCGCAGAAGGACATCTCCCGTCCGGTCTGCTCGAGTCCTATCCCGTGGCTCGACTTGAACCACTGGCGCTGACCGTCGTCCAGGCTGACCAGTGACGCGGGAGCGTCGCAAATGGTCGCGGCGAGCAGCGCCAGGTCATCGAAACTCTGCTCGGGGACCGAGTCGAGAATCGCGAGGTCCTTCAGTGCCTCGATACGCTCGAGCTCGTTGTCCGGGAAAGCCGCACTTCTCATGAGTCCGAACAGTCTGAGGCTCGCGGCATCCCTTTACAAGGCGCGGGCCGGCGACAGTGACGCAGGCCTCATTCTCGTCTCGGATGACGCATCCGGCGCGCCGCGGGGTCAGTGAAACCCGATGCTCATCAGCAGCAGGTCCTGCCCCCGATTGGGCAGCTTGATCCAGGCGTTGGACCAGTGCCGCGCGGAAAACTCGAAAAAGAGGTGTCTGTCGAGTGAATAGCGCAGGGCGAGCAAATACGCGAAATTCCATTGGGTCGCATCGAGCAGATCGGCCCGCGTCTGGTAGGCCGCGCCGAATCCCAGGTACAGCCTCCACCGCGCCCGATGCAGGATCAACCACCGGTGCATGGCGGTGAAGCCCCAGAAGGGGCGCGCGCTGATCGTGGACGGCGGGAAGTCCGGCTCCTTGAGAAATTGATTCGTCAGGAAGCGGTAGGCGCCAATCTCCCAGCGGCTGCGGTCGATCTCGAGGAAGATCGGCGTGGCGACTCCATCCGTCCAGTGGGGCGGGAAGAACGTCGTGCCCACGCCAACCTCGAGCGCGCATTGGGGACAGTGAGCCCACGCGAGGATTCCACCGCCTCCCGGCTAGGGGTGCGCCCGTGAGTCGCGCACGGCGCAGCAGCAGAAGAGGCAGCCGAGCAGCAGGCACGAAACCCATGACGCACGCGGCCGCGTGGTCATTTACCCGGGCCCCGCGTCGCCGCTGTGCGCCTCGGCGGCCGTAATCAACCGCCGCTGCGGCTCCATCATCCCCGGCAGTGCCGCCGCCGGTCCGCGGCGCAGTGCTTGGTCTCCAACATCCACCGTGCATACTGTACTGCGCAGCCAACATGATGTCCATGTTGGGTGCTCACAATCCCCGAGGCCGCAGCGCAAACCTAACCTGGACGCCGTCCGGTCGGATGCGACGTTGCGTGCAGCTCGGGCTCGGCCGGCGCGGGTCGTCACGATCGGACGATGCGATCGCTCGCTCTGTGCCGGCAGCTCGCGCGGCGGGTATCGGTGTGGTGCGCGGCTCTCGCGGCAGGCTCAGCCTCGTCGTTCGTGCCCGAGCGCGCGCCGGCCGATATCCCGCCGATAGCGCATCTCCGGCCAGTGAATGACCGCAACGAGTTCGTAGGCGGTGCGTTGTGCCCCCGACACGGACTCGCCCAGCCCGACCGCGCACAACACGCGGCCGCCGTCGGTCAGCACCGCGTCACCCTCGAGCCGCGTGCCCGCATGGAAGATCTTGCCGCGGTCAGCCGCAAGCGCCGCGGCCCGCTCCAGTCCCTCGATCCGCTC
>DAHXNV010000022.1:0-552 GCA_027365225.1 Gammaproteobacteria bacterium
CTCCTGCTTCGCAAGCCGATCCAGATAACCCTGCAGGCACGTAGCTCTCCCCGCCCAGGATCACGTGCGCGTGCTCGAAGCCCGAGCAGGCGAGGCGAAAGTGGTACAGCCGGTGATCGAGGGGGACGCCCGCGACATGCACACCGAGGTCCCCCATCTCGGTGAAGTCCGACAGCCCCATCCGCCCGGGCTCGTGCACCTGGCGGAAGATCACGTCCCTTTCAGGTCCGTGCTTGGCCCGCCAGGCTCGGATCCGTCGCTCGAGCGTGCGGCGCACCCCGCGGGGCAGCTCGGGATAGCGGCGCGTGAGCTCCTCGAACACCGTCACCGCTCGGATACCCGGCGCCGCCCTCAGCAGCGGCACCACCTGCGCATCGAAGACATCGGCCAGCGGGTCCGCTCGGCGCCGCCCCCGCGGCTCGCTCTTCTGCGAAGGAAGGCGTGCCTCACTCTGGATCCGGTAAGCACTCGCCACGCTGATCGCCGCCTTCGCGGCCGCCGCCGCTACCGGCTCAGTCAGTCTCAGTCTCATGAATAGCCTCATCTGGTGAT
>DAHXNV010000022.1:562-32491 GCA_027365225.1 Gammaproteobacteria bacterium
CACGGGCGGGGTCCTCTTCGTGGGAATACCCCTGCTCTATACCCGACCGGCCGCGATCACCGGCGGCCACACCCCACCCGGGGCGGGCCGCCGCCCCGGTGGGAAGCTTCTCGGGCTACGCCCTCGAAGCTTCCCACCGGGACAGATCTACCGGAGGCAGACTTCTCATCCTGATTGTCGCGCGGTTCTCATCCAGATTGACGCGCCGCAGCGGCTCATCGCGCAGTACGCGCATCAGGGCATGGCGCTGTGCAGCCGAGAGCCATTGGAAGCGGAGTGTCTCGGGGGTGAGATCCTGATGCGAATACAGTGTCCGGCGGCGCCAATACCGCGCCCGCAGCGCGGCGAAGTGCGGGGCAACGACGTCGAATCGCTGGCCCAGGTGCTGCCAGAGCGCCGGCGGCACCATCCGCGCCGCTTTCCGGCGCATTCGTCCGGTCATAGGCAGGAAACCGCTCGGCAGCGTCACAGTGATCTTGAACGCGGGTCTGTGCGCTATCGCACCGATTAGCCGCGCCGCGAGCACTAAGGTGAGCAGCGGTTCGAGTGCGAACGTGAATTCGACATGACAGCTCGGGGCTCGAGCAAGAAGCTGCCTGCCGCGAGGCGAGCGAAGCGGCATGACTATCGCGTGCAGTCATTGCGGTACGTTGGAAGAGCTCCCCCAGCTCAATAGCGCGGAAGTTGCCCTATGCCCGGTCTGCGACAGCCGACTCGAGCGGACCAATGGGCGAAGCATCCCTGCGGCGCTCGCCTGCGCCATGGCCACGTTGGTGCTGCTGTTTCCCGCGAATTTTCTGCCTTTGATGAGCGTGTCGATGCTCGGCATGACCCGCCAGAGCTATTTGGGTTCGGGGGTCGTCATGCTGTGGAATCATCATTGGGTGATCCTCGCGGTGCTGGTGGCGGCATTCGCCGTCATCGCGCCGTTCGTGCGCTTCGGCCTGCTGAGCACTGTCCTGGCGATGGTGCATTTGGGGCGCCGCCCCCGCTGGCTCGGCCGGTTGTTCCGCTGGTCGGTGCGGCTCGATCGCTGGGCAATGCCGGATGTGTATCTCATCGGGTGCATTGTGGGTTACGGTCGCCTGGAGGCGGTTGTGCCGGTCGCGATCGGCGCGGGCGGAATCTGTCTAATCATCGCCGCGCTGCTGTGCATGCTGTCGCGTGCAACCCTGGATGTACGCACGGTATGGCGGGCGATCTACCCGGAAAGGACGCTCCCGAATGCCGGCGTGGCAACGATAGGCTGCGAGGTTTGCGAACTCGCGCTGCCGGCCACCTCCGAGGGCTCACGCTGCCCGCGATGCGCCGCGCGCTTGCGGGCGCGCAAGCCCGACGCATTTGTGCGCACGCTCGCCCTGGTCATCGCCGGTTACGCCCTTTTGATCCCGGCAAACATCTACCCGATGAGCACCGATATCCAGCTCGGAGTTCGTGTGCAATACCGGATCGTCGATGGCGTCGAGGATCTCTTCCAAGCCCACCTATACCCGCTCGGCGTGCTGATCTTCTGCACGAGCATAGCCATTCCGCTGCTGAAACTGCTCGGACTCACCTGGTTTCTGGTCTCGACCCGCCGCCGCTCGCCGCGTCACCTTGTGCTGAAGACCCGTCTGTGCCAATTCATCGATGAGATTGGGCGTTGGGCCAATGTGGATGTGTTCACCATCGCCGTATTCACCCCGTTGTTGCAATTCCCGGGGATCGTCACCGCCGGGGCTTCGGTCGGCGCGCCCGCTTTCATTCTCGTGGTCGTTTTCACGATGGTTGCGTCGCATACATTCGACCCCAGATTGATGTGGGATGCCGGTCTCCCTCTGCGGTCTGGGCAAACCGAAAACCCATGAATGAGCCGGATCGACAGGCCGAGACGCCGCGGCGGACGATGGCTGCCACTCGCGCGACCCGGTGGCCGGGCTGGATCTGGGGCATACCCATCGCCGCTGTCGGCCTGGTGGTGTGGCTGCTCGTGCGTACGCTCAGTTCGCACGGCATCGAGGTAACGGTCACCTACACCAACGCCCACGGCATGCAGCCCGGCAGTACACGCGTGATGTATCGCGGCGTTCGGGTCGGGACGGTGACCAGCGTTGCGTTCTCGAGCGACAAGTCCCACGTCATCGTGGACCTCGACATCGAGAAGAGCCTCGCGGGAGAGTTGCGCAGTGGGACCCATTTCTTTCTCGAAGGGGCGCACCCGAGCCTGTTGCATCCGTCCTCGCTGATGACGCTGATCTCCGGCCCGGTAATCGTCATGCGCTCCGGTCGCGGAGCGCCGACGCGCACCTTCAAGGGAATTGAAAGCAATCCGTACAAGATGTTCGCCGTCTCCCTGCCCTATCGGGTCGAATTCGACGCCGCGATCGGCAATCTGCCGGTCCACTCGCCGGTCACCCTGCGCGGATTTACCGTCGGGCAAGTCGCGAGCGTGGGACTTCGGATCGACCGGCGCACCGGGCGCATCAGCACGCCGGTCGTGCTTGATCTGGATCCGAGCCGCTTTCACTTCGTCGGTCGAGGGATCGCCGCCGGCTATTCGCGCCGGACATTCAATCGGTTGCTCGGGCGACTCGTGCGCAAAGGCTTGCGTGCAAGGCTCACGCGGTCCCTGCCCCTGGTCGGAAGCCGTCAGGTGGTGTTGGAAATGGTCGCTGGCGCGGCGCCGGCGCACCTCGAGACATCGCAACGCGACCCGCTCATCCCGACAGCCCCGGGCGGCGGGCTTGCCGCTCTGTCGCGCACGCTGGGCTCGCTGCCGCTCACACAGATTGCCGCCAATGTGCGGACTCTCACGGCGCAACTGAGCCGCCTGGTTTCCTCGCCACAGCTACGCGGCAGTATCGCGCACCTCGACGGCACGCTCGCCGCGCTCGAGCAAACGGTACGGCGGGCCGGACCGCAAGTCGCCCCGACGCTGGTCAGCCTCAGGCTCACGGTTGCGCAGCTGCGCGCCGTTGCCCAGCAGATCGACGTGACCGCCGAGGCGGCCCGAGGCACCCTGGGAGCCAGCCCGACCGCGCCGAGTGGCAATGTCGAGCACACGCTCACAGCGCTCGCCAGCGCCGCGCGGGCGATCCGCTCGCTGGCAAACTACCTCGACCGTCATCCCGAGGCCCTGCTGCGCGGGCGTACGGAGTAATCGCATGAGAGTCCTCAGCCCTTCTCTGGTTCTGGCGCTACTGCTTGCCAGCTGTGCCTCGAGCCCGCGCAGTCGGTTTTACACACTCGACCCTGTACCCCCACGCGTGCAGCGACCGGCGCCCGGCCTCATGCTACAGGTCGCCGCGGTGCATATCCCCGAGGTTCTCCAGCGCCAGGAGATGGTGCGCGAGAGCGCACCAGAAACCCTTCATCTGAGCGACCGCAACCGCTGGGGCGCACCGCTCGCCGGGATGATACAGCGCGTGCTGGAGCAGGACCTCGCGGCACGACTGCCGGCAAGCACGATGCTGTCTCCGGGATCGCTGCCGCCGGCCGGAACACAGGTGCTCGTGATCGATGTGCTGCGCTTCGATGCCGGCCCCTCCGGCAACGTGCGACTCGAGGGCAGTTGGGCACAGTTCGCGCCCGGTTCCGGGAAACCGTTACTGATGCAGCGCGTGCAGCTGGCGGCGCAGGCACATCCGGTCGGCGGCTCCCGCGGGCAAGCCGCGGCAATGAGTCGACTCCTCGGTCGGCTTGCCGACCGGATCGCCGCGACCCTGGCCCGTTGATCGTATCCAATCCCTCCGCCCGCGCCGCCAGCCACAGGTTCTGTATGGCGCAGGGCACCGACGCCAGATCCCTCTCAGGAAGCGTGCGTTGGCCAAAGATCTCGCGCCTGCCGCCCGGCACCAGGGCGAGGACCAGCAACTCGACGCAAGCGAGAATGCCTTCGACCTTCAGGCGTAGGAGTTCCTCCCGCCGGTGACCAAGCGCATCGGCCGTGCGCAGCCACTCCTGCTGAACAAGCGCAGGTATCCTCTGGCGCAGATCGAGGCGCGTGAAGTTGCTGCGGCCCGAAGCCTGCGCCGCACTGCTCGTGCGGTAGCAGCTCGGTGCCCGCGAGGCTCGGCGGCGGGCATCGGTACTTCGGTGTTCCGGCGCGTGCCGAACATGAGTATGCTGTGCGTAATGAAAACGAAAGCCGCCATTGCCTGCGAAGCAGGTAAACCGCTTGAGGTGGTGACCCTGGATCTCGAGGGGCCGAAGACCGGAGAGGTCCTGGTGGAGATCAAGGCAAGCGGGGTGTGCCATACGGATGAGTTCACGCGCTCCGGAGCGGATCCCGAGGGTCTGTTTCCCGTGATATTGGGCCATGAAGGGGCCGGGGTGGTGGTGGACGTGGGACCGGGGGTGAACTCGGTTAGAAAAGGTGACCACGTGATTCCGCTGTACACCCCGGAATGCCGGCAGTGCCAAGCATGCTTGTCGCGCAAGACGAACCTGTGCACGGCGATCCGCGCGACGCAGGGTAAGGGGTTGATGCCCGATGGGACGAGCCGGTTCTCGCTCAAGGGCGCGATGGTGCACCACTACATGGGGTGCTCGACGTTTTCGAACTACACGGTGCTGCCGGAGATTGCGGTGGCGAAGATTCGCGAGGACGCGGCCTTTGACAAGGTGTGCTACATCGGTTGCGGGGTGACGACCGGAGTGGGTGCGGTGATCAACACGGCGAAGGTGGAGCCGGGTGCGAACGTGGTGGTGTTTGGGCTGGGCGGAATCGGGTTGAACGTGATCCAGGGGGCGCACCTTGTGGGAGCGAACAAGATCATAGGGGTCGACGTGAACGCGAAGCGCAAGGGGTTGGCGGAGCGCTTCGGGATGACGCATTTTGTGAACCCGAAGGAGATCAAGGAGGATCTGGTGGCATACTTGGTGGCCCTGACCGACGGCGGGGCGGATTACAGTTTCGAGTGCGTCGGCAACGTGGAGCTGATGCGCCAGGCGCTGGAGTGCTGTCACCGCGGCTGGGGGGTGTCGGTGATCATCGGGGTTGCCGGCGCGGGGCAGGAGATCAAGACCCGGCCGTTTCAGCTGGTGACCGGTCGAGTGTGGAAGGGCACGGCCTTTGGCGGTGCGCGCGGGCGCACCGATGTGCCGAAGATCGTCGACTGGTACATGGACAAGAAGATCCGCATCGATGAGCTGATCACCCACGTGATGCCGATCGAACGGATCAACGAGGCGTTCGACCTGATGCGCCGCGGCGAGTCGATCCGCACGGTTGTGACCTTCTGAAGGCCGGCGCTGAAACAATTCGCGCGAACGACCACACGGCCGTCTCGAGTCATTCGACGGTCGATCAGGATTTCAAGCCGGGTAGAGCGGATTTCGCGGGCGGCACGGTCGCGTGCCGCTGCGTTGCCGGGATATGTCATACGGGGATCATCACGCGAAAATCGACCGCACTCAGTGCTCGGTCGCGGGCTTCGCTCCGACCGAGTCGATCGAACTGCACTGCAATGTCGCGATGTGTAAGGCGCTTGCCCACGAGCGTGGCGCGCACATCGGCGAGCTGCGAGTCGGCCGGGGCGGCTGCCTCGCTACAATGGGTACTGTCGTCGGGCTTCACCGGCATGACGTGCGAACCCTGCGCGGCGCACGTCAAGAGCGCATTGGAGCGCGTGAGACCCAAACATCCGGTCCTGTGGCTCGCTGTGCTGTTGTCGGGAGAGGCGCCGGGCGCCACGCCACGCCACGCTTCGATTTTGCGATATCCTACCGCGCGCGGCGCCCGCCGTGTCATCAGTCGTGCATGCGTCAAGCGAGGACCTGCTCATGAGTCAACGTACCCTGGCCGTGCTGCTCGCCGGCGCCGCGCTGGCTGCCGCTCCCGTGCTGTGCATCGCCGCCATGCCCGCCAAGGCCGGCGTGCGTGCGGCGCAGCCTGCGGCCAAAACCGTGGTCACGCACGGCAGCGTGGTCGTCGACGGCAGGCGCATCGGCTACACGGCCACCGCCGGCACGCTCATCCTCAGAAACAAGGCGGGCAAGCCCACGGCCAGCATGTTCTACGTCGCCTATACCAAGGACGGCGTGCACGATCTGGCCACGCGCCCCCTGACCTTCGCCTACAACGGTGGGCCGGGATTCGCATCGGCGCTGGTCGACATCGGCGGCTTCGGACCGCGCCGCATCGAATGGCCGGCGCCCGGGCAGATTCACGCCGAGCAGCCGCCGTACCGGTTGATCCCGAACGCGTACAGCCTGCTGAAATCCACCGACCTGGTGTTCATCGATGCGGTGGGCACCGGCTACAGCCGCATCATCGGCGCGGGCAGGCCAGCGATGTTCTACGGCATCAACGGCGACGCGCGCGCCTTCACGCAATTCATCGAGCGCTACATCCAGCGCAACGGCCGGTTCGAATCCCCCAAGTTCCTTCTGGGCGAGAGCTACGGCACCACGCGCTCGGCCGTGCTGGCGCAGGATCTGGTGGCCAAGGGCGTCTATCTCGACGGCGTTATCCTGTGCTCGACGGTGCTGGATTTCCCGACCGTGAACTTCACTCCGGGCAACGATCTGCCCTACGAGCTGTATCTGCCGTCCTATGCGGCCGTCGCCTGGTATCACCACCGGCTCGACCCGCAGCCGCCGCATCTGGCGGCCTTCGTGCACAAAGTCGAGCGCTTCGCCGGCGGAGCGTACGCGCATGCGCTGTTCGAGGGCTCCGCGTTGCCGGCGGCCCGCAAAGCGCAGATCGCGGCGCGGCTTGCGCGCTATACCGGCCTGCCGGTGGCGCTGTGGGAGCGCGCCGACCTGCGCATTCCACTGTCGGTATTCCAACGGCGCCTATTGGGTGAGGGCACGAGCACCGCCCGCTTCGACGGGCGCTTCACCACCCCGGAACTGCAGCCGCTGATGCCGGACCCGGGCAACTCGGCCGCCGGCGCTTCGATGACCGCGATCTGGGGGGCCTTGACCGTCGGCTTCGACAGTTACTTGCATGACGTGCTCGACTACCCCAGCGACCGCATCTACGTGCAGAGCAGCGGCACCCCGTTCAGGGACTGGGACTGGAACCGTTATCAGCCGCCGCTCAGCCAGCTCGATCAGGGCGTGGGCACCAACGAGAGCGTCATGCGCGTGAAGAACGTCGCGCCGTCGCTGGCGCGGGCGATGAGCAACGATCCGGCCATGCAGCTGATGCTCAACAACGGCTGGTTCGACATGGCCACGCCGTTCTTCGCCACCGACTACACGATCGCTCACATGGGATTGCCGGCGGTGCTCGCGCACAACGTCCACGAGTACTACTATCCCGTCGGGCACATGCTCTACCTCAATCCCAGCGTGCTGCCGCGGCTGTCGCGCAACATCGACGCGTTCATCACGGCGGCCGCCGAGCGCGGTTGAGCGGGGGCGCGGACCCGCCCTGGCATGGAAGCGGGCGCCGCTGCGTTTCCTGGCGCGAAGAATCGCTGACGCCGCCGAACGGCGCGAGCAACAGCTCGAGAGCGCCGCTCGCGCGCCGCTCCGCCGCATCAGGCGGGCTTGGGAATCTCGAGCCCGCGCACGACCGCCGGTCGCTCGAGGAAGCGCTCGAGGGCGCGGTTGACGTTGGGGAAGTCGCCGACGCTGACCAGCTCGCCGGCTTGATAGAAGCCGATGAGGTTGCGCACCCAGGGAAAGATGGCGATGTCGGCGATGCCGTAGTCGTCGCCGGCCACCCAGGCGTGGCCCGCCAGCTGCCCGTCGAGCACCCCGAGCAGGCGCCTGGATTCGGCGACATACCGATCGCGCGGGCGCTTGTCCTCGATCTCCCGGCCCGCAAAGCGGTAAAAGAATCCGAGCTGGCCGAACATCGGCCCGATGCCCCCCATCTGAAACATCAGCCACTGCAGGGCGCGATAGCGCCCGCTGGCCGAGCGCGGCAGCAGCTGGCCGGTCTTCTCGGCCAGATAGATCAGGATCGCGCCGGACTCGAACAGCGCCAGCGGCGCGCCGTCCGGTCCGTCCGGGTCGAGGATGGCGGGGATCTTGTTGTTGGGGTTCAGCGCGAGAAATTCACTCGTCAGCTGCTCGTTGTGCGTGAAGTCCACGCGGTGTGCCTCGTACGGCAGGCCGATCTCCTCGAGCATGATCGAGACCTTGACGCCGTTCGGCGTTGGCAGCGAGTACAGCTGCAGCCGCCGTGGATGGCGCGCAGGCCACCGGCGGGTGATCGGAAAGGCGGACAGATCAGTCATGGTGCGAGCCTCGGGTCGACGAACTGCGCCGTGGGCGCACAGTCCCGAACTCGCCTAGGGTGAACGCGAGGGCCGCTTGCGGCAAGTCCGCCACGCCAGTGCGGGGCCGCGGCTCGGCCGAGGCTGCTTGCACGAGCCGATCGGCCGAGCCATCATGCGAGCGCTTTACGTATCAGCAGCCGAGGGTGAGCGGTCATGGCCCTGACAGCGCGATTTCTGGTCGGTGCTCTGGCGCTGATTGCGGCGGTACCCGCATCGAGCGCAGCGGTCCCGGATTCTGCCGGGACGCTCAACTACATCAACCGCACATGGAGCACGCTGACGCGCTCGACGACGGGTTGCGCCTCTTACCGCAGCCCCTATTACCATGGCAAGTGGGTGCTCTACCTGCCGCACGATCTGCCCATGCCCCCGGCCGTGCGCGCCTTGCGGACCCGATGCGACGTCAGCGTGCTGCGCCTGCCGGTACGCATCACCAAGCTCGGCGGCTTTCAGCCCACGCTGCTGAAATATCCGGGGCTGCTGTATCTGCCGCACCCGTACATCGTGCCCGGCGGGATGTTCAACCAGATGTTCGGCTGGGACAGCTACTTCATCGAACTCGGTCTGATCGGCGATCATCACGCGGCCCTGGCGCGCGACATCGTCGAGAATTTCCTGTTCGAAGTCCGGCATTACGGCGCGGTGCTCAACGCCAACGCCACCTTCTCCCTGACGCGCTCCCAGCCGCCGTTTCTCGGCGAGATGATCCGCGATCTGCTGGCCGATCGGGCCGCTTTCGCCAGTCGCTCGGCGGCCACGGCCTGGCTGCGGCGCGCCTACCCGCTCGTGGTGAAGGACTACTCGAGCTGGGAGCGGCGCAAGCAGCTGGCCGGAGACACCGGGCTGTCGCGTTATTTCGACTACGGGGGTCCGGAGCCGGCATTGCGCAGCGCCAAGTACTATCGGGAGGTCATCCGTTTCCTGATCGCCCATCCGGGCGAGAACCGCGGGTATCTGGTGCGCGCCCCGCGGCATCCCTCGGCGGCCGAGGCGGCCCGCCTGGAGCGCCTCAGCTGCAATGTGCGCGCCTCACGGGCTTGCGAGCGGGCGTGGTATGGCGGCTATCGCCTCACGGGCAAGTACTACCGCGGCGATCGCGCCATGCGCGAATCGGGCTTCGACACGACATTTCGCTTCGGCGCTTTCAGCGGCTCGACGATCGACTACGCGCCGGTGGGGCTAAACAGCCTGCTGTACCGCTATGCCCTCGATCTGCGCGCTTTCGCCCGCCGCCTCGGCTATGCCGCGGCCGCGCGGCACTGGGCCGCAGCCGCGGCGGCACGCAAGCGCGCCATCAACAAGTACCTGTGGAATTCCCGTCTGGGGTTGTACACGGACTATGATTTCGTGACCCACAAGCGCTCATACTACGATTTCATCACGACCTTCTATCCGCTCTGGGCGGGTGCGGCCTCCAAGGCCCAGGCGCGCGCGGTGCGCGACAACCTGCCGCTGTTCGAGCGCATGGGCGGCCTGCAGACCAGCGATTTCGCGAGCGGTGCCCAGTGGGATGCGCCGTTTGGCTGGGCGCCGACCAACTGGCTCGCGGTGCGCGGGCTCCAGGCGTACGGCTACGGGGCGGCGGCGCGGCGCATCGCCCGCAAGTTCATCGCCACGGTCAACCGCGTTTTCGCGCGTGACGGCACGATTCGTGAGAAATACAACATGGACACCGGCAATGCCGACGTCAAGATCACCTACGGCTACAAGCAGAACATGATCGGCTTCGGCTGGACCAACGGAGTGTACGTGCGGATGTGGCGGCTGCTGCGCGGCCGGCCCCGGTAGCGGCGGGCGGCGCGGGCACGCCCGGGCGCACATCGCGCCGGGCGCGCGGAGCGTGAGCGGCCGAGGACGGCGTTGGGGCATGGAATGCGCTATCGTTGCACAATGTCTTGCTAGGGGGGGTACTCCATGAACGCCACCGCCTCGCGTCGCCGAGTGCGCATGCTGCTGCTTGCCGCGTTCGTCGGTACGCTGATCGGGATCGTGCCGCTGGCCGCCGCGTGGCCGCAGCAGAACGTGCCATTCCCTCGGCAAGCGGCGCTCGCTTCGAGCGGTGCCCTGCCGCCGAGCGCCTATTCTGAGCTGCGCTGGCGGCTCGTCGGGCCGTTCCGCGGCGGTTGGGCGACCATGGCCGCCGGGGTAGCGACCGAGCCGAACACGTTCTACATCGGCACCGCCGGCGGTGGGGTGTGGAAGACACGCGACGCCGGGCGGACCTGGCGCTCCATCGGCAAGAATCTCCCGCCGGCGATCGGCGCCATTGCCGTTGCGCCGTCCGACCCGCAGACGATCTATGTCGGCACCGGCCAGGTGGCGCCGCGCTACGACATGTCCACCGGCTGCGGCGTATTCAAGTCGACCGATGGCGGCCGCACGTGGCACTCGGTGGGCCTGCGGGCCACGCTGACCATCGGACGCATCTGGATCGATCCGCATGACGCGAACGTGGTGCTGGTCGCGGCCATGGGCGATCCGTACAAGCCGAGCCGTGCGCGCGGGATCTACCGCACCACCAATGGCGGCAAGAGCTGGACGCACGTGCTGGCCATCAACGAGCGGACCGGGGTCGTCGATCTCGCCGCCGATCCGACCGATCCGCAGTTGATCTACGCGGCCGCATGGCAGACCCGCGATTGGCCCTGGCTCGATTACTTCGAGCCCCACCGCGGCCCCGGCAGCGGCATCTACCGCTCCACGGACGGCGGAAAGACCTGGACGCGCCTCACCGGCGGGGGCTTCCCGAGCGGGCCGCTCGGGCGGATCGGGCTCGCGGTGACGCACACCGCGCACGGTACTCGCATCTACGCCGCGGTCGACTCGAAGACCGAGGGGGGCATCTGGCGCTCGGACGACGGCGGGATGCACTGGATGCGGGTGAATGACCAGGAGAGTGTGTTTGGAAACTGGTACTTCGCGCGCCTGACGGTCGATCCGGTCAATCCCGATGTGGTGTATTCGGCGGGCCAGTCGATCCGCCGCTCGCGCGATGGGGGGCGCACGTGGCACGTCTTCAAGGGCGCCCCGGGGGGCGATGACTATCACTTCGTGTGGATCAATCCCTTGCACCCGAATCACATGATCGCCGCCTCGGATCAGGGCGCGGTGGTGAGCGTGGATGGCGGACGCAGCTGGAGCAGCTGGTACAACCAGCCGACCGGACAGTTCTATCACGTGGCCACCGACGATCGCTTTCCGTACTGGATCTACAGCGGCCAGCAGGACAGCGGCTCGGTGGGCGCGGCGAGCGCGAGCAACTACGGCGCCCTGACGGTGCGCAGTTGGCATCCGGTCGGTGGCCAGGAGCGCGACTACATGGTGCCCGACCCGGCCGACCCGGACTTGGTGTTCGGCAGCGGCCTCGGCGGGACCGTGACGCGCTGGGATGCGCGCACCGGCCAGGTGGCGGACGTTTCGCCGTATCCCGTCATGAGCTACGGGGCCTCGCCGCTCACCGTCACGTATCGCTACGGCTGGGTGACTCCCCTGGTGTTCACCCCGACCAGGCCGTACGCGCTGCTGCTCGGGGCGCAGGCGCTGTTCCAATCGACCAATCTCGGGCAGACCTGGAAGGTGATCTCGCCGGACCTCACCGGCAAAGTGGCGCACATGCGCGGCTGCACGGCCCGGGCGAGCGGCCTGATGGCGCGCGAGTGCGGCTTCGGCGTCATCAGCACCATCGCGCCCTCGCCGGTGAAATCCGGCGAGATCTGGGTCGGCAGCGACAGTGGAATGGTGGAGCTGACCCGCGACGACGGGGCGCATTGGCTCGATGTCACTCCGCCGCAGATCGGACCCTGGGAGAAAGTGAGCGAGATTTCGGCCTCGGCACTCGATCCGGCCACCGCCTACGTCGCCGTCGACGACGAGCGCCAGGGCAACTTTCATCCTTATGTCTTGCGCACACACGACTATGGAACGCATTGGACGGCGATCGACACAGGCCTGCCGCGCGGGGAGCCGGTGGTGTCGATTTGCGCCGATCCCGTACGCGCCGGGCTCCTGTACGCCGGGACCGCCACCGGCGTGTTCGTGTCGTTCGATGACGGCGCGCATTGGCAGTCATTGCAACTGAACCTGCCGAACGCCCGAGTGAACGACCTGGAAGTGCACGGCAACGATCTGATCGCGGCGACCCAGGGCCGGGCGATCTGGGTGCTCGACGACCTCACACCGTTGCGCCAGCTCTCCTCGGCAGTGCTTGCCTCCACGGCGCACCTGTTTGCGCCCGAGGTCGCCTGGCGCGTGCATTGGAACAACAATCAGGACACGCCGTTGCCGCCGGGCACGCCGCAGGGCCAGAACCCGCCGGACGGCGTGCCGATCGATTATTGGCTCGGACCACACACCCGCGGTCCCGTGACGCTCGCGATCTACGATTTCAGAGGCAAGCTGGTGCGCCGCTTCGCCTCCGATGCCGCGCCCCGGCCGATCCATGCCTTCCGATATTTCGATAAGGGTTGGCTGAGGCCGCCGCAGCGGCTGTCGGCCGCGCCGGGCATGCACCGCTTCGTGTGGAACCTGCGCTATGCGCGTCCGCCGGCAATCTCCTATCAGTACAGCATGGCGGCCGTGTGGGGCGAGAACACCCCGACCGCCGTCGACGGACCGTTCGTGCTGCCTGGCATTTACACGGTGGTGTTGAGTGCCGATGGACAGAAGTATCGCGCACCGCTGGTGGTGCGGCTCGATCCGCGTGAACATGTCAGTATGGCCGATCTGCGCGCGCTCCTGGCGTACAGCCGCAGTGCCTGTCGCGGCATCGCGCGTCTCAAGGCGCTGTACGATGCGCGGCACCCGGTGCATCGCGCCCTGGAGAAGCTTGCGGCGCGCATCGCGGCCGGCAAGGCGCCCGAACGTCTCGCCGCGCAGGTCCATCGCCTGGAGGTCCAAACCTCCAGCAGGGGCGCTGGCGGCCTGAGGGGGTTGAACAACCAGGTGAGTTCGCTCGAGGCCAATGCCGAGTCGGCGGATCTGGCGCCGACCGTTGCCGACAAGCAGGTGCTGCGCGCCTCACTCGCTTCGATCGATGCGGCGGCGCGCCAATGGCGGCGCACGGCCCTCGAGATCGGGCAGCTCGATCGGGCCCTGCGCGGCGCGGGACTGGCCCCGATCCGGGTGCCGCCCGTACGTTCGATGTAGCGCTCGTCGGGCGCGCCGGTCGGCAGGCCTGCTCGGCATTCCCCATCGACCGCCGGTCGACCCCGAATCATGAAGCGGGCGCACAGGGTAGTCGGTACAGAGATGTCCCCCGCCGCCGCAGGTGGCGGACGTTGAGCCAAAAACCACGCTTTTTGGCGCAACGGCGCTGGGCTGGGCAGGAGCCCCGATCCAGCGCTGATCATGAAGCATGACGAACGTTTGACAGGCACAGGGAGGTGCCCCGCCGCCGCAGGTGGCGGACGTTGAGCCAAAAACCACGCTTTTTGGCTCAACGGCGCTGGGCGGGGCAGGAGCCCCGATCCAGCGCTTCTTAATAAGCGTAGAAGGGCCCCGGGCCGGCGCTGGTGTTGGCGTTCTGGTAGGCGATGTAGATGTCGCGTCCGAAGAAGAACGGTAGGCCGAAGTCGAACGCGCAATTGCTCGCGCCGTTCGGGCAGAAGGCCGATTGATTGCCGGCGCTCGCGCCGATGTCGTCGAACGCCGTATTGCTCTGATATTCGTTGAACAGCGTCTGGGCATTGGCGATGGAGAAACTCACCGGGGCTTCAGTCCCGTTGACGCCCTCGTTGGTCGCCTCGAGGGTCAGCGTGCTGCTCGGGCAGAACCAGCCGGCATTGTTCATGCACGTGTCCGGAATGGCGCTGTCGTTGAAATAATAGGCATTCGAGCCGGTATCGAAGTAGGAGTACGGCAGCGACTGGCCGTTGAACAGGGTGGTGATGTCGCCGTAGTTGTTGGTCGCGAGTATCGTCGCGGCGTTGAGCTGATTGTTGCCTCGGGTGCCGATCCCGAAAATCAGCGCGCCCGTGCTCGCGGGCGCGGTGCCCGAAGGCCCGAGCGAGGGCAGCTCGACGATGACCCCGTCGTTGTCGATCTGGAAGTCGAACACCGGGTTGGTGACCTGGGCGGCGAGTGCAGCCGTGCTCGGCTGGCAACCGCCGGCCGGACAGACATAGTAGTCCCCATTGTCGGTCGTTAGGACGCAGCTCGAGCCGCAGTCCTGCGCGAACGGACCGATGCCGAGGATGCCATTCGCACCGAATGCGGTCACGGTGTCCTCTGAAGTGCCGACGCCGCTGCAGGCGGCGGGAATCGCCGGAAAGCTCGACTCGCCGCTGACAGTCGGATCCCCGATCACCTGCACGGGAACGTCGCTGGCCGTCTCACCGCCGACTTGCAGGTCGGCGGTTGTGACCAGACCCCAGCTGAAACCGTCGACGAACTGCGCACATTCTGCCAAGGGGGCCCCGCCGGCGGCGGTTTCCGCCGGCAGCGACAGATCGAAAGTTGTGCCGGAGGTGTCGGTCGCGTCCGCGAGAATGCGGAAGCCGTATGAGCCGGTATCGACCTCGATGTTGTTGAACGTCTGGCATTGGGTCGTGCTCCCGGGCACGCATACCGTGACGGTGACGTATGGGGTGTCCACCGCCGGGGAGCTGCTGACCGGTCCGCTATCAACCGTCATGGTGACGACGTTCGGGCCGGAGGCGGTGCCGGGCTGGCCGCTGTGAGCGCTCGAGGTGCTGGCGGCCGAGGCGCCGCCGCCGCCGCATCCGGCGATCGAGAGCACGATGGGCAGAAGACCGGCGAGAAGGACCTTGCGCACGGGGGAGCCTCGTTCAGGGTCAGTGAAGGTCCGAAATGGAGAGATTGGCCGGCACTAGGGCGGGCACGTACGCCATTCCGTAGAACTGGCGCATGTGTCCGCCGGCATGCACCACGAGGTGCGGGGTGCGCAGCTGGACGTGATCGTGGCCAAAGCCATGCGACTTCTCCGCGGTGGTCAGCCTCTGGAAATAGGCCGAGCCGAGCAGCTGAGCGAGGTTCGGCAGGGTCGGACCGAACCAGCTGACGGCGAACACCATGCCGGCCGGGGAAATGAATTCCTTCACCACCGTGCCGGCGGGGGTGGTGATCTGTTCGACCGTATAGCCCTCGCCGGCGACCTGGCGCAGCTGAGCTTTCATGCGCGCCCGGTCGGCCGCGACCGAGGCGGCAGGCTGGCCGAGGGCGGCGTGGGCGGGGGTGAGGGCGGTGGTGATGAGCCCTGCGCTCCCGAAGGCTGCGAGGGCCGCCGCGGCGGTGAGGACTTTATTCATGTCCGGACTATAGCGGAAGGGATCTCTTAGGACTTCAACGAATTAGAGCCGCATTGGGCATACCGGTTCATCCGGGGTACCGCCCGGCGCCCCACACCCCCCCTCTCCAGACTCATACCCCATTGGAAAATGCTCCGGGTGGACATCGGGCAGGGCGTCCGATAGGATGCGCCCCCCTCCCGGTGGAGCGGTAGTTCAGCTGGTTAGAATACCGGCCTGTCACGCCGGGGGTCGCGGGTTCGAGTCCCGTCCGCTCCGCCAATTTCAATCGGATGACTTGCTGCTCCTCCGTCTCGCGCCGCGTCAACGCGAGTCCCGCGGTGGCGGACGTGACACCGCTCGACCGGCTGGAACGTGAGGAAGACGAGGCCCCCATGCAGAACCTCGAGTCCGAGCCGGACGACGAGCAGGACCCGGGGCGTGATTCTTCCTCCTGCCGGTCCCAGGTGAATGACTGCATTCGGCAGAGAATGGGCCAGATCAGTCGGCGGCGCCCGGCACCGTGGGGGTGAAGTACGGTTCTTCCCCGTGCATTCGGTTGCCACAGCTTGGTATGTACGGTAACTTACCGGACATCCTGGAGATGAGCGCGCGTCCGATGGCCCCTGAACCCCAGCGCACCGCCCGTATCGAGGCGCGAATCGCCCCTGAGGTGCTGGAAACGGTCCGCCGCGCGGCGCAGATCCAGGGGCGCAGCCTCAGCGATTTCGTCGTGGCCGCGGCGCAGGACGCTGCCCAGAAGACGTTGGCCGAGGCCGAGCTGCTGCGTCTCTCACGCGAAGCACAGGAGAAGTTTGCAGCGTTGCTGCTCAACCCGCCGGCACCGTCGCAGGCGCTGCGGCGCGCGCTCGCGCGGCACCGCGAATTGATCCGCGGCTAGGCGCCGCTTGGGCCCCTTGCGCATCGAGCCGCTTGACTCGGCCCACGACCGTTCGGGCCTGCTGAGCGGATCGAGCGCGCTCGATCGGTACTTGCGCCAGCAAGCGTCGCAGGACATCCGGCGTCGCATCGCCACGTGTTTCGTCGCGCTCGACACCGAGGCCGAGGAGATTGCCGGCTTCTACACGCTCGCCGCGACCGGCGTGCCGCTCGATGCGCTTTCGGAGGAAGTGGCCCGCAAGCTCCCGCGTTATCCCCTCGTGCCCGCCGCCTTCCTCGCTCGCCTCGCCATCGCGCAGCCCTATCAAGGCAGAGGACTCGGTGCGGCGCTCCTGGTCGATGCGCTCAAACGCGCGGCACGTGCCGAACTCGGGGTGTTCGCGCTCATCGTCGACGCGAAGGACGATCCCGCGCAGCGCTTCTATGAGCACTTCGGATTCGCGCTCCTTCCCGGCGAGGCGCGCCGCCTCGTCCTGCCCATTGCGACGGCGCTAAGGCTGCTCGAAGGCCAGGCCAAGCGCTGAATTCGCGTCATGAGGCGATGCGGCGCCGAAGTCGAATCATGCAGGTTAGTCCTGCCCTCCGTGCCTCGCTTGGCCGTACGACCGCAAACAGGATTTCTGAATCATCCTGCGACTGTCCTGTGGCCGCTCGGCGACTTGCGCAATCGGCAGCGGCTCATGCCGGCTTGCGCCTTGCGTCCACGGCTGCGCGGGCGATAAACCCGGATCGGGTCTCACCGTGTGTTCTGGCGTAGGCATCGACCGCCGGTAGGATACGCCGCGATACCGTGATGTTGATCCTCGCGGCTTTGTCCGCGCGCTCGTTGAGGTCGACGTCGACCGCGGCCCCCGTCGGACCGCGCTAGCTGCGCTTGCTCTGTAGCTGCTGAATCGGTGTCGGTGCGGGTGGCCATGATATCCGCGCGGGGCTCGCGCGCAATCTTGCGAACCGCTCGAACTCATGCAACCCGTTCTTCCTGTTACGGAATATCGAGGCGGGTGTACTGGTGCGGCGGCATCCAGAGGGTGACGGTTGCGGGCCTGCAGGTCACCCCGGCAAGGGATACCCGCACGATCTTGGTGTAGCGTTTGATCGCCGCATCGTTTCCCTGGTTGTCGAGAATGCCCACGTTGATGATCTTGCGTGCCGGCCCTTGCAGCCGATCATGAAGTCTGTGGCAGTGGCCCCACTGAATGGAGAAGTGATGATTGGGATTGGTGCCGTCATAGTTGACGCTAACGATGATTTGATCGTTCTTCGGATCGTAGTGCACGGAGCCGAAGGTGTCGGCCCTCGCGGTTGTCGCGGCGGTCATCGTCATGACCGCCAATGCAATCAGCGATCCTGACAGCACCTTGCGTCGAGTCGCGCTCATCCGCATGCGCGCACCCGGACCTCGATCCGAATTGACGCCCCACGCTGCGTTCCCGCTTGGCGCAATGGCGACGGATGGGTGCTGCCGATCATGTGGCGATTATGGAGGAACTTGCCACTGCCCGCAAACGCCGCGTTCGGCGGGCCGCAAGCCGTGTTCCGTGGGCGCGCGCGGATCGCGTTCCGGGCCGTTCACCGGGCACCGCCCTGGCGCTGCTGCGCCACGGCCCGCTGTTTGCCGTCGAGGCCGCGTTGCCGGCGCTCGCTGCAGGTTGATTCGACCTGATTGCAGGGCGCTGCCGCGGCATGCTTTGGCTTGACAAGCAAGGTTCGGCTCATATAGTTGTCAGACCGAATTAATCGATCCGCGCGCCGAGTCTGACTGCAACGGCCCGAGTTGTCCCGTGCGGAGAATTCCAATCAATGTGGTTGCGCCAACCTCGCGCGGTGCGTCGAGTGCGGATACTCGGACAACGCCGATCGAGTCGCAGCGAACAACGTCCTGGCGCGGGGACACCGCGTTGCAGCCTGTGCAGATACTTCGCCCGCCCAAGGGGCGTCGGCCCAGGAACCCACCGAAGCGAATCTACGCGCGCCTCCGGCGCGTAGCGCCGTAGGAATCTCCGCCCTTTAGGGCGGCGAGGAGGTCAATTCCCGACCATCACCTACAGGCGCTGGCCTACAGGCGCTGGACGGATTGGTGGGGAACTCATGATCCGCGGTTTCCGGACAACTGGAACACGGGCGGAACCGTGGTGGCATCATTGAAGCACCTCGAGCGAATCGATGCAGGCGGTGCGCATGGCGCGCATTGGGGGCCCTCGCCACGGGAGTCGGGCGGGCGCCATCTGCGAGTCCGTTCCGGTGATATTCTCAAGGGCGGCTATGAGTTGATGATGGGGGGCCTTCACCGGAGGGCAACGGTGTCGCTGGTCTCAGGCGCCCGCATCGGTCGACGTCGTCTGTCGTCACGGCTATTCGTATATCCTCACCATTGCATTACCGGCGCACACCTATTCGATTCCCGCCGGGAACCGGCGCTGGCTCCCGTCCGAGGATCCGGCAAGTCCGCTGAGCTACCAGGGGTCAACCACGGTTTCCACAGGATCCCGGACCTGCGGTGACGGCCGGGTGACCAATGCGTACTTCAACGCCACGGGAGTCTCGGAACACGGCATCGCCACTCCCGGAGGACCTGGAATTCTGAGCACCGACATCGAGGATCCGTTGAGGGTGAGATTTCACGTTCTCGACAGCACCAGCGCTCGGAGCAGCGGCTATAGCTCCGCGGTGACCGTCAACTGGATGCCGCTGACCGCGTCTAATGGCCCAAACCGCAATCCAGTGTTGCCGTAGAGAGAGCCGGAGGGTCGCCAGGGTTGGGGCAGGCACGCGTGTCGATGAGCATGCTTCGCCCATCTGCGCGGCATGATGGGACGGCAGGCTCGCGGTCCGTTGGGCGGAGCTGTGATCCTCGAGCCCGTGTCGAGTCGGCGTGGCGAGGCGGACCGGCTCCAGAGACGTCGAACTCGGCTGATCGGGGGATGGAAGTCCCGTTCGGGGGCCGGATCGTTGCGCTTGGAGGCGTCGCAGCGCGGGAGTTCGTCAACGCCGGGGATATGACCGGGCCGGTCCCGGTTGACAGTCGTCTCGGAGGGGGCGCGATCGAGGCGGATGCTCGCTCCGCAGGCCAGCAGGGCGGGGTGCTACACTCCTCACGCTGCGGTCGGGCAGCGCGGGAACAACGACCATGAAAAAGCGGCAGCGCGCACGGGAGATTCGCCGCGTCGATCTGTCGGACGTTGAGCTCGCTTCGAGCGGTACGGCGCGGCGCATCAACCGCGACATCGTGCTCGAGCTGATCCGGACACGCCAACCGATCTCGCGCGCCGAGCTCGCGCGGCAGTCGGGGCTGCAGCGCAGCACGGTCTCGCAGATCATCGAACAGCTCCGCGCGGAGAAGTGGGTGTGCGAGGGCTACACGGCCGTTTCGCAGCGCGGGCGTCGGCCGACACTGATCGGGCTCAACGAGCGGCTGGTCGCGCTGGCCGTGGACGTTCATCCACGCCAAGCAACGGTCGCCATGGTGGATCTCAACGGCAAACTGATGTCGCGGTCCATGGTGCCTCTGAGTCGGGACGCCGGCGCCTCGACCGACGCGATCCTGAAGGTCCTTTCGCACATGAAGGCCGAGCTGAAGGGCATGTCCGTCGAAGGCATCGGCGTCAGTCTTCCGGGGCGTGTGGACCCGCACACCGATAGGCTGATCTTCGCCCCGAACCTGCGCTGGCGCGACTTCGACCTCAAGAGCGTTATCGAGAAGAGGATGAAGCTTCCGGTGCACCTCGCCAACGCCGCCATCGCCTGCCTGCTCGCGCAACTGACTTTCCACCACGTCGAGGGCAACGCCGACGCCGTTCTCATCACCGCTTCCGAAGGGATCGGCGCGGCCATTTTCGCCAACGGCAGCATCATCACCGGTCACGACGGCATGGCGGGCGAGCTGGGACATATCTCCATCGATCCGCAGGGGCCGGAGTGCGCCTGCGGGCAGCGCGGCTGCTGGGAGGTGTTCGCGTCCTGTCGCGCGGCGCTGCGCTACTTCAAGGAGCTGCAGCCGCAGCACCGCCCCCTCACCTTTCCCGAGCTGCTGAGTCTGGCCGAGGCAGGCAATACCCATGCCGGGGCCGCGCTGGCACGCCAGGCGCGCGAGATCGGCGCGGGCCTGCGGCTCATCGTGGCGGCGCTTTCGCCGCAGATCGTCTACGTCGCCGGCGAAGTGACCTCCGCCTGGCACCGCTACCGCCCGACGATCGAGAAGACGGTCAAAAGTATCACCATCGCCGGCACTCCACCCACCATCGTGCCGATTCCCGACGGCGACCTTGCGCGCCTGCGCGGGGCTGCGGCGCTGGTGTTTCAGCGGCGCGCCTGATCCGACCCGGGGCGGCGGTACCGTGGAGAGGGGGCAGCCTGCTGCCACGGCGCCGCCGCCGTCGCAGCAGCTAGAAATAGTACGTATCCGCAACTATTATGTCGAAGGCGCTCATGAACGTACTCGGGCGAGTTCGGACAGTAATACCCGCAATCCCGGCATCAGCACCGGCGCGAAGGGAACGTTGTTTGAGTATACGGGTCACGTACGTGACATCCATGGCTAGTCGGTGTTTCACGAGACCTTCATTGCACTCTCACCTTTCAGCGGCGCCGGGCCGCGATGGAGGCGGTGCAAATTCCGGCCACCGGTCAGGTCGTTTGCGCCATGTCGATGGGGGCTGCCGGTGCGCCGGTATACCCGGTCTGCATCCCGGCAAGCAGCGGGCTGCGGCTTCGCGCCCGCGGGCGCCGGAGGTTGAGGCGGCGCGCAATGGCGCGAGTTGCGCCCCGCTCGTCGCCTTGTGACTCGGGGCCGGTCCGGATGCACGGGCACGGGGTCTACGTACGAGGCTCGTATCTCGCAGGCCATCATTTCAGGAGAGACCAGGATGAACAGACGTGATCAAGATTGCGGGGGGCGCACGCGCACCGCCGCGAGCCGCACTCCCGTGCTCGCGGCCGCCGTGCTCGCGCTCGGCGTGTTGATCGGCACTGCGGCGGCCGCGGGGGCTCGAGCGCAGAAGGCGGCGGTCACCTTCGGGATGTCGCCGGCGATACTGCGGGCGTCGCAGGCGGAGAGACGACGCGAGATGAGGGTGCTCGGTATCCGCGCCTTGCGCCCGGGGAAGAACGCGGTACATCCGCACCAGGCGAATTTCGCCAATTACATCGAGGCGAAAGCCAACCCGTATCCGCGACTGCCGCCGCTGATGCGGTTGAACGACGGCGCCAGGGTCACGACGCTGGCGCAGTGGCGCGAGCGTCGCGCGCAGATCAGGGCGCTGTTCGCCGAGTATGTCTACGGCAGGAAGCCGAAGAATGTTCCGCACGTCACCTGGCGCGTCACAAGTGTCCGCGAAGAGATGGTCTATGGGGTTCCCGCGATCGTCACGCACCTGATCGGTCATGTGGACAATTCAAGAGATCCGGCGATCACGGTCGATATTCCGGTCACGCTCGCGACTCCGGCGGCGGCCAAGGGCAAGCAGGTGCCAGTGATCATCGGCGACATCTTCATTCATCCGTTCTTTCCCGGCATGAATGGGCATCACGGACCCTACCTGCATTTCCCGGGCACGACCATGTGCATCGCGGTCGGCCCGCCCACCGAACCGGCGGCGGAGCAGTTGCTCAAGCGCGGCTGGGGCTTCGCCTCGGTAGACTACGATGCCGTGCAGCCGGATAACGGCGCGGGGCTGGTCAAGGGCATCATCGGCCTCACCAACAGGGGAAGGCCGCGCAAGATGGATACTTGGGGCGTGTTGCGCGCCTGGGCCTGGGCGATCAACCGCACGGTCGATTTCCTGCAGACCGATCCGGCGATCAATCCCCATCAGATCGGTGTGATGGGGCATTCCCGCGATGGGAAGGCCGCGTTGCTGGCGCTCGCCTACGATCCGCGTATCGCCGTCGGCTACATCTCATCCTCGGGCAAGGGCGGCGCGGACCTGTATCGGCGCAATTACGGCGAAAACCTCGGCAGCCTCGCCTCATCGGACGAGTTTCAATGGTTCGATGGAAAGTTCCTGCGCTACGCCTCGCCGGGCTACACGGCCAATGAGCTGCCGGTCGACAGTGATGAGTTGATCGCGCTCGTGGCGCCGCGCGCCATTTTCATCGGCGCCGGGTCGCTGATCATGCATCCGGCTTGCGCGATTCCGGGCGATGCCTGGCAAGACGCGCGCGGGATGTTCATGGCGGAAGCGGCGGCGAGTCCAGCGTGGAACATGTATGGTGAGCAGGGGCTCGGAATACACACGGCGTACCCGCCGGTGAACACGATGGTTGGCTCCAGATACGCGGCGTTCCGCCGGCAGCCTTACGGTCATACGCCCGCGCCGAACTGGCCGTATTTCATCAAGTTTGCGGCGCGTGTGTTCGCGATCCGGAAATGATCATCGGCCGTTGGAAGCCGGCGGGGTCTTGGCGCACGGAGGTGCCAAGGGCGCGCGTGCGCCTCACCGGCGCGCTTTCGAAGCAGGGTTGACGGTGTATAGTAAAGCGAGCAACACGACCCGAGGGGATATGACAATGCGTAGACCGTTGACACTGGCGCTGGTGGCGCTCGCCGCGCTCGGCATTTCCCTGTCGGCCATGGCCATGGCCATGAAACTGCCGTCCAGGCCGGGCAAGACGCACGCGCCGCTCGTGCTCACCGCTCCGGCGTGGCAGTCCGGCACTTACTGGGCCAACTTCGATCACGATCTGCTGGTGGATTTCCCCGACCTCGCGCACTTCCGAGCGGCCGATCGACGGCTGGGCCCGCCGGCGCCGGGCACCGACCGGGTCGTCTTCCTCGGGGATTCGATCACGGAGGGATGGAGCCTGCGCAAGTCCTTCCCCGGCAAGCCCTATATCAACCGCGGCATCAGCGGGCAGACCACGGCGCAGATGCTGGTTCGCTTTCGCCAGGACGTCATCGATCTGCATCCCAAGGTGGTGGTGATCCTCGGGGGTACCAACGATCTGGCCGGTAATGCCGGTCCGGTGACGTTGCGCCAGGTCGAAGGCAACCTGGAGTCCATGGCTCAGTTGGGCAGGGCAAACGGCATCGCGGTGGTGCTGTGCTCGCTGCTGCCGACGGTCCATTACTGGTGGCACCCGCAGGTACCCAATCCGGCACACCGGATCGCCGCGCTCAACCGTTGGATCCAGGCTTATGCCGCGAGGCACCACTACGTCTACGTCAACTACTACGCCGCGATGGAGAATGCCGCGGGGGGACTGAAGCACTCGCTGAGCCCCGACGGCGTGCATCCCTCGCCGGCCGGCTATGCCGTCATGGCGCCCCTGGCCGAAGCCGGTATCGAGGCGGCGTTGAGGGGAGCGCATCGCTGAGAGTGGTGGGCTGCGGGGGAAACGGGTCGATAACGAGCCGGATCCCAGGGATATCTCCGCGGCGTGCGCGCCCGGCGATGCGCCGAGCGCGCGCCCCGCCCGGTGCGCGGGCTCTGGCGGCAGATGCATCGGCTTGCATCGCTCACACTGCCGAAAAGCGAGGTCCATCTTGAATGCCGCAGCCTTCCGCGCATCCTGGTAAGAAGGGGCGGGGTCGATGGCAGTGGGCGGTCCTCGCTGTCGTTCTCATCGGCGCGACGATGTCGGCGCTCGATGTGACCATCGTCAACATCGCGCTGCCGACGATCAAGAAACAGTTCGGAACGACCCTCGCGCTCGTCGAATGGGTGTCCATCGCCTATATGATCGTTCTGGCGCTCGCCCTGCCGGTCATCGGGCGCGTTGCCGATCGCGCTCGGGTCGTTCCTGCTCATCCTTGCCCCGAGCACCTCCCGTCCGCCGACGCTCATTCTCGACATGAGCATCCTCGGCGGGGGCCTCGGCTGCTTCACTCCGGCTATCACTCGTCACCGTGCCCCTGGTGTTGGTCATCCCGGTCGCCTATTACGTGGCGCGTGAGCACCGCTGGCTCTCGATCTGGTCAAGAGACGGCGCTTGGCGGGGCTGAAGCTCGACTGACAGCCCGCCTGCGATTCGTGGCGAGGCTGCGATGAGTCGCTGCGGGCGGCGCGGTGTTCAGGGATAATCGGGCCGGGGCGCGCGGCCGCCGCGCTCGGCCGCGGCGCTCGCGATCGGGGTCCTGAGATGTCCGGTGGCCGAGGGGCGCGGCGGGAGATCGGCCGGGCGGGGGGGTGAGCGCCATGAAATTGATCGAGAACTTCACGGCCCTGACCCGGGCGCAGCGCCATGCGTACTTCGCGGCCCTCGGCGGCTGGACGCTCGATGCGTTCGACTTCTTCATCTTCATCGTGTCGCTGAAGGCGATCAGCACCGACTTTCGAGTCAGTCTCACCGCGGTCGCCTTCGGCATCACCCTGACGCTGGCGATGCGGCCGGTGGGCGCGCTGCTGTTCGGGTGGCTGGCGGAAAAGTACGGCCGCCGGCCGATCTTGATGACGAACGTGCTGTCCTTCGCGCTGCTCGAGCTGGCCACGGCGTTTGCACCGAATCTGGTCGTGCTGCTGCTGCTGCGCGGAGTGTTCGGGCTCGCCATGGGCGGGGAGTGGGGCGTCGGGGCGGCGCTCGCTTTCGAGACGCTGCCCGCGCAAGGGCGCGGTTTCTTCTCCGGATTGCTGCAGGAGGGGTACGTGCTCGGTTTCCTGCTGGCCGCGGCGCTCTCGCGCCTGTTCTTCGCGGCCGTGGGGTGGCGGGGCCTGTTCGTCATCGGCGCGCTGCCGGCGCTGCTGGTGCTGTACATCCGCTTCGGTGTCGGTGAGTCCCCGGTCTGGCTCGCGGGCCGGACCGCCACGCGGGCCTCATTCGGCGAGCTGCGGCGGATCGCCGTGCGCAACGCGCCGATGCTGTTGTACATGATCCTCCTGATGGCATTGTTCAACGCCTTCTCACACGGCTCGCAGGATCTGTACAAGCCGTTTCTGCTGATCCGGCGCGGCCTCAGTGCGGCACGCGCCGACGACGTGCTGATGGTGATGAACATCGGCGCGCTGTTCGGCGGGATGCTCTTCGGGGCGCTCTCCGAGCGCATTGGGCGCAGGCGGGCGATGGCCTGCGCGGGGCTGCTCGCCCTGCCGGTGATCCCGCTGTGGACCGGCGCCCCCAGTGTGCCGCTGCTCGCGCTCGGCGCGTTCCTGATGCAGTTCATGGTCCAGGGCGCTTGGGGCATCGTGCCGGCGCATCTGAACGAGCTGTCCCCGCCGGGCGTGCGCGCGGTGCTGCCGGCCTTCGCCTATCAACTCGGCAATTTCGCGATGGCGCTGCTCGCGCCCGTGCAATCCTCCCTGGCCGGTCCGCACGAGCGGGACCTCGCCGGGGTGCTCGGCTGGACGGTGGGCATCGTCGGCATCGTGCTGGCGGTGGTGGCGCTGCTCGGCCCGGAAGCCAAGCGCGTCGTCTTCGGCGGCGGGCCGGCCGAGTGAGGCGCCGGCGGCGCGCCGGCCCGCAGGTTCCGGCGCAGCTTGCGCGGCTCGCGGTTGCCGGCCGAGGGATGGACCGAGGGGGGGCGCCCCGGAACCCGCCGTCAGATCCGCCCAGGCCCCGGCCCCCGGGGGGCGGGGGCCCGCCTTATCGGCCAGAGGCTCGTGCGCTATATTTCTGCCGCTCCGACCGGGCCGCCCGGGCCGGCCGTGATGCGCCTGATCGCCCGCACGGCGTAATGCGCCCGAACGCGATCCGGGATTTGCTATTCTCCGCCGTTTCCATCGACCGGACCGCGCCGAAGAGGCGAGTTCATAAGACAACATGCTGCAGAAGCTCACCGACAGCCTCTCCACCCACAAGTGGCTCTGGTACACGATCCTCGGCGCCTTGGCGCTGGTGTTTTCGGCCTGGGGTGCCTACGGCATCGTGAACCTCAATTTCGGCAGTAGCGCCTCCGATGCGGCCGTCGCCGACGGGCAGGCGATCACGCTGCAGCAGGCGAGCAACGCCTGGCTGCGCGCCCAGCCGCAGATCGCGCGGATCTACGGGACCACTCTCGCGGCGAGCGAGCGCAAGAAGCTGCAGAGCGAGGTGCTCGAGGGCCTGATCCGCTCCACGCTCATGGCGCTGCGCACCCAGCGGCTCGGCTACCGGGTGACCCGGGGGGAGCTGATCGAGGCGATCCGGCAGATTCCGCAGTTCCAGGTGAACGGCAAGTACTCGGCGCAGGCCGCCGAGGACGTGCTCGATGAGTCGGGCATCTCGCTGCCCCAGTTCGAGCAGCAGATCGCCAGTCAGCTGCGCAGCAATCAGCTCATCGACGGCATCCGCGCCTCGGAGTTCCTCACCCCGGTGCAGATCGCGCGTGCCGAGCGGCTGCAGAGCCAGCAGCGCAAGGTGCAGTACGTGCTGTTTGCGGCCAAGCGCTACGCCAGCGCGGCGCCGATCCCGCCGGCGGCGATCGAGGCGTATTACCGGGCACATCGGGCCGAGTACACGCTGCCGGAGTCGGTGGACCTGCGCTACGGCCAGCTCACGCTGGCGCAGCTCGAGAGCCGCCAGAAAATCTCCCATGCGGCCCTGCAGGTGCAATACCACAAGGCGCTCAAGCAGTTCGTGGTGCCCCAGCAGCGCGAGGCCAGCGACATCCTCATCGACTTCGGCAAGGATCCCAAGGCCGCCTTGCGCAGAGCCGAGCACATTCTCGAGCTTGCCCGCGCGGGAGGGAATTTCGCGGCGCTCGCGCGCAAGTACTCGCAGGACCCCGGCTCGGCGGCCAACGGCGGCAATCTCGGCTGGATGAGCCGCACCGGCTATGACAAGACCTTCACAAGCGCGCTGTTCTCGGTCGCGAAGGTCGGCGGGATCACCGGACCGGTCAAGACACGGTTCGGCTATCAGATCATCCGCCTGGACGGGATTCACCCGCGCCATACGCGTCCCTTCGCGGCGGTCGAGTCACAGCTGGCGGCCGAGCTGCGCCACCGCCTCGCGGTCCATCGCTTCGGCGAGATCGAGGATAGCCTGCAGAACGATCTGCAGACCCCGGGCGTCAGCCTTGCGGCACTCGCCAAGCGCTACGGCCTTACCACGGGCGCGATCCCGCTGTTCCTGCGAGGCCGGGGCGCACCGCCCCTCGGGGCGGCCCCGGCCGTGCAGAGTCTGGTGTTCGGCAGCACGGCCCTGGCCACCGGTAGCTTCGGCGGTCCGGTCATCCTGGACAACGACCGAATGGTGATCGTCAAGGTGCTGGCACGCCATGGCCCGCAGCTGAAGCCCCTGGCCGAGGTCAAGCGCAGCATCATCGCGGTTCTGCGCACTCGCCGCGCCAATCAGGCCGCGCTCGCGGCGGCCGAGGCGGCCCGCCGGGAGGTGCTTGCGGGCAAGTCCCTCCCAAGCGTCGCGCAAGCGCTGGGGCTCAAGGCTGCGCCGGCGACCTTCATCGGGCGAGACGATCCCTCCGTGCCCGCCGACGTCGGTCAGCTCGCGTTCGCCGCACCGAAGCCCGCCGGGCGGCCGGTGTACCAGGCCAAAGCCCTCAGAGGCGGTGGGGCGGTGCTGCTTGCCGTGATGGCGGTGCGAACCCCGGCACACGTCAATCCCTTGCTGCGCCGCACGCTGCTGCAGCAATTACTGAGCGCCAATGCCGACGGTGATGTGGCGGCTTACATGGCGCAGATGCGCCAGACGGCCAAGGTGCGCATCAACCCCCACGCGTTCCAGTAACGGATCAGCCGTCTGTTTGGGACGGAAAGCTCATCCCGACGGTACTGAAGCCGCCGTCGACGTAGAGGATCTCGCCGGTGATGCCGGCGGCCAGGTCGGAGCACAGGAAGGCCGCGGCGTTGCCCACGTCCTCCTGGGTCACGTTGCGCCGCAGCGGCGCCACTTCGGCCACGTGGTGCAACATCTTGCGAAAGCCGGCAATGCCCGCCGCGGCAAGCGTCTTGATCGGACCGGCGGAGATGCCGTTCACCCGGATGCCGTGCGGCCCTAGGTCGGCCGCCAGAAAGCGCACGTTGGCCTCGAGGCTCGCTTTGGCGAGACCCATGACGTTGTAGCTCGGGATCGAGCGCACCGCGCCGAGGTAGGACAGAGTCAACAGCGCTCCGGCCCGGCCGCTCATCAAGGGCGCCGCGCCCCGGGCGAGCGCCGTGAGGCTGTAGCTCGATACATCGTGCGCGATGCGGAAGACCTCGCGGGTCGTGTTCTCGAGGAAGCTGCCCGAGACCCCTTCGCGCGGCGCGAACGCCACGGCGTGCACGAGAATGTCCAGAGCGCCCCACTCGCGCTTCAGCAGCGCGAACGCCGCGTCGAGCTGCCCGTCGTCGGTGACATCGAGCGGCATCGTGAGGCGCGAGCCGAGCGAGGCGGCCAGGGTTTGCACCCGCTCGCGCATCTTGTCGTTGACGTACGAGAACGCCAGCTCGGCGCCCTCGCGGTGCAGGGCCTGGGCGATGCCCCAGGCGATGGAACGCTCCGAGGCCACACCGACGATGAAGGCGCGCTTACCGGAGAGAAATCCCATGCGAGGATCCTTGCAGAACTGAGCCGGCCCGCGGGCCCGAGCGGGTCCGCGGGCCGCCAGTGTACCAATCAGCCGCCGGAATCGGCCAGGATCATCAGCTTCTGGCCCGCAAGGATGGGCCGGTCCAACGTCATCTCGTTCCAGGCGAGGATCTGGCGTATCCGGACCTGGAAGCGCCGGGCAATCTGCCAGAGCGTATCGCCCGCATGGACCGTGTAGATGATCCGATGGACGCCCCGCTCGATGCCGCTCAGCAAGGCGCGCCGGGTGTTGTATTGCACCGTGGCCATCGACGGCAGGATGCGCAGCTGCTCGCCGGGCCGCAGGATCGGATGATAGATCGAGAGGCCGTTGGCGCGCGCCAGCGCATGTACGCTCACGTGGTTGCGCACCGCGATCGACCAGAGGCTGTCACCGGGACGCACGCGTACCACGCGCACGCCCGGCCGCCGGAAGCGTCCGACGCGCGCATCGGCGTACAGGCGCAGCGGCTCACCCGGATACAGGATCGAGTGACGCACCGACAGTCCATTGATCTGCGCCAGACGCTGAACGCTCATCCCATTGCGCTGGGCGATCGCCCACAGGGAGTCGCCCGGGCGCACCCGCACGACGCGGAAGCGGAAATCATGCCGCCACAGCGAGCGATCGTTCTGCTCGGCGGCCACCAGCACATTGTGCGGCAATCGATAGGCCGTCGTCGGCACATCGATGTCCTGACCGACCAGCAAACGCCCGTTCGACAGGTTGTTCAGGCGGCGCAGCAGGTCCGTGGTCGTGTTGAAGCGGCGCGCGATGGAATAGACCGTATCCCCGGCGTGCACCACGTAGCGCTCGACGCCCATGCGCTCATTGGCGGTGAGATCCCTGATGTTCTGCTCGAACACCGGCGCGGCATCGATCGGCAGCAGCAGGTAGAACGGTCCGGTGGGGTCGGTGGCCCAACGCAGGAACGCCGGGTTGAGCTGGTAGATCTCATCGGAGGTGATCCCGGCCAGGTGCGCGGCCACCTCCAGATTGATCTGGCCGCCCGTGGGCACCTTCGTGAAGTACGGCCGGTCCGGGATCGGACTGAAGGACAGGCCGTATTTGCCCGGATCGGCGACCAGACGGGCCATCGCCAGCAGCTGCGGGACGTACAGCTCGGTCTCGCGCGGCAGGATCAGATTCCAGAAGTCCGTCGGCAGGCCCCTCGCCTGGTTGTAGCGGACCGCGCGCTCCACGTTCTCGACGCCGCAGTCGTACGCCGCGATCGCCAGCAGCCAGCTGCCGCCGAGCTGCTTGTGCAGCTGCTGCAGGTAATCGAGCGCCGCCTGGGTGGAGGCGATGACGTTGAGCCGGCCGTCATACCACCAGTCCTGCTTCAGGCCGAAGAGCTTCCCGGTGCCCGAAGTGAACTGCCACATGCCGGCAGCCCGCGCCCAGGAATAGGCGTAGGGCCGGTAGGCGCTCTCGATGATCGGCAGCAGCGACAGCTCGAGCGGCATGTGGCGCTTCTGCAGCTGCGTGACGATGTAGTAGAGATACATGTCGGCCCGATTGAAGGACCGCTGCAGGAATTGCGGATGATTGGCGTACCAGTGCGCCTCCTGCGCGATCACCGGCATGTTCGGCTGGGGCAGGCGCATCCCGGCGCGGATGCGCGCAAAGAGGTTGGCGTAATGGGGTTCGGGGGCCGCGGCTGGCACGGTGGTGATGACTTGCCCGGCGGGGGCCACGGCGGCCACCGAGGCGGTTGCGGCAGGCGGCATCGACCGCAGGGTCCTCACCGCGGATGCCGCGGATGCAGTTACCGCGTGCTCGGTACTGGCCGGCCGGATCGGCGTGCGCGTGGCGCATGCCGCCAGTGCCAGTGCACCCAGGAGACCCACGGCACAGCGTGCCCAGCTCACTGAAGACGTCGTCAAATCCCGACCCTCTATTAGTCTTTGCGGCGTGCTACATTGCCGCCGCGCCAGCGTTCCGCGCATTCCCGGGCGACACATTACAATAACCGAGTCCAGTCGCGAAATTTACCTTGTGATATCACAGGTTGACTAGTCCTTAAATGGGTCAAATTCACAATTCCGCATCCTGCGAGCCGGCGCTCGCGCGGCGGCGCTGGTTGGACAGTCCCGCGGGCCGGGCGCTGATCGCGGCCGAAGCGGTGCTGGTGGCCGAGGCGTTGGAGGATGTTTTCGGCTGGGAATGCCTGCAAATCGGTGCCTGGGGCGCGGGCCGGGAGCTGTTGGCGGCATGCCGGACGCGCCACCGAGCCGTGCTGGCCCCGCCCGGACTGTCGGCGGATGCGGACATCATCGGCCGGCCGACCCAACTGCCCGTCAGCGGCGATTCGATCGACGCGGTGCTCCTGCCGCATACCCTGGAATTCGCGAGCGACCCGTACGCGATCGTGCGCGAGGTCGACCGGGTGCTGGTGGGGGAAGGTCAGCTGCTGGTGCTCGGCTTCCGTCCCCTGAGTCTGTGGGGCGCCCGCGCCCGATTCAGCCGCAGCGGCTTTCCTCCCGGGCTGCGCCGGGTGCTTTCCGAGCGGCGCGTGCGCGAATGGCTGGCGCTGCTCGGCTACGAGGTGTTCGCGGCGCGGCGCTACCTGTATCGCAGTCCCTGGCGCGGCGGACTCGCCGCCGGGACAGGGGTCGATCGGCTGCTGCGGCGGGGCTTGATGTCCCCGCTCCCCGCGGGGGCCTATCTGCTCAAGGCGCGCAAGCAGGTCTACACGCTCACGCCCCTGCGTCCGCGGGCGCGCAAGGCGGTGCTCGGCGGGCTCGTCAAGCCCGCCCAGCCGATGCGCCAGGGCGTCAGGCGCGCGCCGTGAGCGCCGGGGAGGCCGGCGGCAGCGCGGGGATCGTCGAGATCTACACCGATGGGGCCTGCCGCGGCAATCCGGGGCCGGGGGGCTGGGCCGCGCTGCTGATCTTCGGGGCGCGCGAGAAGACGCTGGCGGGCGCCGAGGCGCACACCACCAACAACCGCATGGAATTGATGGCCGTGATCGGGGCGCTCGAGGCGCTCAAACGACCGGTTCGGGCACGCGTGTACACCGATTCGCAGTACGTGCGCCGCGGCATCACCGAGTGGCTGAGGGTGTGGAAGGCCAAGGGCTGGCGGACCGCCGATCGCAAGCCGGTGAAGAACCAGGATCTGTGGCAGCGTCTCGAGCCGCTGGCGAGCC
>DAHXNV010000023.1 GCA_027365225.1 Gammaproteobacteria bacterium
GAGCGCAGCAGGTACGCGGGATGATACGTCACCACCAGCGGCACGTTGCGCTCGCCGAAGCGATGCACGCGACCGCGCAGCTTGCCGAGCGGCTCATCGGTGCCGAGCAGATTCTGGGCCGCAATCCGCCCCACCGCGAGCAGCAGCCGCGGCCGCACCAGCTCGATCTGACGGTGCAGGTACGGCAGGCATGCCTGCACCTCCTCGGGCAGCGGATCGCGATTGCCCGGCGGACGGCTCTTGAGGATGTTCGCGATGTAGACATTCGCCTCACGGCTGAGCCCGATCGCGCGCAGCATCGCATCGAGCAGCTTGCCCGCCCGTCCGACGAAGGGCTCCCCGCGCCGGTCCTCCTCCGCCCCCGGCGCCTCGCCGATCACCATCCAGTCGCAGCGCGCCGGCCCCACCCCCAGGACCGCCTGCATGCGGCTGTGATGCAGCGCACAACGGGTGCAGCCGAGCACCTCGGCACGCAGCCTCTGCCACGCCTCGGCGTCCCCGGCCGGTCCCGGCGGCGCCTGCGGCAATGCCTCGGCGCAGCGCACGGCAGCGCCGCGCACCGCGCCCGTCCTCGGCACCCATAGGTCGATGCCGATGATGCGCAGATACTCGGCGCGCCGGGCCGGGCTGCTCATTCGCCAGGGTCCTCGCCCCGGCGTGATGAGCGGTGCCGCCGCCGAGCCCGGCGCCACAGCCACTGCACCGGCGCCGAGAGCGCATAGCCGCCGAAGATGATCAGCAGAATCAGCGGCGGGTCGCTCGCGATCAGCACGAACGTAAGCGGAACCAGCAGCAGGTAAATGAAGCGGATCGGCCCGTCCCAATCGATGCTCTTGAAGCTCGCGTAGCTGAACCGGCTGACCATCAGCCCCCCCGCGATCGCGGTCACGGCAAAGGCGCCAATCAGGCCCTCGAGCCCCGGCTCGCGCCACTGGCTCGAGAGCCACACGAATCCCGCCACCGTGGCGGCCGCCGAGGGGCTGGGCAGCCCCTCGAAATAACGCTTATCGAGCATGGCGGTGCGCACATTGAAGCGCGCCAGCCGCAGCGCGGCGGCGACCGCGTAAAAGAAGCACGCCAGCCACCCGAAGCGGCCCCAGGCGCGGCCGTACTCGGCGATGCGCACCACGCCCCACTGATAGGCGACGATGGCCGGCGCTAGCCCGAAGGAGACCATGTCCGAGAGGCTGTCGTACTCCTTGCCGAACGCGCTCTCGGTGCGCGTCAGGCGCGCAATGCGCCCGTCGAGCGAATCGAAGACCATCGCGATGAACACGGCCATCCCGGCCGGCGCGAAGTGCTTGTCAATCGCCGCGACGATGGCATAGAACCCCGAGAACAGGCTCGCCGTGGTGAGCAGATTCGGCAGCAGGTAGAAGCCCCGGCGAGGCCGGCGCTCCTGATGCGCCTCGGGCGCGGGTGAATCGTTTGCAGGCGTCGGGTTTGCGGACATGCGCGGGCGGCGGATCAAGGGGCCAGATGGGCGCATCTTATCAGCTCGAGCCCACCTGTTATGATGCGCCCCCGTCTTTGCCCAAGATCCGCGTCATGAGGCTCTCGCACTACCCCGTCCAGACCACCAAGGAAACCCCCGCCGAGGCCGAGATCGCCAGCCACCAGCTGATGCTGCGCGCGGGGCTGATCCGCCG
The DNA here is from genome assembly GCA_027365225.1 of Gammaproteobacteria bacterium. GTDB lineage: Bacteria > Pseudomonadota > Gammaproteobacteria > Steroidobacterales > Steroidobacteraceae > 13-2-20CM-66-19. The sequence continues at coordinate 1,650 of DAHXNV010000023.1, forward strand.
CCTCGCCTCCGGGCTCTACAGCTGGCTGCCGATGGGGCTGCGCACGTTGCGCAAAGCCGAGACCATCATCCGCGAGGAGATGAATCGCGCCGGGGCGCTCGAGCTGCTGATGCCGGTGTTTCAACCGGCGGAGCTGTGGCAGGAATCGCACCGCTGGACGGAATACGGACCGGAGCTGCTGCGCGTGAAGGATCGCCACCAGCGCGATTTCGTCGCCGGCCCGACCCACGAGGAGGTCATCACCGACATCGCCCGGCGCGAACTCAGGAGCTACCGCCAGCTGCCGGTCAATTTCTATCAGATCCAGACCAAGTTCCGCGACGAGATCCGGCCGCGCTTCGGCGTGATGCGCGCGCGCGAGTTCATCATGAAGGACGCCTATTCCTTCCATGTGGACGAGCGCTCGCTCGAGCAGGGCTATCGGCTGATGCACGCGACCTATGCGCGCATCTTCACACGCATGGGATTGGATTTCCGGGCCGTGCGCGCCGATTCCGGTCCGATCGGCGGCGACGTGTCGCAGGAGTTTCACGTGCTGGCGGCCTCCGGCGAGGACGCCATCGTCTTCTCCGACGGCGACGATTACGCGGCCAACATGGAGGCGGCCGTGGCGCTGCCGCCGGCTACGCCCAGGCCTGAGCCACGCGAGCCGCTCACCAAGGTCCCGACGCCGGGAACGCGGACCATCGCAGCGCTGACGGCGCTGCTGCAGATCGACCCCGCGCGCTGCCTGAAGACGCTGCTCGTCGAGGGCGCGGGAGACGAGGCGGTCGTGGCGCTGGTGATCCGCGGCGACCACGAGCTCAATGCCGCCAAGGCGCAGCGCCTTGCGGGCGTGGCGAATCCCCTGCGCATGGCCGGCCCCGAGCGCATTCAGCACGCCGCGGGCACCGAGGCCGGATTCATCGGCCCGGTGGGCCTGCAATGTCGCCTCTACGTCGATCACAGCGCCCTCGCGACCAGCGATTTCGTGTGCGGCGCGAACGAGCAGGACATGCACCTGAGGGGTGTGAACTGGGACCGTGACGTGCAGGGCTATGTCGCGGTGGATATTCGCAACGTGTGCGAGGGCGATCCGAGCCCGAGCGGCGCGGGACGCCTGAGGATCGCCCGCGGGATCGAGGTCGGACACATCTTCCAGCTGGGCCGCAAATACAGCAGCGCCCTGAAGGCGCTGGTGCTCGATGAGGCCGGCAAGGAAGTCACCGTCTTCATGGGCTGCTATGGCATCGGCGTGACGCGCGTCGTAGCGGCGGCCATCGAACAGAATCACGATGAGCGCGGCATCATCTGGCCGGAGCCGCTCGCGCCGTTCCAGGTCGTGCTGTTGAGCCTGGGTGCGCAGAAATCGGCCGCCGTGCGCGAGGCCGCCGATCGCCTGTACGCCACGCTCACGGGCGCGGGCATCGAGGTACTCTACGATGACCGCGATGCGCGTCCCGGGGTGAAGTTCGCCGATGCGGAGCTGCTCGGCATTGCGCACCGGCTGGTGGTGGCCGAGCGCGGCCTTGCCAGTGGGCGCCTGGAATACCGGCACCGACGCGACAGTGAGAGTTTGGAGTTTCCCGCCGATGAGGCGCTCGAGTTTCTCCGCCAGCGCATGGGCCGCTAGCACCGCCTGCGCGCTCCTTGCCGGCCTCGCTCTCGCCCCGCGCGCCGAGGCCGGCGCGCAACGAGATCCGGCCCTGCGCCCCATCGTCCAGCGGGCGATTTCCCGGGCGCAGTGCTTCCTCAACCGGTTCGATGCGGCCGTGTGGTACACGCTCATGGAGCCGCGCCTCGCGCGCTACGTACCCAACGCCGCCGAGCGGCTGAGCATTCTCAAGCAGGTGTACTGCGCGACGCATCAGCCCGGCAAAGCCAAAGTCCCGCCCGGCCTGGTGCTCGCGGTGATGCAGGTCGAGAGCGATTTCAACCGCTGGGCGGTCTCGCGCAGCGGCGCGGTCGGGCTGATGCAGGTCATGCCCTACTGGCCGGAGCGCCTCGGCATGAAGGGCTACGAACTGGTCCGGGTCGCGCCGAACATCCGCATGGGCTGCGCGATCCTGCGCTACTACCTGCAGGCGGCCCACGACGACGTGCGCCTCGCCCTCGAGGAATACAACGGCAGCGTCGGTCATGCCTTCTATCCCAACCGCGTGCTGAGCGCGTGGGAGCACTGGAACGGGGCGGACAATCTCGGCTTTCCGGTGCGCGCTGCGGCGCGCGATCGGGCGCGCCGCTGATCAACCGGTGTGGAAGCCCCCCGGCGCCCCCACCAGGCGCTCGGGCGCCTCGCTGACCTGCACGGCCTGCACCCGGCTCGCCGCCGATCCCTCCCACAGCCACTGCACGAACGCCTCGACCGCGCCTTCCTCGCCACAGGCCAGCACCTCGACGCGTCCATCGGGCAGATTCTTCGCATAGCCGCGCACACCGAGTTCCCCGGCGCGCCGCCGGCAGGTGGCGCGATAGAAGACACCCTGCACGCGCCCCGACACGAGACATATCTTGCAGATCACGGTCCGCAACTATAGAGCGGGCATCGCCCCGCGCCCAAGGGCATCATAGGCGCAAAGGAAAAGCGAGCGATCCCATGGCCGAGATCCTGGTCCTCTACTACTCCCGCGGTGGCGCCACCGCCGAATTGGCTCGTCAAGCATGCCGCGGCATCGAGAGCGTGCCGGGGGCGACGGCGAAGCTGCGCACCGTGCCGCCCGTGAGCGCCGAGAGCGAGCGGCCGACCAAGCCGGTGCCGCCAAGCGGCCCCCCCTACGCGACGCTCGAGGATCTGCGCACGGCGGACGGGCTGCTGCTCGGCAGCCCGACCCGTTTTGGCAACATGGCCGCGCCGCTGAAGTACTTCCTCGACGGCACCGGCAGTCTGTGGCTCTCCGGCGCCCTTGCCGGCAAGCCCGCCGGCGTGTTCACCTCGACACAGACTCAGCACGGTGGTCAGGAGACCACTCTGCTCACGATGATGCTGCCGCTGCTGCATCACGGCATGTACCTCGTGGGACTGCCCTACACCGAAGCGGCGCTGCAGCAAACCACCGCGGGCGGCTCGCCCTACGGCGCCTCGCACGTCGCCGGCGCGCAGGATGTGCCGCAGCTCGGCGCCGAGGAGCGACAGCTCGCGCAGGCTCTCGGGAGGCGGGTTGCGGCGCTCGCGATGCGTCTCGGCACACCGCCCGGCTGATCAGCCCGGCTCGGGGCGGCGCGGCGCGGCCAGCACCGCGCGGATGAACGGCACGGTCAGGCGCCGCTGGGCCGCGAGCGCAGCCTCATCGAGCGTATCGAGCAGCTGATACAACGTATGCATGTCGCGCGGGAAGCGCCGCTGCAGCCACCGCGCGGTTTCCGGCGGCAGCTCGAGCCCGCGCAGCCGAGCGCGCAGCCGCAGCGCCTCGCGCTGCTCGGACTCATCGAGCACGCGCAATTGGAAGACGGCCGCGGCGGCGCAGCGCGATCCGAGGTCCGCCAGCGCCCAGGCGGCCAGCGCGGGCGGTGCGCCCGAGGCGAGCACCAGCACCCCGTCGCGCTCGGCGAACTCGCGCACGAGCGTAAAGAGCGCCCGCTCCCACTCGCCCCGGCCGATCACCGCATCCACATCATCGATCGCCAGGCATTCCAGTTGCGGCAGACCGCCGAGCACCTCCACCCCGAGGCCCGACAGCTCCCGCAGCGGCAGGTAACCCGAACGGCGCGCCTGCGCGGCGGCCGCGCACACCGCCTGCAGCAGATGCGTCTTGCCCGCACCCGACGGACCGGCCAACCACGTCAGGCCGCCCTGTCCCGCGGCCGAGCGCCGCGCATGGGCGAGCGCCTCGACATTGCGCGCCGGCAGGAAGCTCTCGAACACGGCCCGATCCCGCAGCCGTACACCGAGCGGAAGTTGCTGCACGCGCGGGGTCTCAGGCGGGACGGGGCGGGGCCGTCCAGGCCCGGCGCGTGAACGTGACGAGATAGTCGAGCCCGGACAGCACGGTCGTCACGAATACGATCAGCGCCGCGGCGCGCAACACGCCGGCGGACGGCAACAGGAAGGCGGCCGCGAGCATCACGCCGACCAGGTAGAGCAACTGCGCGGCGGTGTTGATCTTGCTGATCACCGTGGGGCGGCCGCGCAGCGGGCCGACCCACAGCTTGAAGGCCAGGGCGCCGAGCGCGATCATCACATCGCGCGCCACGGCCGCGGCGGTGATCCACCAGGGCACCAGACCGAGCCATGCGGACTCGACGAACACCACCACCAGCAACAGCTTGTCCGCCGCAGGATCCAACACCTTGCCGAACTCGGAGACCCAGTTGAACCGTTTGGCGAGAAAGCCGTCGAGCCCGTCCGAGATCGCAGCCGCGATGAACAGACCCAGCGCCAGCTCGTAGCGCCCGTCATGCAGCGCGGCGGCAACCGGCCACACCAACACCAGCCGGATCAGGCAGATGAGGTTGGGAATGTGGCGCACAAAATCAGCGCGACACGTCCAGTTCGTCCGGCGAGGGCGCTGCGTCCAAGTCCTGCTCCGCCGGTACGTACCGGAAGGCCAGTCCCCCGGAAGCGGCGATCCGCTCGAATCGTGGCGAACCCGCGAGCGTCGGTCCGAGCGTCTCGGCGCCGCCGCGAGCCCACAAGTGAAACAGCGCCGTCGCGCCGGCAACCCGTGCGACCCGGGAGCGCTCCACGCCAGGCACGGCCGCGAGCATCGTCTCGACCTGCGCGTAATCCCGCAGCGTTGCGATACCCTCGAGACGCACGCGCACCTCGCTGATCCGATCGGCCGCCGTGGCCTCTACCGGCGGCGCCAGCAGCTCGACCGTGCCGTCCACCCCGGCGCTGATCGAGCCAGTGAACCGACGCGTCATGAACGGAGTGACGAGGGTCCAGCGCCACACGGCGGACTGCCCGGCGCCCCCCGATGCCGCGGTGCCGTACGGCGGGGCGGCGGGCATCGAGGGTGCGAGCCGCCCCGACCCGCTCGCCGGCGCGCCCGCGCGGCCCGAGGGGTTCTGCGCGGGATGCCCGATCAGCAGCTGCTCGGCGCTGAAGCGGTGCACCATCGCCAGCAGCGACTGCGCGGGCAACAAGCGGCCGTTCACAGCGCGCACCGGCAGCGGCACGATGCTGATCGGCACCCCGCGCGCCGCGGCCGCCTGGTTGATGACGGCCGCATCACCGTCCAGCTCGCTCTGCGGTGGCGCGGGGTTGAGCACCACGAGGGTGAACGGTCGCTCGGGACGCCACACGCTCAGGCCGGCTGCACGGATCGCCCGATCGATCTGCGCGCCGTCGAACATCACCTGGAGCGAGCCGTGCCGGCCCGGCAGATAGCCGAGCACGTAACGCTGTGCAGCGGCGAGCAGCGGCGCGAGCGCCGGATCGGTGGCGACCCGCCTGTGTCCCGTCGCCCGCACCAGCGCCGCGCGCAGCGCCTGCGCAAGCGCCGCCGGGGTCTGCGCGGCGGCAGTGACCGTGTACACCGGCACTTCGCGGCGGGCGTGTGACACCGCCGGCAGCGCCGCGCAGGCGAGCACCGGCAGCACACGCCGCAGTCGGCGAAATACAGTGATCGTGCGAGCTGGCATTGGCGGTCCGTTCGTGCCGCGCCTCCGCAGCGGACGGCGGGTACAATACCATACGCGCACCGGCCGCACGGCGGCCGATACATCCTCGAAAGAGACCCATGAAAGAAGGCCAAGCACCCGGCCGCATGACCTACCGCGACGCTGGTGTCGACATCGACGCCGGCGAGGAACTCGTCGAGCGCATCAAACCCCATGTGGCGCGCACCCGCCGGCCGGAAGTGCTGGCCGGCATCGGCGGTTTCGGCGCGCTGGTGGAGATTCCCTCCGGCTATCGCCATCCGGTGCTGGTGTCGGGGACCGACGGAGTCGGCACGAAACTGCGCCTGGCGATCGACAACGGCCGGCACGACACCATCGGCATCGATCTGGTGGCGATGTGCGTCAACGATGTGCTGGTGCAAGGCGCAGAGCCGCTGTTTTTCCTCGACTACTATGCCACCGGCACGCTGCGCGTCGCGGTGGCCGAAGCGGTGATTCGCGGCATCGTCGAGGGCTGCGCCGAAGCCGGTGCCGCGCTGGTCGGCGGCGAGACGGCCGAGATGCCTGGCCTGTATGCGGCCGAGGACTACGACCTCGCCGGCTTCTGCGTGGGGGTGGTCGAAAAAGAGGCCATCATCGACGGACGCGCCGTACGGCCCGGCGATGCCATCATCGGGCTCGGCTCCTCCGGGCCGCACTCGAACGGTTACTCGCTGATCCGCAAGGTGCTCGCCGCGAGCGGCGCCGACGCGCACGCCGCTCTCGAGGGCAAGCCGCTCATCGAGCGGCTGCTCGCCCCGACGCGCATCTACGTCAAACCACTGTTGGCGTTGGCGCGCGTGCTGCCCGTGCATGCCCTGGCGCACATCACCGGCGGCGGTCTCACGAATAACATCCCGCGGATATTGCCGGCGGGACTCGAGGCCCACCTCGAGCGCGACCGCTGGCCCCGGGATCCGGTGTTCGAGTGGCTGCGCCGCGCCGGCAACATCGAGGCGCACGAGATGTATCGCACATTCAACTGCGGCATCGGCATGGTGGCGGTCGTGCCGCACGGGCAGGCCGCCGCCGCGGTCGAGTTTCTCGCCGCGCGCGGCGAGGACGCGCGCGTGATCGGCCAGATCCGCGCCGGCACGCGCGGCGTGGTCATCGATTGAGCACCCCGGCGCCCCTGCGGCTCGCGATCCTCATCTCCGGCCGCGGCTCGAACATGGCGGCGATCGCCCACGCCTGTCGTGAGCGACGAATCGCCGCCGAGGTTGCCGTGGTCCTCTCGGAGCGGCCCGAGGCCCAGGGGCTGACGGTCGCGCGGGAGCTGGGCCTCGATGCGCGCGCGATTGCCTGGCCGGGAGCGGCGCGGCGCGCCGAGTTCGAGCGCGCCGCCACGGCGGTGCTCGAGGAGACAGGGGTGCAGCTCATCGTGCTCGCCGGTTTCATGCGCATTCTCTCCGGGTCGTTCGTCGCCGCGCGCCACGGCGCGATACTCAACATCCACCCCTCGTTGCTACCGAAGTATCCGGGGCTGCATACCCACCGGCGCGCGCTCGATGCGCGGGACCGCGAGCACGGCGCCACGGTGCACTTCGTCACCGAGGAGCTCGACGGTGGTCCGCGCGTTCTGCAGGCGAAGGTTCCGGTGCTCCGGGACGATACCGAGCACAGCCTCTGCGCACGGGTTCAATCGGCCGAGCACATCATTTACCCTCGGGTCATCGGCTGGCGGGCCGACGGCCGGCTCCTGTGGCGCGCCGGCTCCGCGTGGCTCGACGGCCGGCCGCTGCTGCAACCGCTCGTGGAGACGTTCGATGCTTGACCGGAAAGCCTCGCCCTTCAAGGCGTGCGGCGCCGCCGTTGCGCTGCTCGCCACCGCGCTGTGCCGCGCTGGTTCACCGCCCGCGCCGCACACTGTCAAGCCCCCGACCTTCGTGGCGACTTACTCGATCGCCTGGCACGGCATCACGGCCGGCCACGCCACCCTGACGCTCGTGCAGACCGGACCGGACGAGTACCGCTACAGCTCGGTCGATCGCGCCGACGGCCTGTTTCGGCTGTTCGTGGGCGGAAGGATCACCCAGGAAAGCCGTTTCCGGCTGGTCAACGGACAAGTCCAGCCGCTCAGCTTCCGCTCACACGGCGGCGGACCGCCGCAGAACGTACGCTTCGATTGGACGAGCGGACGCGTGATCGGCTCGGCCAAGCACAAACACATCGATTTGAAGCTCGAGCCCGCCACCCAGGATCCGGGCTCGGTACAGATCGCGCTGATGCTGGCGTTTCTGCGGGAACATCCGCCGGCGAGCTTCTGGATGCTCAACACCGATGTGATCAACCGGTTCGAGTTCGTGCACCGGGGCGAAGCGACGCTCAAGACCCCTCTCGGCCCGCTGCCCACCGTGCTTTACACCAGCCACCACGCCAAGGCGCGGCGTACCACCTATATGTGGCTCGCCCCTTCGCTCGATTACATGCCGGCGCGCCTCGAGCAGCGCCGCGGCGACAGCACGCTGTTCGCGCTCAATATCCTCAGCTACAAGCGCACCTGAGCGGGCCCGCTCAGGTCTTCGGCAGCGTCACGCCCCGCTGGCCCTGGTACTTGCCGCCGCGGTCCTTGTACGAGGTCGAGCAGACTTCGTCCGATTCGAAGAACAGCATCTGCGCCACGCCCTCGTTGGCGTAGATCTTCGCCGGCAGCGGCGTGGTGTTGGAGAACTCCAGCGTCACGTGACCCTCCCACTCCGGCTCCAAGGGAGTTACGTTCACGATGACGCCGCAACGCGCGAACGTGCTCTTGCCGACGCAGATCGTCAGCACGGTGCGCGGAATGCGGAAATACTCGACGGTGCGCGCCAGCGCAAACGAGTTAGGCGGAATGATACAGACGTCCGCGGTCAAATCGACGAAGCTCTTCTCGTCGAAGTTCTTCGGATCGACGATGGTCGTATTGATGTTCGTGAAGATCTTGAATTCGTTCGCGCAGCGGACGTCGTAGCCATAGCTCGACGTTCCGTAGGAAATGATCTTCTGACCATTCACGTGGCGCACCTGTCCGGGCTCGAACGGCTCGATCATGCCGTGCTCACGCGCCATGCGGCGGATCCAGTTGTCTGACTTGACGCTCATTGCCGGACCGTTCAGCTCTTCTCGACGACGATCTTCGGAAACGCCCCGCTGCGATCGAGCGGGCGGGCCGCGAGCGCGGCGGCGGTGCGCCGGGCCATGTGCACATAGGCCTCGGCGCGCGGGGAGCCGGGCTCGGATACCACCGTCGGGCGACCACCGTCGGCTTGCTCGCGGATGCGCGCATCGAGCGGCAATTCCCCGAGCAGCCGGACACCGTACTGCTCGGCCATGCGCGCCCCGCCGCCGGCGCCGAAGATATGCTCGACGTGCCCGCACTGGGTGCACACGTGCACGCTCATGTTCTCGACGATCCCGAGGACTGGTACCGACACTTTCTCGAACATCTTCAATCCTTTGCGCGCGTCGGCCAAGGCAATATCCTGGGGCGTGGTGACGATCACCGCGCCGGCCACCGGCACGCGCTGCGCCAGCGTCAGCTGGATGTCACCGGTGCCCGGGGGCATGTCGACCACCAGGTAGTCGAGCTCGCCCCAGCGCGTCTGCGAGAGCAGCTGGCTGAGCGCCTGGGTCACCATGGGACCGCGCCAGATCATCGGCTGCTCGGCATCGACCATGAACCCGATCGACATCACCACGACACCGTGGTTGTTGAGCGGCACGATGTGCTGGCCGTCGGGTGAGGTGGGTTGCTGGCCGGCCAGGCCGAACATCAGCGGCTGGCTCGGGCCGTAGATGTCGGCATCGAGCACCCCGACACGTGCGCCCTGCGCCGCCCAGGCGAGCGCCAGATTGGCCGCGACCGTGGATTTGCCCACCCCCCCCTTGCCCGAGGCGACCGCCACGACGTTCTTGATCCCCTCGAGCGGCTGCAGCGGCCGCTGCACGCTGTGCGGGCGGATCTGCGCCTCGAGCGCGAGGCGCAGCGGCGCACTCACCCCCGCCGCGGCCACATGGGCGGCGATCGCCGCGGCCAGCGTCGGTGCGTAGTCTCCCAGCGGAAAGCCGACCACGATGCGGGCCGCATACCCCTCCGGCGTGCGCGCCAACTCGCGCAGTGCGCCAGCCTCGCGCAGCGTCTGGTGAAGATACGGCTCGACGTAGCCCTCGATCGCCGCTCTGAGCGTCTCTAGCGTGGAATCCTCAGCCATGGGTTCGGTCACAGTAAGCCCGTGTGGATACGCAGCCGGCGATTCTAGAGGTAAGTCCCGCTTCGCGCCTCGCCGTCGCAGAGGGTATGGCATACTTTGAGCGCTCCGGGGCTGGGCCGGTAGAATGCCGGGTTTAAAGCGTCGGGGAGCGGCCCGCGTCTTGCCCAAGGTGCCAGGAGCGCGAAGAAGCAATCAGGCTGCGCGGGAATCCCGCGGATCGGCTGAATGACGTTTTTAGCTAATTTGCGAGCCGACCGGTTAATCACCGGCATCCGCTCGTCGGCGGACCCCTCGAGCCCGGAGACTCAGAAGGCCATCGCGCGCCTGAAGGATCTGGGCCCGGCAGCCATTGCCCCGCTCCTGGCCTCGCTCCCGGAAGCGGACAAGAATGTCACCCTGGCCTTCGTCGACGTCCTCGCCAGCCTGGTCAGTCCCAAGACCTTTCCGCAGTTCATGGAAGGACTCGTCCAGGGCAGCCCTCGGGTCATCGCCGGCATCGCCTGGGCCCTGACCAGCAGCCGCAACTATCCGGCGCACCTGCTGCTCGATGCCCTCTCGACCCCCGGGATCGCCAAGTCGGCGCTCATGGAGGTGATCACGGCGCACAAATCCCGCTTCACGCAGCGCGAGCTGCTCACGGCCGCTTACAACCAGGAGCCGAACGAGAAGGCGGCCCTGTTTCGCGTCATCGCCGACACGGTCAGCCCCGCGACGCTGCCGGAGCTGCTGCAGCGGCTCGAGGGCAAGGACCCGATCGCCCGGGTACACATCATCAACATCCTGGCGCGCTTCAACACCCCGGAAGTGCACACCGCTTTGCAGGGACTGCTGAAGGACCCGAACAAGCTGATTCGAGGCGCGACGCTCTCGGCGCTGCAGCGCATGGACGAAATAATCGATGTCGAGCGAGTGTGCGAGCTGTTGCGGGACCCCGAAATCGACGTCCAGAATCGCGCGATCGACGTCGTGATCAAGGCGAACCATCCCGACACCGTTCGCTACCTGATCGCAGTGCTCAAGGACGAGAACGAGAACGCCCGCCGGGCTGCCGTCGAAGTGCTCAACGAGGTCGGGGACGCGCAGTCGGTCAAGCACCTGCTCGAGGCGCTGAAGGACAGCGACTGGTGGGTACGCTCGCGCGCCGCTGATGCGCTCGGCAAGATCGGCGGTCCGCGCGTCATCGACGCGGTGCTGCAGCTGGTGAAGGACAAGGACGAGGATATCCGCCGCGCCGCCATCGAGATCCTCAATCAGGCCAAGGACCCGCGCGCCATCGAGTCGCTGCTGCAGGCGACGCGCGACACCGATTGGTGGGTCAGCGAGCGCGCGGTCGACGCGCTGGCCGAGATCGGCAGCAAGACCGCGGTGCCGCGGCTGCTGGAGATGCTGCGTGCCGGCAACGTGAAGACCTTGCCGGTGGTGGTGCGCGCCCTCGGCAGGCTCGGCGACGCGCAGCTCACCGGCGCGCTCGCGCCGCTGCTCGCCCGCCCCGAGCGCGAAGTGCGCATCGAGGCGATCCAGGCGCTGGTGAGCATCGCCGACCTATCGAACCCCGATGCGGTGCGCACGCAGTTGAAGCAGCAGGCCAGCGCCTCCGACCAGACGATTGCGCGCGCCGCGGAGGCCGCGCTGGCCGATCTGGAGCGGCGGCTCTCGGGAGCCGCCGCGGGGATCAGCTCCGCCGGCGCGAGCGCGCCGCAGCCCCCCGAGCCGGCCGCGCCCGAGCCGCCCGAGCTCGCCCGCCCGGCGCGCGCCGCCGACAGCTCGCGGCTTGACATCCAGACGCTGCGCCCCGGGGACATCATCGAGGGCCGCTACAAGTATCTCGAGCGCATCGGCCGCGGAGCGTTCGGTACCGTGCTGCTGATGGAGGACACGGTGGTCGACGAGCGGCTCATCCTGAAGTTCCTCAACCCCAACGTGGCGACGGACGAAGAAGTCATGAAGCGCTTCGTCCACGAGCTGCGCTATTCGCGCAAGATCACGCACCGCAACGTCATCCGCATCTACGATTTTCTGTTCATCCAGGGCAACTACGCGATCTCGATGGAGTACTTTCCCTCGCACACCCTCGCGGCCGAATTCAACGGCGAGAAGCCGCTGCAGCTGAAGCGAGCGCTGCAATTCGGCATCGACATCTGTACCGGCATGACGGTGGCGCACCAGGCCGGCATCGTGCACCGCGACCTGAAGCCGGCCAACGTGCTGATCAACCACGAGGGACTGCTCAAGATCGTCGATTTCGGCGTGGCCGCCGCGCAGCGCGAGAGCGAGACGCAGTTGACACGCACCGGCTACGTGATCGGCTCGCCGAAGTACATGGCGCCCGAACAGATCCTCGGCAAGCGGGTCGATGAGCGCGCCGACATCTATGCCCTCGGCGTGATCCTGTACGAGATGGTCACCGGCACCCCGCCGTACTCGCGCGGCGATCACATGTCGGTGATGTACCAGCACGTGCAGGGCAAGGCCCGGCCGCCCCACGATATCAACCCGGATCTGCCCCCCGGACTGTCCGAGGTCGTCACCCGCGCCATGGCGGTCGATAAGGCCAAACGCTTCCAGCAGATGGAGGAAGTGCGCGGGGCGCTCGAGAAATTTCTCTAGCGCACGCGCGGCGCCCGCGAGGCGGAGGGGCCCGTAACGTGCCACAGCTCAAGATTTCGCGTGTATTCGGTTGATTTTCCGAGAGAACCGGCGCGAAAGTATCCTATCAGTCCCAGGAACCGGGGTGCCCTTTGGCCCGTATCGATGCATTCTTGAAGCTCGGCGTGCAGCAAGGCTGCTCGGATGTGCACCTGGCGGTGGGCGTGCCCCCGATGCTGCGCATGCAAGGCGACCTGCTGCCGATCAAGTTCCGCGATCTGCGCGCACCGGAACTCGAAGGCTACGTGACGGAGATCCTGACCCCCTCCCAGTCCGAGCGCTTTGGCGCCGGGAACGACCTGGATTTCTCCTACGTGTCAGCCGAGGGCGGCCGCTTCCGCGTCAACGTGTTCCGCAAGGACACCGGCATCGGGGCGACCTTCCGCGCCATCCCGGCTCAGGTGCCGTCGATCACCGAGCTGGGACTGCCACCGGTGATCACCCAGCTGTGCGATTACCACCAGGGCATGGTCCTGGTCACCGGCGCAACCGGCACCGGCAAGTCGACCACGCTCGCGGCAATGATCGATCACATCAATCAGACCCGAAAATTGAACATCATCACTCTGGAGGATCCGATCGAGGTCGTGCACCGCAGCAAGACCAGCCAAGTGATCCAGCGTGAACTCGGCACGCACATTCCGAGCTTCGCCGAAGGCGTACGCGCGGCGATGCGCGAGGATCCGGACGTGATCCTGGTCGGGGAGATGCGCGATGCGGAAACGATCTCCATGGCCATGACCGCCGCGGAGACCGGCCACTTGGTGCTCGGCACGCTGCACACCACCAGCGCCGTGAAGACTGTGGACCGCATCGTCGATGCGCTGCCGGTCGAGCAGCGCGAGCAGACCAAGAGCTTCCTCGCCCAGAGCCTGCTCGCAGTGATCAGCCAGGTACTGCTGAAGACGCCCGATGCCCGCGCCCGCCGGGCGGTCTGCGAGATCCTGATCATGACCAAGGCAATCGCCAAGCTCATTCAGACCGAGCAGACCTTCCAGATCCCGAGCCTGCTGCAGACCGGACGGGACTTCGGTATGCAGCTGCTCGATCAGGCGCTGCTGGCGGCGATCAATGCCCGCGAGGTCGACCCCGACGAGGCGTACGCCTATGCCTCCGACAAGCGTCCCTTCCAGAAACTCGTCAGCGACCCCGGCCTGCTACCCAAGGCCGATCTGGCCGGCGCGTAGGCGCGAGCGAACCCATGGCTTCCGTCGACACGTTGCTGCTGGAAATCCTGCACAAGGGCGGTTCGGACCTGCATTTCATCGCGGGCGAGCCGCCGCGCATCCGCCTGTACGGGGAGCTGATGCCGCTGAAGCGCGAGCTGCTCGGCCAGGAGTTCGTCAAGCAGGCGCTCTACGAAATCATGCCGAAGATCGCCGCCGATCGCTTCGAGGCGCAGGATGGCGCGGACTTCGCCTACACCATTCCCGAGCGCGGACGCTTCCGTGTCAATGTGATGCGCCAGCTGAACGGCATGGGCGCAGTATTCCGTGCCATTCCCTCCAGGGCCCTCACCCTCGAGGAGCTCGGCATGCCGCCGGCGGTCTGTCAGCTCTGCCGGACCAACAACGGCCTGGTACTGGTGACCGGCAAGACCGGCTCGGGCAAGTCCACCACGCTCGCGGCGATGATCGACGACATCAATGCACGCGACAAGGGCCACATCCTCACCATCGAGGATCCGATCGAGTTCGTGCATCAGCGCAAGAGCTGCCTGGTGAGCCAGCGTGAGATCGGGGTTCACTGCGCGAGCTTCGCGTCGGCACTGCACTCGGCGCTGCGCGAGGATCCGGACGTCATTCTGGTCGGCGAGCTGCGCGACCACGAGACCATGAGCATCGCGGTGACCGCCGCCGAGACCGGCATCCTGGTGATGGGCACCCTGCACACCAACGGGGCGGCGCAGACCGTGGATCGCATGGTGAACGTGTTCCCGAACGACAAGCAATCGCACGTGCGCGCCATGCTCTCGACCTCGCTGCGCGGGGTGATCTCGCAACAGCTGCTGCAGCGCGCCGACCGCCCCGGACGGGTCGCGGCCCTCGAGATCCTCATCAACACCCCGGCGGCGGCCAGTCTGATCCGCCAGGGCAAGCTCGATCAGCTGGAGAACGCCATGCAGTCGGGTGCCCAATTTGGCATGCGCACCATGGATTCGGCCATCCAACAGCTGCTCGATCAGCGCCTGATCACCGGCCGCGAGGCCTATTCCAAGGCGATCAGCAAGTCGCGCTTCGAGGCCGTCAAGGACCTCGGCTGAGCCCCGCCGGCGCGCTCTGGGCGCGCCGCGCCCCGGGTCCCGTGCCGCGCCGCTGCGCCGCTCACCGGCTCTCGGTACACTGCGCGCATGAGCGAGACATTCTTCGTCACCACCGCGCTGCCCTACGCGAACGGCCCGTTTCACATCGGCCACATCATGGAGTACATCCAGGCCGATATCTGGGTGCGCTTCCAGCGCATGCAGGGCAAGCGCGTACATTTCGTCGGGGCCGACGACGCGCACGGGGCGCCGGTCATGCTCAAAGCCCAGGCCGAGCACACCACCCCCGAGGCGCTGGTGGCGCGCATCGCCGCCGACCGGCCGCGCTATCTCGAGGGCTTCCACATCGGCTTCGACCACTGGCACTGCACCCACTCGAGCGAGAATACCCGGCTCTCGCACGACATCTATCGGCACCTGCGGACCGCCGGACTGATCGACTCCCGATCCGTCGAGCAGTTCTACGATCCCGTTCAGGGCATGTTCCTCGCCGACCGCTACATCAAGGGCGAGTGTCCGAAATGCCATGCCAAGGATCAATATGGGGATGCGTGCGAGGTCTGCGGTAGCGTCTATGCCCCGACCGAGCTCATCGCGCCCTACTCGGCACTGAGCGGCGCCAAACCGGTGCTCAGAAGCTCCGATCATTTCTTTTTCCGGCTCTCCGACCCGCGCTGCGCCGCGTTCCTGCGCCAGTGGTTGGAGCAGCCCGGACACGTGCAACCCCAGGTCGCGAACAAGGCGCGCGAATGGCTCGAGGGGCGGGACGGGCGGGCGCTCTCGGACTGGGACATCTCGCGCGATGCACCCTATTTCGGCATCCCGATCCCGGATGCGCCGGGAAAATTCTTCTACGTCTGGTTGGACGCGCCGATCGGCTACCTCGCCTCGCTGCAGAGCTACATCGACAGCGGCAAGGCACGCGCCAACGGCGAGATGCGCACCTTCGAGCAGCTGCTCGCCGCCCCCGATACGCGCCAGGTGCACTTCATCGGCAAGGACATCATCTACTTCCACACGCTGTTCTGGCCGGCGATGCTGCACTTCGCGGGCCCCCCGTACCGCGTTCCGGACAACGTGCACGTGCACGGCTTCATCACGGTCTCGGGCGAGAAGATGTCGAAGTCGCGCGGCACCGGCATCAGCCCGCTGCGCTACCTCGAACTCGGCCTGAACCCCGAGTGGCTGCGCTACTATCTCGCGGCGAAGCTGAACGCAACCGTCGAGGATCTCGATTTCAATGCGCAGGACTTCGTGGCGCGGGTCAACAGCGATCTCATCGGCAAATACGTCAACATCGCCAGCCGCGCCGCGCCCTTCGTCACCCGGCACTTCGACGGCTCGATCGACTATCCGGCGGGAACCGGCGAGCTCCTCGACGTCGCGCGCGAGGTGCTCGAGCAGGTGCGCGAGAGCTACGCGGCCCGGGAGTTCGCCCGGGCGATGCGCCAGATCATGACCTTCGCCGACCGGCTCAACCAGGATTTCGACGCCCGCCGCCCCTGGATCCTCGCCAAGGACCCGACGCAGCGCGCCGCGCTTCAGGACAGCTGCGCCCGCGCCCTCTACGGATTCAAGGTGCTCACCTGCCTGCTCGCGCCGGTGCTGCCGGCGCTGGCCGAGCGGGTCGCCCGCGAGCTGCTCGGCTTGCAGCGACCGCTGGCCTGGGCCGATGCGCTCGAGCCGCCGCGACGCATTCATCCCTATCGCCACCTCATGACGCGCATCGACCCCAAGCAGCTCGATGCGCTGTTCGAGCCCGCCGGAGAGATACCCGTGCCGACCAAGACCGCACCACAAACACCCTCCGTCGAGCCGGCCGGCTCGAGCGGCGCGCCCCGGACCGCGCTCACGGCAACCCAGGGCGCGCCGGCGCCGCCAACCCTGTCCATCGAGGAGTTCAAACGCATCGACCTGCGCGTTGCGCGCATCGCGGCGGCCGAGCACGTCGCCGGAGCCGACAAGCTGCTGAAGCTCACGCTCGACCTCGGCGGCGAGACCCGCACGGTGTTCGCCGGAATAAAATCCGCATACGACCCGGCGGCGCTGGCCGGGCGCCTGACGGTGTTGGTGGCGAATCTCGCACCGCGCAAGATGAAGTTCGGCCTGTCCGAGGGCATGGTGCTCGCCGCGAGCGGCGAGACCGGCGGTCCGTACCTGCTCGCACCCGATTCCGGTGCGATCCCGGGCATGCGCATCGGCTGAGTCACCCGTCCCGCAGACGATGACAGCGGAACCTGACCGGCCGGCGGCTCGGGCCGAGCCATCCACGAGCGCCACCGCGATCGACGCGCTCCTGCCGCAGACTCAATGCACCCGCTGCGGCCATGCCGGCTGCCGGCCGTACGCCGAGGCGATCCGGCGCGGCGAGGCCGAGATCGACCAGTGCCCGCCCGGCGGCGCGGCCGTGATCGGCGCGCTCGCCACGCTCCTCGGACGCGCGCCGCGGCCGCTCAATCCCGCCCACGGCGTCGAGGGACCGCCGCTGCTGGCGCACATCGACGAACGGGCCTGCATCGGCTGCGCCAAGTGCCTGCCATCGTGCCCGGTCGATGCCATCATCGGCGCACGCAAACACATGCATACCGTCGTGATGGAGCTGTGCACCGGCTGCGAGCTGTGCATCGCCCCCTGCCCGGTCGACTGCATCACGCTGGTGCCCCGCTCGGCGATGCCCGAGGCGCCTCGAGCACCGGAGCCGGCCGCCAACCGCGCCCGCTACAGCGCGCACCTCGAGCGGATCGAGCGACGTGCCCGCGAGCGCGCCGAGCTGCTGGCGGCGCGCAAACGCTGGGCGGCCGGCGAACGGCCCGGGGCCGAGTGAGCGTGCACCCGATCACCCGCCGCGCGATCTACCGCCGCCTGCGCGCCGCCAACCCCGAGCCGCGCAGCGAGCTGCACTACACCACCCCTTTCGAGCTGCTGGTCGCGGTCATGCTCTCGGCGCACACCACCGACAAGAGCGTCAACACCGCGACGCGCCGGCTGTTTGCGGTCGCCAACACCCCCGCGGCGCTGCTCGCCCTCGGCATCGAGGGCGTGAAGCCGTACCTGAGGGCGGTCGGACTGTACAACGCGAAGTCGCGCAACCTGATCGGCCTGTGCCGGCGTCTGCTCGAACAGCACCAAGGCCGGCTGCCGGCGCGGCGCGCCGAGCTGGAGGCGCTGCCCGGGGTCGGCCGTAAAACCGCCAGCATCATTCTCAACATGGTGTTCGGCGAGGCCGAGATCGCGGTCGACACGCACATCTTCCGCGTCGCCAACCGCACCGGTCTCGCCCCCGGCAAGACGCCGCTCGCCGTCGAGCGCGCCCTGGTGGCCAACACCCCGGAGGAGTTTCAGCGCGATGCGCATCACTGGCTGCTGCTGCACGGCCGCTACGTGTGCACGGCGCGCGCCCCACACTGCCCGAGCTGCATTCTGGCGGATCTGTGCGAGTATCCTCGCAAGAGCCTCGCGGCCCCGCCGGCGCGCCAGGCGTACGCGCCCCGCCGCAGGAGAGCCGATTAGCGCCCATGCCCATGTTTGCCCAGCAAAGCCGCGAGCAGCTGCGCCGGATGTACCTCGAGGCGTGGCGCAAGTTCAGCGCGCACCAGCCGCTCGAGCCGCTCGAGGCACAGATCGCCGCCGTGATCGGGGAGCATCGCGAGTACCTGCCCGTGCTCGAGTCCCCCGAAGCGCTCGAGGCGCAGTTCACCCCGGAGGCCGGCCGGCAGAATCCCTTCCTGCACATGAGCCTGCATCTGGCGATCCGCGAGCAGGTGGCGACCGACCGGCCGGCGGGAATCGCCCGGGTACACCGCGACCTCACCGTTCGGCTCGGCAGTGCGCACGCCGCGGAGCACGCGATGCTCGAGCCGCTCGCCGAGGCGCTGTGGGAGGCTCAGCACGCCGGACGCATGCCCGATGAACAGCGCTACCTGGAGCGCCTGCGCTCGCTCTAGAGGCTGCGTTTGCGCCTAAGCAGGCGCGGCAGCGCGCTCCTCGAGCAGCAGACGGTAGATCAGGCCGCCCGCGACACCGCCGGCAAGCGGCCTCACCCGCAACGGCCACGGCGAGCGCCCAGCCGCCGCGATCGAGCCGGTCGCCTTGCGGTTCTGGCCGTCCCTGGCTCGTGGGCGGTGCGCCGCACGGGGGCGCGCGCGCCGACACGCCCGGCCTGTGCCGTTCCGAGCACTCGCGCACACTCTGGCCCCCTGGGGGCGCGTGCCGCGGCGGCACTGGTAGACTCGCAGGGTACCTGCGGACGTGAGGACCGCACATGGGAATGAGCGGCGGGGGCGCGGTGGACATCGACGCACCAGAGCACCAGTCGGTCGAACAGATCCGGGACCTACAGCTTCAGCGCCTGCGCTGGTCGATCCGCCACGCCTGGGAGAACGTCCCGCACTACAGGCACAGCTTTGCCGACCGGGGTGTGCATCCGGATGCTCTGCGCACGCTCGAGGACCTCGCCCGATTCCCGTTCCTGACCAAACAGGACTTCCGCGTCAACTATCCATTCGGCCTGTTCGCCGTGCCGCGTGCGCGAGTCGTGCGCATCCACACCTCGAGCGGCACGACCGGCAAGCCTACGGTGGTCGGTTATACGGCGCGCGACATCGACACCTGGACCACGCTGATGGGCCGCTGCATCCGCGCCGCCGGCGCGCGCACCGGCGATATCGTTCACATCGCCTACGACTACGGATTGTTCACCGGCGGCTTGGGCTCGCATTGGGGAGCCGAACGGATCGGCTGCACGGTGATTCCCGTCTCGAGCGGCCGCAGCGGCTGGCAGGTCGAGCTCATCGAGGATTTCCGCCCCGACATCCTGATGGCCACTCCCTCCTACGCGCTGAACCTCGCCGAGACCTTCGAGCGGCGCGGACTCGACGCGAAGCTGAGCTCCCTGCGCATCGGCATCTTTGGCGCCGAGCCCTGGGCCGAGGCGACCCGCACGGCGCTGCAGGCGCGACTCGGGCTCGAGGCATTCGATCTGTATGGCCTCGCCGAGGTGATCGGTCCCGGGGTGGCCTGCGAGAGCGCCGGCGGCCCCGAGGGCCTGACGCTGTGGGAGGATCACTTCTATCCGGAGGTGATCGATCCGCAAACCGGGCAGGTGCTGCCCGAGGGCGAGGAGGGCGAGCTGGTGCTCACCACGCTCACCAAGGAGGCCCTGCCGGTGATCCGCTATCGCACCCGCGATCTGACCCGATTGCTGCCGCCGCAGCGCGGCCCGATGCGGCGCATCGCCCGGGTGTTCGCCCGCACCGACGACATGCTGGTCAGCCACGGCGTCAACGTGTTCCCCTCGCAGCTCGAGGCGCTGATCGCGCACACCGGGGGGCTCTCGCCGCACTACAAGCTCGAGATCAGTCGCCAGGGCCCGCTCGATGATCTGACGCTGCACGTCGAGACGCTCGAGCATGATCACGAGGGCGATGCGGCGCGGCGCAGGATCGCCGCCGAACTGACCCGCCAGATCAAAACCTACGTGGGCGTCAGCATCGCGGTCGTGGCGCACCGGCCCGGCACCCTCGAGCGGGCCCCGGGCAAGGCCACGCGGCTGATCGAGCGGCGCGCCGCGCCGCGCTGAGCATGCTCAGCGCTTCTTCGGCATGTACAGATCCGTCAGCGTGCCTTCGAAGGCTTCGGCCGCCGCGCCCACCGTCTCCGAGAGTGTCGGGTGCGGGTGGATGGTCAGGCCGATATCCGCCGCATCGCAGCCCGTCTCGATTGCGAGCGCGATTTCGCTGATCAACTCCCCGGCGTTGGTGCCGACGATGCCGCCGCCGAGCACGCGGCGCGTATCCGGGTCGAACACCAGCTTGGTCATGCCCTCATCGCGCCCGAGCGAGAGCGACCGGCCGCTCGCCGCCCACGGGAATACGGCCTTCTCGACCTTCACACCCTTGGCTTTCGCTTCGGTCTCCGTCAGGCCCACCCAGGCGATCTCCGGATCGGTGTAGGCCACCGAAGGGATGACCCGGGCGTCGAACGCGCGCTTGTGACCCGCGGCGAGCTCGGCGGCCACCTTCGCTTCGTGGGTCGCCTTGTGCGCGAGCATGGGCTGCCCGACGATGTCCCCGATCGCGAAGATGTGCGGCACATTGGTACGCATCTGCTTGTCCACGGGAATGAAGCCGCGCTGCGAAACGTTGACCCCGGCGGCCTGCGCGCCGATGCGCAACCCGTTCGGTGCGCGCCCGACGGCGACCAACACGCGATCATAGGTCCTCGGCGGCGGCGCCTGCGCGCCGTCGAAGCTCACCCGCAGGCCTGCCTCGAGCGCCTCGACGCGACTCACCTTGGTGCCGAGCAGAATCTGTTCATAGCGTGGACGGATCCGCTTCTCGAGCGGTCGCACCAGATCCGGATCGCATCCCGGCATCAATTGCCCCGTCAGCTCCACCACGCTGACCGCGGTGCCGAGCGCCTCGTACACGCAGGCCATCTCCAGACCAATGATGCCCCCGCCAATGACCAACATCGGGCCGGCGAACGGCTCGATCTCGAGCGCGCCGGTGGAGTCGATCACCCGCGGATCATCGGGCAGGCCCGGCAGCCGGATGGACTCGGACCCGGCGGCGATGATGCATTGTTCGAAGCGGATGCGCTCGGTGCCGCCTGCCCCGGTCACTTCGATGACGTTGGGACCGACGAACCGGCCGATGCCCCGCGCCACATCCACCTTGCGTTGCTTGGCGAGCAAGGCCAGGCCGCCGGTGAGCTTGCCCACCACCGAGTCCTTCCACTCCCGAAGCTTCGCCCGCTCGATCGCCGGGGTCCCGAAGGTGATGCCGTGCGCCGCCATCTCCTGCGCTTCCGTGATCACCTTCGCGGCATGCAGCAGCGCCTTGGAGGGGATACAACCCACGTTCAGACACACTCCGCCGAGCGTGGCGGAGCGCTCGATCAGCGTCACCCGCAAGCCGAGATCCGCGGCCCGAAAGGCCGCCGTGTAGCCGCCCGGTCCCGAGCCCAGCACCAGCAGCTCGGTGGAGCGATCGAAGCCGGTGCTCGCGGCGGCCGCCGACTGCGGCGCGCCCGAAGCCGCGGAGGTCGTCCGTGCCGGCGCGGATTGCGCCGCGGGTCCATCCGCTGTCACGGCAGCGTCACGCGCCGGCGTACGCTCCTCTGCGGATACCTCGCCCGCGGCCGCCCCGGCCGCGCCGGCCTCCGCGTCCACGCGCCCGATCAGCGAGCCTTTGGAAACCTTGTCGCCTGCTTTGACGAGCACTTCGGCGAGGACGCCCGCGGCCGCCGCCGGAACATCCATCGACGCCTTGTCGGTCTCGAGCGTCAACAGCGGGGTATCGATTTCGATCCGATCGCCGGCCTTGACCAGCACTTCGACCACGGCCACATCGGTGAAACTGCCGAGGTCCGGCACCACCAGATCGACACGGCTCACGGCACCGCCTCGATCAGCGCCTGCGCATCGGCCAGGGTCGCGGCCAGAAACGTGGTGAAGCGCGCCGCGGCCGCCCCGTCGATGACCCTGTGGTCATAAGAGAGCGACAGCGGCAGCATCAGCCGCGGCACGAACTGGCCGTCTCGGTACAGCGGCTTGTAGGACGAGCGGGACACGCCGAGGATCGCGACCTCCGGTGCGTTGATGATGGGAGTGAACGCGGTGCCGCCGATGCCCCCGAGACTGGAGATGGTGAAGCAGCCGCCCTGCATCTGCGCCGCCGACAGCTTGCCGGCGCGCGCCGCACCCGAGAGCTCTCCCAACTGGCGCGCCACCTCGTAGACGTCCTGCCGGTCGGCGTCGCGCAGCACCGGCACCATCAGCCCGTTGGGTGTGTCGGCGGCAAAGCCGATGTGGACATATTTCTTGAGGATGAGATTGGCGCCCGTGGCATCGAGCGAGGCATTGAACGCCGGGAAGGCCTGCAACGCCCGCACGCAAGCCCGCACGATGAACGCCAGAGGTGTCAGCTTGATACCGCGCTCGACCGCGCCGTCCTTGAGTCTCGTGCGCAGCGCCTCGAGGTCGGTGATGTCCGCCTCGTCGAATTGCGTTACGTGCGGAACGTTGACCCAGCTGGCATGCAACCGAGGCCCGGAGATCCGCTGAACCCGCGTCAGCGGCCGCACCTCGACCGGCCCGAACGCGGCGAAGTCGACCACCGGCACCCCCGGCAGGGCGCCGCCGCCCGGCGCCGCGAGCGCGCCCTTCACGAATGCCTTGACGTCATCGTGCGTGATGCGGCCCTTCAGCCCGCTGCCGGTCACGCGTGTCAGATCCACACCGAGCTCGCGGGCGAATTTGCGCACGCTGGGTCCGGCATGGGCGCGCGAGAAGCCCGGCTCGTCGATCAGCGGCGACTGCGGGCCCGACGCTTGCGCCGCGGGGGGCGGTTGCGGCGGCGCGGCGGGCGCGGGGGCGGTTGCGGCGGCGGGCGGCGCTTCGCCCCGCAGCCGCCCGGCCCCGCTGTCCTCGCCGGGTTGCGTGCCGCTTTGCGGCTCGCCGGCCGGCTCGGATGCGGGCGCCGCCGCCGCGGCCGGCGCAGCCGCTGCGGCGCTGCGCACGGTCGCCACGAGGTCCCCCGCCGAGACCGTACCGCCCTTGCCGACGTGCAGCTTCTCGATCACCCCGGCGGCGGTCGAGGGCACATCCATGGTCGCCTTCTCCGTCTCGAGCGTCACCAGCGGCGCCTCGGCGTCGATGCGCTCACCCACTTTCACGAGCACGTCGATGACGGCGACGTCCTTGAAATTGCCCATGTCGGGCACGCGTACTTCTACGAGGCTCTCTGCGGCGCTCATCGCGTATTCGCCTTGCGCTTTCAGACTTTCCAGGGAACGGGCTTCTCGGCACTCACGCCGAGCTTGTCCATCGCGCCGCTCACCACCTTCGGCTCGATCTGGCCGTCATCGGCAAGCGCCTTGAGCGTCGCCACGGTGATGTAGTTGCGGTCGACTTCGAAGTGCCGGCGCAGCGCGGCGCGCGAATCGGAGCGCCCGTAGCCGTCGGTGCCGAGCGTCACGTACCGGCCCGGCATCCATTCGCGGACCTGATCGGCGACGGCGCGCATGTAGTCGGTCGCGGCGATGCACGGTCCCTTCGCCTCGGCGAAGCACTCGCGCACGTAGGGCACGCGGGGGGGCTTGCCGACGTGCAGCATGTTCCAGCGCTCGCACTCGAGCGCCTCGCGGCGCAGCTCGCTGAAGCTGGTGACGGAGAACACCTCGGCACGCACGCCGTAGTCGGCCTCGAGCAGCGCGGCTGCGGCGAGACACTCGCGCAGAATCGTGCCGGAGCCGAGCAGCGTCGCGCGCAGCTTCCCGCCCTTGCCGGCCGCGAGCACCCGGTAGGCACCCTTCAGGATGCCAGCCTCCGCCCCCTTCGGCAGCGCCGGCTGCGGGTAGTTCTCGTTCATCGTGGTGATGTAGTAGAAAATCCCTTCCTGCTCGACATACATACGCCGCATGCCGTCCTGGATGATCACCGCCAGCTCGTAGCCGAAGGCCGGATCGTAGGCGATGCAATTCGGAACCGTGGTGGCCACGAGCTGGCTGTGACCGTCCTGGTGCTGCAGGCCCTCGCCGGCGAGCGTGGTGCGCCCGGCGGTGGCGCCGACGAGAAATCCACGCACCTGCTGATCGCCGGCCGCCCAGATGAAATCCCCGACCCGCTGGAAGCCGAACATCGAGTAGAAAATGTAGAACGGCACCATGTTGATGCCGTGGTTGCTGTAGGCGGTGCCGGCGGCGATCCACGAGCACAGCGCGCCGGCCTCGTTGATGCCCTCCTCGATGATCTGACCCTTCTTGTCCTCGCGGTAGGACATGAGCGTGTCGGCATCCTGCGGCGTATACAACTGGCCAACCGAGGAATAAATACCCACTTGCCGGAACAGGCCCTCCATCCCGAAGGTGCGCGCCTCATCGGGCACGATCGGCACGACGTTCTTGCCGATGCTCTTGTCCTTCAGCAGCGCCGTCAAGATGCGCACGAACGCCATCGTGGTCGAGATCTCGCGCTCGCCGGTCCCCTCCAGCACCGCAGCGAACGTCTCGAGGGGCGGCACGGCGAGCGGCGGCGCCTCGCGCCGGCGCGCCGGCAGATGTCCGCCCAGACGCGCGCGCTGCTCGCGCAGATAGACGGCCTCGGCCGAGTTCTCCGGCGGCTTGCAAAACGGCAGCCGCTCGATCTCCTCGTCCGAAACCGCAATGTGGAAGCGGTCGCGGAATGCGCGCAGATCCTCCACGGAGAGCTTCTTCTGCTGATGCGCGACCATCTGGCCTTCCCCGCCTTTGCCGAGTCCGAAGCCCTTGACCGTCTTGGCCAGAATCACCGTGGGCTGGCCCTGGTGCGCCTGCGCCGCCGCGTATGCGGCGTAGACCTTGCGCGCATCGTGTCCGCCGCGGTTCAGCCGCCAGATCTCCTCGTCGGACATATTGGCGACCATGGCGCGCAGCTGCGGATACTTCCCGAAGAAGTGCTCGCGGGTATAGGCGCCGCCCTTGGCCTTGAAATTCTGATACTCGCCGTCGACGCACTCTTCCATCAACCGCCGTAGCACGCCCTCGGTGTCGCGCGCGAGCAGCGGATCCCAGCGCGAGCCCCACAGCAGCTTGATGACGTTCCAACCAGCGCCGAGAAAGGCGGCCTCCAGCTCCTGGATGATCTTGCCATTGCCGCGCACCGGTCCGTCGAGCCGCTGCAGATTGCAGTTGATGACGAACACCAGGTTGTCCAGGCCCTCGCGCACCGGCATGGTGAGCGCGCCCATCGACTCCGGCTCGTCCATCTCGCCGTCGCCGAGGAACGCCCATACCTTGCGATCCGAGGGCGCGGCCAATCCGCGGTGTTCCAGGTAGCGGATGAAGCGGGCCTGGAAGATCGCCTGCATCGGTCCGAGTCCCATCGAGACCGTCGGAAACTGCCAGAAATCGGGCATCAGCCACGGATGCGGATACGACGAGAGCCCTTCGCCGGGACCGCCCGCCTCCTGGCGGAAGTGCTGCAGCTGACTTTCGCTCAGCCGCCCCTCCAGATAGGCCCGCGCGTAGATCCCGGGCGAGGAGTGCCCCTGGAAGAACACCAGATCGCCGGGATGCTCGCTCGAGGCCGCGCGCCAGAAGTGATT
The DNA here is from genome assembly GCA_027365225.1 of Gammaproteobacteria bacterium. GTDB lineage: Bacteria > Pseudomonadota > Gammaproteobacteria > Steroidobacterales > Steroidobacteraceae > 13-2-20CM-66-19. Next base: position 27,413 of record DAHXNV010000023.1, read on the forward strand.
GAAACCCACCTCGTAGAGTGTCGCCGAGGAGGCGTAGCTCGCCAGGTGTCCGCCATACTCGGAGGATTTGCGGTTCGCCGCGACCACCATCGCGAGCGCGTTCCAGCGAATGTAGGCCTCGATACGCTTCTCGAGCTCGCGGTTGCCAGGATAGGCCGGCTCGCGCCCCGGCGGGATGCTGTTGACGTAGGCGGTATTGGCCGTGAACGGCAGGTACGCGCCGCCGCGGCGCGCGTGGTCGATCAGCCGCTCGAGGAGGAAGTGCGCCCGCAGCGGCCCTTCGGTCTTGAGCACCGAGTCGATCGACTCGAGCCACTCGCGGGTCTCAACCGGATCGATGTCTGAAAGTTTTGGCGGTTCGGTCATGCGATCTCACACGTTGTCTCGCGCCATCCGGCCCGCGAGCCCCAAGGGTCGGTTGATTCGACGTCCGCCGCTCAAGCCCGGTGGCGCCGCCTCGGGCCCTACGGCGCACACGCCCGGTGCGAAACCCCGTTGCCGAATGGAGTAGGATGCGCCGCCAGCGTTCCCTGCGAGCGAAAGCCGTCCGTCAATGAGCCGCGCAATAATCCGGGTTTCATCCCCCATGGTCAAGCAACGGCCGGGCGCAGCCGGGCGCGCGCGGCCGGCTGTTGCGCCGCTGGCGGCGGCCGCGCGCCCTGAAATCGTGCGCGCGCGCACATTCGGCGAGCTCGACGCCCTCCTTGTGGTGATGCCCGAGTCTGCCGCAAGAGAGACCCTGGCCGGCTTGCCCGAGCACGAGCGCTGGGGCGCGCTGCACGCGCGCGCGCGGCCGCGAGCCGGCACGCTGCGCAGCACCACCCTTGCCAACCGGCGCCAGACGTTGGCGGTGCTCGGCTTCCTCGCCGATGGCGCATCCCCGTTCGAGCAATTGCAGCTCGCCGGCCGCATGCTCAAGGAGAGCGCGGCGCGGGCGCCGCGCAGCGCCGGACTGATCGCGCTCGCAGCGCGGGCAACGAGTTCCATCTGGCTCGAGGCTCTGCTCGCCGCGGCGCTCGCGCAGGCGTTCGAGCTGCCGGCGTTCAAGAGCGATGCGCCGGCCGCCGCGCCCCTGCGGCGCATCGTGCTCCCGGCCGACACGCCGCTCGATACACGCCACGCGGCCGCGAGCGCCGCGGGCACCAATCTCGCGCGCTGGTTGACCGCGCTGCCGCCTAACATGCTCGACTCGAGCGGCTACCGCGCCGTGATCGCGCGCCTCGCGCGCCGCCACGGACTGACCATGCGCTGGCTCGGCGAGCCGGCGCTGCGGCGGCTCGGCGCGCACGCATTCCTCGCCGTGTCGGCCGGCAACGCACACCGCGACGCAGGCATCGCGCACCTGCAGTACCGGCCGAGCCGCCGGCGCGCGGCGGCGGCTCCCGATCTGGCGCTGGTCGGCAAGGGCATCGTATTCGACACCGGCGGGGTCAACCTCAAGCCGCACCGCGCCATGCTCGAGATGCACACCGACATGGGCGGCAGCGCCGTGGCGCTCGCCACGCTGCTCGCGCTCGCCGAGTTGCGCGCGCCCATCGCCGCCGATGCGTGGCTCGCGATCAGCGAGAATCACATCGGCCCGAGTGCCTACCGGCCCCAGGAGGTGGTCCGTGCGGCCAACGGCCTCACCATTCAGGTAATTCACACGGACGCCGAGGGACGCATGGCGCTCGCCGACACGCTCGCGCTGGCGGCCCGCACCCGCCCGCGGCTGATGATCGACTTCGCGACGCTGACCGGCGCGTGCGTGTATGCGCTCACCGAGCGCATGAGCGGGGTATTCGCCAACCGTCCCGCCCTGACCGAGGCCATGGTCGCGGCCGGCCGCGCCAGCGGCGAGCGGGTCTGGCCATTCCCGTTCGACGCCGATTATGACGCCGACCTCGAGAGCAAGGTCGCCGACATCCTGCAGTGTGCCATCGAGGGCAAGGGGGATCACATCCTGGCCGCGCGCTTTCTCGGCCGGTTCGTGCCGGCGCAAATCCCCTGGGCGCATGTCGATCTGGCCTCGGCCACGCGCGCCGGCGGGCTCGGACACATCAACACGGAAGTGACCGGCTTCGGCGTGCGCTTCGCACTCGAGCTGCTGCTGGGGCAGAATGTGCTGCAGTCCCTCGAGAGTCGCCCCGCATGACTGCCCTCGCCCTCACGCTGCGCGAGCCCGATGACTTCCATCTGCACGTGCGCGATGGGCGCTCGCTGCAAGCAGTCGTTCCCTTCAGCGCCGCGCGCTTCGCGCGCGCGCTCATCATGCCGAACCTGCGCCCGCCGGTGTGCACCACGGCGCAGGCGCACCAATACCGCCGCCGTATCCTCGCGGCGGTGCCCCCCGGAGCGCGCTTCAATCCGCTGATGAGCCTGTACCTGACCGATCAGACCCCGCCCGAGGAGGTCGATCGGGCCCACGCGAGCGGCTTCGTGCTCGGCTTGAAGCTGTATCCGGCCGGCGCGACCACGCACTCGGATGCCGGCGTCACGCAGATCAGTCACGTATACGCGGTCCTCGAGCGCATGCAGGAGGTGGGGCTGACGCTGCAGGTGCACGGCGAGGTCACCGATCCGGATGTCGATGTCTTCGATCGGGAGGCCCGCTTCATCGAGACGGTGCTGGCGCCGCTGGCCGAGCGCTTTAGCGCTCTGCGGATCGTCTTCGAGCACATCACCACCCGCGCTGCCGTCGAGTTCGTCCTGGGCGCGCGCGCGGGAATTGCCGCTACGGTAACGCCCCAGCACCTGCTGATGAACCGCAATGCGCTGTTCGCCGGGGGCATCCGCCCGCACCACTACTGTCTGCCGGTGCTGAAGTCCGAGGCCAACCGGCAGGCACTGTGCGAGGCGGTACGCGCGGGCAGCTCACGGCTGTTCCTCGGCACCGACAGCGCCCCGCACGCCCGTGCCGCCAAGCAAAGCGCATGCGGCTGTGCCGGGATCTTCTCCGCGCACGGCGCGCTCGAGCTGTACGCCGAGGCATTCGAGGCGATCGGCGCCCTCGATCGGCTGGAGAGCTTCGCGGCCGAGCATGGCGCGGATTTCTACGGCCTGCCCCGCAACAGCGGCCGCCTCAGGCTGGTCAAGGCGCCGTGGACCGTGCCGGCCGCCTATCCGTTCGGGGACGATGAGCTGATCCCGCTGCGCGCCGCGGAGCGCATCGGCTGGCAACTGGAGCGACTGGAATGAGCGAGCAGCCCGAGTCACATGCGGCGCCGCCGGGGCTGGCGATGGCGAACCGCTTTCGCGGCTTTCTGCCGGTCGTGGTCGACGTGGAAACCGGCGGCTTCAATGCCGCCACCGACGCGCTGCTCGAGATCGCCGCGGTGCTGATCGATCTCGACGCGCAGGGCGTGCTGCGCCGTGGGGCAACCCATTGCTATCACGTCAAACCGTTCGAGGGCTCGCACATCGAGCCGGCGGCATTGCAGATCAACGGCATCGACCCGTATCACCCCCTGCGTCCTGCTCTGCCCGAGCGCGACGCGCTGCAGCGCGTATTTCGGGAGATCCGCCATGCGATCAGGAGTCATGGCTGCCGGCGTGCCATCCTGGTCGGGCACAACGCCGCATTCGACCTCGGCTTCGTCAATGCCGCGATCCGGCGCACCGAGATCAAGCGCAATCCGTTCCACCCGTTCTCGTGTTTCGACACCGCCACGCTCGCGGGCGCCGCGCTCGGCCAGACGGTGCTCGCCCGGGCCGTCCAGGTCTGCGGGCTCGACTGGGACCGCAGCAGCGCGCATTCGGCGCGCTACGACGCCGAGCGCACCGCGGATCTGTTCTGCCTGGTCTGCAACCGCCTGCGCGCGAGCTTCACCGAGGCGCAGGCGCGCGCCGAGATGCTCGGCTGGCAGGTCACCGCCAGCGAGATCGATCCCGGAGAAGACATCTAGCGGCGCGCGCCGCGGGACGCGGCTCAGGCCGTCACGCCGTGCATACCCTCATCGCCCCCCAGCACCTTCTGCAGCTCGCCGCTCTCGTACATCTCGAGCACGATGTCGCACCCGCCGAGCAGCTCACCGTTGACGTACAACTGCGGATACGTCGGCCAGTTGGAAAAACGCTTGAGTTCCTCGCGCAGCTCGGGGTCCTCGAAGATATTGACCGCCTTGAACTGCACCCCGAGCGCGCGCAGCACCGCCACCGTGCGCGCCGAGAAGCCGCACTGCGGAAAGTCCGGCGTACCCTTCATGAACAGCACCACCGGCTGCGCGCCGATCTCACTCTTGATTCTCTCGACAACGTCCATCGCTATCACCTCGTCAGGGAGCCTCTGCGCCGTCCCAGGACGGCAACCAATTGCCATTGCGCGGCTGCGCTCATCG
>DAHXNV010000024.1 GCA_027365225.1 Gammaproteobacteria bacterium
AGGACGATCGCGGCGGCCTCCGGATCGAATCGGACGTTGAACTCCTGCCGCGGCGCATTGACGTAATCGCTCGCGTGGGCGAACGGCGTGTCGGCCGTCTGGGGGTTGAAGCTGCCGCCCATGAACACCAGCTGCTTGGCGAGCGCGGCGAACCGCGGGTCGAGGCTCGCCGCAAGCGCGATGTCGGTCAACGGTCCGGCGGCGAGGATCGTGACCTGGTGCGGATATTTGTGCACCATCCGAATCATGAACAGGGCGGCGTTCTCCTTGCGGGCGTGGATGGTCGGCTCGCCTTCGGGCAGGGGCGGGACCCAACCGGGCCTGTTGGGATGCAGCGGCGTCCAGTCCCGCGTGCCTTCAGAGGGCCAGTGGCGCATGAATGCCCCGTCGCGGAAATTCCGCGCCCGGATACACCGGGATGGAGCCGCGGTGGGCGATCTGCAGCGCCCGCAGCACGTGCGCGATCTCCTCGTTGCGCCAGCCGTCCCCGGTCGGAACGGTGATGCCGAGCAGATCGATGCTCTTGTCCTCGGCGAGCATCAGGGTGGCCTGGATGTTCGTGCCCCCGGGACCCATCTCGTCCTCATCGAAGATCACCTTCGGGCCGGTGCCGGCATGGGCGCTGGCGAAGGCGCAGCCGGTCAGTTGCGCCACAACGAGCACGGCCGACAGGGCGATGGTGCGCAGAATGGACGAGAATCGCATCTTCATGGGGTGCACTCCGGAAACTTCCGCGTCATGACAGGGTGCGCGCCGGCGCGCGCCGCGGCGCGCGTGCCGGCGGTTGTGAGGAATCGCGGCGCAGATCCACGCGTCATCTTCGGCTAACCGAACGTTCTGGACAACACGATCACGCCCAGGCCGCAGATGAAGCAGATGAACATGAAGGTGAGCAGAGCGGTGACCCCGCGGGCGGGATTTTTGAATTCGCGCCAGACGAACACGCCCCACAGGGCGGCGATCATGGTGGCGCCCTGGCCGAGGCCGTAGGAGATGGCGAAGCCGGCGCGGCCGGAGGCGATGATGTTCAGCGACATGCCGATGCCCCAGATCACCCCGCCGAGAAGGCCGGCCAGGTGAGTGCTGAGGCGGCCGCGCCGGTAGTGCGAGAAGGGCACCGGATCGCCCTGGACCGGCCAGCGCATGGCGATGGTGTTCCAGAGGAAGTTGCTGAGAAAGACCCCGACGGCGAAGACGAACACGGCGGCGTAGCTACCCATCAGTCCGGGCAGCGGATGGGCGGGGTTGGGGTACATCGATGCGGCGACGAAGCGGTAGAAGACGCCCATGAAGACCCCGCAGGCGAGCGAGAGCAGCAGGCCCTTCATGCTCATGCGCACGGCGCTTCTGGCCTGACGGCGGTAAGCGACCGCATCGAGCACGATGGCCAGCGTCACCAGCGCGACCCCCACGGCGAGCAGCGCGGGGTTGCCGACCGGGACGGCGATGTAGTTGAGGATGACCCCGAGCACCAGCGCCAGCCCGATGCCGACGGGGAAGGCGACGGCCATGCCGGCGACTTCGATCGCCGCGACCAGCAGGATGTTGGCGAGGTTGAACACCACCCCGCCAAAGAGCGCATGTCCGAGGCTCGAGGCGCTCGCCTGCTGCAGATCGGCGAAGAACGGTCGGCCGGCGTGGCCGGCGTTGCCGAGGGTGATGCCGAAGAGCAATGAGATCAGCAGCACCCCGAGGGCGTAATCCCAGTAGAACAGCTCGAAGCGCCAGCCGGCGGGGGCGAGTTTGCGGGCGTTCGCCCACGAACCCCAGCACAGCATCGTGAGCACGCAGAACACGACGGCCAGAGCGTAATTTTGCACGATAAACATTGCGGTCAGCCCCCCCGGGGATCCGGATTTATGGAAGAGAAATCATTGCCGTGGGCTCGCCGCGCCCGGCTTGCGCCGGCGGGCCAGCTCGGCCTCGAACTCCGCGCGCCGGGCGAAGGATTTCTGCGTGCCGACGCGGGTTGCCGAGAGCGCCGCATACAGGTTGGCCCGCGTGACCGCCTCCTGCTCCGCCATGCCCTCGCCGAGGAATGTCGCCAGGCTGCCGATGAACGCATCGCCCGCGCCGGTGGTGTCGACGGCGCGGACCGGGAAGGGCGGCAGGTGCACCCGCTCGCTCGGCGTGGCGAGCAGCGCCCCCTTGGACCCCATCGTCAGCACCACGCGGCGAAAGCCGCTGCCGAGCAGCTGATCGAGGCAGCCCTCGAGCTGCGATTCCGAGCGCGCCGTGCGGCCGGTCATCACCTCGGCTTCCGTCTCGTTCACGATCAGATAGTCCGCCGCGCCGAGCTCGGCGAGATTCGCCGGCAGCGCCGGCGCCGGATTGAGCATGCAGCGCACGTTGTGCGCCTTGGCGAAGCGGATCGTGTGATAGACCGTCTCGAGGGGAATCTCGAACTGCAGCAGGATCATGTCCGCGGCGGCCAGCTGGCTCGCCGCGGCGTCCACGTCCGCCGGGCCGAGCAGGTCGTTGGCGCCCTTGACCACGATGATGCGGTTCTCCCCATTGGGCTCGACCAGAATCAGCGCCGCGCCCGTGGCCGCCTCGTCAATCACCCGCACCCCGGAGGTATCCACCCCCAGGGACTTGAAGTTGCGGACCGTCTCGGTGCCGAGCAGGTCCCCACCCACCGCCGCGACCATTCCGACATGCGCCCCGCACAGGCTGGCCGCAACCGCCTGGTTGGCGCCCTTGCCGCCAAAGCCCATGTCAAATCCCGTGCCGAAGATCGTTTCCCCGCCGCGCGGCAGGGTGTCGCTCATGAATTGCAGATCGGTGTTGGCGCTGCCGACCACGACGATGCGAGGTGTCTTGCTCACTCCATAGTCTCCTTCAGGCGGATAATCGATGTTCAGATGCTCTTGACCGACTCGCGCTCGACCAGCGTGACGTCGAATACCGTGGCGCGGCTGGCGATCGCCGTCCCGGACATGCGCTCCTGCAGCAGCTGCACCGCCCGAGTGCCGATGGCCGCGAGCGGTTGCGCGATGGTCGTCAGGCGCGGACTGACGATCCGTGCCCAGCTTATGTCGTCGAATCCGACGATCGAGACATCGTCGGGGACCCGAACGTTCTGCTGGGTGAGCAAGCGCAGCGCGTTGATCGCGATGAGATCGTTGCCGGCGACGATGAGGGTGGCGCCCCGGCGCTCCAGCAGGACGGCGCGCGCCTCCGGCGAGAGCAGGCCGTCGAATCCCACTCGGACTTCCCAGGCGATCTCGAGCCGCTGCGGATGGGCGGTGAGGAAGCCGTTGCGCCGCTGCTGAGCGCTCGCCACGCTGCGCGGCCCGGACAGCAGGCCCACCCGCCGGTGGCCTTGCCGCAAAGCGTACTCGGCGAGCAGTCGCCCGCCCATGAGATTGTTCGAGTGAACGACCGCAAATCCCGGCCGCGGGCGATCGACGAGCACCACCGGCCGGCCGAGGGTGTGTATCGGCTGCGGAATGCGCGGGCCGACCGGACACCAGATGATGCCGTCGACACCGTGTTGGGCGAGCAGCGTCAAGCCGTCGGCTTCCCCCTCGGCGCTGTCCTGGCTGTCGATGAGGCAGACCAGCAGGCCGAGCTTGCGGGCCTTGTTCTCCACCGTCTGCGCCAGCTGGGGGAAGAAGGGATTGGTGAGATCGGGCAGCACCAGGCCGATCGCCCGCGTGCGGCCTTTGCGCATCGCCTGGGCGGCGCGATGCGGGCGGTAGCCGAGTTCCGTGGCCGCGCGCAGGACCTTGCGGCGCACGGTGGAGCCGACATTCGGCTTGTCGTTGAGCGCGTTGGAAACGGTGGCAACTGATACCCCGACTTTCGCTGCGACGTCTTTTATGGTTGCCATTTGGCGCTCGCGGTCGGCCCCCAGCCGGTCCCCTTTACACCGGGTCGAGCCGGAGTATACTCCGACGAACACGGCAAGAAAAACGTTTAACTGGGCACCGATCGGGCCGTGCGCCGCGAATTTCGCGCGCGACGCGCCACGCCGGGGGCAGACGCCGGCAGCGTGCGCGCCTCGCCGCGGTCCTGCGGTCCTGCGGTCCTGCGGCCCGTTACCTCAGAACGGGCGCGACGTTCGCCGGATCGGAGAGGCTCTCGTGCCCGTCTTCAACGTGGCCGGCAAGGCGCCAGCGGTACTCACGCTCAGGTCATACCCGTGGCGGCTGTCGCTCAGACGCCATAACAGCGCGCCAGTGCGGCCGGCACCGATCCTCAGACGACGCTCGTCCCGGCGGTAGCTCGAGTCCCGTACCGTCGCGCTCACCGGCTCGCCGCCGCCGTTGTGCAGGTGCAAACGAATGCCGCCGCCGCGCGCCTCGCGACCGCGAGCCGCTCCGGCCGCTCACCTGAGGCGGGAAACCGTTGGGACGGTACACAGTCGGGGCCGGATGCTGACCAGGCGAGGGGGCGTCCAGGTCCGTCAGCGTGCGTCCGGCCCCAACCGTGTAGTGGTGTGGGACGGGGGTTCGCTCCCGTCCCATTCAATTGCGCAGGCGAACGCGCATCGCTCATGCCTGCCGTGGCGGCATCCTCAGCCGCCCCGCGACGCGCAGCCCAAGGTAATAGATGAGCGATACAAACAGTGCGCAGCAGACCTGCCAGGGAATGAAGCGGCCCACGGTCTTCGGAAACGGATCGCCCCATTCGCCGAGGGCGATTCCGGCGAGCATCGTGGCGATGGCCCACGGCGCCGGCCACGCGAACAGATCCGCGAAGCTCTTCGCCGGCCGGTAGAACAGCGATATCGAGTCCCGGTAGTAACGGCCGTGGAACCAGTCGATGATCAGGATGAAGGTGAAGGGGAACAGCAGCGCGCCGAGCATCGACAGGAAGCCCTGGATGTAGCCGAGGATGCCGACGATCGCCAGCAGCGTGGAGAACACGCCGAGCACGATGACCGTCGTCGGCTGCAGCATGCGGTGGGGCTTCTTGTCGGTGACGTTGACGACCGCGATGAAGGTGGTGACGGCCGGATACAGATTCATGGCGTTGGTGTGCGCGATCGCCAGGATCACGCCGATGGCGGAGATCTCGCCCCAGACGGGCAGGCTCTTGCCGAGCATCGCGACGTTCCAGTCGCCCGTCATGCGCAGCGCAATCAGGCCGAGAATGCCCATCACCAGCACGGCGGACATGACCCCGATGCTCGGCGCCAGCATGTACCAGGCGCGAGTGACGGGGCTTTCTCTGGGCGTCGGCGCCGGGCAGAAGCGGGTGACCGTCGGGAAGATATAGGCCCAGGCGAGCAGACTGAAGCTGAGGATCAGGTCGATGTCCCGGCCCCAGGCCACCGCGCCGCTCGTGACCGGTATGACCAGAGGATAGCGGGTGAACAGATAATACGAGAGCACCGCATAGCACAGGAGAAACACCAGCGCGGTGTAGTTGTAGAATTTTCTCAGCACCTCCATGCCGAAGAAAACCAGCGCGATCTGGATCGCCCCGAGCACCAGGTACCAGGTCATGCCGAAGCCCGGAAACAGCATCCGCAGAATCTGCCCGCCCACATCGGTGTTCAGGCCGAACCAGCCGGCGCCGACGATGGTGTACAACACCGAAAGCAGGGTCGCGCCGCCGATGCCGTAAGTCCGGCGCCCCATCACCATGGAGATGATCGGCACTTGCCGCCCCATGTGCGCGAACAGCATCGCCGGCACCAGGCCGACCGCCAGGGACAGCAGGTTGATCCAGAGGAAATCCCACAGGCCGATGCCGTGCAGCACCAGGCCGATCACCGGCGTGGTCGCGGAGGCCGATGCCAACGCCCAGATCACGAACAGCGATCCGGGACGCATGGTTCTGGCCGACTCGGGTACCGGTGCCACGCCGAGCGTTTCGAAACCGTGCGTTTCCAGTTCTACCGGCTCATTCATGCATCACTCCAAGGGCGATCGCGGCTGCCGGCCGATCGGGCCGGCCGGGCCTGCGGAAAACTGTCGAGAAAACAACTGGTCGCTAAATTCGAGCTGCGCTGCGCACGGTGCCCGCGCGCATCTCGAGCCCTGTGCTCGTGGAACCGCCGATCACGCCAACTCATGGCCATCGCGTGGATCGTGCGGCTCGGTGGCGCGGGGCGGGATGCGCGCACGTTACGTCGTGGGATGGATCCTTTACAGGAATGACTCGCCATGGGCGAGGGGTGTCACGCGCAAGTGGCGCGCGAGGCTTTGGCCGATGTCCGCGAAGCTGGCGCGCCGGCCGATCGAGCCGGGCGCGACGCCGGCGCCGAACGCGAGCACGGGAACGTATTCGCGCGTGTGATCGGTGCCCGGGAAGGTCGGGTCGCAGCCGTGGTCGGCGCTGATTATGCTGACGTCGTCCGGGCGCATCGCCTCCCAAAGGCGCGGTACGCACCGATCGAATTCCTCGAGCGCGCGGGCGTAACCGCTGACGTCGCGCCGATGTCCGAAGTTCGTGTCGAAGTCCACGCAGTTGGCGAACAACAGGCTGCCGTCGCGCGTGTTCGCCATCGCCTCGAGGAGGCTGTTCATCACCGCTTGATTGCCGTGCGCCTTGAGCGTGCGCGTCACTCCTCTGTGGGCGAAGATGTCGGCGATCTTGCCTACGCACACGACCTCGCGGCCGGCGTCCTTCACGACGTCGAGCAGCGTGGGACCGTGCGGGGGCGTCGCGATGTCGTGGCGATTGCCCGTCCGCACGAAGGTCGCGGCGGACTCCCCGATGAAGGGCCGGGCGATGACTCGGCCGATCTGATAGGGATCGACCAGCTTGCGCGCGACATCGCACAGCGCGTACAGCCTGCCCAGTCCGAAGTGCTCCTCGTGAGCGGCGATCTGCAGCACCGAATCGCCGGATGTGTACACGATCGGGTGCAAGGTGCGCAGGTGCTCCTCGCCGAGCTCCGCGATGATCTGGGTCCCCGAGGCATGCCGGTTGCCGAGGATTCCGCTGATCCCGCCGCGCGCGATCAGCGCCCGGATCAGTTCGGCGGGAAAACACGGTTGTGTGTCTGGAAAGTAACCCCAATCGAACTCGACCGGCAGCCCCATCATTTCCCAATGGCCGCTCGGGGTGTCCTTGCCGCGGCTGCGCTCGGCCGCGTAGCCGAACCGACCCGTGCGCAGCGCCGGGCGCTCGATGGGCAGCGGCGCGTTGCGGGCCGCTTCCGCCGCATCGACCAGGCCCAGGGCCGCCAGGTGCGGCAGCTCGAGCGGCCCGCGGCGCTGCTCGCTGTCGGCGCGCCCCGCGGCGCATGCCTCCACGATGTGCCCGAAGGTGTCGGCGCCGTTGTTGCCGTATGCGGCCGCATCCGCGGCCGCTCCCACACCCATCGAATCCAGGACGACAACGATCGCTCGCGGCATTTTCCGACTCCACCCCAATCTTCGCGGTCATCCCCGGGGATACCGTGGTTTTCAATGACTTGCGGTCGAACTCCCCGGCGCGCTCCCGCCTGTATGGGCCACGCGGCGCCCGCCCTGCCCGCATCGGTCCGGGAACGACTTGCGCAGGCAAGTCTTCAGCAACGAGTCTAGATACACTTGACCAAGTAGTCAAAGCGGCGCGACGCTCCATGGGTTCCGCCATCGAGCGAGCCGTGCGCATCGCTCGTGTACCGGCCAGGCTCGCTGGCGCGCGGCTCTCGCAACGGCGCGGCGCGAGGCCCGGGCGGGATGTGCGGTGTGCGCCGCGAGCGCCAGAGGATGATAGCGGTAAGAGAGCGGCGCGCGGGACCAAACATTACGGACCGGACCAGGCGCGTTGCACCGGGGGAGGGCGCCGCGGGCGGGTGCGCACCGCAATGGGGCGCCGGGGCGCGTGAGTGCCGCGACTCGAGCGGATCCCGGTTAAGATGCGCGTGCGCCGAGGCGCTGCGCGAGCAGCGGGTTGCGAAAGTTCAGTGACGGGAAGTTTCCAATAATTGCAACAGAATTCGCCTGAGGCGTGGCGGTGAAATATCCGCGGGCGCGCACACCTCGATGCCGAGGTTGTCGCGAGCGTTGCCTGGCGTTGTGCGATCGCCGTCGCGGACGGAGCGCTGCGATGGGAGTGGCAAAAATCAAACGGCGCGGTCCGTTGACTTCAATGCCGCGCTTCGATACCGTACTTGACCAAGTGGTCCACATGCGCTCTGGAGGCGAAATGCGGCCGCAATGGGTGTCACATGAATTCGACTGCCGGCCCTGATGCGAACAGCGGATTTCCGAGATTGGTCGCGGGGCGGGCCAAGGCCGAGACCGCGGCGCCGCGCGCGCAGGGGATCGAATTTGACGCCGGCTGGGTCGATCGCGTCCGGGTGAATCTCTCGGCCGTCGAGCGGCGCGTGGCCACGCTGCCGAAGCGCCGCACCGTCAAGAAGATCTGGCAGTGCGCCTGGCTCCTCAAGGCGGTCTCCCTGATGGACCTGACCACGCTGTCGGCCGATGACACCGCGGGCCGCGTCATGCGCCTGTGCGCCAAGGCCCGGGCTCCGATTCGCCCGGACCTGCTGCGGGCTTTGAATTGGGGCGAGCGGCCGCTTTCGACCGCGGCGGTCTGCGTCTATCACGACATGGTTCCGGTCGCGCGCGCCGCGCTGGCGGGTACGTCGATCGGCATTGCCGCGGTCTCGACCGGTTTCCCCGCGGGGCTCTCGCCGTTCGAGTTGCGCCTCGAGGAGATTCGCCGCTCGATCGAGGCCGGCGCGACCGAAATCGACGTGGTCATCAGCCGCCGTCACGTGTTGCTGTCGGACTGGCGGGCGCTCTATGAGGAGGTCCGGGCATTTCGCGCGGCCTGCGGGTCGGTTCACATGAAGACCATCCTCGGCACCGGGCAACTGGGCTCGATCGGCAAAGTGGCCAAAGCCTCGCTGGTGGCGCTGATGGCGGGCTCGGATTTCATCAAGACCTCCACCGGGATGGAGCCTGTCAACGCCACGCTGCCGGTCAGCCTGGTCATGATGCGCATGATCCGGGAATTCGCCGACCGGACCGGGCAGCAGGCGGGGTTCAAGCCCGCGGGCGGGATCTCCAGTGCGAAGACTGCGCTGACCTATCTGATGCTGGTGAAAGAGGAACTGGGCGAGCAATGGCTGGTGCCCGAGCGGTTCCGGTTCGGTGCCTCGAAGCTGCTTGGCGACATCGAGCGCCAGCTCGAGCACCAGATGACCGGGCGGTATTCGGCGGCCCACCGCCATCCGTTGAGCTGACGATCGAACCAGGAGCGCGGACCCGATGAGCAGCGTCCCGGAAATCTTTGACACGCTGAGTTACGGTCCGGCGCCGGAGGAGGCCGGCGCCGTGCGCGCGTGGCTGGCGGCCCACGCCGGCGGATTTTCCTTGTTCATCGGCGGACAATGGCGCCCCTCCTGCCGGCAGACCCCGCCCATCCCCTGCGTGAACCCGGCCAACGGCGAGGTGCTCTCGAGCATTACCCAGAGCTGCGCCGAAGACCTCGATGCCGCTGTCGAGAGCGCCGCGGCGGCGTTCCCGTCATGGTCGACATCCGGCTACGAGCGGGCCCGGGCGCTGTACGCGCTCGGGCGCCTCATCCAGAAGCACAGTCGCTTCTTCGCGGTGCTCGAGACGCTGGACAACGGCAAGCCGATCCGCGAGACGCGCGACCTCGATATCCCGCTCGCGGCCCGGCATTTCACCTATCACGCCGGATGGGCGCAGCTGGTGGCGCGCGAGCTTCCCGACCACGAGCCGCTCGGGGTCGTCGGACAGATCATTCCGTGGAACTTTCCGCTGTTGATGCTCGCCTGGAAGGTCGCGCCCGCGTTGGCGGCGGGCAATTGCGTGGTGCTCAAGCCCGCCGAGGACACCAGCCTCACCGCGCTGTTCTTCGCCAGCCTGTGCGCCGAGGCGGGCATCCCGCCGGGGGTGGTCAATATCCTCACCGGAGACGGCCGGGTGGGCGAGCTGATCGTGGGCCATCCGGGGATCGCGAAAATCGCCTTTACCGGCTCGACCGAGGTCGGCCGGATCATTCGCAAGAGCACCGCGGGCACGGGCAAGTCGCTGACGCTCGAGCTCGGGGGCAAGTCGCCGTTCGTCGTCTTCGAGGATGCCGACCTCGATGCCGCCGTCGAAGGACTGGTGGATGCGATCTGGTTCAACCAGGGGCAGGTGTGCTGCGCCGGATCACGCCTCATCGTCGAGGAGAGCGTGATGGGCACGCTGGTGAGCCGGATCAAGGCGAGGCTGCAGCACATCCGGATCGGTGATCCGCTGGACAAGGCCATCGACATGGGCGCGCTGATCAGCCCGACGCACCGCTCCAGGGTGCAGGGCTTCGTCGAGCAGGCGCAGGCCCAGGGCGCAACCGTGTGGCAGCCGCAGATCCCGCTGCCCCGGCAGGGCGCCTTCTATCCGCCGACGCTGCTGACGGACGTGTCGACCGCAAATGTCGTGTGGCGCGAGGAGATCTTCGGACCGGTGCTGGCGGCGACGAGTTTCCGCACCCTGCACGAGGCGGTCGAGCTCGCGAACAACACACAGTATGGATTGGCCGCCACGCTCTACACCGAGAACATCAACCGGGCGCTCGAGCTGGCCGTGAAGCTCAAGGCGGGCGTGGTCTGGATCAACACCACCAATCAGCTGGATGCGGCCTGTGGATTCGGCGGCATCCGCGAGAGCGGCTTCGGGCGCGAAGGGGGGCTCGAGGGCATGCTCGACTACCTGCGCGAGCGCGACGCCTGGGGCGCGCTCGGCGCGGATGCAGCACCGAGCGGGGCGCAGCAGCCGGGGACGGCCGCGGCCCGGCTGGAGCGCTCCGGGAAGATGTTGGCTGATTCGCTGACCGCGACTGCGCCGGCCGCCGAGGCCGGGGACGAGCGGCGGCCCGGCCTGATCGACCGGACCTTCAAGAACTTCATCGGCGGCAAGCAGACCCGACCCGACGGCGGACTGTCGCGGCCGATCCACGATGCCCGGGGGCGGCTCGCCGGCTGGGTGTCGCGCGGCAACCGCAAGGACATCCGTGACGCGGTCGAGGCGGCGTTTCGCGCCGAGAAATGGTGTGATACGACCGCGCATCTGCGCAGTCAAATCCTGTTTTATATCGGGGAAAATCTCGCGGTGCGGCGGGATGAGCTGGCCGCGCGCCTGGGGCGGCTGACTGGCCGCAAGGCGGCGCAGTCGCGCGCCGAGGTGGACCTGGCGATCGAGCGCCTGTTCACCTATGGCGGTTGGGCCGACAAATACGATGGCCTGATTCACCCCCCGCCGGTGCGCAACATTGCGCTCGCCGTCCCCGAGCCGATCGGCATCATCGGCGTGATGTGTCCCGACGAGGCGCCGCTGTTGAGTTTCGTCTCGCTGCTTGCGCCGGTGATCGCGATGGGCAATCGCTGCGTGATGATCCCGTCCGAGCGCATGCCGCTGCCGGCGATGGATCTGTGTCAGGTGCTGGAAATCTCCGATGTGCCCGCGGGCGTCGTAAACATCGTGACGGGCGAGCGCGACGAGCTGACCGAGACGCTGGCGCAGCATGATCAGGTCGACTGTGTCTGGTACTTCGGCACGAAGGAAGGCAGCGCGCAGGTGGAGGCATGGTCCGCTGCGACGATCAAGCGCACGTGGGTCAATCACGGTCGCGCCCGCGACTGGATGTCCGTGCGGCACGGCGAGGGCCGCGCCTTCCTGCGCCAGGCGACCCAGATCAAGAACGTGTGGCTGCCCTACGGCGATTTCGCATGAGTCGCGGGCCTGCCGCGCGGCGCTTGGGGGTATGCCCGCCGCGCGGACCGAAGCGGTGCTCCGGCATTTGACCGCCCGGTCCAAAATGGGTGATCCAACGCAGTGGACGCGCGGCGCCAACGCTGCTGCGGTGGCTGGCAGGGGGCCTTCGTGTGTCTGTTGTGTATTCGCAACAATGGTATTTTTTTGCGGGAAACAGCGTCCCGCCCGTTGACACGGGATGCAGACAGGTATATCGTTTAACTGGGGTGCATTAAACGTTTTAGGTGACCAGCGAGCGCTTTATTTCCGGACGCGGATCGTCCCGGAAACCAAGTGTTGCGCACAGGGGAAGTCGAATGCAGACCACAATATCGCCGTGCCTTTCGGGCGGCGCCGGACATGATCTGCGAGGCCGCGTCATTTGCGCTCCACATGACGGTCTGTGTGTAACGTTACTGCAATCTTCGTCGACTACCATCAGCGCTATCAATATCAGCAGCGAATTCCAGCGGTCGGCTCAGCGCGGCCTGCCGACCGTACCCTATTGGCCTTTTGGCACGGCCGTATCGTGACCCGATGTAGGAGAAACCTCTAATGTCCAGTGAGATCCGTAAGGTCGTCCGACAGATCATCGCTCCAATGGCGGTGGTCGTCCCATGCATGGCGCTGATGGCGGCGGCGCCGGCGTTTGCGGCGACGCAAACCGCGAGCCGGAGCAACGCCAGCAGTCAGTCATTGGCCGCGGCAGGCCCGGCCGATCCCCCACCGGGCAATGCCATTGCGCCGGCCCCCACCCAATTGCAGCGCGTGCTGATCGTGGGGGCGGAAAAGGCCATTGCCACGGTGAACGCCCGAAAATTCCAACACGTCAGTCCCGGCTCGAGTGTCGTGGCGGTGTTGAACAACGTCCCCGGATTCAACTCGCGCGCGTTGAGTGTCGGCGGTTTCGTCGTCAGCGACACCGCGTTCACCCTGGACGGCTTCCCGAGCTCGGAGCTCGGCACCACCTTCGATGGCATACCGGACATCAATACCTTTCTCGGCGGCTTCTTTGGCAACGGCGATCAGCCGATCGGGCAGCCGCTGGTCGCGATGGACGTCAGCGGCGCGCAGGTCTACAGCGGCGCCAGCACGCAGGCGGAGTCCTCGATCGATGACCTCGGCGGCACCATTGCTTTCGAGCCGGCCATGCCGGCGAAGCACTTCGGCGTGCGGCTGGGTGTGACGGGCGGCGTGTATCAGGGCGGCGGCACGGAGATGATCGACCACGTGTCGGTGAATTCGGGCGCCATCAAGTCGCTGCACGGCCTGAGGATGGTGGCCAAGTACGAGCGCACGCGCGTCAACGGGCCCTGGAGCAATGTTGACGAGCACATGAATTCGTTCTACTTCGCGGCCCTGCAGCCGACCTCCTCCGGCCACGTCAAGCTGGTTGCGCTGGTGAACGCCGCTAACGGTAATACGCCGAGCTATGTGGCGGCGCCGATCATAGGCAGGTACGGCTACGACTATAACTTTCCGACCAACGTTTCCTTCCAGAACCAGGAAACGCAATCCACCTTCGTGGCGCTGTCGGCGAAGTCGCTGTTGAACCCCATGATGATCGGTGAGATCAAGGCCTTCTATGTGGGCACGAACAACAACCGAACCGCGTGGGCCAATCCGATCTACGCGAACGGTTATGAGGGATACAGCGACCTCAACGTGTCGTTCGACGGTTGCAGCGCTTTGAACAGTTTTCTGAGCGCACCTCCGTATCCAGAGGCCTATGATTGCGCGGCGGCGACGAGTCAGTTTGGGTCGCCTCAAGCAGGCAACGCCTATCAGCGCTACGTGCAGAATTACTCCGAGATGGGCGCAATGGGCCACTTGACCTTCCTGCTGCCGGACAACACGGTGCAGGTGGGGGCAGCGGGCTTCGTTGCCCCGATGTTGTCGACCGAGTCGTGGTATGGATCCTGGCCGGTGCCCGCCAACAGGTCGGGCTACAATGCCGCGTGGGTCGAGCACGACGGGCAGACGTGGATGCAGGCCTATGCGCAGGACAATATCAGGCTGCTCCACGGCCGGCTGCACATCTATCCGGGTGTCAAGTATACCCGGCTGGACATGTTCTCGAACGACGACCAGGGGTATTTTTATCAGAACTCCGGCGCCGTAACGAAGATCTATCACTACATCGAGGACTCGATTGGCGTCAACTACGCATTCACATCGCATCTGAATGCATACGTCAATTGGGGTCAGTCGACCAAGCCGCCCAACGTCAGCGCGTTGTACGGCGTGATCGGTGGGCAGCAGCCCACGCCGGTGATCGTGAAGCCCGAGACAGTCGACAATATCGATGTCGGTGTTCGGTTCAAGAATCCGTACTACTTCTGGGACGTGTCGTTCTTCAATCGCAACTTCACGAATATCTTCAGCTCGAACTACAGCCACGCAACCGGATTAACCTTCACGGAGAACGCGGGCAACGCAACCGCCAGGGGCGGCACGATCGGCGCCGGGGTGAACTTGCCGTATCACTTCCAGTTGCAAGGGAACGCGGGCTACACCCACTTTGTGTATACGAAAGACTTCACGAACGTGTCTGGGGCCGCGTTTACCAACGGCATGTGGCGGCCGAATATCCCGGCCGAGACCGCGAACCTCGAGCTCGCGTATGACCATGGCCCCTGGTACGGCAGCGTGCAGGAGCATTACACCGGCTCGGAGTACCTCTCCAATTACTTCACGGGTGTGACGACGAACGAGCAATTGGGGGGCTATGGAACCTTGAACCTCACAGGGTCCTACCGGTTCGATGTGCATACCCCCGTACTGAAGTCGCTCGAGTTTGAAGTGCATGTGGATAATGTCCTCAATCGGCACGCGCCGTTCTACTCGCCGGGGTTCGAGCCGTACGATCCGGCCGCCGGGAACTCGGGAGTCCCCTTCACATGGGAGATCTACAACACGCCGATGTTCGCGAGCCTGAGCGTGACTGCATCGCTGTACTGAGTCTGGATGAGCAGTCAACGATACGTACGGAGCCGCAATACTTGGTACCGGCTCGGTGGAGTGGTTCTGGCCGCGGTCGCCCTCGGTGGGTGTACCGCGGCCCGTCCACACGTCTCGACCTCAGGGGTATTGCGGGGACGCCTGAGCGACCTGGCCGCGGTCACGCATGTGATCGCGACCGGTCGGCGGATCAGCCCAATCGGGCGGCTCGCGAGGACGGCGAATTTCCCGTCCACCGTCGTGGTCTCGAAGGGCTTGGCGTACGTTCTTGCGGACGGTGCGACGCACACGCAGTCCGTGGCGCGATACGACGCGGCGACCCTCGCGGCAAAGGGAAGCGTTGTGGGGTTCCGGGGTCCGGTCAAGAAGGCCGGTCCCCGGGGCGTGCTGAAGATTCCGCATGAGAATTTCTTCCAGGGATTGGCGGCGGGCCCGCACGGGACGCTGTACGCGGCCGGAGGCAGCAGCGATGTATTGGTTGCGGTGCGGGCCGGGCGCAAGGGCTTTGCCCTGGCCCGGCGCTATCCCCTCGAGTATTACCCGTTCCCGAAGGACCAGTATCCGTACGGGTATCAAGGGTTTCACAGTGGGCCACGACATTTCTATCCGGACGGCGTCACGATAGGCCACCGCGGTGGGCACGCGTACGTGACCGGGTTGCTCAGCAACGCGGTCGCCCGCGTCAACCTGCGCAGCGGCACGGTGCACTACGCGAACGTGGGTCCCTATCCGTTCGCGCCGGTTCTGACCGACCACGGCCGGCGGCTCGTGGTCACGGATTGGGGCGGCTGCGGGGTGACCGTGTTGAAGAGCGGGTCGCTGCAGCGGATCGGTAAGATCTGTATCGGTCCGAAGACCGGCCCGACCAACGCCGATCCGGGTATTCATCCGACGGCGCTCGTGGCCGTGCCCGGCGGCAGCAAAGTGATCTTTACGGCCTCGAATCTCGATGAGGCCGTGGAAGTGGATGCGCGCACGCTGCACGTGGTGCGCATTTTCAATGATGCCCCGTATCCGGGGGCGCCGCCGGGAAGCTATCCGGACGGAGTGGCCCTCCACGGCGGCCGTCTGTTCGTGGCGAATGCCGGCAACGACGATGTCGCGGTCTTCGATCTGAGTAACGGGCAGCGACTGGGGATGATCCCGACGGGCTGGTATCCGACCGGGATCAGCGCGAGCGCGCACGCGCTGTATGTGGTCGCCGCCAAGGGCATGGGCTCAGGTCCCAACCTGCACTTCCAGTGGGTCGGGGACATGATGCACGGCCTGCTGCAGCGGATCTCCTACGCGCAGATCCGGCGCGAGCTGCCCCGCCTGACCCGTGTTGCGCTGGCTGACAACGGCTTTGGGGCCGCGACGCGCAAGGCGCTCGCCGCGCACAATGCGCGGTTGACACACATGCTGCGTCGTCACATCCGCTATGTCGTGTTCATTCTGCGCGAGAACAAGACCTTCGACGAGGAGCTCGGCAAGCTCAAGGGCGTCGGTCACTGGGCCGATCCGCATCTGGCCCTGTATGGCCCGCGGGAGCTGCCGAACCTGTTCTCCTGGGCCGAGCGCGAGGCGCTGTTCGTCAATTTCTACGCCGATGGCGAAGTGACCGCGCAGGGCCATCAATGGACCACGGGCGCATCGGATTCGGATTTCGTCCAGCGGACCTGGCCGCAGTACTACTCCCACCGCGGCCTGGTGAGCAATCCGGGCTGGACGCAGTCGCTGGTGCCGGGGTCGGCGGGCATGGCGGGAATCGGCGGGGTCACCGGCACGGCGGCGGTGCGCGATCCCTACTCCGACTACATCAACCTGTCGGTGCTCGGCAAGTGGTCGAATCCCTGGATCGCGTACCCGGAGCGGCTGTACCTGTTCAACGATCTGCAGGCCCATCACGTTAGCTTCGAGGACTTCGGCGAATTCGTCTCGCGCACCGAGGCCGGGAACATCCCCAAGCCGTTGCGTGCGCATCTCGCCCGGCAGTTCCCCGGCTGGGATCGGATGATCCTCGACACCCACCGGGCGAAGGTGGCTGTGAACTGGATGCGCCGGCACGCGGCCCACCTGCCGCGGTTCATGTACATGTGGCTGCCGGACGATCACACGGCAGGGCGCACTCCGTGTTACTACACGCCCGATTACTACGTCGCCAACAATGATGAAGCGACGGCCCAGGTCATCCATTACCTCAGCACGACCCCGCAATGGAAGCACATGGTCGTCTTCGTGACCGAGGATGACGCGCAGTCCGGGGCCGACCACATCGACGCGCACCGCACGTTCGCCGTCGCGTTGGGACCCTGGGTGCGGCACGTCGACATGGCGACCCGATATTCACAGGTCAATATCATCCGCACGATCGAGGCGGTGCTGCATCTGTCGCCGATGTCCCAGTGGGATGCCAATGCCGCGGTGATCGGCGGCATCTGGCGGCGCAAACCGGATGACGCGCCGGTGCCGGTGATCGTGCCGAAAGTGCCGGTGGCCTTCAATCCGGGCAAATGCAGCAACGCGAGGCTGATGCGGCGGATGGCCTCGGCGAGCGGACATGCGCTGACCCGCGCGTGGCTGCGGTCGCATCAGGGGTTGCTCGCCCAGCGGTTGCCGCCGGCGAGCGATTGGTACACGCCCACGAGTCTGTTGAAAATCACCGGCGCGGAGCAGATGCGTCAGGAATGGGTCGGGAGCAAGGGAGCGGCGAGCTACGCGCGCACCATGCGCTACCTCAGCAGGTATGCCCGTGCGCATCATGCCCCCGTGAGCCATTACCTGGCGAACGACGACGATGACTGAGGGACGGTGCGCGCCCGGGCCTTGAGCCGGGCGGGACGGGGGAGTCGAGCGGTGATATTCAAGAATCTCATTCGCAAGAAGCGCGATGGATCGGCGCTGACGCAGGAGGAAATCGAGTTCTTCGTGCGCGGACTGGCCGATGCGTCGATTCCGGCGGAGCAGGTGGCGGCGCTCGCCATGGCGGTGTATTTCCGCTCCATGAGCTTCGCCGAGTCTGGGGCGCTCACGGTGGCGATGGCCAATTCCGGCGTGCGGCTGCGCTGGGACGAGCTGCGCGACCGGGGTCCGGTGATCGACAAACACTCGACCGGCGGGGTCGGGGACAAGGTGAGCTTCCTGCTCGCCCCGATCGCCGCCGCGTGCGGTTGCTTCGTTCCGATGATCTCCGGACGGGGCCTCGGACACACCGGCGGAACGCTCGACAAGCTCGATGCCGTTCCGGGGTACCGATCCATGCCGACCGTGGAGGAATTCCGTAAAGTGGTCGGCAGCGCCGGGTGCGCCATCATCGGTCAAACCGACCAGTTGGCGCCGGCGGACCGGCGGCTGTATGCGATCCGGGACGTGACGGCCACGGTGGAGTCCATTCCGCTCATCACCGCCTCGATTCTTTCCAAGAAGATCGCCGCGGGCCTCGATGCGCTGGTGATGGATGTCAAGACCGGCTCGGGCGCGTTCATGGAGACAGTGGAGGATGCGCGCGCGCTCTCGCGCAGCATCATCGGCGTCGCCGCGCAAGCGGGCCTGAAGACCCATGCCGTCATCACCGACATGTCCCAGACGCTGGGCTCGAGTGTCGGCAATGCGCTCGAGATCGCCGAGTCGCTCGCATTCCTCGCCGGCGAGGCGCGCGAGCCGCGCCTGGCGGAGGTCGTCTTCACCCTCGCGGCCGAGATGCTCGTCATGGGAGCGGTGACCGACAGCCATGCCGAGGCTCGCCAGCGGGTCGAGGGCGCGGTGCGCTCGGGAGAGGCCGCGGAGCGGTTCGCGCGCATGGTGGCCGAGCTCGGCGGGCCTGCCGATCTGCTGACGCGGGCGGCGCGCTATCTGCCGAAAGCGCCGCTGGTGCAGCCGATCTTTGCGCCGGCCGAGGGCTACCTCGCGAGCGTCGATGCGCGCGCGGTCGGCAACGTGCTGGTCGAATTGGGTGGCGGCCGCAAGGTCGCGGGCCAGACGCTCGATCTGGCGGTGGGCCTGACCGATGTGGCCGCGATCGGCACCCGTGTCGGCAAGGAGCGGCCGCTCGCGATGGTGCATGCGCGATCGGCCGAGCAGGTGCGCCAGGCGGCCCAGGGGCTGCGGGCGGCGGTCACGCTGTCCGAGCAGCCGGTTGTGCCGCCGCCGATCGTCCACGAAATCCTGGTCAAGATCTGAGCCATCGCCGCGTGTTCAGCAGCGTCCCGGACATCACTCGGCGCAGAGCCCTGCAGGTGCGGGCCGCGCGCGGCCGGCACAGGCCCGCTGCGCGGCGCACCGGTCCGGGCGCGGGCGCGCCCAGGGCGTAAAATCAACGTATGAGCGCCGCGAATCACCAGGCCGCGCAGCTTTGGAATCGCGACTTGGCGCCGACGACGGCGCAGCAGCGCACATGGCGCTGGTATCACTACACCGCGTTGTGGATCGGCATGGTGATGTGCGTGCCGGCGTACACGTTGGCGGCGGGACTGGTCGGCTCGGGCATGTCGGCCTACCAGGCCATCATGACGGTGACCCTCGGCAATTTGATCGTGCTGGTGCCGATGCTGCTGATCGGCCATTCGGGCGCACGCTACGGTATCCCGTATGCGGTTCTGGTGCGCTGTTCGTTCGGGACGCTCGGGGGGCGCTTCCCCGCGCTGCTGCGTGCGCTCGTGGCGTGCGGCTGGTACGGCATCCAGAGCTGGTTCGGCGGGCTGATGATCTATACGCTGATCGGCGTGGTGAGCGGTCACCCGCTCGGCGGGGCCCGCC
This sequence comes from Gammaproteobacteria bacterium, assembly GCA_027365225.1. Lineage (GTDB taxonomy): Bacteria > Pseudomonadota > Gammaproteobacteria > Steroidobacterales > Steroidobacteraceae > 13-2-20CM-66-19. The sequence goes on from DAHXNV010000024.1 coordinate 19,356, forward strand.
TGCCGGTGCTCGGCATCAACCTGTGGCAGATCGTGTGCTTCCTGGCGTTCTGGCTGATGCAGTTCTACTTCATCGTGCACGGCATCGAGTCGATCCGCCGGCTGGAGACCTACACCGCGCCGATCAAGGTGGTGATCTGCATCCTGTTGCTCACCTGGGCGTACCACAAGGCGGGCGGTTTCGGACCGATCGTCGACCAGCGCTCGCAGTTCGCCCCGGGCGGGCCGCGCAGCGGACAGTTCGGCGCGGTGTTCTGGCCCTCGCTCACGGCCATGGTCGGCTTCTGGTCCACCCTGGCGCTGAACATCCCGGACTTCACCCGCTTCGCGAAAACCCAGCGCGACCAGGTCGTGGGCCAGGCGATCGGTCTGCCGGCGCCGATGGGTCTGCTCGCGGCGCTGGCGGTGTTCGTGACCTCGGCGACCGTGGTGATCTACGGCAAGGCGATCTGGAACCCGGTGAGCCTGGCCGGACGCATGACGGGAGCGACGGTGCTGGTGGCGTTGCTGGTGCTGCTGGTCGACACGATCAGCGTCAATCTCGCGGCGAATCTGGTCGGACCGGCGTTTGACTTCTCGGCGCTGTGGCCGCGGCGGATCAGCTACAGGACCGGTGGTTATGTCACGGCGGTGGTGGCGGTGGCGATGATGCCGTGGAAGATCCTCGCGAGCACGCACGGCTATATCCTGACTTGGCTCGACGGTTACTCGGCGCTGCTCGGGGCGGTGGCCGGCATCCTGATCGTGGACTACTACGTGGTTCGCCGCCGGGCGATCGACGTGGAGGCGCTTTATCGGGGGCAGGGCGGTCGCTATCACTACTGGCGCGGCTGGAACCCCGTCGCGCTCGGCGCCTTCCTGGTCGGTGTTCTGCCCTGCCTGCCGGGGTTTCTGCATGTGTCGTTGCCGCGCTCGTTCCCGGACACGAGCGTGTTCTTCACGCATCTGTACCGTTACGCGTGGTTCGTGGCGGTGGGCCTGGCGGGCGCCACCTACGCGCTCGGGACGTGGCTGATGCGGCTCGCGGCACCGGCGCAAGACGCGGGCGCACTGCGCCAGGCGTGACGGCCGAGCCCGTGGCGGGCTCGCGTGGTCTCGGCCGTGACCGCTGGCCGGATGGTGCGGGCGGGCGCGTGGACCGCGGTGTTACGTGGACACGCTCCCGGGGGCGGCCGGTAATTGACCAAATGGTCAAAAGTGGGCATGCTTGAGATGTGTGGTGCCGAAAGCGGAGAGTGCGATGAGTGAGGAGCGTCGAGCGGATATTCGTGCGGGCCGTCTGCCGCCGCAAGCCTATGCCGCTCGCTTCACGGATCACGTTCCTCCCTTGACCGAGGGGCAAGCCCTGCTCGAGGCGAGCCGGTGCCTGTACTGTTACGACGCGCCGTGCATGCAGGCCTGTCCGACCCGTATCGACGTGCCGTCGTTCATCCGGCGCATCGCCGAGGGGAACCTGCGCGGCGCGGCCGAATCGATCCTGACGTCCAATCCCCTCGGCGGCATGTGCGCGCGGGACTGCCCCACCGAGGTGTTGTGCGAGCAGGTTTGCGTGCGCAACACCGAGCAGGGTCTGCCGGTGGCGATCGGCCGGCTGCAACGCTATGCGGTCGATGGGCTGATGGGCGGGGCGCACCAGTCGCTGTTCACGCGCGCGCGCTCCACCGGCCGGCGGGTGGCGGTGGTGGGCGCGGGACCCGCCGGCCTCGCCTGCGCGCACGCGCTCGCCCGCCTCGGCCACTCGGTCGGGCTGTTCGACGCCAGGCCCAAGCCCGGCGGCCTCAACGAGTACGGTATCGCCGCCTACAAGGTCGCCGGCGGCTACGCGCAGCGCGAGGTGCAGTGGCTGCTCGAGATCGGCGGGATCGAGCTGCAGTGCGGCTGGCGGCTCGCGAGCGCCGCGCAACTCGAGGCGCTGCGCCGGGAGTACGACGCGGTGTTCCTGGGATTTGGACTTGCGCAGACCTACCGGCTCGGGATCCCCGGCGAGGGGCTCGAGGGTGTCGCGGATGCGGTCGAATTCATCAGTCGTCTGCGCCAGACGCCGGATCTGGCCGCGCTGCCGGTGGGCCGGCGCGTGGTGGTGATCGGCGGCGGCATGACCGCCATCGATGCGGGCGTGCAAGCGAAGCTGCTCGGTGCGGAAAGCTCCACCATCGTGTATCGCCGCGGTGAGCAACAGATGCCCGCCTCGCGCAAGGAGCAGGATCTGGCGCGGATCCAGGGCGTCGCTATCCTGCACTGGCTCGCGCCCGTGGAGGTGCTCGGCGAGGGCGGCAGCGTGCGTGGCGTGCGTTTCGCCCGGCAGCGGCTCGAGGACGGGCGGCTCGTGCCGGCGGGCGAGGAGCTGACAGTTGAGGCCGACATGGTGCTCAAGGCGATCGGACAGCGCCTGGAGGCCGGCCTGCCGTCCGAGTGCGGACTGACGCAACGGGATGGGCGCATCGTGGTCGATGAGTCCGGCCGTACCAGTGTCGCGAACGTCTGGGCGGGCGGCGATTGTGTCGCCGACGGCGAGGACTTGACGGTCTACGCCGTCGCCCACGGCTTGCGCGCCGCGCACGACATAGATACGCAGCTGCGCAACCGTCGGGCTCGGGCCGACGGCTGATCCGGGAGAATTCCATGGCGCAATTGGACATCGAGTTCTGCGGTATCCGCAGTCCCAATCCGTTCTGGCTGGCGTCCGCGCCGCCGACCGACAAGGCCTACAACGTGGAGCGCGCCTTCGAGGCCGGCTGGGGCGGAGTGGTGTGGAAGACCTTGGCGGAAGCCGGGCCGCCGGTGGTGAACGTCAACGGCCCGCGCTATGGTGCGCTGCTCGCCGTGGACCGCAGCCTGATCGGCTTCAACAACATCGAGCTGATCACCGATCGCGAGCTCGAGGTCAACCTGGAGGAAATCCGGGCGATCAAGCGCCGCTGGCCCGACCGGGCCGTGATCGCCTCGATCATGGTGCCGTGCAAGGAGGAGTCCTGGCAGGCGATCCTGCCGCGCGTGGAGGACACCGGCTGTGATGGCATCGAGCTGAACTTCGGCTGTCCGCACGGCATGAGCGAGCGGGGCATGGGCTCGGCGGTGGGCCAGGTTCCCGAGTACATCCAGATGGTGACCGCGTGGTGCAAGCGGTACTCACGGCTCCCGGTGATCGTCAAGCTGACACCCAACGTGACCAGCATCCGCATGCCGGCGCGCGCGGCCAAGGCCGGCGGCGCCGATGCGGTATCGCTGATCAATACGATCAATTCGATCATGGGCGTCGATCCGGAGACTCTGACGATGAGTCCGGCGGTCGGCGAGCAGGGCACGCACGGTGGCTATTGCGGGCCGGCGGTCAAGCCGATCGCGCTGCACATGGTGGCGGAGATCGCCCGCGACCCCGAGACCGCCGGACTGCCGATCTCCGGGATCGGCGGGATCGGCACCTGGCGCGATGCGCTCGATTTCATCGCGCTCGGCGCCGGGTCGGTGCAGGTCTGCACCGCGGCGATGGTGTTCGGGTTCAAGATCGTCCAGGAGATGATCAATGGACTGGCGGGATATATGGATCAGAAGGGCGTCGCGAGCATCGCGCAGCTGCGCGGCCGGGCGATCGGCAGCGTGACCGACTGGCAGCACCTCGACCTGAACCGTGTCGCCAAGGCCGTGATCAATCAGGACACGTGCATCCAATGCGGCCGCTGTCACATCGCATGCGAGGACACCGCGCACCAGGCCATCACGGCGCAGCGCGACGGGCGGCGGCACTTCGAAGTGAAGGAAGAGGAGTGCGTCGGCTGCAATCTGTGCGTCAATGTGTGCCCGGTGCCCGGCTGTATCACCATGCGCGAGCTCGCGGCGGGGGAGATTGACCGGCGCACGGGCCGTGTGGTGAGCGATACTCGGCTCCCATGGACGGCGCATCCGAACAATCCGCTGCGGAGCGGCGCGTGATGGCCGGGCGGCCGGGACGCGAGCCGCGCTCGGGCGGCCGGCGGCCTCAGGCGAAGGGGCGCGGCGGGGTCCCCCGGCGCACGAGTCGAACGCTGCCGCGAGGCAACCGTGAAGCCCAGGAAAAGGCCATCGTCGAGGCGGCCGAGCGGGTTTTCGCGGGCGCGGGCTTCGGCGGGGCCACGATGGCCGAGATTGCCCAGGCCGCGGGCGTGCCCAAGCCCAATCTGCATTACTACTTTGGCAGCAAGCAGGCGCTGTATCGCGCGGTGCTCGAGCGCACGCTGCGCGAGTGGCTCGAGCCGGCCGACTGCATCGTCGCCACGGCCGAGCCGCGCGCCGCGCTCGAGGGCTACATCCGCGAGAAGATGCGCCTGTCGTTCACCTGTCCCTATGCATCCCGAGTGTGGGCGAATGAGCTGCTGCACGGCGCGCCGGAGCTGCGTGCGACCCTGGTGCGCACCTTGCGCCCGCTGGTGCGCCGCAAGGCCGCCGTGATCGACCGGTGGATCGCCGAGGGACGCATGGCGGAGGTCGACAGCAGGCATCTGTTCTTCACGATCTGGGCGGCCACGCAGACGTACGCCGATTTCGCGGTGCAGATCTGCGCCGTGCTGGGTCTCGCCAAGCTCGATCGGGTGGCGCAGGAACGCGCGACCGAGCACGTCGTCGGGCTGATTCTGCGCGGCTGCGGGCTCGCCGGGAGCCGTCCCGGCCGGCGCAAATGAGATTGCAGACTTTGTAATCTGAAATGGATCGTCGATCTGTCATGCTGTGCGCAAGCTGATCTCTGGAGCACCGATCATGGCAAATCCCCCGGGAACGCGGCGTGAGGCGGCATCGCCCGCCGATGCCGCCTGGCTCGAGGCGCACTGGATGCCGTTCACGGCGAACCGGCAGTTCAAGGCGGCGCCGCGCCTGTTCACCCAGGCCGCGGGCGCCTATTACACCGACGTGCAGGGTCGCAAGATCTTCGACGGACTCTCGGGCCTGTGGTGCACGGGGCTCGGACATGCGCGCCAAGAGATCGTCGAGGCGGTGGCCCGACAGATCGCCACGCTCGATTACGCGCCGGCCTTCCAGTTCGGGCACACGCTCTCGTTCGAGCTCGCCAACCGTATCGTCGAGCGCATGCCGGCGGGACTGGATCACGTGATGTTCAGCGGCGGGTCCGGCTCCGACGCCGTGGACAGCTCGCTGAAGATCGCGCGCGCCTACTGGCGGATCCGCGGTCAAGGCGCCAAGACGCGCCTGATCGGGCGCGCGCAGGGCTACCACGGCGTGAATTTCGGCGGCGTGTCGGTCGGGGGCATCGTCGGTAACCGCAAGCTGTTCGGTCAGGGTCTGGAGACCGCGCACCTGGCCGATCTGCAGCCGCCGCCGGGCTCGTTTTTCCGGGGCGAGCCGAGCGAGGGCGGCGCGGCGCTGGCCGAGTCGCTCCTGGCGTTGATCCGGCTCTATGACGCCTCGACGATCGCCGCGGTGATCGTCGAGCCGTTCGCCGGCTCCGCGGGGGTCATCGTCCCGCCGCGCGGCTACCTCAAGCGCTTGCGCGAGATCTGCACCGAGCACGATATCCTCTTGATCTTCGATGAGGTGATCACCGGCTTCGGCCGTTGCGGCGCGTGGACCGGGGCGCAGGCCTTCGGTGTCACACCGGACCTGCTCACCTTCGCCAAACAGAGCACCAACGGCACGCAGCCTCTGAGCGGTGTCGTGGTGCGCAAGGAAATCTACTCGGCATTTCTGGCGGCGGGCGGACCGGATTACCTGATCGAGCTGCCCCATGGGTATACCTATTCGGCTCATCCGGTGGCCTGCGCGGCCGGAATCGCCACCTTGGAGATCCTGGCCCGCGAGCACGTGCCCGAGCGGGTGCGGGAGCTCGCGCCGCACTTCGAGAAGGCGGTGCACGGACTGCGGGGGGCCCGGCACGTCAGCGACATCCGCAATTACGGGCTGGCGGCGGGCTTTACGCTGCAGGCGCTGCCGGGCGAGCCGGCGCGCCGCCCGTTCGAGGTCGCGATGGCGATGTTGAAGAAGGGCTTTTACGTCCGTTACGGCGGCGCCACGCTACAGCTGGCCCCGCCATTCATCAGCACCCCGGCGGAACTCGACCGGCTGGTCGACGCATTGGGTGAGACGCTCAACCAAACAGACTGACAGCCATGCCATCCACGACGTTAATGAAATCAAAGGACGCCAGCGGCGCGGCCGAGCAAACCGTACAGCACCTGATCCGGGGGCGGCGCAGCGCCGGCGGCGGCCGCAGGGCGCCAGTTTACGACCCGGCAACCGGCGCGATTGCGCGCGAGGTTCTGCTGGCGGACAGGGATACGGTGAAGGCCGCGGTCAGCGCTGCGCAGGAGGCCTTCCCGGCGTGGCGGGCGACCGCACCGCTGAAGCGCGCCCGTTTGCTCGCCCGATTCCAGCGCCTGCTCGAGGCCCATCAGGACGAGTTGTGCGCCCTGGTGACCGCCGAGCACGGCAAGGTCCTCGCCGACAGCCGCGGCGAGGTGCAGCGGGGCATCGAGAACGTCGAGTTCGCGACCTACGCGCCGCAGCTGCTCAAGGGTGAGCACAGCTGTCACGCCGGTCCGGGGATCGATACGTGGAGCGAGTTCCAACCGCTCGGGGTGTGCGCCGGCATCACGCCGTTCAATTTCCCGGCCATGGTGCCGCTGTGGATGTGGCCGATGGCGCTCGCCTGCGGCAACACGTTCGTCCTGAAGCCCTCCGAGCGCGATCCGAGCGCGGCGCTGTACGTGGCGGAGCTGGCGCTGCAGGCCGGGGTGCCCGCCGGCGTGCTGAACGTCGTGAACGGTGACAAGGACGCCGTCGATGCGCTGCTCACCGACTCGCGGGTCCAGGCCGTGAGCTTCGTCGGCTCGACGCCGATCGCGCAGTATGTGTATGCGCGCGGCAGTGCCGAGGGCAAGCGTGTGCAGGCGCTCGGCGGCGCGAAGAATCACGCCGTGGTCATGCCGGATGCGGACATGGCCGGGACCGTACGGGCGCTCATGGGCGCGGCGTTCGGAACCTGCGGCGAGCGCTGCATGGCCATTTCCGTGGCGGTTGCGGTCGGAGAACAGACCGCCGCGGCGCTCATCGATGGCTTGAAGGTCGAGATGGCGCGGATGAATGTCGGTCCGGGCACCGACGACAGATGCGACATGGGACCGCTGGTCACGCGGGCGCAGCTGGACAAGGTGCGTGATTACATCGATCAGGGTGTGGCGCAGGGCGCGAGCCTGGTGGTCGACGGCCGCAGGCTCGAGTTGCCGGCGAACCGGGACGGGTTCTTCCTCGGTCCGTGCCTGTTCGATCACGTCAAGCCCGATATGCAGATCTACCAGGACGAGATCTTCGGTCCGGTGTTGTGCGTGGTGCGCGTGGCGAGCCTCGGCGATGCGATGGCGCTGATCGATGCCCACCCGTACGGCAACGGCACCTGCATCTTCACCCGCGACGGTGAGAGCGCGCGGCACTTCGCCGCCGAGATCCAGATCGGCATGGTGGGGATCAACGTGCCGCTGCCGGTTCCCGTCGCCTACCACTCCTTCGGCGGCTGGAAGCGTTCGCTGTTCGGCGACCTCGGCGCGTACGGGCCGGATGCCGTCAGATTCTACACGCGGCGCAAGACCATCACCGAGCGCTGGCCCGCCGCCGGTGCCCGCGAAGGCACCGCATTCAGTTTCCCATCCCATCAATGATGGGGGGGTGGGGCGCGGGTGTTGCGCGCATGAGCGGTGCAGACTCGATCCGTGGGGGCAGGTGAATATTGCGCGGAGGTGAGCCGTCATGGGCGGATTGCTGATTCGGGGTGGAACGGTGGTGAACGCCGATTGTGCTCGGCGCGCCGACGTGTTGTGTGCCGACGGGGTGATCGCCGCGGTCGCCGAGGGCCTGCAGGCACCGCCGGGCGTCGAGGTGCTCGATGCCGGCGAGCTGCTGGTTCTGCCCGGGGGCATCGATCCGCACACCCACATGCAGCTGCCCTTCATGGGGACCGTGGCGGTCGATGATTTCTACACCGGCACGGCCGCCGGACTGGCCGGCGGCACGACGTGCATCATCGACTTCGTCATTCCCGATCCGCAAGAGCCTCTGCTCGGCGCGTACCGCAAGTGGCGCGGCTGGGCGGAGAAGTCGGCCGCCGATTACGGATTTCACGTGGCCGTGACCTGGTGGTCCGAGCAGGTGCACGCGGACATGCAGACCCTGGTCCAACAGGAGGGCGTGAACAGCTTCAAGCACTTCATGGCCTACAAGAACGCCATCATGGCCGATGACGAGACGCTGGTGAACAGTTTCCGGCGCGCGCTCGAGCTCGGCGCGATGCCGACCGTGCACGCCGAGAACGGCGAGCTGGTCTTCCAGTTGCAAAAGCAGCTGTTCGAGCAGGGCATCCGCGGGCCGGAGGCCCATCCGCTCTCGCGGCCCCCGGCCGTGGAGGCCGAGGCCGCGCAGCGGGCGATCGCCATTGCCAACGTGCTCGACGTCCCGCTTTACGTGGTGCACGTGTCGTGCGCCGAGTCCGCCGAGGCGATTGCGCAGGCCCGCTCTCGCGGCCAGCGGGTCTTTGGCGAGGCGCTTGCCGGGCATCTGCTGATCGACGCGAGCGTGTATCGCAGTGCGGATTACGCGAGCGCGGCGGCGCACGTGATGAGCCCGCCGTTCCGGGACAAGCGCAACCAGGAGGTGCTGTGGAACGCGCTGCAGTCGGGCACGCTGCAGACCACGGCGACCGATCACTGCGTGTTTTGTGCGCCGCAGAAGGCGCTCGGCCAGGAGGACTTCCGCAAGATTCCCAACGGCTGCGGCGGGATCGAGGAGCGGCTGATGGTGATCTGGGACGCCGGCGTCAACACCGGGCGGCTCACCCCGAACGAATTCGTCGCGGTCACCTCGGCGAACGCCGCGAAGATCTTCAATCTGTATCCGCGCAAGGGCGTGGTGAGCGCCGGCGCCGATGCGGATCTGGTCCTGTGGGATCCGCATGGCACGCGCACGCTGTCGGTCAAGACGCAGCATTCGCGTGTCGATTACAACGTATTCGAAGGGCGCACGGTAACCGGCGTGCCCGCCTACACCGTCAGTCAGGGCAAGGTGGTGTATGCGCGCGGCGAGCTGCGCGCCGAGCGCGGTGCCGGCCGTTATTTGCAGCGGCCGCCGTTCAGTCCGGTGTTCGGGGCGCTCGAGCGCAAAGCGAAGCTCGCCAGACCGACGGCCGTCAAGCGCTGACCGTTACAGACATGTGGCCCGGGCCGACGGCGCGCCGGCGTGCGCGCGGTTGGCGGGGCGTTGCGCCCAGATAGTGAAGTTCGGGAGAGAGACGATGGCAAAGATGCGTGGGGGTCTGATCCAGGTCGGGCTGAAAGCGGATACGCGCGAATCGCCGGCCAAGATCCGCGATGCGATGCTGGCGGCCCACCGGCCGCTGATCGAGCAGGCCGGGCGCGGCGGCGTACAGGTGTTGTGCTTCCAGGAGGTCTTCACGCAGCCTTATTTCTGTCCCAGCCAGGACGTGAAGTGGTACGCGGCCGCCGAGTCGATCCCGGGGCCGACCACCGAGGAGATGCAGGCCTTCGCCAAGAAGTACCAGATGGTCATCGTGGTGCCGATCTACGAGGCCGATCCGGTGGCGGGCGTCTATTACAACACCGCGGCGGTGATCGACGCGGACGGCAGCTATCTCGGCAAGTACCGCAAGACCCACATTCCACAGGTCGCGGGCTTCTGGGAGAAGTTCTTCTTCAAGCCCGGCGCTTCGCGGTGGCCGGTGTTTCAGACGCGCTATTGCAAGCTCGGCGTGTACATATGTTACGACCGTCACTTTCCGGAGGGCTGGCGCGCTCTGGCGCTCAACGGCGCGCAGTACATCGTCAATCCGTCGGCCACGGTCGCGGGTCTGTCGGAGTACCTGTGGAAGCTCGAGCAACCGGCGGCGGCGGCCGCGAACGGCTGCTGGATCGGCGCGATCAACCGCGTGGGCCGCGAGCAGCCCTGGAACATCGGTGAGTTCTACGGCCAGAGCTACTTCGTCAATCCGCGCGGCCAGATCGAGGCAATCGCCAGCCGCGACGGCGATGAGCTGCTGGTGCACGAGATGGACATGGACATGGTCACCGAGGTGAGGAATCTGTGGCAGTTCTTCCGTGACCGCCGGCCGGAGGCCTACGGGCGCTTGACCGACGCCGAATAGGCGCAGGTGCGCGCCCGGCGCATCGGCCGGGCGTGGCGTGCGCTCGGGGCTCGGGCGGCCGCGTCGGACAGGCTGGTCAGGCGCTCCAGCGGGTCGCGAGCAGGCAGTTGAGGAAGACCTGCGCCACGCGCAGGGGCGGCGGTGTCTTGCGGTGGATCGCCGAGTAACGGCACTCGTAATGCAGGCCCACTGGATGCACCGGACGCAGCCGCGCGTCGGCCACGAATGGGGCGGCGTAGTGGGCCGGCAGGAAGCCGAGGAAGCCGCCGGAGAGAATCAGCTGCGCGATGCCTTCCTGGTCGGAGGCGCTTGCGCTGCAGGTCAGGGCGTGCTCCCGGGCAAGCTCCATGTTGGGAGAATGATAATCGAGTCCGGCGAGCGGCTGTCCGGCCAGTTCGTTCCAATCGCGTTGCGCGTCGGCGCTCGCGAACCAGGGGTGCTCGCGCGCCGCGTACAGCAGCATCGTCTCGTCGAACATCTCGTGATAGGCGAGGCGCTCGGAGCGGCGATGCTCGGGGATCAACCCCAGGTGGAACTGCCCGTCCATGACGCCTTGCTCGATCGAGGTGATGTCGCTGACGTGCAGATGCAGCGTCACCGCGGGTGCGAGCTGGCGGAACTTCGCGAGGGCCGCGCCGATGCGCGCATGGGGATTGGTGACGGTCTTCTCGAACAGCGCCAGGTGCAGCGTGCCCTCGAGCGTCGTACCGGTATCGAGCACCTCGGTGCGGAACGTATCGACGGCGCGCAGCAACTGTTGGGCGGCGGTATAGACGCGTTCGCCCTCGGGCGTGAGTGCGAACCCGGCGCGGCCACGCTGGCACAGCACCAGGCCGAGCCGAGTCTCCAGGTCCTTGATGTGCCGGGTCACGGTCGAGATGTCGATGTTGAGCTTCAGCTCCGCGGCCGCGATGCCGCCGCAATCGGCCACCACGCAGAAGATGCGTACCAGGCGCAGGTCCGCGTCCCCGATCTGTCCGAGTAGTGCGCGCTCGCGTTGCGACATGATCGTTGCGGTCACCTGGAAAAACGGCGGGTGATTGCAGCATGAAAGGTCGGCGCGGCGCAATCGGCGGCACGCGCCGCCGCCTGGATGGCGGATTGCCGGGGACGGCGTCCGCTTGCCGACGGCGCCTCGGCCGGCTGCGGTAGTGGCGGGCGCGAGCGCGGGGACGGGCGGCGCGGCGGTTGCCGCGGCGCGGCCGGGCGTGCTAGGTTAAACGATATACTTCGATGTGCGGACCGAGGCGCCGGTCCCCGGGGAATTGAGCCACATGACGATCGACCCAAACACTCTGATCGCCCGCGCCCGCGAATGCCTGGCTGAGGCATATGCGCCGTATTCGCGCTTCCGGGTGGCGGCCGCGATCGTCGACGATCAGGGCCGTGTGTTCACGGGCGTGAACGTCGAGAACATCTCGTACGGACTGAGCATGTGCGCCGAGCGCGTCGCGGTCTTCACGGCGATCGCCGCGGGAAGCCGCCGGATCAGCGCGGTGGCCGTGACCAGCAGCGGGGCCGATCTGCTCTCGCCGTGCGGCGCATGCCGGCAGGTGTTGGCCGAGTTCGCCGGGCCGGACGTTCCGGTCTACTGCGATGCGCCCGACTCGCCCCGCCGCTGGACGGTGGCGGAGCTGCTGCCGGCCGGGTTCCAGGCCGCGCAGCTCGGCGGCAAGCGCTGATCGGACGGGGCGCCTCTCGGGCCGAGCTGGGCCAGCGCCGCGCGCGTGGACGCCAAGTCGCCGCGACGCCACGCGAACGGGGGAGGGACGTCCTGTGAGGGCCGAGTCGTACCCATCCCGGCGCCCGCGTGCTCCCGGTCGCAACGGGGCGAGTGCCTGACACTGGACCTCCACTGGGATCGCAGCTACG
>DAHXNV010000025.1 GCA_027365225.1 Gammaproteobacteria bacterium
CGGCACGGTGTTCTACCATGACCTGTACTTCGGCTATCAGGTCTCGCGCCGGCTAGCGGTGACGGCCGGAATCGACAATATCTTGGGCCAGGGACCGCCGGTCTCCGTCTTGCAGCCCCTGCACTACGACGCTTCGATCTATCCGGCGCCTGGCCGCACGCTGTACGTGATGCTGAATTTCACGACGGGATGACTTCGCAGTGCCATCGGTCCGCTGCGACGTCACGCCAATGTCCTCCCGCGTTCGATACGCCTCACACGAGCCTGAACACTCATGTCAGCAGTAGGCGGTACGCACTTGCGGCGACGTCATCCGATCCATTGCCGCCGCGCCGCTGCGCCAGCGCACCGACTCTGAGGTCCCCTTAGGGGCCACGCAAAAACAACTTCACAGTTTTCGTAGCCGGTTCTGGTTGTAAGGTCTGATGGTGTAGTTCCACTCTGGGGGCGTTCGGTGTCTGCGGATACTCAGCAACTTCATCTCCTGGTCGGTGACCTCTTGCCCCTTCTGGTAGGTTTTGGAGTTGAGCTTGGCAGCGACGGTCAGGCCGGCGCTGGTCCGTGTGGTGGAGATATAGTTGAGGACGGTGTCATAGGTCTCGAGCGGCACCCCTTGCCAGTTCCTGCTGATCTGGCTGAACAATCGGTGCTCGATCGGATTCCATTTCGAGGCTCCGGGCGGGTAGTGACAGACGGTGACGCGCAGTCCGTGACGATTACAGAGCTTCTGTTGCAGATCGCACAGCCAGACCCTGGCGCGAGGGCTATCGGCACCGCCGGCATCGGCCAGGAGTAAGAAGCTCGGCGGCATCGGGATAGTGTTTGCGGCCGCTGCTGCACCACCAGTGCTCGATGGCATCGACGGCGAAAGCGGGTGTCTCGCAGGTGGTTCCCGCGACGACCGTACCGGCATTGCGGCGCGGATTCGGCCGTTGTCGAGCGTCGCTTGAGAAGCGCGTGCTGCGCCGCTTCGCGCGGCAGCTGAAGCAGCGCGACGGCCTGCTCGCGCCTCGTGGCGATGGTGTGTTGGGGCTCGCCACGACAGCAGGCGACCTCCTTGAGCGGGCGCGTCATGAGCGCAACCCGGGGACTTCGCTCACCGGCATCACCCTGATCCGCGGCGCCAGCCGATAGGGGCACGTTCCCGGATAGATGAACCACCGTACCCACCATCATGGGCTCCTCGACTGCGGGCTACCACCGCTTCGGTGGCCGGCGCGATGCGTGAAACACTCGCAGGATCTCTATCGTGTCGCCTCGAACGCGGTACGGAAGGATGTACCGCGTGTTTCGCACGACGAGCTCACGGGTGCCGGGCACACGGCCGGGCCGGCCGGCGCCAGGCTGCTCGCTGAGCCGCTCCACGGCCTCGAGGATACGGCCGACGACCAATCTTGCTGCGGTCTTGTCGTCCGCCGCGATATAGGTCGCTTCCTCGTCGAGGGTGCGCAGCGCTTGGCGCAGCCACCTAATCCGCATTCGACTGCCATTTCTTGCGCAGCCGCTTCACCTCGCGGTCGCTGGCGAAGTCGCCGGCATCGGCCTCCTTGAGCGCGGCGCGCGTCTCGGCGATCTGCCATTCGTTGTTTTCGATGAACTCCCGAATCGCCTCCGAAGCGAGGAACGACTTGCTCCGCTGCGTCGACTCGGCGAGTCGAGCGAGCCGCTCCTTGACCTCATCCTCGAGGCGAACCGTAATGGTGGCGGAAGACATGGAGACGGGCTCCCTGTGGTGGAATGTACACATTCTCGCACATTGTGGGTCAGGGCGGCGGCCCGCTCGAACTGCGGACCGGCTTTAGCGTGCCGTCCGAGCTTCATCAAGAAATCACCGCGCACGCTTGGCAGCAGATGATAGGACTTCAGCGCCGGCTCGTTCCGGAGCGCATCGATGATCTCGCGACCGAACGCGCGGCGCTTACCGCGCTCGGAGTGGTCGCCGAGCGAATTTACGTCGATCACGGGCTCAGCGGCACCAGCCGCGCGCGGCCGCGGTCATTCTCAGGCCGCCGCCTGGTCCCTGGGCCGACCACCCCGCTTGCCATTCTCGCGAGAAGCCTTCGCTTTGGCGGTACTGTGCCGCTGTCCGCCGAGCTTGCCGATCTGCTGCATCCAGCGCCGCGAACCGAAGGCGCCTTCGATGAGCCCGGGGAGATAGAGATCGGCATCGAGCAGCGGCCAATGGAGTCCGAGCCCGTTCGGGCTCAGGGTGATTTTCGACAACTTCGAGCGCGGCGCTCCGGCCAACCCTTCGGCGAGAGTCACCGGGAAGGCGAATTCACAGCCGCCCTCGAGCTCGACCACGATAAGTCTGCGACGGGCGTCGAAGCGCGCCGCCCGTGCAACGGGGCCGCGCGCGAGGGTCGCCGCGGCCTGCGCGTCCGCCGCCTTGAATTGCTCTTTAGTGATGACCATGGATTGTCCTCCACGCCGCACACAGACTCGCAATGTGCGGCTCGAGCGATTGGGCCAGGCGATTGACCTGCCGCAGGGAGAAGCCGTAGTTCTCACGCAATGCGATCGGCCCGCCTGGGCAGTGCAAGGTGAAAACGGCCCGCTTTCGTCCTTCCCACCATGCACGTGAGCCGGCCGATGGTCGTTCGTATCGATCATGAGCCGCACACGACCGAAGTGCAGAACCGTAGGCATGGGTCATATTCCCAAGCATGCTTCGGTTACCAGCAGCCTTCCATATGTCCCGGCGCTCGAGGTACGGGCGGGCCGCAATGCGCTGCTCGGGCAGGATCGGCGCGGCTGTCTACTCGATCCTGAGCTTCTTGATCCGGTAGCGCAGCGCGCGGAAGCTCATCCCGAGGAGCTTCGCCGCGGCGGTCTTGTTGTAGCGGGTCTTCTCCAGCGCCTGCACGATGGCGCTGCGCTCGATGTCCTCCAGGTGATCCCCGAGCGCTCCGGGAGCGGTGTGCCCGAGGTGCGCCGCCGCGGAGGGCTGCGGCCGGGCGGTCGCGCGCAGCTTGATGTGCTCGGCGGTGATCAGTCCGCCGAGGCACAGTGTCAGCGCCCGCTCCAGCACGTTTTCCAACTCCCGCACGTTGCCCGGGTACGAATAGCGCTCGAGCGTCGCAAGGGCATCGTCCGCGATGCGCGGCGTGGGGCCGTTGAGGCGCCGGCCGAGGCGCGCGAGCACGGCGTGCGCGATGTCCGGAATGTCCTCCGGCCGCTCGCGCAGCGCCGGGACGTGCAGCTCGATGACGTTGATGCGATAGAACAGGTCCTCGCGGAACTGACCCAGCGCGACGAGCTCGGCGAGGCTCTTGTGCGTGGCCGAGAGGATGCGCACGTCCACCTTCTCCTCGCTCGCCTCGCCGACCGGCCGCACGGTCTTCTCCTGCACCACCCGCAGCAGCTTGACCTGCATGTGCAGCGGCAGATCGGCGACCTCATCGAGAAACAGCGTGCCGCCCTCGGCGGCCTGGATCAGGCCCTTCTTGTCGGCCACCGCGCCGGTGAAACTGCCGCGCCGATGACCGAAGAACTCGCTTTCCATCAGCTCGGTGGGAATGGCGCCGCAGTTGACCGCAACGAACGGGCGCTCGCGGCGCGCGCCGGACTCGTGGATCAGGCGCGCGACCAGCTCCTTGCCGGTGCCGGATTCGCCGCTGATGTGCACCGGCGCCTCACTGCGCGCGACGCGCGCGATCAGCTCGCGCAGCTGTTCCATCGGCACGGATTGACCGATGAGGCGGGCCCGGCCGGATTCCGGGGCCGGCGGCGGCCCGGCGCCGAGCCGGATCGCATTGTCGATCAGCTTGCGCAGGACGCCCAGGTCGAGCGGCTTCGAGACGAAATCGAAGGCCCCGAGCTTCAGGGCCCGCACGGCCGACTCCACACTGCCATGCGCGGTGATGACGGCGACCGGCAGTTGGGCGCGGTTCTGCTGGATCCAGGCCACCAGGTCCAGACCGTCGCCATCGGGCAGGCGCATGTCGGTGAGACACAAGTCGAATGGCTCGGTACGGATCAGCCGCCGCGCCGCGCCGACGTCCTGGGCGGTCCGCGTGCGCAGATTCATGCGCCGCAGCGTCAGGCTGAGCAGCTCCAGCAAGTCCGGCTCGTCATCGACGATCAGCACCGCGGGTCGGGCGACCTCGGGTCGTACAGCGCTCTCGCTCGCGCTCAAGTCTCGATCTCCCCTATCCACCGGTTCGGGTCTGCGAATACCAGCCGAAATACGCTCCCGCCGCCGTGACGCGGCTCATAGAGCAGGGTCGCGCCATTGGCCTGCGCCAGCTCGCGCGCCAGGAACAGACCGAGGCCCGTGCCCTGGCCGGAGCTGAAGAAGGGCTCGAAGATACGCTCAACCTGGTCGCGCGGCACCCCGGGACCGCGGTCCGCAACCTCCAGATAGGGCCGTCCGTTCGCCCGGCCGCGCCCGCAGCGGATCTCGATCACCCCCGCCGGGCCCACGGCATGGCGCAGCCCGTTCTCGCAGAGGTTCCAGACGATCTGGCGCAGTTGCGCCGGGTCGAAGCGGATCTCGAACGACTCCTCGGGACGGGCCAGCGCCAGACGCCCCGGGGACAGCTGCATGGTCTCGCAGAACTCTTCCCGAAACGCCTCGGTCCAGTCCGTC
Organism: Gammaproteobacteria bacterium; assembly: GCA_027365225.1. Classification (GTDB taxonomy): domain Bacteria; phylum Pseudomonadota; class Gammaproteobacteria; order Steroidobacterales; family Steroidobacteraceae; genus 13-2-20CM-66-19. The sequence continues at coordinate 4,592 of DAHXNV010000025.1, forward strand.
AGCGAGAGCTGCTCGGCCCGCGCCGCCTCGCGGCGCGAAAGACGCAGCACACTGTCGATGATGTGGCTGACGCGCTCGGCATGGGTGCGGATGATCTCCGTCAGACGCTTGTCCTCGGCGCCGAGGTGCGCCGACTCCCCGAGCAGCTGTCCGGCGTGACTCATGGCTCCGACCGGGTTGCGGATCTCATGCGCGATGCTCGCCGAGAGCCGTCCCAGGGCGGCGAGCTTCGATTGCTGCACCTTCTCGGCGAGGGCGCTCGTGTCCTCGAGAAACACCAGCACGGCCGCGGGGCTGTGCTCGCCCAGGGAGGCGAAGTCAGCGCGGATCTCGCGCGCCCCGTCGGGTCCGACGAAGGTCGGATCCTGCACCGGGAACAGACCCGTGGTGTCGGTGCTCTGGCGCCAGCGGGCGAGCAGCGCGAGCAGCGCGGCGGAGACTTCCGCGAGCGGCGCCTGCACGCGCGCCCCCTCCCCGAGCAGCCGCACCGCCGAGTCGTTGATCAGGCGGATGCGATCCTCGGGGTCGACCACCAGAATGCTCTCGCGCAGATGGCGCACGATGTACTCGGACAACTGGGCGAGATTCGCCAGATCGACCTCCTGGCGCCGCAGCGTCGCCTCGCTCGAGCGCAGACGGTCGGTGAGCGGCCAGACCGACACCGCGATGGCGAACAGCACCACGCCGAGCATTCCGGCCGTGGCGAAGCCCGCCGGGTGCCCCGAGCGCACACTGACGAGCATCTGCGGCACGAGCACCGCGGCGGTCGCGCCGGCGGCAATGAGCAGCCCGTCGCGGCGCTGCGCCAGCAGCGTGAGGGCGAGCACCGGCAGGGCCAGCAGAATCCCCAACCCGCTGGCGACTCCGCCGCTGGCGTAGAGAATGAGCCCGACGGCCGTCGAGTCGAGCATGGAATTGGGGAGCGGTTGGATCAGCGGCTGCGCCGCGCGCACCCCCTGCAGCACGACCAGAGTGAGCGCGGCGGCGAAGTAGCCGGCGCAGGTGCCGATGAACAGCTCCGGGTGCGGCACCGGCCTGAACGAGGCGCTGACGAGCACCCGCGTGCCGATCAGGGCCGCCGGCACCAACAGCCGATAGAGGCTGAGCCAGCCGCCGATGCGGCGGGCCAGATCGGCTGGAGCGGATGGAGCGGTCGCGGCGCTGGCCGGCATGAGAGGGGCGGGATGTGACAGACCGCCGGACTCTAGCATCGACGCTTGCCACACGGCGCGATCGGCGTCGCAGCGCGAGCATCATTAAGCGTATCGGGGCAGGACTAAAAGCGTGATTTATTGGCGGGCGTCGTGCTTTTTGGCGAGAATCCACCGCTTTACGCCCCCGGCCAGGACTTCAAGAGCTCAAAGATGAACCTGCACGAATATCAAGCCAAAGCGCTGTTCAGGAAATACGGCATTCCCGTGCCCGCGGGCCGGCCAGCCAGCACCCCCGAGGAGGCGGTCGCGGCGGCCGAGGCGCTCGGCGGCACGGTATGGGTCGTCAAGGCGCAGGTGCACGCCGGCGGGCGCGGCAAGGCCGGCGGCGTGAAGCTGGCGCGCGACCTCGAGGCGGTGCGCGGCGCGGCGGCCGGCATGCTCGGCACCCGGCTCGCCACCCACCAGACCGGTCCCGAGGGGCTGCCGATCGAGAAGGTCTACGTCGAGTCCGGCTCCGAGATCGCCCGGGAGATCTATCTGTCCCTGACGCTCAATCGCGAGAAGGGGCGCATCGCGCTGATCGCCTCGAGCGCCGGCGGCATGGAGATCGAGGAGGTCGCCGCGAAGACCCCCGAGCAGATCCTGACCACCACCGTGCATCCGGCGGCCGGCTTGCAGCCCTTCCAGGCGCGGCAGCTCGCCTTCGGGCTCGGCCTCACGGGCGAGCAGATCAAGGAGTTCCAGCACATCGCGCTCACGCTCTACCGCCTCTACCAGGAACAGGATGCGAGCCTGCTCGAGATCAATCCGCTGATCGTGACCCGCTCGGGTGCGCTGCTCGCGCTCGATGCGAAGCTCAACATCGACGCCAACGCCGTGTTCCGCCATCCGGATCTGGCGGCGCTGCGCGACCCCAGCCAGGAAGACCCGATGGAGCGGCGCGCCAGCGAGCACGAGCTCAATTACGTCTCGCTCGACGGTGACATCGCCTGCATGGTCAACGGCGCCGGACTGGCGATGGCCACGATGGACCTGATCAAGCTGCACGGCGGACAGCCGGCGAACTTCCTCGACGTCGGCGGGGGCGCGACCCGCGAGCGCGTCACGCATGCCTTTCAGCTCGTGCTCTCCAATCCGAAGGTGCGCGCGGTCCTGGTCAATATCTTCGGCGGCATCGTCCGTTGCGACATGATCGCCGATGGCGTGGTCAACGCCGTGAAGAATGTCGGCGTCAAGGTTCCCGTGGTCGTGCGGCTCGAGGGCACCAACGCCGACAAGGCGCGCGAGGTGCTCTCGGGCAGCGGCCTCACCATCACGCCGGCCACCGATCTGACCGACGCGGCGCGCAAAGTCGTGGCGCTCGCGGCAGGCCGCGCCGCCTGAGCGGCGCGTTGGAACAAGCGTAAAGGCATCGACGCATGAGCATTCTAGTCAACAAGCACACCAAAGTGATCTGTCAGGGATTCACCGGCAAGCAGGGCACGTTTCATTCGGAGCAGTCCCTGGCCTACGGCACGCAGCTGGTCGGGGGCGTGACCCCGGGGCGCGGCGGGCAGAAGCATCTCGGCCTGCCCGTGTTCGATACCGTCAGGGACGCGGTGCGCGACACGGGCGCAACCGCGAGCATGATCTACGTTCCGGCGGCCGGCGCGGCCGATGCCATCCTGGAGGCGGCCGATGCGGGCATCGAGCTCGCCGTGTGCATCACCGAGGGCGTGCCGGTCAACGACATGGTGCGCGTCAAGGCGGCCCTGGCCGGATCGCCCACGCGGCTCATCGGGCCGAACTGCCCCGGCGTCATCACGCCCGAGGAGTGCAAGATCGGCATCATGCCCGGCTTCATCCACAAGAAAGGCGCGGTCGGGATCGTGTCCCGCTCCGGCACGCTGACCTACGAGGCGGTCTATCAGACCACCCGTGCCGGGCTCGGACAGAGCACCTGTGTCGGCATCGGGGGCGATCCGGTGCGCGGACTGAACTTCGTCGAGGTGCTGGAGCTGTTCGAGCGCGACCCGGGCACCGAAGGGATCATCCTGGTCGGGGAGATCGGCGGCAGCGACGAGGAGGCGGCGGCCCGCTACATCCATCGATTCGTCAGCAAGCCGGTGGTGGCCTACATCGCCGGCGTCACCGCTCCGGCGGGCAAGCGCATGGGCCATGCCGGGGCGATCGTCGCCGGCGGCAAGGGCACCGCCGCCGACAAGTACGCGGCATTCGAGGCCGCGGGCGTGCGCGCGGTGAAGTCCCCCGCCGAGCTCGGCAGCGCGATGAGCGAGTTGCTGCGCCGCCGGCGCGCGCGCGCGGTCAGGCGGCCGGCCGTGCCGCGACCCCTGGCCCAACCTATCGCCCAACCTGTCGCCAAGCCGGCGGCGCGGCGCACGCCCGCGCCGGTGACGGCGCAGAAGGCGCGGCGCAAGAGCGCGAAAAAGACACCGAAAAAAGCACCGCGAAAGACCGCGAAAAAGGCCGTCAAACGGGCGGCCAAGCCGGTGCGCCGGGCCGTTCGGGCCGCCGCCCGCACCGCCGGGCGGCGCAGCGCCCGCAGGCGCTGAGCGGCATGCGATCCTGATATGAAGCCTGCTCCGATGCGCGCGGGCGCGCCGGCCGGCGCCGCGCCGATCCGCGCGCAGGGGGGTCTCGAGTGCGGCCGCGCATGGGGTCGGGAACCCGGATCGACATCGTTGCGCACCACGCACCTCTGATGTAGGAATCCCGCCATGAGCGACGGCGAGGACCTCGAGCGCGAGTCTGTGCGCATTGCCCTGGCGCAGCTCGACCTACTGGTCGGTGACGTGCAGGGCAACCTGAGGCGCATCGTGCAGTGCGCGCGGACGGCCCGGGACGAGCACCACGCGGATCTGACGCTGTTTCCCGAGCTCGCGCTGTCGGGGTATCCGCCGGAGGATCTGCTGTTTCATCGCGGCCTGCGCGTCCAGCTCGAGCGCGCGCTGCAGCAGATCTGCCGGGAGCTGCCCGCCGGCCACCTGCTCGTCGGTTTCCCCGAATACACCGGCGATACCATCGCCAATGCGGCCGCGCTGCTCAGCGCCGGCCGCATCGCCGGCGTGCACCGCAAGGCGGAGCTGCCCAACTACAAGGTGTTCGACGAGAAGCGCTACTTCCAGCCCGGCTCCCGGCCGACCGTGGTCACGGTCAAGGGTTTTCGGGTCGGGGTGCTCATCTGCGAGGACATCTGGGTGCCCGAGCCGGTCCGCTGGGCGCGGGCCGCGGGCGCGGAGCTGCTGGTCGTGATCAATGCCTCGCCCTACGAATGCGGCAAGCAGCGCGAGCGAGAGGCGATTGCGCGGGCCCGCGTCACCGACGTCGGCCTGCCCATGGCGTATGTCAACACGGTCAGCGGTCAGGACGAGTTGGTGTTCGACGGAAACTCGTTCGCCATGGACGCCACGGGCGAGGTTTGCCTGCGGGCGCCGCCCTTCGTCGAAGGGCTGTATTGCGTCGATTTCATCCGCGAGCACGGTCGGGTCGTGCCGCGGCCCGGTCCGATTGCGCCGGAGTTGAGCGACGAGGCAAGCGTCTACAGCGCACTCGTGCTTGGCGTTCGCGACTACGTCACCAAGCACGGTTTTCCGGGCGTCGTGATGGGGCTGTCGGGCGGCATCGACTCGGCGCTGACGTTGGCTATCGCGGTGGACGCGCTCGGTCCGGAGCGCGTCCACGCGGTCATGATGCCCTCCCGCTATACCTCGCAGATGAGTCTGGACGACGCGGCCGACGAGGCACGTCAGCTGGGCGTCAAGTACAGCGTGCTGTCCATCGAAGCGATGTTCACCGCGACCCTCGCGACGCTGGCCGGGGAGTTCGCGGGGCGCCCGGCGGATACCACGGAAGAGAACATCCAGTCGCGCTGCCGGATGCTGCTGCTGATGGGCTTGTCCAACAAGACCGGACGGATGCTGCTGACCACCGGCAACAAGAGCGAGATGGCGGTCGGCTACGCGACGCTGTACGGTGACATGGCCGGCGGGTTCGCCCCGATCAAGGACTGCAGCAAGCTGCTCGTCTACCGCCTGGCCGCCTACCGCAACGGGCTCGGCGCGGTGATCCCCCGGCGGGTGATCGACCGGCCGCCCTCGGCCGAGCTGCGCGCGGACCAGAAGGATTGTGATGCGCTACCGCCGTACGAGGTGCTCGATCCGATCCTGGCCGCGTTCATCGAGGAGGATCTGTCGGTGGAGGAAATCGCCGCGCGTGGCTTCGACCGTGCCACCGTCGGCCGGGTGCTCGATCTGGTCAAGCGCAACGAGTACAAGCGCCGCCAGGCGCCCCCGGGGGTGCGGGTCAGCCGCAGGGCCTTCGGCCGCGACTGGCGCTATCCGATCACCAGCGGCTACCGCAGGGAGTCCCCGTAGCCGCAGCCGCCGGCGGGAAAGCGCTGCGGCTCGGAGCGTATCGTGCGCAGCGCCCGTCTTACCAGAAGTGCCACCAATGCGAGTGCCTGAGCGCCGCGGCCGCCGTGATCGAGCCCTTGAAGTTCGCCTCGTACACCTTCTGCGCCTGCGCGGCGGGGGTCTTCAAGCCGAGCCGCCGGTACGAAAGGACCATCAAGGCGAGCGCCGAGCGGCTGGCCGGAGCGCTTTGATAGCGATCGATCACTGTCTTGGCGCGCCGTGCCGCGGCCACGTAGGCGCCGCGCATGTAGTAGTAACGCGCGACGTACACGTCGTACGCCGCCAGCCGGTCCCGCAGGTAGATCATCCGCTGCCAGGCGTCATGGGCATAGATGCTGTGCGGATACCGCTCGATCACCGTGCGGAAGTCGTCGAAGGATTTGCGCAACTTCAGGGGCGGACGCTTGGCGAGGCTCGCGCCGAAGACCCGCTCGATGGGGTTGGCGCGCCGCGGGAAGTCGATCACGCCCTTCATGTACCAGGCGTAATCGCACCGCGGTTGCGTGGGGTGCTGTTGAATGAACGTATTGGCCGCGTCGAGCGCGGCGGCACGCTCGCCCGCGCGGTAATATGCGAAGATCAGATCGAGCTGCGCCTGGCGTGCCTGCATCGAGAAGGGGTAGACCGCGGTCAGCCGCTGCAGCAGCTTGATCGCGGAGTTGTAATTGTAGTCCGCCAGCTCCTTCTTGGCCTGGTTGTAGACCGCGACGGGGCTGTTGAGCATCAGCTTGTGGTGCGCGCAGCCGGTGAGTGCCAGCGCCAGCACGCACAGCGCGGCGACCAAGGTGCCGCGTGCACGGCCCTGAGCGTTCGAATGGGATGACATGGGGAAACAGTATAGCGAATCGGCCGTCGATGCTTCGGATTCCGACCCGGCCCATGACGGGGAGTTCCGCGAGCATCGGCTCGAGCTGCCGCCCGAGGCGGCCGGATCGCGGCTCGATCAGGCGCTCGCCCGCGCGCTGCCGCAATATTCGCGCGCCCGGCTGCAGGGCTGGATCGCGGCTGGCGCGGTCGAGGTCGAGGGTCAGCGGCTGCGCGCCAAGGACAAGGTGCTCGGCGGCGAGCACGTCAGAGTGCGGGCGCACTGGGCCGCGCAGCGGCGCCTCGAGCCCGAGGCCCTCCCGCTCGAACTGGTGTATCAGGACTGCGCGCTCTTCGTCATCGACAAGCCCGCGGGCCGGGTCGTGCATCCGGGCGCGGGCAATCCCCGCCATACGCTGCAGAACGCGCTGTTGGCGCTCGATCCCTCGCTCGCTCATGTTCCCCGGGCGGGCCTGGTGCATCGGCTGGACAAGGACACCAGCGGTCTGCTCGCGGTGGCGCGCACGATCGAAGCACACACCCGGCTGGTCGCGGCGCTCGCGGCCCGCCGGATCGAGCGCTCGTACCTGGCCATTTGTACCGGCGTGCTGACCGGCGGCGGCACCATTGATGAGCCGATCGGCCGCCACCGCACCCAACGCACGCGGATGGCCGTGCGCGGGGACGGCCGAGCGGCGGTGACGCATTACCGCATCGTCCAACGCTTCCGTGCGCACACTCTGGTGCAGGTGCAACTCGAGACGGGCCGCACGCACCAGATCCGGGTGCATCTGGCGCACCTCGGCCATCCTCTGGTGGGCGATCCGGTCTACGGGGGACGCCGGCGGATTCCCGCCGGATGCGGGCTGGCGCTCGCCGAAGCGCTGCGCGCGTTCCCGCGTCAGGCGCTGCATGCCGCGCGGCTTGCCTTGGCGCACCCGCTGAGCGGCCGGCCGCTCCAGTGCGAGTCCCCCGTGCCCCCGGACATGTCCGGATTGCTCGCGACGCTGGAGGCGGATGCCCGTGACCGCCGGGCCTGAGGTGATCGAGCCCGACTGGCCCGCGCCGCCCGGCGTGCGCGCGGCCTTCACGCTGCGCACCGGAGGGGTGAGCGAGCCGCCGTACGACTCGCTCAATTGCGCCGCGCATGTCGGCGATACGCCGGGCGCGGTGGCCGAGAACCGCGTGCGCTTGAGCGCACGCCTGGAACTGCCGAGCCCGCCCGCCTGGCTCGAGCAGGTGCACGGGGCGGTGGCGATTACGCTCGAGGGCGAGATGGCGGCGGCCGTGGCCGATGCCGCCGTCGCTCGCGAGCGCGGCCGGGTGTGCGTGGTCCAGGTGGCGGACTGTTTGCCGGTGCTGCTGGCCCTGCGCGACGGCTCGGGGGTCGGGGCGGCCCATGCGGGTTGGCGCGGGCTGGCCGGCGGCGTGTTGGAATCAGCGGTGCGCGCCCTCGGCGCGCCGCCCGATCAGCTGCTCGCCTGGCTCGGACCGGCCATCGGCCCCGAGCACTTCGAGGTCGGGGACGAGGTGCGCGCGGCCTTCACGCGCACCGACCCGGGCGCCGCCGCCGCGTTCACCATCAATGCGCGCGGGCGCTGGCATTGCGACTTGTACGCACTGGCGCGCCGGCGGCTGCGGGCGCTCGGGGTCACGAGCCTCTACGGGGGAGGGTGGTGTACCCATGCCGATCCTCGCCGGTTCTTCTCGTACCGGCGCGACGGGCGCTGCGGACGGATGGCCGCGCTGATCTGGCGGACTTGAACGGCCGGCCGCTCGCCCCCATTGCCGACTGAGGCCCGCTTCTCAAAAGGCCCACCCCCCATGAAATGGGGGGGCAGCCGCGCCGGCGGCGAACCCCCGAGCAGGGACAGCCGGGCCGGCAGGGACGTCCAGGGAAGGACAGGTGACAGCGACGATGTATGGCGCAGAGTGGTTTCCCTATGCGAATGGATAAATTGACCAGCCGGTTCCAGCAGGCGCTCGCCGAGGCGCAGTCGCTTGCGCTCGGACGCGACCATCAGTTCATCGAGCCGGCGCACGTGCTGCTCGCGCTCCTTGACAGCGCAGGCGGCGGCGTGCGCCCGTTGCTGCTGAAGACGGGGGCCGATCTGAATACCCTGCGGACCGGATTGCTGGGGCTGCTCGAGCGGCTGCCGAAGGTCGAGGGGACTGCCGCAGAGGTGCATGTCTCGAACGATCTGAACCGGATCTTCAACGTCACCGACAAGCTCGCTCAGCAGCGCGGCGACCAGTTCATCTCGAGCGAGATGTTCGTGCTCGCGGCGTTCGAAGATCGGACCCTCGCCAAGCTGTTCCAGGAGTGCGGGCTGGTGCGCGGGGCGCTGCAGAAGGCCATCGACGAGGTGCGCGGCGGGGCGGCGGTGGCCGACCCCAATGCCGAGGAGAGCCGCCAGGCGCTCGAGAAATACACCATCGACCTCACGGCGCGGGCCGCCTCGGGCAAGCTCGATCCGGTGATCGGGCGCGACGAGGAGATCCGCCGCACCATTCAGGTGCTGCAGCGGCGCACCAAGAACAATCCGGTGCTGATCGGCGAGCCGGGGGTCGGCAAGACCGCCATCGTCGAGGGGCTGGCGCAGCGCATCATCAACGGCGAGGTGCCCGAGGGACTGAAGCGCAAGCGCATCCTGGCGCTCGACATGGGCGCGCTGATTGCGGGGGCGAAGTTCCGCGGCGAGTTCGAGGAGCGGCTCAAAGCCGTGCTCGGCGATCTGGCCAAGCAGGAGGGCCAGGTGATTCTGTTCATCGACGAGCTGCACACCATGGTGGGCGCGGGCAAGGCCGAGGGCGCCATGGATGCCGGCAACATGTTGAAACCCGCCCTGGCCCGCGGGGATCTGCACTGTGTCGGGGCCACCACGCTCGATGAGTATCGCAAGTACATCGAGAAGGATGCGGCCCTCGAGCGGCGCTTCCAGAAGGTGATGGTGGAGGAGCCCTCGGTGGAGGACACGATCGCGATCCTGCGCGGGCTGCAGGAGCGCTACGAGGTGCACCACGGCGTCGACATCACCGATCCGGCGATCGTGGCGGCCGCAACCCTCTCGCACCGCTATATCGCCGACCGGCAGCTGCCCGACAAGGCCATCGACCTGATCGACGAGGCGGCCGCGCGCATCCGCATGGAGATCGACTCCAAGCCCGAGGCGCTCGATCGGCTCGAGCGGCGCATCATCCAGCTGAAAATCGAGCAGGAGGCGCTCAACAAAGAGCACGACGAGGCCTCGCGCAAGCGCCTCGCGGCGCTGCAGGAGACCCTGCGCGGCCTCGAGCGCGAGTACGCGGACCTCGAGGAAGTGTGGAAATCGGAGAAAGCGGCGCTGCAGGGCACGGCGCAGGTGCGCGAGGCGCTCGATCGGGCGCGCCTGGAGCTCGAGACGGCGCGTCGCGCCGGGGATCTCGGCCGCATGGCCGAGCTGCAGTATGGGCGGATCCCGGAACTCGAGAAGCGCCTCGCGAGCGCCGAGGCGAGCGAGGATGGCGCCGCGAGCCTGGTGCGCAACAAGGTCACCGAGGAGGAGATCGCCGAAGTCGTCTCCAAGTGGACCGGCATCCCGGTCGCGAAGATGCTCGAGGGCGAGCGCGAGAAGCTGCTGCGCATGGAGGAGGCGCTCGGCCGGCGCGTGGTCGGGCAGCAGGAGGCGCTGCGCATCGTCGCGGACGCGATCCGTCGCTCGCGCGCCGGGCTCTCCGATCCGCGCCGCCCGACCGGCTCGTTCCTGTTCCTCGGTCCGACCGGTGTGGGCAAGACCGAGTTGTGCAAGGCGCTCGCGGAGTTCCTGTTCGACACCGAAGAGGCCATGGTGCGCATCGACATGTCCGAGTTCATGGAGAAGCATTCCGTGGCGCGCCTGATCGGCGCGCCGCCGGGCTACGTCGGCTACGAGGAGGGTGGCTACCTTACCGAGGCCGTCCGGCGCCGGCCGTACGCGGTGATCCTGTTGGATGAGGTCGAGAAGGCGCACCCGGACGTGTTCAACGTGCTGCTGCAGGTGCTCGATGACGGGCGGCTCACGGACGGCCAGGGCCGCACCGTGGACTTTCGCAACGCGGTGATCATCATGACCTCGAACCTCGGCTCGCAGGTCATCCAGGAGTACGCCGGCGAGGGGAACTACACGCGCATGAAAAGCGCGGTCATGGACATCGTGCAGCAGAGCTTCCGGCCCGAATTCATCAACCGGATCGACGACATCGTGGTGTTTCATCCGTTGGGCGCGGCGCAGATCCGTGCCATCGTGGACATCCAGCTGCTCTATCTGCGCCAGCGCCTGCAGGAGCGCAACATGGAGCTGACCCTGAACGATGCGGCGCGCGAGCGCCTCGGGGAAGCGGGCTTCGATCCGGTCTACGGCGCGCGGCCGCTGAAGCGCACCGTGCAGCAACAGGTCGAGAACCCCTTGGCGCAGCGCATTTTGCAGGGGCAGTTCGGCCCCGGGGATCGCGTGGCGGTCAGCGTGCGCGACGGCCAGCTGCACTTCGCCAAGGCTTGAGGCCCGTTGCGTATAATCGGGTGCCGGTTTCTTCAACTACGCAGACTTTAAGAACATGCCCTTCTACGAATACGAATGCCAGAGCTGCAAGTACTACGTCGAAGTGATGCAGAAGATCACGGACGCGCCGCTGAAGAAATGCCCCTCGTGTGGCCGCATGACCCTGCGCAAGCTGGTTTCCGCGCCGGTCTTTCGCTTGAAGGGCAGCGGCTGGTACGAGACCGACTTCAAGTCCTCGCAGGAGAGCAAGCGCAATCTGGCCGCCACCGAGGGGGACTCGCGCACCCCGGAGAGCCCGGCCGCGCCCGCCGCCGGCGCCACCCCTGCGCCGGCCAAGGCGGAGGCGAGCGCCCCGGCGGCCAAACCCGCCGCGCCGAGCGGCGCGGCGGACCGTCCGGCCCGCAAGCCCGCCGCGCGTGCCCCGGCGAGCCGGCCCAAGGCCCGCGTACCCAAACCAGCGGCCAAGCGCCGCTCGAGGTCATGAGGGCTTGAACGTACCGGTGACTGCCCGGCCGGTGCCGACCGGCTCGAAGCCCAAGCGCTCGACCCTGCGGCGGCTGCTGCTCGCGGGCGTGCTGTTCTGGCTGCCGATCGGCGTCACCGTGTGGGTGCTGATGTTCCTGATCCATGCGCTCGACCGGCTCGTGCTGCTGCTGCCGATGTCGGCGGCGCACGCGGTCCAGACGCTCGATCCGGTGATCCAGGCGGGGCTCGGGCTGCTGCTCGCGCTGTTGTTGCTGTTGCTCACCGGGGTGCTGGCCTCGAATCTCATCGGCCGCCGCCTGGTGGTCTACGGGGGAGAGCTGCTGCATCACATCCCGATCGTGGGCGCGGTGTACGGCGGGGTGAAGAGCTTCGCCGAGAGCGTGTTCTCGCAGTCGAGCGCCTTTCGCACGGTGGTGATGCTCGAATATCCCCGCCCCGGAATCTGGAGCCTCGGGTTTCTCACCGCCGAGGACGTGCCGGAGGTGTCGGCCCGCGCCGGGGAGCCGCATGCCGCCGTGTACATCTCCGCGGCGCTCAATGCGACGGCGGGCGTGCTGGTGATCGTGCCGCGCCGCCAGCTGGTCGAGCTCGACATGACCGTGGATGCGGCGATGAAGATGATCATTACCTGCGGCGTGGTGGGACCGCCCGCGCCGCCGGGCAGCGTTCAGCCGCAGGCGCGCGTGTCGTGAAAGCGATGCGGCTGCGCGCCCCGGGCTCGCCGCTGTGCCTGGAAGAGCAGCGCCCGCCGGCCCTCGGTGCGCAGCAGGTGCGCATCGCGGTCGAAGCGTGCGGTGTATGCCGCACCGATCTGCACCTGCTCGACGGCGAGCTGCCCCACGCGAGCTGTCCGATCACGCCGGGCCATGAGGTCGTGGGCGTCGTGATCGAGCGCGGCGGTGCGGCCGGGCGGTTCGCGCTCGGCCAGCGGGTCGGTGTGCCCTGGCTGGCCGAGACCTGCGGGGTGTGCCGCGACTGCCGGGAGGGGCGCGAGAATCTCTGCCCGGATGCCCGCTTCACCGGTTACACGGTGGACGGGGGTTACGCGCAGCAGATCGTCGCCGATGCGCGCTACTGTCTGGCGCTCCCCGAGGACATTCCCGCCCCCGATCTGGCCCCGCTGCTGTGCGCCGGGCTGATCGGCTACCGCGCCTACCGGGCCGCCGGCACGGGCACGCGGCTCGGTCTCTATGGTTTCGGAGCCGCGGCACACCTGCTCGCGCAGGTGGCGCGATCCGACGGGTGGAGCGTCTACGCGTTCACGCGGGCCGCGGATACCTCGAGCCAGGCCTTTGCGCGCGAGCTGGGCGCGGTCTGGGCGGGCGGCTCGGATCAGGCGCCGCCGGTGCCGCTGGATGCGGCCATCCTGTTCGCCCCGGTGGGCGAGCTCGTGCCCGCCGCGTTGGCCGCGGTCCGTCCGGGCGGGCGTGTGATTTGCGCCGGGATCCACATGAGCGATATCCCGGCATTTCCCTATGCGCTGCTCTGGGGGGAGCGGCGCGTGGAGTCGGTCGCCCATCTCACCCGCGCCGATGGCGAGCAGTTCATGCGCCGCGCCGCGCAGCTCGGCCTGCGCGCCACCGTCGAGTGCTTCCCGCTGCAGGCGGCCAACGAGGCGCTCGCCCGTCTGCGCGCCGGGCGCCTGCGCGGGGCCGCGGTGCTGGTTGCGGGGGGCGGTGGGGCTTCGTAACATCGCGCCCCTTATGCGCTCACATTACTGCGGACAGGTCGATGCACGCTCGGTCGGCCACACCATCGAAGTGGCCGGCTGGGTACACCGCCGGCGCGATCATGGCGGCATCATTTTCATCGATCTGCGCGACCGCGAGGGGCTGCTGCAGATCGTCTTCGATCCCGAGGCCGCGGCGCTGTTCAAGGACGCCGAGCGGCTGCGCAACGAGTTCGTGATCCGGGTCGAGGGGCGCGTGCGGGCGCGCCCCGCGGGCACCGTGAACCCCCACCTCGCCTCCGGGCAAGTGGAAGTGCTCGCCGAGGCCCTCGAGGTGCTCAACCGCTGCGAGCCGCTTCCCTTCCAGCTCGATGAGACCGTGAGCGAGGAAGTGCGCCTGCGCTACCGCTACCTCGACCTGCGGCGGGAAGTCATGAGCCGCCGGCTGCGTCTGCGGCACCGGATCACGCGCGCCATGCGCGGCTATCTCGATGCGCACGATTTCATCGACATCGAGACGCCGATGCTCACGAAGGCGACGCCCGAAGGGGCGCGCGACTATCTGGTGCCGAGCCGCACGCATCCGGGCAAGTTCTTCGCGCTGCCGCAGTCCCCGCAGATCTTCAAGCAGCTGCTGATGGTCGCAGGCTTCGACCGGTACTATCAGATCGTGCGCTGCTTCCGCGACGAGGACCTGCGCGCCGACCGCCAGCCCGAGTTCACCCAGCTCGACGTCGAGACCTCCTTCCTCACCCAGGCGCAGATCATGGCGCTGATGGAGGCGCTCGTGCGTCATGTATTCGACGAGGTGCTCGGCGAGAAGCTGCCCGATCCCTTCCCGCGCATGAGCTATGCCGAGGCGATGAGCCGCTACGGCTCGGACAAGCCGGATCTGCGCATCGCGCTCGAGTTGACCGAGATCGGCGACCTGGTGCGCGAGTGCGACTTCAAGGTGTTCGCCGCGCCGGCGAACGATCCGAACGGCCGGGTGGCGGCGCTGCGGGTGCCGGGCGGGGCCGCGTTGGCGCGCTCGCAGATCGATGCCTATACCGCGTACGTGGCCCGCTACGGGGCCAAGGGCCTGGCCTACATCAAAGTCAACGCGCGCGCGCGCGGGCGCGAGGGTCTGCAGTCGCCGATCGTGAAGTTCCTGAGCGACGCGCAGCTCGCCGGCATCCTCGAGCGCAGCGGCGCGCTCGACAACGATCTGATCTTCTTCGGCGCCGACACCGCCAAGGTGGTGGGCGATGCGCTCGGGGCGCTGCGGCTGCTGGTGGGACAGGACCTCGGCAGCGTGCAGAAGGGCTGGCGGCCGCTGTGGGTGGTCGACTTCCCGATGTTCGAGTGGGATCAGGACCAGCGCCGCTGGGTGGCGATGCATCATCCGTTCACCGCGCCCCGCAGCGACGATCCGGCCGAGGTCAGCGCCGATCCGCGCGGCGTGCTCGCCAAGGCGTACGACATGGTGCTCAACGGCTCGGAGGTCGGCGGGGGCTCGGTGCGTATCCACCGGCAGGAGATGCAATCGGCCGTGTTCGAGCTGCTCGGCATCCCGGCCGAGGAAGCGCGCAGCAAGTTCGGCTTCCTGCTCGATGCGCTGAAATTCGGCGCACCGCCCCACGGCGGCATTGCCTTCGGACTGGACCGGCTCGCGATGCTCATGGCCGGGGCCGACAGCATCCGCGAGGTGATTGCGTTCCCCAAGACGCAGACGGCCGCCGACCCGCTGACCGAGGCGCCCACCGAAGTGAGCGAGGCGCAGCTGCGGGAGCTGCACATCCGGTTGCGCACGCCGCCGGCTTGAGCGGCAAGCCGCGCACTGCCGGGGCGCGCGCCGCGTGGGCCGCATCACGCTTTGGCGGATCGCCGGCGGTTCACCGCGCGCACGACTCGGTTCGCAGTTTTGCCGGCACTTTCTGTGCTTCTGCCAGTCATAGCGGGATCATTGTCCCGCCGAGACATTCGGCGCGGCCGCAGCGATCGCAGATGCTCATAGTGCCACCCAAGCCGAGTCCGCCGCACCGCGTACCTCGACCGGGCATCGCTTCAGTGCGGAGCGCCTGCGCTTGAGGGTGCGCGGGCCGCAACTGCGCAGCCTGGTGGTCATGATCGCCACCGCGCTGCTCAGTGCCTGCAGCAGCGCCGCGGGCGACCACGCCGTCCCGGTCTATCGCTACGTGGTCTCGGACCGGCCCGCGCCCGAGTCGCAGCAGGTGCTGCGGCAGCGTCTGGTGATGACGCCGCGCAGTCTCGATCCGTCGCTCGCCACCGATGTCCCCTCGATCGACGTGGTGGAGGATCTGTTCGAGGGCCTGGTGACACTCGCCGCGAACGGCAGGCTGGTGCCGGGCGTGGCCAAATCCTGGCAGATCAGCGATCACGGCACGAAGTACCTCTTCCGTCTGCGCGCCGCGGCGCGCTGGTCCAACGGCAAGCCAGTCACCGCCGGCGATTTCGTCTACGCGTGGCGGCGTGAGGTGAACCCGGACACCGCCGCGGAGGATGCCCAGTCGCTGGCCCGCATCGTCAACGCGCAGGCGATCATCGAGGGCAAGAAGCCGCCCGACACCCTCGGGGTCACCGCGCTCGGCCCGCATACCCTCGAGGTCCGGTTGGTGCACCGGACACCCTATTTTCTCTCGATGCTGTACAACGCCTATTACATGCCGCTGTACCCGCCGGCCATTCGCAGGTGGGGGATGGCCTGGACGCGCCCCGGCCATCTGGTGAGCGACGGCGCGTTCTATCTCACCGACTGGGTGATCAACGGCCACTTGACGCTGAAGAAGAACCCCTACTACTGGGATGCCGCCCGGGTGCGCTTGCGCGAGGTGATTGACTACCCGATCCCGTCGTCTTCCTCCGCGCTCGCGCGTTACCTTGCGGGCGATGTCGATCTGGTCGACACGCCGGCCTTCCCGCCGAGCGATGTCGCGTGGCTGCGGCGCGCCCTGGGCGCGCAGGTGCAAGTAGCGCCGATGTACGCCACGGGCTACCTCGGCATGCTGGTGCACGAGAAGCCGTTCGATAACCGCGATCTGCGCCTGGCGCTGGTCATGACCCTCGACCGTCGGGTGCTCGACGGCAAGCTCCTGCAAGGCATGGACATGCCGGCGCATTCGCTGTTTCCGCCCCTGCCGGGCTTCACCCGCCAGTCGCCCGCATGGGCGCACTGGCCGATGGCCCGGCGTCTGGCCGTGGCGCGCCGCCTATATCACGCGGCCGGCTATTCCCGGGCGCATCCGCTGCGCGTCAAGCTGCTGTATGCGACCCAGGGCGTGCACACGCGCAACTACATGGAGGCCGTGGCCACCATGTGGCATCAGGCGCTCGGGGCGGACATCGTTCTGTGGCAGGAGCAGTGGAAGGTGATGCTCCAGGACATCCAGTACAAGAACGCCAAGCTCTACTGGAGCGCGTGGGTGGGGAACTATCCCTCGCCGTACACCTTCGCCCACCAGTTCGTGAAAGGCTTCGTCATGAACTACGGCGGCTATGACAATCCGGCCTATCAGGCCGTGGTACGGGCCGCCGTCGACCAGCCGAACCGCGCGCGCCGCTATGCGCTGTATGGCGAGGCCGATGCCATCCTCAATCGCGATGCGCCGTTCATTCCGCTGTATTTCTACGACTCGAACCAGCTGGTCAAGCCCTACGTCGCGGGCGTCGAGCCCAATGTGATGGATCTGCACCTGGCGCGCTACATCTGGATCCGGGCGCACGCGGTGCAGCGGCAATGATCCGCTTCCTGCTGCGGCGCCTGGCCTGGGCGATCCCGACACTGTGGGTCATCGTGACGCTCAGCTTCTTCATGCTGCGCGCCGCGCCGGGCGGGCCGTTCACCGAGGCGCGCCGGCTCCCGCCGCAGGTGATGGCCAACCTCGAGCGCATGTACCACTTGAACGAGCCGGTCTGGGAGCAGTACGAGCGGTATCTCGGGAACATCCTGCGCGGAGACTTCGGTCCTTCGTACGTCTACCGCAGCACCACGGTGAACCAGCTGATCGCCCAGGGACTGCCGGTGGACCTCACCATCGGGGCGCTGGCGCTCGCTCTGGCGCTCCTGATCGGCATGCCGCTCGGCATGCTCGCGGCACTGCGGCAGAACACAGCCTGGGACTATGTGTCGATGGCCGGCGCCATGGTCGGCATCTCGGTGCCGACCTTCGTGGTCGCGCCTCTGCTGATTCTGCTGCTGGCGGTGAAGGCGCACTGGCTGCCGGCCGGCGGCTGGAGCCACGGCCGCCCGGCACATCTGGTGCTGCCGGTGGCCGTGCTGACCCTGCCGCTGATCGCCTACGTGGCGCGGCTGATGCGCGGCTCGATGGTCGAGGTGCTGAACAGCCCGTATATTCGTACCGCGCGCGCCAAGGGACTGCCCGAGCGCACCGTATTGCTCCGTCATGCGCTCAAGCCGGCGCTGATGCCGCTGATCTCGTTCCTCGGGCCTGCGGCGGTGAACACGCTCACCGGCTCGATCATCGTCGAGGAGATCTTCGGCCTGCCGGGCATCGGCCGTTTCTTCGTCGACGGCGCGCTGAACCGCGACTACACGCTGGTGATGGGCGTAACCATTCTCTACGCGATGCTGATCATCGCCTTCAACCTGCTCGCCGATGTGCTCTACGGCGTGCTCGACCCGAGGGTGCGGCAGCGGTGAGCGTCGAGGGCCGCCACGAGTGGTACAACTGGGTGCCGGGCCGCGGCGCGGCCCGCAAGGCCGAGACGCTGGCGGCGGCGGGGGTCGCGGGGCGCTCGCTGTGGCAGGACGCGTGGGGCCGGCTGCGGCGCAATCGGGCCGCGCTCGCCAGCCTGTGGGTGCTCGGGGTGATCACGCTCGCGGCCATCGTGTTGCCCTGGGTCTGGCCGTACGGTTACGCGCAACCGGACTGGAACCTGATGTACCACGCGCCCACTTGGGCCGGCTGGCACATCTTCGGCACGGATGCGCTCGGTCGCGACCTGTTCGTGCGCGTCATGTGGGGGTGTCGCATCTCGCTGATGGTGGGCGTGGTGGCGACGCTGGTGACGCTGGTGATCGGCGTGACCTGGGGGGCCGTCGCGGGTTTCATCGGCGGCTGGTTGGACGGCCTGATGATGCGCTGCGTCGACATCCTGTACTCGATCCCCTTCATTCCCTTCGTCATCGTCCTGATGGTGCTGTTCGGCCGGAATCTGCTGTTGATATTCGCCGCGATCGGCGCGGTGTCGTGGCTGGACATCGCGCGCATCGTGCGCGGCCAGACGCTGAGCCTGCGCAAGCGGGAATTCATCGAAGCCGCGCGCGCCAGTGGCGTCGGCACCGCCACGATCATTCGCCGCCACATCGTGCCGAACCTGCTTGGCATCGTGCTGGTCTATGTCACCCTGACCATTCCCTCGGTGATCCTGTTCGAGGCATTTCTGAGCTTCCTCGGCCTCGGTGTACAGGCGCCGCTCACCTCCCTCGGCGGTCTGGTGAGCGATGGCGCCTCGGTGCTGCAGGTATATCCCTACATGCTGGTGATCCCGGCGGTATTTCTGGCGGTGATCGTCTACTGCTTCAACTTCATCGGCGACGGTCTGCGCGATGCGCTCGACCCGAAGGATCGCTGAGTTGACCGCCTCCCTGCTCGAGATTCGCAACCTCGCCGTGCGCTTCACCACCGGGGATGGGCCGGTGTACGCCGTCAACGACCTCGATCTCCAGGTGCGTCGCGGCGAGGTGCTGGGCATGGTCGGGGAGTCCGGCTCGGGCAAGAGCCAGACTTGGCTCGCGATCATGGGGTTGCTCGCCAAGAACGGCCGCGCCGAGGGCAGCGTGCGCCTCGGCGGGGAGGAGATCCTCAACCTGCCGCAGCGGGCGCTGACGCGGCTGCGCGGCGCGCGCATGGCGATGATCTTCCAAGACCCGATGACCGCCATGAATCCCTTCCTCACGGTCGGGCGGCAGATGACCGAGGTGCTCGAGTGGCATCGCGGCATGTCGCGGCGCGAGGCGCGCGCGCGCTGCATCGGGGCGCTCGAGTCCGTGCACATCGCCGATGCGGCGCAGCGCCTGTCGATGTACCCGCACGAGTTCTCCGGCGGCATGCGCCAGCGCGTGATGATCGCCACAGCCCTGCTCACCGAGCCGCAGCTGCTGATCTGCGACGAGCCGACCACGGCGCTCGACGTCACGGTGCAGGCGCAGATCCTGGCGCTGCTCGATGAGCTGCGCCAGCGCTTCGGGACCGCCATCGTGCTGGTCACCCACGATCTTGGCGTGATCGCCCAGCTTGCCGACCGGGTCATCGTGATGTATGCGGGACGGCAGGTGGAGCAGGCCGAGGTACACACACTCTACGGGGCGTACCGCCATCCCTACACCGAAGGGCTGCTGCGCTCGGTGCCGCGCCTGGACCAGCCGCGCAGCGCGCGCCTTGCGACCATTCCCGGTCGCCCCCCGGACCTGGCGAGGCGCCCCGCCGGCTGCCCGTTCGAGCCGCGCTGCGCCTATGCGAGCGAGCTGTGCCGGCAGCAGATGCCGCCGCTGGTGTCCCTCGGCGAAGCGCACCTGCGGGCGTGTCATTACGACGGCGCGCTCGGGCCGCAGGGGCGCGAGGCGTGAGCGAGCCCGCCTTGCTGGAAGTTCGTGCCCTGGATGTGCACTTCCCGGTGCGCGGCCCGGGACTGCTGCCCTCCAGGCTCACCTTGCGTGCCATCGATCAGGTCAGCTTCGATGTCCGCGCGGGCGAGGTTCTCGGGGTCGTGGGCGAGTCCGGCTGCGGCAAATCGACGCTGTCGCGTGCGCTGCTGAAGTTGATCCCGGCGACCGCCGGCAGCGTGCGCCTGCGCGGTGTGGAGCTGACCACACTGCCGAAAGCTGCGATGCGTCCGTTGCGCCGGTCCATGCAGATGATCTTTCAGGATCCGCTCGCCTCGCTCGATCCGCGCATGACGGTCGGTGAGATCATCGCGGAGCCGCTGAAGGCACTGCTGCCCGGCATGGAGCGCGCCGAGCGCGAGCAGCGCGTCCTGCGCACGATGCAGCACGTCGGTCTGCTGCCGGCGCAGATCAATCGCTACCCGCACGAGTTCTCCGGCGGCCAGGCGCAACGCATCGGCATCGCTCGTGCGCTGGTGGTGCAGCCGCAGCTGGTGGTCTGCGACGAGCCGGTCTCGGCGCTGGACGTATCGATCAAGTCGCAGATCATCAACCTGCTGCTCGACCTGCGGGCCGAGCACGGCCTGACCTACATCTTCGTCGCGCACGATCTCGCCACGGTCCGCCACATCGCCGACCGCGTGATGGTGCTGTATCTGGGGCGGGTGATGGAGATCACGGACCGCGATGCGCTGTATGCGCGGCCGTTGCATCCGTACACGCGCCTGCTGCTCTCGGCGGTGCCGATTCCCGACCCGGCGCTCGCGCGCCGGGTCGGGCCGACGCGTGAGGAGCTGCCTTCGCCGCTCGCGCTGCCCTCGGGCTGCGCCTTTCGGACCCGCTGTCCACTGGCCGACGCGCGTTGTGTCGCGGAGCGTCCGGTCCTGCGGGAGATCGACGGGCGCTACGTTGCGTGCCACCATGCCGAGGCCGCCGCCGCATAGCGAGCCGATCGGCCCGCACGGGCGGGCGCGCTCGGTTACGATCCGACCTGATGGCACCCGGGACACAGCACATCATTTACGTCCACGGACTGTGGATGTCCGGCGGCGAGGGCCTGCTGCTGCGCTACCGGCTCGCGCGCGAGGTCGGCGCCGAGGTGCATGCCTTCAGCTATTCGGCCCTCCAGCACGGCATGGACCACATCAGTGCCCGACTCGCCGAGTTCGTGGCCGCGATCGATCCCCCGAATCTGCATTTCGTCGGGCACAGCCTCGGCGGGCTGGTCATCTACAGCTTCTTCGAGCGCTACACCAGTCCGCCGGGCCGCGTGGTCTTCCTCGCCACGCCGTGTGTGGCGAGCCGCGCAGCCGAGCAGGCCGGGCAGACCCGCTTCATGAGTGCGCTCATGGGCCGGGCGGTGAGCGAGGTGCTGCTTACCCCGCGGCAGCGGCGCTGGCGCTGGCGCTTCGATCGGCCCCTCGGCATCATCGCCGGATCCCACTCGTTCGGGGTCGGTCAGTTCCTTGCCGGGTTCGACGAGGAGAGTGACGGCACCGTCGCGGTCAGCGAGACCCGGTTGCCGGGCGCGACCGCCCACCTCGTCGTGCCGGTCAGTCACGCGGGCATGCTGGTGTCGGCGCGGGTGGCGCGCGAGACGGCCCATTTCCTGCGCGAGGGGCGATTCTCCACGGCCGCGGCGTGACGGCGCTCAGCGCAGCGTTTTCGCCATGCAGATCGCGCTCGCGGGGCAGAGGGTGCGAAACTCGCTGCTCGTGCGCACCGCGGCCGGCGCCTGCTCGCGCGCGATCACCTGATAGTCGAGGCGCGCGAAGAACGCCTGCGCACTCTGGGTGAGCAGCACCAGGGTATGCACGCCTGTGGCGCGGGCCTGCCGTTCCAGTGACTTGACCAGACGGTGCCCGAGGCCGCCGCCTCGCCAGGGCGCCGCGACGACGAGCGAGCGCAGCAGCGCCGCTTCGCCGTACCGTTCCAGTGCCCCCGCGCCGGCGATCTGCGTCCCGGCGCAGGCGAGCAGAAATCCCGGTCGGACGGCCTCGAGATCGCTCACCGGCAGCCCTTCGGTCTGGAGCAGCGGGCGGATGAGGTCGAGATCGCCGGCCGCAGCCGTGCGGATCAGCAGCTTGGACATCCGCGGGGCGGTGGCTCGATTCGGTTCTTGCGGCATGTGCGCGCTGCGTCGGCGGCAGTTTGGATCGGTATCGATCCCGGGACCCATGGCGCCCGAGACCCGAGTGCGGCACATTATAGGCTCGATCAACCGGGTAGCCGTGAGCCCAATGCGCTGTTGCGACAACCACAGGCGCGCGCCGCCCGCGCTCGAGCGGGCGCGCCTTCGAGGCCGGGGGCGCTGAGCGGGGGGCAATGCGGCGGATGAGGCTTCAAAGGACCACGGCCGCGGCCCTGGCGCTGCTCCTGCCGTGGCTGGCGGGGTTCGCGCCCGTCGCACATGATCCACCGCACCGGACGGTCCCCGTGCGGCGGCTGACCGCCGGTGCCTGGGAAAGCGCCGGTGGCGGGCCCGCCCTCTACTCCGAAGGACGATGGTACGAACTCGATCTGCGCCCGAGCACCGCGTTGCCCGGCACCGCCGTCACGACGATGGTCTACTGGAGGTGGAGTCTGGCGCGTACCCCGCCCGGATTGCAGGTGCGTCTGTGCCGGGCAACGGTCCGAACCTGCATAGACATTTCGGGTCGACAGTCCGGCGGTACGCGGGCATTCGCCGGACGGGGTGCGGACACAGTCTTCATTCTCGCGTACTGGGTCCCCGGGTCCCGGGCGATGGCCCCGGTATACGGCGGCTCCGATCGCATCATCGTCAATTACACTCTCCGGCGCTAGAGGGTCGGACCCGGCCGCCGTGCCGCGTCGGTGCCGCCCCAGGCCGTCAGGAACGGCGCGAAGAGGTGTCAGGGCGGGACTGGAAACGACGCGCCTGTCGCATCGTCCGTCAGCAGCCGCCGCAGCCGATACAGCGCCTCGAGGGCGCCCTTGGGTGTCAGCTCGTCGGGGTCGAGCGCCTGCAGCGCCGTACGCAGCGGGTCCGGCGGCGGCGCGGCGGTGAACAGCGGCAACTCCTGCTGCGGTTGCGCGATCGGCTCGTGCTCCTCGCGCTGCGCCTCGAGAGTCTCGAGGTACCGGCGCGCCTGCGCAATGACGGCCGGCGGTACGCCGGCAAGCTGCGCCACCTGCAGGCCGTAGCTGCGGCTGGCCGGCCCAGCCTTCACCGCGTGCAGGAAAACGATTTGATCGGCATGCTCCGTGGCATCCATGTGCACGTTCGCGCAGCCCTCGATCTCCGCGGCGAGGCGGGTCAGCTCGAAGTAGTGGGTCGCGAACAGCGTGAACGACTTCAGCTGCGTGCCGATGTACCGGGCCATCGCCCAGGCGAGGGACAGTCCGTCGTAGGTGCTGGTCCCGCGGCCGATCTCGTCCATCAGGATCAGGCTGCGCTGCCCGGCGTTGTTCAGGATGTTGGCGGCTTCGGTCATCTCCACCATGAACGTCGAGCGGCCGCCGGCCAGATCGTCGGCCGCGCCGATGCGGGTGAAGATGCGGTCGATCGGGCCGATCAGCGCGTGCTCGGCCGGCACGCAGCTGCCGATGTGGGCCAGGATCACGATGATGGCCGTCTGGCGCATGTAGGTCGATTTCCCGCCCATGTTGGGTCCGGTGATGATCAACATGCGCCGCGTGGCGTCGAGTCCGAGATCGTTGGGGACGAACGCCTCGGCGGTGAAGCGCTCGACCACCGGGTGGCGGCCGGCGCTGATCTGGATCACCGGCTCGTCGGTGAGTCGCGGCTCGCACCACTGCAATGCGCCGGCCCGCTCGGCGAGCGCCCCGAGCGCATCGAGTTCGGCGAGCGCCGTCGCGGTGCGCTGCAACGCCGCCAGGCGCTCGATGAGCCGGGTGAGGATCTCATCGTAGAGATCCTTCTCCCGGGCGAGCGCGCGCTCGCGCGCGCCGAGCACCCGATCCTCGAAGCTCTTGAGCTCCGGGGTGATGAAGCGCTCGGCCGATTTGACCGTCTGGCGGCGCACGTATTCCTTTGGCGCGCGCTCGGCGTCCTTGCGCGGTATCTCGATGAAGTAGCCTTGCACGCGGTTGTAGCCGAGCTTCAATGTGCCGATGCCCGAGCGCTCGCGTTCGCGCTGCTCGAGCTCGAGGAGAAATTGATCGGTGTGCGTGGCGATGCGCCGCAGCTCATCGAGCTCGGCGTCATATCCCGAGGCGATGACGTTGCCGTCACGCAGGAAAGCGGCCGGCTCCTCGGCGATGGCCCGCTCGAGCAGCGTGACGGTTTCCTCGTGCGTCTCGATGCGCTCCCCGACGGCCGTGATGAGCGGAGAATCGACCCCTGCCAGAGTGGCGTGGACGGCCGGAACGGCCACGAGCGAGGCGCGCAGTTGGGTCAGGTCCCGCGGCCGCGCCGAGCGCAGCGCCACGCGGGCGAGGATGCGCTCGATATCGCCGATCGCGCCCAGCCGCTCGCGCAATGCCTCGACGCGGCGTGCATCGAGCAGCGCCCCGAGCGCCTGATAGCGCTGCCGGAGCGTCTGGTGATCCGTGAGCGGCCGGTTCAGCCAGCGGCGCAGCTGACGCGAGCCCATGGCCGTGGCGCACACGTCGAGCAGCGCGAAGACCGTGGCATCCTCGCGGCCGCCGAGACTCTCATCCAGCTCGAGATTGCGGCGGGTCGCCGCATCGATCAGCAGCGCCTCGGAGCGCTCCTCGACGGTGAGCCCGCGGATGTGCGGCACCGCGCTCTTCTGCGTGTCGCGCACGTATTGCAGCAGCGCCCCGGCGGCGCAGATCGCCAGCGGCAGATCGTCGGCACCGAAGCCCTTCAGGTCGAGCGTGCCCAGCTGGTCGGTGAGCAGCCGCGAGGCGCTCGCCAGCTCGAAATGCCACGGCGGGCGCGCGCGCAGCGCCCGTGCGCGCCCCGGCGGCTCGCTCGTCCCTTCCGGAATCAGCAGCTCCGCCGGCTTGAGGCGCTCGATCTCGGCGGCCAGTGCGCTTAAGCCGCTCGACTCGAGCACGGTGAACCGTCCGGCGGCCAGATCCAGCCACGCGAGACCGAAGCGTTCCGCGTCGCGGACGACTGCCGCAACCAGCGTGTCGTGACGCTCATCGAGCAGCGCCGCATCGGTCACGGTACCGGGCGTGACGATCCGTACCACTTCGCGCTCGACCGGCCCCTTCGACTGGGACGGATCGCCGAGCTGCTCGCAAATGGCCACGCTCTCGCCCTTGCGTACGAGGCGCGCCAGATACGTCTCCACGCTGTGCACCGGGACGCCGGCCATGGGGATGGGCTGTCCGGCGGAGTGGCCGCGTGTGGTGAGGGTGATGTCCAGCAGTGCCGCGGCTCGGCGCGCGTCGTCGTAGAAGAGCTCGTAAAAGTCGCCCATGCGGTAAAAAAGCAGCATGTCGGGATGGCGGCTCTTGATCCGCAGGTACTGCTGCATAACTGGAGTATGCTCGGGGATAACCCCTTGCTCGTCAGAGGTAGATGTTTTTTTCATTTAAATTTAACGAGTTACACTCTTTCTCCGTGACTTGGCCCACAATCGCGGGCGCAAAAATTGGGCGGTCTATCCTGGATTTTCCCCACTAAACCGCCCAAAAAAATACGCCCAATTGGGCGAATCTTTGCTACCGCACATTTTGGGCTGTCGTATCGACAAAAGCACGTCGTTTCTCTCCGAGAAAGAGGCTCTTGCGATTCCTTCGCCCTCCACAAAAACACATGTCGAGCACTGGCACCAACCCGACAGCTTCTTCGGGGTACGCGTGATGCGCCCAAAAGTGAAGACCGGCAAAGTCACGCGGTCTTGGCTCGTTGGATGGTACGAGGGCGCCCACCACCGGCGTAAAGTGCAGGGCCGAGTCGAGTCTACTTCATGGCACATCGCGCGGAAAAAGGCGTTCGGCCACATCGACAAGGTGCGGTCGAATCAGATCGTCGGTGCTACCCCTACCTTTGGTCAAGCATACGACTCTACATCGCGCGCAAATCGCACAAATGGGCTCCGGACACGCTCCTGAATTACAACAAATCAATCGCGTATCTGCGCCCTCTCTGGGAATCGAAGCGTGTCGACACTATCACGGAGCAGGACTGCGCCCAGACCTACGCCGCCATCAAAAATCTGGTTGAGCGCAATTCGGCAGGAAAAGCTCTGCAGCGAGACGGAACCGCGACGGCAACCAGTGCGATGCGCTTGGCGAAAGCAATTTTCGCAGACCTGGCACGTCGCGGGGAAGTTAGTGTGAATCCCTGCCTTGCCCTCAACGAAGATGGTGTATTCGAGCGGGGCGCATCGAAGGCTCGCATGATACGGGCGGACCAATTGCCGACTTTCTGGAGATGGATTCATACACATCCCCTGCCTGCGGTCCGTGACTATATCCTGATGGGACTGCTCATGGCACTTCGCAAAAGCGTGCTCGGCTCTCTCAGGTGGTCAAATCTAGTTCAAGCAGATGGAATGTTCTACGACGTCCTGCGACCTGATCAGCGAGGCAACAAACGCCGAGCAGAAATCCCGATGCCGATTCCCACGTGTTTGGTCGATCCAGTAATCAAGCCGCGGCTCGCTTCCCCGGCAAAGCGTCCTGTCTGGATTATCGAAAGCCCAAAACGCAGAGACCAGCTTCTGCGCGCTGTTAGAGATACGTACGCAACGCTTTCGGCTCAGACT
>DAHXNV010000026.1 GCA_027365225.1 Gammaproteobacteria bacterium
TCGACGGCATCACCCAGCATTGGTACGCGAGCGCCGTGCCGGGCAAGCATGCGGCGACGAGCCCGGGGCTGGCGCACCCCACGTTGTTGCAATGGGTTAGAGTCCCCTCGGACGTGGTGCACCTGAAAGTCGAGGAATGGCACGCGTACCAGCGGCTGTTCCCGCGGATGATCAAGAAACACATCTTCATGTCCATCGATGAGTATGCCTACACGGGCGCGCCGCCGAATCTGAAGCTGGCGATGGCCTACGCGATGATGTTCAACGAGATGCTCCGGCATACCGCCACCGTGCGCATGTCGGCGTTCACGATGGGGGTTTCGACGCTCGATTTCACCCGTACGCGAGCGATACTGAACACGATCGGACATTTGTTCAAGATGTACACCCGGCACATGGGGCGGGGATTGATTCCCGTGAAGCTGACCGGAAATTCACCTCAACCCGTGCCGCGACACCATGTGTTCGGGGATTACCCGCACACCAACCCGGGCAGCCCGACCTATCCGCTCGACATGGTGGCGGCGCTATCGCCGCATCACCGCTACTTGAATCTGGCCGTGGTGAACGCGACGCACTCCGCACGACGATTCGTCCTGCGCGTGGCTGGCGGGGCGCTCGGCGGGCGGGCGACGCTGTGGCGGATGACCGGTCCGAGCCTGCTCGCGGCCGACACCCTGGGACACTCGTCACAGGTCGTGGTGAGGCAGTACGGCCTGAATCACTTCGGTCGGCGCATCACCGTCGCGCCGATCAGTATCGATATTTATCATATTCCGCTCGTACGGCGCCGTTGAGCCGCTGTTGCGCGGAATGACTCGCTGAGGACAGCGCGCGTGCGGGCTCGAACGGGATGGGGCGCTTCAAGTCGAATTGCGGCGCTGCTCTTGTGCCTGGTTGCGGATGTGCACGCGCCGGTGCGGGCCGCGGGCCGCGAGCCCGCGGGATCCGTGGCGTCCGTCCCGCGCACCGCGCTGCGCATCGTTGCGGGGATTCGCGGCTCGTGGGCGAAGATGCCCGCAGACATTGTCTCACCGTTGATGACCCCGGCTGCGCTGATCGGTAACGGCAGCTTGGGTGTGGCGATCGGAGGCAGTTCCCATCGTCAGGCGTTCTATCTCGGTCGGGATGGCTTCTGGAGCGTGCTGCGCGGGCGCATCATGCCGGTCGGCCGGCTCACACTGACCATCCCTGCGCTGCGCGGCGCGGCGGCGAGGCTGCGGGAGAACATCGGCCCGGCGGACGTGACTGCGCGCTTTGTGCACGGTTCCCGCGCGCTGCGCTGGCGCGCCTGGGTGTTCAACGATCGGGACCTGTTTGCGGTGCAGCTGAGCAATCCGGGTCAGCAGCCACTGCGCGTGCGTGCGGTGCTGCGCGATGCTTTCGGGCATGAGGACCTGCGGAACTTGAGCGGGATCCGACACGGCATCCGCTGGCTGCGCGTATCGCCGGAGATGGTCAGGGCGAGCATCGGGGAACCCCGGCGCCCCGGATCCTTCGGCTCCGGTGTCGGCATTCGATCGGTGCAGGTGTTCCCCGCAGAACCTGTCAGGAGAGCGTCCGGGGCGCGACCGATGTATGCCTGGCACGGGCTTGCGGGCGTGCCGAAGCCCTTCGCGTGCGGGGATATCATCATGCCGGCGCGTCGGTTCACCGTGCGCGCTGAAGTCCGGCTGAACGGCGCCCACCGGACGGGCACGATCTTCTCCGCGGTCGTGGGACATCGGTGGATGAGGCAACGGGTGGATCCGCAGGATCCACTCGGCAATCTGCGCGGCCATGACCTGCCGCGCTCGCAGGGCGCACTGGCGGGTCTGCGAATCTCGATTGCGCACGGGCGGCTGCGGGCCGACCTGAATGGTACCGTCGTCACGGCGCGCAGGCCGCTGCCGCTGCACCGGTGGGTTGATGTTGCCGTTGCTTACGATGGCGCGCGACTGGTCCTGCTCGACACGGGCCGCACGATCGATTCGACGCGCAATTTCCCGACCGCAGCCGAGGTGATGGGGCCGCAATGGGATTGGGCGGCCGCCCATCCAGGCGATGCGCACGTTCCGTTTGACGGGATCGGGCCGCGCGGCGTGCTGGCCCTGCGTGTGCTCGGGGCGGACGCCACATTGCGCCAGGGGGCAACACATTTCACTGTCCCGCCCGCAGGGCACGTCACGGTCCTGGTGGCCGCTTTCGATGATCGTGACGAGCCGGGATATTTCCCGGCGGCCATCGCCGCGCTACGTCTTGCGGATGCGGCCAGTGTGGCGGTGAGTTGGTCGCGGCATCTGGCCGCATGGCGCAGGTTCTGGTCGAAGTCCTATGTCGACATCCCGGACAGGACGCTTCAGGCCTGGTGGTATGGCTCGCTCTACGTGCTGGCTTCCTGCAGCCGATCGGGCCATGTGGCCCCCGGCCTCTGGGGCAACTGGATCACCTCCACTCACATGGGCTGGCAGGGCGATTACACCCTGGACTACAACTACGAGGCGCCGTTCTGGGCGGCCTATCCGACCAATCACGCGAGCCTGGCCGATCCCTACGACGCCCCATTGCTCGCGTGGATGAAGCGCGGGCAGGGACTGGCCCACAAGCTGCACGAGCGCGGGCTGCTCTACTACACGCACCTCGCGCCGTCACCCGGCTGGAGTGCGGATAACTTCCGCTCGCTCGACCAGAAGAGCGATGCCCTGTTCGCGGCGCTGGACTGCATACAGCGCTGGCGCTATACCGACAGCGCGGCCTACGCGCGCAAGGTTTGGCCTTTCCTGACCGGGGTCGCGCGGTTCTGGGACCACGATCTGCGGCGGGTGCACGGCACGTACGTCGATGACGACGATGCGCCGGATGAGCACCTGTGGGGGCCGGCGGACGACGAGAACCCGGCGACCACGATCGGCTTCCTGCGGATGCTGTATCCGGCGCTGATTGCCATGAGCCGACAGCTGCACCGGGGCGCAATACTGCGCGCGACCTGGCGGCGGATCGATTCGCATCTGAGCCCGTTGCCGATCGCTCCGGCACGCAGCGTGGCGGCGATTCGCGCCGCGATCCGCCGGCCGATTCCCCGCGACACCCCGGTGATTCTGCAAAGCGAGCGGGGCATGCAGTGGGTGAATATCAGCAAGGGTGACCGTTTCGGCCCGAATCCGCCGGTACGACCGCTGGGCTCCTCCGCCGGGATGGATTCGCTGCAGGTGGTGTTTCCGGCCTGGAACATCGGCCTGGAGAGTCAGTCGCGGCTGCGGCGGGCCGCCCTCGATACGGTCGATTACCTGCGCCTCTGGTATGACAACAATGATACCTCGAGCTTCTATCCGGCCGCTGCCGACGCCGGCTATGACCCCAAGGTCATCTTGCGCCATCTGCGTCTGTTGGTGAGGCGCATCGGCTATGCGAATTTCGCCTATGCCATGCCGGCCGGCGGGATTGAGAACGAAGCGACCGTGCCGACGACAATTGCCGCCATGCTGCTGCAGAGTTATCAGAGGAACATCCACGTGTTCCCCGACTGGCCGAAGCGCCAGGATGCCTCGTTCGGCGATCTGCTGGCGGTGGGAGACTTCCGGGTGTCGAGCCGATTGACCGACGGGCAGGTGGCGTACGTGCGGATCGTGAGCGGCCGAGGCGGCCCGTGCCGGCTGGCCAATCCGTGGGGTGCGCGGCAGGCGGTGACGGTGCGGATCGCGGGCGCAAAGCCGGTGGTCCTGCACGGGGCGGTCCTTTCCGTCGCCACGCACGCCGGAGAGCGGCTGACGTATACACCAAGGACAACTTCTGCGGCATGACATCCCGGCATGTCGGCTTGCGCCGCGGGGCCGATGCGCCTGCAATTTCACGGGGGCGCAAGGTAGCCGTTCGACGTAGAGTGTGTAATAAGATACACACTGGGTAACCTGGGGCGCGAGCCATGAGCAAGCGGATCAACATCATGATCGACGACGATACCTGGGGGGTGTTGGAGAGGATCCCCGCCGGCGAGCGCAGCCGCGCGATCAACGAAGCGCTGCGGGACTGGGCGGCGCGACGCCGGCGCCGAGACGCGGTGCGTGAGATGGATACCCTGCATACACAGCTGCCGAAGGTGAGTGCCGACGAAGTGGCGAGATGGGTCCGTGAGGACCGGGAGCAGGGCCTCTGATGCGCGCACCCCTTGTAGTCCCTGACGCTTCGGTCCTGCTCAAGTGGGTCCTGCGGTCAGAGGACGAGCCGGACGCCGATAAGGCGCTCCTGCTGCGCAAGGCGATCACGGACGACATCGTGCGCGCGCTAGTGCCCGCGCTCTGGCTCTATGAGATGGGCAACACGGTCGCCCACCGCTTTCCGTCACATGCGTCCGCCTGGTTGATCGCGATGATGAAGTTCGGGCTCAAGGAAGCGGCACCGTCCGGTCCGTGGCTCACGGCGGTTCTTGAGTTGACCCGAATCCATCATGTGACGTTCTACGATGCCGCCTACCACGCTCTCGCATTGAGCCACAAAGGGGTGTTCGTTACCGCAGATGAGCGGTATGCCAAGCAGATGGGCGAGGACAGGTCGGTGGTCGCATTGAGCGAATGGGAGCCGCCAGTGGTGTCATACAAGCCTCGGAGTTAGAAAATCCAGAAAATAGCTGAACCGACTGCTTGGTGGTGTATGGCGGGAGGGGAGCGCCGCAGAGCCACGAATGCCGAAGCGCTCGCCATCTCGCGAGGCGCGGACGCCCAGGCGGAGTAGGCATTTCGGTGGAGCGCGATCAGGAAAGTCCGATGCCGCCGATGAAGGTGTGGCAGCTTGCGAGGATCAGAGTCGGTAGGCTTGCTTCGGCAGCCGGTAGGCCAGATCGCGCGCCACCTGCTCGGCCTCGCTTTCCGGCAGGCGATGCTCGGCCACGAGGCGCGCGAGGAACGCGCAGTCGATGCGCCGCGCCACATCGTGGCGGGCGGGAATCGAAAAGAATGCCCGGGTATCGTCGTTGAAGCCCACGGTGTTGTAGAAGCCGGCGGTCTCGGTGGTCCGCTCGCGAAAGCGCATCAGTCCCTCGGGACTGTCGTGAAACCACCAGGCCGGCCCGAGCTTCAGCGCCGGGTAGTGCCCGGCGAGCGGGGCAAGCTCGCGGCTGTAGCTCGACTCATCGAGCGTGAAGACGATGATGGTGAGGGCGCGCTCGTTGCCGAAGCGGTTGAGCAGCGGGCGCAGCGCGCCCACGTAGTCGGTCGCGGTCGGGATGTCCCCGCCGATGTTCTCGCCGAAACGCGCGTGCAGCGGCGCATTGTGATTGCGCCAGGCGCCCGGGTGCAATTGCATGACCATCCCGTCCTCGAGGCTCATGCGGGCCATCTCGGTCAACATCTGGGCGCGGAACGCTTCCGCCTCGTTGCCGCGCAGCGTACCGGCTTGTGCACTGCGCACCACCTGTTCGAACAGTGCCTCGCTCTCGCGTGCGCCGAGGTCCGCGGTGCGCGCCGTGGGATGACCGTGATCGGTGGAGGTCGCACCGTGTTGGGCGAAGAACACGCGCCGGACCCGATGCGCCTCGAGGTAGCCGCGCCAAGTCAGCGTATCCTGTCGCGTCAGCTCGCCGAAGCGCGCCAGATTGGCGAGAAAGCCCGGGGTCTCGGGATCGACCAGCGGATCCGGCCGATACGCGCTGATGACGCGGCCCGGCCAGCCGCTGGCGCGAATCGCGGCGTGGTGTTCGAGCGTGTCGAGCGGGGATTCGGTCGTGGCCAGCACTTCGATCCCGAAGCGCTCGAACAGCGCGCGGGGCCGATAGGCGGGCTCGGCGAGCCGTTCGCTGATGCGCTCGAACGAGCGATCGGCATTTGCCGGCGTCAGCGGCACCTCGATCCCGAACACTTCGGCGAGCACCCAATCCAGCCACAGCCGCGTGGGTGTGCCGCGGAACAGAGGATAGTGTGCGGCGAACGTTCGCCAGATCAGGCGCGGCTCGGGTCTTGTGCCACTCCCGTCCCGAGCCGCTACCCCGAGCGTCTCGAGTGCCACCCCTTGGCTGTAGAGCATGCGGGTGATGTAATGATCGGGCGTCAGCAGCAGCGAGGCGGGGTCGCTGAAGGACTCGTTGGTCGCGAACCAGCGAGGATCGGTGTGCCCGTGCGGGCTGATCAGAGGCAGAGACCGTACCTGCGCATAGAGAGTGCGGGCAATGGCGCGCGTGCCGGGGTCGGCCGGGAACAGCCGGTCCGGGTGCATGGCACCGGCGCTCGACGGGAACCCCTCATTCATGGGTGTGCCTCATGGCGCACACATGATAATGCACTGGCGCGGTCCACCGGGGTCGCGGGCGCGCGGCGCTCAATACGGTACCGGTCCGTCGTCGGGCGCGCAGGGCGGCTTTCCCCCGGGTGTGCCCGCGACGTAGGGGATACAGAATGCCTCGTAGGCCTTCAGCGGGAACGGTGGCGGGGCGATTGCGGGCGGCAGCGGCAGGTGCGAGATCGACTCCCAGTAAGCGATGCTGGCATCGCGCCACCACTGCGCGTTGTGCTGTTGGATGGTCAGAAAGTCCGCGGTGAGGCGGAAGCGCTGCGGATCGACGTAACGGGCGAGCCCCGCCCAGGTCTTGCGCATGCGCGCGACGGTGTCGAGGCCGCGCTGGTAGTGCCTGAGGAGCGAATCCCACACCGTGCGGCCCGTGCGCAGGCGATAGGTCCATGCCACGTGGTGAAACCACAGCAGCAGCTTCGGCGGGCAGCGCTTCAGGCTGGCGAACTTCGCGGCCACGTGCGGCGCGTATTGGGAAACCGCATCGCTGCCGGTGGCCGTGCGATTGAAGCCGATGCCCGCGGCGTTCGCGCGGCTGTAATACGTGCTCGACCAGTCCGGCGGCATGTGCGGGCCCGGGTGAACCCAGGGTCCCGGACCGAAATGCGTGCCGGCCTCCATCTGACTCGCCAGTCCGAGCGGATCCATATAATCGACCACCGCCTCGCGCGAGATCATCATCATGTGCACGACCGGCCGCACGAACGCCGGGTTGTTGGTGAAGGTCATGCGCACCCAGTCGGCGGCGATGACGCGTGCGGAAGCGTACGGGTTCCAGGCGAGCCGGCCGAACGCGTACCAGTTCGACTGGTTGAAGATCGAGCCGCACCAGTTGCGGTCCGAGCCGATGTTGGCGACGCCGGCGATACCGGTGTCACGCTCGCCGTAGAGCGAACCGTCGATCACGCGGGCGACGGTCGAGCCGCGGCCGCGCTGCCAGGTGTCGGCGCGCAGCGCCCCCTGGAACAGCGTCCCGAGGTACACCAGGCTCGTCTGCTGGCCGAGATACTCCTTGGTGATCTCGAGTTCCAGCATTTCGTTGCTCTTGGGCATGGCGCCGAACAGCGGATTGAACGGCTCGCGCGGCTGGAAGTCGAGCGGGCCGTTCTTGTTCTGCAGGATGACGTTCTGGTCGAACTTGCCGTCGAGCGGTTTGAAGATGTCGTACGCCTGCATGACGCGATCTTCGGAATGTGGGTTCGTCGAATAGACGAACGTGCGCCACATCACGATGCCGCCGTAGTGCGCGAGCGCCCGTGCGAGCACGTTCGCGCCCTGCGCCTGGGTGCGCCCATACTGCTCGGGTCCCGGCTCGCCCTCGGAGTCGGCTTTGGTCAGGAACCCGCCGAAGTCCGGCACATAGCGGTAGATCTCGGCGACCTTCTTGCGCCACCAGGCCTGCACGGCCGGGGCGAGCGGGTCGGCGGTCTTGAGGCGCCCGACCGTGATCGGGGCGCTGAAGGGCACCGACAGATAGACCCGGATGCCATACGGGCGCAGCACACCGGCGAGCGCCGCGACCTTCTCGAGATAAAGTGGTGTCAGGATGTACGGGCTGGCGTTGACGTTGTTCAACACCACGCCGTTGATGCCGATCGAGGCGCAGGCGCGCGCCAGTTCCGTATAGCGCGGCGAGAGGTATTGCGGCAGCTCGCCCCATTTCCAGATGGAGCTGCCGGCATAGCCGCGCTCCACGGTGCCATCGAGGTTGTCCCAGAAGTCGAGCACGCGGAAGCGGATCTTCGGCCGCGAGGCGATATCGAGCCGGCTGATCGGGCGGCGGGTCTG
The DNA here is from genome assembly GCA_027365225.1 of Gammaproteobacteria bacterium. Taxonomy (GTDB): domain Bacteria; phylum Pseudomonadota; class Gammaproteobacteria; order Steroidobacterales; family Steroidobacteraceae; genus 13-2-20CM-66-19. Next base: position 8,044 of record DAHXNV010000026.1, read on the forward strand.
CATCAGCCGCAGGAAGCGGAACGCGCCGTAGAGCACGCCGATGTCGGTATTGCCGGCGATCACCGTCGCGCGATGACCGTCGACCGTCAGGGTGCGGATGAGGTAGCCCTGCGAGCCGACCCGCGCCAGATCGAGCCGCAGCGAGCGAATGCGGGCGGAGTCCTTGGGTGTGCCGAACAGGATCGCGCCGCCGGCCGTGACGTGCGCGGCGCTCGGCACGGCCCGGCCGAGCATCCCCGCGAGCCCGCGCTCGAGTTCCGCCTGCGTGTCGCGCACGGTCGGCCGCCGCGCCCCGGGCGGCACCAGCTCGGTTGCCGCATGTCGATAGCGCTCGAGCCAACGGCCGTGGACGGGAACATAACGCAGCCACAGGCGATGGCCGTCAGCGGCGCGCGCCGTGCCGAGGCCGCCCACGATCAGCAGCGCGGCGGCCGCGATGCACTGCAGCGCGCGCGACTTGCGCCCGCCGGATTCCGTGCTACCCCGAAAAAACATGACGCGCTCCGATCGGCCCATTTTCTGTTATGATGATAACGCTACCATCGATACCGATTCAATCATGCCGCCGCGATTGAGCGAGCAGACTCTGGGCCATGCGCAGCCGGGCACGGCTCGTCCGGGCTATGTGCGCGCCGCCTGCCGGGTGGGCTGGGTGCACTTCGGGCCCGGCGCGTTTCATCGCGCGCACCAGGCCTGTTACGCCGATCGTCTGCTCGAGCGCGACCCGCGCTGGGCGATCAGCGCGGTGGCCCTGCACGGCGCCGCCGTCCGCGCGGCGCTGGCGCCGCAGGATTATCTGTACTGCCTCGCCGAGCTCGGCCCGGGCGCGCCGATGCGGGTCATCGGCGCGCTGCGCGAGATCCTGCTCGCACCACGTCAGCCGCAGGACGTGTTCGCCCGGCTCGAGTCCCCCGATACGCGGCTCATCACGCTCACCGTGACCGAGAAGGGCTACTGCCTCGAGGCCGGCGGTCAGCTCGATGTGGCGCATCCCGACGTTCAGCACGACTTGGCGGATCCCGATCATCCCCGCAGCGTCATCGGTTTTCTCGCCGAAGGCTTGCGCCGCCGCCACGCGCGTGGCCAGCCGCCGTGCGCGGTGATCAGCTGCGACAATCTGGCGGAGAACGGCCCGACGCTGCGCGCGGCGGTCAGCGCATTCGCGGCGCGGCGCAGCGGCGAGCTCGCCCGCTGGATCGAGCGGGAGGTGGCCTTCCCGTGCACCATGGTCGACAGCATCACCCCGGCCACCGATGAGTCTGTGCGCGAGCGCGTGGCGCAGGCGATCGGTCTGACGGACGCCTGGCCGGTGCAGCGCGAGTCGTTCACCCAATGGGTGATCGAGGATCTGCCGCAAGTGCGTGTCGCCGACTGGGCATCCGTGGGTGTGCAGCTGACGAACGATGTCGGGGTTTACGAGCGGGCCAAGCTCCGGCTCCTCAATGCCGCGCACTCGACGCTGGCGTACGTCGGCTTGCTGCGCGGGCACGCGACGGTGGCCGAAGCGATGCGCGACGCACCGCTCGCGCGGCTGGTGGAGCAGCTGATGCGCGAGGATATCGCGCCGAGTCTGGCCGGCGGCGCGGTCATCGACATCGGCGCCTACATCGAGGCTGCGCTCGGGCGCTTCCGCAACCCGAGCGTGCGTCATCAACTCGAGCAGATCGCGTGGGATGGCTCCAAGAAGCTACCGGTGCGGCTGTTGCCGACGCTCACCGAGGCGCTCGCGGCCGGCAGGCCGCTCGAGCGGCTGGCGGTGCCGGCGGCCGCGTGGATCCGCTGCATCGTCGCGCGCGCCCATGGCGGCGGCACGTTGACCGATCCGGCCGCCGAAGCACTTCTGGCCCTCGGCGCCGCCTGCGATGGGAATCCCGGCGCGGATGTCGCGCGCTTCTTGAGGCTCGAGGCGGTCTTTCCCCCGGCGCTTGCCTCGGCCCCGGCATTCGCGCGGGCGCTCGCCGCGGCTTACCGCGCGCTCGGCGCGAGCGGTTCGCTGTCCGAGTTCGAGCGCGCGTAGAGTGCCGCCGCAGTCGCACGACAGCGGCATGATCGCCTGCGCGGCGCTTGTCATCGTCGGCGGGGAAACGATACTCTGCCGGCCGGCGGGAGTGCGGATGGCGAAGACGGCGAACGGGGGGCGCAGATGAAGATCTCGGGAAGCCGGCATGGGGTGCGCCGCTCGGCGGCGGCGCTGCTCGCACTGTGCGTGAGCGTGAGCCTGCCGGTCTGGGCCGCAACGGCGGTGCCGATGCCGCGCCTGATCGGCGCGCGTGGCCGATATGAACTGCAGGTGGACGGCAAGCCGTACCTGATCCTCGGCGCGCAGGTCAACAACTCGAGCAATTATCCGGCGATGCTGCCCGAGGTGTGGCCGGCCATCGCGGACGTCGATGCCAACACGGTGGTGATGCCGATCGCCTGGGAGCAGATCGAGCCGGTTCCCGGTCGCTTCGACTTCTCATTCCTGGATCTGTTCCTGAAGCAGGCCCGCGCGCACCATGTGCACGCAATCCTGCTGTGGTTCGCAACCTGGAAGAACGGCGCTCCGGGGTATGCGCCCGCGTGGGTGAAGCTCGACAATCGGCGCTTTCCGCGCATCGTCAACCCGCACGGCCAGCTCGTCAATTCGCTCTCGCCGTTGGCGCAAGCCACCCTGAATGCCGATCGCACGGCTTTCGTCGCGCTGATGCGCCACCTGAAGGCGGTCGATCCGGAGCACACCGTGATCATGGTGCAGGTCGAGAACGAGACCGGCACCTGGGGCTGTGTGCGCGACTACTCGGCGCATGCCGAGCGGCTGTTCGACGGGCCGGTGCCGGGGCGGCTGCTGCGCGGGCTGCATCTGCGGCCCGGAACGTGGCGGCAGGTGTTCGGGTCCAAGGCGGGCGAGTTCTTCCATGCCTGGAATATCGCCCGGTTCGTCGACAAGGTTGCCGCGGCGGGCAAGGCGGTCGATCCGTTGCCGATGTACGTCAATGCCGCGCTGCGCCCGCCGTTTCATCCCGGCCCTCCCATCACCTACGAAAGCGGGGGACCGACCAGCGATGCGCTGCCGGTGTGGAAGGTGGCGGCGCCGGCGATCAATGTCATCGGGCCTGACATCTACATGCCGCAATCACGGCGGTATTTCAAGGTTCTCCAACAGTATCACCTTGCGGACAACCCGCTGTTCGTCAGCGAGACGGGCAACGCCCGGCTGTACGCGCGCTATCTGTTCGCCACGCTCGGGCAGCAAGGCATAGGCTTCTCGCCGTTCGGGATCGATTACACCGGCTACTCCAACTTTCCACTCGGCGCGCGCCGCGTCACTGCGCGCACGCTTGCGCCGCTGGCGGTGGAATATCGGCTGATCAGGCCGATGGAGTCGCTCCTGGCGCGCCTGAGCTTCGCCGGCCGGGTGCGCGCGGTAGCGGAGCCCGACGACGGCCATGCGCAGATCATCGCGCTCGGACGCTGGCAGGCGCGGGTGTCCTACAACATGCCGATGTTCGGCAACACCCCGTATGCGCGGCCGTTGCCGCGCCCGCCCGAGGGCGGCGCGCTCATCGCCCGCCTCGGACCGAACGAGTTTCTGGTCACCGGCGTGCATGCGCGCGTTTCATTCGGGCTCGCCCGGCCGCGCCCGGGCGAATTCATGATCTTCAACCGGGTCGTGCAGGGAACCTATCGGCACGGCGCGTGGAAGTTCATGCGCATCTGGAACGGGGATCAAACCGACTCGGGCCTGAATTTCACGTCCATCCCCCAGGTACTGCACGTGCATCTGGCCACCTATTAGGCCGCACTTCCATGATGCCCTATAGATCAACAGGATGCCCAACGCCGGCCCCTCGCCTCGGGTCCGGTCCCGCTGGGGATAGGCCCGCGGTTAAAGATGATCGCTCGCCCGGACGCGGGGCTGTCGCGTGCGGCATGCCGTGGGGTGCGCTGTTGGCCGCACTGCTGCTCGCGCCGGCGGCGCACGCCGCCGGCGCCGTTGAGCGCATCGCTGACGGCATCATCGTGACGCCGGCTGCGGGCGCCGCTAGGCGGGTGCGACTTGAGGTGGTTTCGCCTGAAATCGTGCATGTGACGGCCTTCCCGGGCACGAGTCTGCGGCTGCCGAAGAGCCTGATGGCGGTGCGCACCGGCACGATGCGCGTGCCGTTCACGGTGCGTCGGACCGCCACGATGGTGGCGCTGGCCACGCACGATCTGATCGTGCAGGTGCGCCTCGCCAATGGCCAGGTGCTATTCCGCAACGCGCACGGCCGACTGATCACCCGCGAGCTGCCGGGCGGCAGCAGTTTCCGGCCGGTGACGGTGGACGGCCAGTCGTTCTACCAGATCCGCCAGCAGTTCGCCTCGACCCGGGGCGAGGCGTTCTACGGTCTCGGCCAGCAGCAGACCGGACTGATCGATTACAAGGACCGGAGCCTGACGCTGGCCCAGCACAACATGAGCATCGCGGTGCCGTTCGTGGTGTCGAGCCGCAACTACGGCATTCTCTGGGACAACGACTCCATTACGCGCTTCGGCAATCCGCGGCCATGGCAGCCGCTGTCCCGCAGCCTGATTCTCTTCAACGCTCAGGGCAGGCGCGGCGGGCTGACCGCGCGCTACTACGTCAACGGCAAGCTGGTCCGCACGCGCACCGAGCGCAACATCGACTATCAATATCTCACCTGGCACGACCACTATCCGCGATCCTTCCCCAAGGCGCTGGTCGATCTGCCCCAGGTGAAGGTCGTGTGGAGCGGCAAGATCGAGGCGCGCACCACCGGATTGCAGACCTTTACTCTCTACGGCAGCAATTCCCAGCGACTGTGGCTCGGGGGGCGCGAGGTCATCGACACGTGGCGGCAGAGCTGGAATCCCTGGTTCGACAACTTCCGTGTGCGCATGCGTGCCGGCAAGCCGCTGGCGATCCGACTCGTCTGGAAGCGCAAGGGCGGGTATATCGCTTTGCTGCATCGTCCGCCGCGCCCCAAGGCGGTGCGCGGCCGGCTCTCCCTGTACTCCGAGCTCGGCCACGCGATCGACTACTATTTCATTGCCGGGCGTGATCTGCAGCAGGTGATCGCGGGGTACCGCGACGTCACCGGCCGCGCGGTGCTGCTGCCGCGCTGGGCGTATGGCTACTGGCAGAGCCGCAACTACTACCAGACGCAGCAGCAGATACTGAAGGTGGTCGAGACGTACCGCCGGCTCGGCCTGCCGCTCGATAACATCGTGCAGGACTGGCGGTACTGGCGGCGCGACGCCTGGGGCTCGGACCGGTTCGACCGGCGGCGCTATCCGGATCCGCGCGCCATGATCGCCAAAGTGCACGCGCTGCACGCGCACTTCATGATCTCCGTGTGGCCGAAGTTCTACCCGCGCACGGCCAACTTCAAGCAGCTCGCCGCGCACGGCGACATCTTCCCGCTCACCCTGAAGCTCGGCATCAAGGATTGGGTACGTCCGGGTTTCACGTTCGGTTTCTACGATCCGTTCTCCGCCGCGGCTCGCCACCTGTACTGGAAGCAGATCGAGCGCAACCTGGGGGAGCTCGGCGTGGACGCCTGGTGGTTGGATTCCGACGAGCCGGACATGGTGTCAAATACCTCGATCGCCGAACGGGAGGCGTTCATGACGCCGACGCCGCTCGGACCGGGCGCCGCGGTGTTCAACACCTATGCGCTCGAGCACGTGTGCGGCGTCTATCACGGCAATCTGCGCGCGCGCCCCGGGCGCAGGGTGTTCATCCTGTCGCGCTCGGGGTTTGCCGGGCTGCAGCGCTGCGGGGCGGCGGTCTGGAGCGGTGATACCGCATCGAGCTGGGCGGACATGAAGGACCAGATCGCCGCCGGCATCGGCTACTCGCTCTCGGGGCTGCCGAACTGGACGATGGACATCGGCGGCTACGAGCCTCGGCAACGGTACGTGCATCCCGATGCGGCCAACCTCGCCGAATGGCGCGAACTCTATACCCGCTGGTTCGAATTCGGCGCGTTCTGTCCGATCTTCCGCTCCCACGGCATGCCCCCGCGCCGCGAGATCTACCACATCTCGCCGCCGGGCACGAAGATCTACGACATCCTCGCGTTCTACGACCAGCTGCGCTATCGGCTGATGCCCTACATCTACACCCTCGCGGGCGACACGTGGCTGCGCAACGGCACGATCATGCAGGCCCTCGAGATGGACTTCCCGCACGACCCGCGCGTGCGCAGCATTGCCACCGAGTACATGTTCGGGCCGGCGTTTCTCGTGAGCCCGGTGTACCGTTATCGCGCGCGGCGGTGGCCGGTGTATCTGCCCGCCGGTTCCCGCTGGTACGATTTCTTCACCAATCACGTGTATCGTGGCGGGCGCTCGGTGATCGTGGCGGCGCCGCTGGCGCGCGCGCCGCTGTTCGTGCGCGCCGGCTCGATCGTGCCCGTGGGGCCGGCGATTCAATACACCGGCGAGCGACCCGGCGCGCCCATCACGCTCCTGGTCTACACGGGGGCGAACGGCGCCTTCACGCTGTACGAGGATCAGGGCACCACGCTCGGCTATCGGCAGGGCCAGTACGCGCTGATTCCCTTCACCTACGATCAGGCGAACGGCACGCTCACCATCGGGCGGCGCACCGGGAGCTATCCGGGCATGGCGCGCACGCGGCAGTTCAGGGTCCGCTTCATCGGCCCAGGCTCACCGGCCGGCGATGATTACGCGACGCCGGCCGATCGGCGCGTGCGGTATTCGGGTACGCCGGTGCGGGTGCGCTGCGCGGCGTGCGCACACGAAGGGGAGGGCAACACATGATGCGTGCAAATACGGCCGACCGTCGGCGTGGTGTCTGCGGCGAGCGGCTTGGGTGGGTCCACGGTGCGGGCGCGGCGGGGCGTCGCGCCCGTGGCATGTCCGGATGGGTGCTGGGCGCGGCCGCGGCGGGCTTCTTGGCCTGCTGCCCGGCGCTTGCCGGCCCGCGCGTGGTCGCGCGCCGGCCGCCCATGGGCTGGAACAGCTGGGACGCGTACGGCAAAACCCTCACCGAGGCGCAATTTCGCGCCAACGTGCGCTGGATGGCGAAGCATCTGCGCCGCTACGGCTGGCGCTACGCGGTGATCGATGCGGGGTGGTCCGTGCCTGCCGGCGGTGCGCGCGCAGGGGTTCTGAGGATTGATCGCTACGGCCGCTACCTGCCGGCGCCGGACCGTTTCCCCTCGGCGGCCGGCGCTCGGGGGTTCGGCCCGCTCGCGCACTACGTGCACTCGCTGGGCTTGAAGTTCGGCATTCATATCATGCGCGGCATCCCCAAAGAGGCGGTGCGCGCGAACCTGCCCATTGCCGGATCGCCCTTTCACGCGCGGCAGGCGGCTGATCTGAACGCGCCGTGCTCGTGGGACCCCAACAACGATGGGGTGGCTGACAACGCCGCCGGCCAGGCGTACTACGATTCGATTCTGCGCCTCTATGCCCGTTGGCACGTCGATTTCATCAAGGTGGACTGCATCTCCAGCCGGCCGTACGCGGCGGCCGACATTCGCATGCTTGCCCATGCGGTGCGCGCCGCCGGCCGGCCGATGGTGATCAGTCTCTCGCCCGGTCCCACGCCGCTCGACAAACTGGCGCAGCTGCGCCGCGATGCCAACATGTGGCGCATCTCCAACGACGTCTGGGACGTGTGGCGCAGCAAGAGCGCTTTTCCGCAGGGCGTCGCCAACCAGTTTGGGCGCCTCGCGCGCTGGGCGCCCCTTGCCCGGCCCGGGCACTGGCCGGATGCGGACATGCTCGCCATCGGTTATCTCGGGCCGCATCCCGGTTATGGCCGGGCGCGCTGGACCCGGCTGACGCACGCCGAGCAACGCTCTTACATGACGCTGTGGTGCATCGCGCGCTCGCCGCTGATGATCGGCGCCAATCTGACGCGCATGAATCGCTGGACCCTCTCGTTGCTTGATAACCGGGCGGTGATCGCCGTCGATCAGGACGCGACGGACGATCATCAGGTCCTGGCCCGCCATCGTTTCGTGGTGTGGATGTCGCGTCCGCAGCGCGGCGGCGGCTGGTATCTGGCGGCGTTCAATCTCGCCGACCGGGCGCGCACCCTGAAGCTGCCGTGGCGCGCACTGTCGTTGCCGGGGCGACGCTACCGCCGCCGCGATCTGTGGCGGCGCCGATCCCTCGGGGTCGCGACGGCGTTGCGCGTGCGGCTCGCACCGCACGGCGCGGCGCTCTACCGCGTATGGCGCCACGCGGCGCCCCACCAGTAGGTCCCGGCGCACGATGTGCGGCAGGGCCCCAGCTCGTGGCCGACGTGAATGTCTGGAGTGATCCGTGCCTGAAAACTCTCTGTCACAGTATGTTTCCCTCGCCTGCGGCGATTACGCCCTCGATGTCCTGCCGCAGCTCGGCGGGGCGGTTGCGAGTCTGCGCTTTCGCGGCCTGGAGGTGTTGCGCCGCACGCCGCCCGGAACCGTCGAGCCGTTCGCGAGTTCCGGTTTTCCGTTGGTGCCGTTCGCCAACCGCATCGCGCACGGGCGGTTTCGCTTCGGTGCGACCGAGGTGCGGCTCGATCGCAATGCGCCGCAGCAGGCCCACCCCCTGCACGGCCAGGCGTGGCGTCATCCGTGGTCCGTGGAGGCGCGCTCGAGCCGGGAAATCGCGCTGACGTACGAGCATGCGCGCGGACAATGGCCCTGGCGGTACGCAGCCCGGCAGGTACTGACGCTCGATGCGGACGGGCTGCGGGTGCAGCTGTGGCTGGTGAACCGGGCCGATGAGCCCATGCCGGCCGGTTTGGGCTGGCATCCGTATTTTCACCGCACGCCGCGCATGCGCCTGCGGACCGAGGTCGCGCACGTCTGGCTCACCGACGATGCGAGCCTGCCCACACGGCTCGCGCCGGGGAACCCTTTCGGGGACTGGCAGCGTGCCGCGCCGCTGCCCGGGGAGCGGCTGATCGACCACTGCTACGGCGGCTGGAGCGGGTGGGCCGAGCTCGATTGGCCCGAGGAGGCGCTCTGTGTGCGCCTGAGCGCCGACGGCCCGCTGCGATGGCTGCATGTGTTCGTGCCGCCGGGTGGGGACTTCCTGTGTCTCGAGCCGGTGAGCCACATGCCCGATGCGCTCAATCGTCCCGAGCCCCCCGAGATCACCGGTCTGCGGGTGCTGGCGCCCGGGGAGACCCTTGCGGCCACAGTGCGCCTGGGCGTGGTCCCCGGACCCTTGGGTGCCTGAGGCGCCGCCGCCGGCTCGGCTGGCGCTCACTCCAGGGGCGCGACGTCGTGGAACTTCGTGTAGTCGAGGTAATCGACGCCATCCTCGCCGGTGGACAGGATGTCCGCGAAGGTATGGTGCCAGCGCAGGGCCTCGGGCGGATATTCGCGACGCGCCATGAGCGTCTGCCCGGTCGTCTCATCGATGCCGAAGAGCGTCAGGACCAGGAAGGCGTTCTGCCCCTGGAGCGACTCGAGCGTGGCGCCGGCGAGCGGACTGTCAGGATCGAGCGAGTGCATCAGTGTCCAGCTGAACAGGAACGCCGGCTGCTCGCTGCGCCGTAGCCGCAGATCGTGAATGCGGCGGATCGAGTAGCCCTCGACGGTGCGCTCGTCGCGCACCAGGCGCAATCGCGCCTGCGCCTCCATGATCACGTTCCCCCGCTCGTTGGCGGCGCGCAGCATCAGCGTCGGCGCGCCATCGAGCGGGCGGATGACGGCGTAGCGGGCGAAGAGAATGCGGGCCGTCGGGCGGGAGAAGCGCGCAAACATCATGCCGGCGATGACCGCGAGGCTCATCATGCCGGTGAAGATCTCGACCGAGGCGACGACGTGCGCGAACAGGGTCTGCGGATGCATGTCGCCGTAACCGACCGTGGCGAGCGTCTCGACACTGAAGAAGAAGCAGCCCCAGAACCCCGGCGGGTTGAGCTGGGCGATGCCCGCCTCGCGCAGCCAGTAAACACCGGCAAACAGCAGATTGAACACCGTGAGGAAGGCGGCGAAGCTGGCGAACAGCCGTGGCCAGCTGATGGTCATGTAGACGTGATACAGGTCCTGCCAGCGCCGTCGCGGCAGCCCGTGGCGCACGAAGCGGCGGCCCGTGGTGAGCGTTTGAACGATCGGAGCGCTACGGGGCACGGGGGTTCCTGCACGGCGGATGACTGTCCGTCTGGCCAGGGTAGTCACCTCGCTGCGGCCGTTCAAGCGCCGGCGGTGGTTGCGGTGCGGGTCGCTCGAGTGACAGCCCGGCGGGACGGCGGGCAGTCAGCGGCCCCGCCGGCCGCTGCTCGGCCGTCATCGTCAGACGAGGGCCGCGGGAGTGGTCGGCGGGGGGCACGGCGCCGCGGGCGTTCCCGGCGCGCCTTTCGATAGGGAAAGGGTTGCCTCTGGTTACGTTATCATATGATAATTAGCCAGCCACATCGAGGCCGGCGGCGGCAGCGCGCACGACAGGGGGGTTGGAGCAGCTCATGCCTTGAAGGGCCGGGCGTATGTTAAAGTTCGCCGCCTGTTGGGGTGGGTGAACAACCAGTAGTCCGCTGGGATAGCCACAGAATCGATGAACAAACCGGCACGAAAGTCCCGCAGCGGTGCCCGCAGAAGCGTAACCATCAAGGACGTCGCCCGCTATGCGGGCGTCTCGCCGATGACCGTCTCGCGGGTGGTCAACGGCGGGCAGTATGTGAGCGACTCGACTCGCCAGACGGTGATGCAGGCGGTCCGTCAGCTCGGCTACTCGCCGAACCTCGCCGCCCGCAATCTCGCCAGTGCGCGCGGGGAGCGGTTGGGCCTGCTCTACGGCAACCCGAGCGCCTCCTATTTGAGCGAGTTCCTCGTCGGCGCGCTCGATGCGGCCACCCGCCACGGCGTGCAGCTGGTGCTCGAGAAGTGCGAGCTGACACCCGCGGCCTCGCGGCGCGCGGTGCGCCGGCTGGTGGCCGGCGGTGTGGTGGGCGTGGTGTTACCCCCGCCGCTGTGCGAATCGGCGGTGATCCGCGCGGAACTGCAGGCCGCGCGCATGCGGATCGTGGCCGTGGCCGCCGGCCGGCCGCCTGTGGATGCGATGTGCGTCAGCATCGATGACTTCGCCGCGGCCCGCGAGATGACCCGGTACCTGCTCGCGTTCGGGCATCAGCGGCTCGGGTTCATCAAGGGACATCCAAATCAGACGGCGAGCGAGGAGCGCTGGCACGGTTTCGTGGCGGCGGTGCAGGAGCACGGCGGCCTGCCGCCGCCGCGGTTCGAGCAGGGTTTCTTCACGTTCCGCTCCGGGCTCGACGCGGCGCGCAAGCTGCTCGCCGCCGAGCCGTTGCCGACCGCGATTTTTGCGAGCAACGACGACATGGCGGCGGCGGTGATGGCCGAGGCGCACCGCAGGGGGCTGGAGGTGCCGAACGATCTGACCGTGGTCGGTTTCGACGACAGTCTGATCGCGGCCAACATCTGGCCCGGCCTGACCACGATTCATCAGCCGATCGCCCAGATGGCCGGCGAGGCGGTCGACATGTTGGTGACGGCCGTGCGCGGCGGCCGGCGCGGGGGGACGGCCGCCGAGCCCGTCCATCGCCTGGTGGCACACGAGCTCGTGGCGCGCGAATCGGCGGCGCGGCCGAGGACCGCGACCGCCTGAGCGGCTGCTTGACAAGGCCCGCACCCGGGCACATGGTAGCGATACCAATCTAAGGGGTGTCCATGAACGAGCGCAAGAGGGGACTCGTGGTCGCGCTGGCGGCGGCGGCGACCTTGGGCGGACTGCTGTTCGGGTACGACACGGCGGTGATTTCCGGGGTGACCAGTGCGATCACCTATAATTTCGTCACACCGCTGCATCTGAGCAATTCGGCCGCGGATTTTCTCTCGGGTTTGGCGATTTCGATCGCGCTGCTCGGGTGCGTGCTCGGGGCGGCAATCGCCGGTCCGGTCTCGACCCGGCTCGGACGCAAAGCCGGGCTGCTCATCGCCGGGGTGCTGTTCCTGATTTCCTCCCTCGGCGCCGGCTACCCGGAATTCATCTGGGGACTGTTCGGGGCGGTCGGGGCCAAGGCGCTGCCGGTGTTCCTTGTCTATCGCGTGATGGGGGGTACGGCGATCGGCATGGCGTCGATGCTCGCTCCGATGTACGTCGCGGAGGTCGCTCCGCCGGCCACGCGCGGCATGTTGGTCACCTTCCAGCAGATCGCGATCGTCGTGGGGATCAATCTCGTCTACTTCGTCAACTGGCTGATCCAGTCGGGTCACAGCCGCGCCTATCTGATGACCACCGCCTGGCGGCACATGCTGGCTTCGGCGGCCATTCCGGCGGCGCTGCTGATCGTGTTCATGCTGATCGTGCCCGAGACGCCGCGCTTTCTGGTGCTGAAGGACCGGGACGGCGAGGCGCTTGCGCTGTTGAAGCGGTTGGTGGGCGATGCGAGCGCCGAAACGACGCTGCGGGAGATCAAGGCGACGCTTATCGAGCACACACGGCCGCTGCTGTCCTTCGGCGGCCTGGTGCTGGTGGTGGGCATATTGCTGTCGGTGTTCCAGCAGCTGGTGGGCATCAACGCGGTGCTCTACTACGCCCCGCACATGTTCGAAAACATGGGTGCCTCGATCAATCAGGCCTATTGGGAGTCGGCGACCTTCGTCGGGATCACCATGACGGTGTTCACGCTGGTGGCGACCTTCACGGTCGACAAGCTGGGTCGCAGGCCGCTGCTGATCACCGGCGCGCTGGTCATGGCGGCGGCGATGACCCTCATCGGCGTGCTGTTCGATGTGCATGCGGTCAGTGCGAGCGGCTCGGCCGCCGCAGGGGCGCACGGGGCCTCGTATCTGGCGATCGGCGCGGTGATGGTGTACATCATGGGCTTCTCGTTCTCCTGGGGCCCGGTCGTGTGGGTCATGCTCGCGGAGATCTATCCGAACTCGATTCGCGGCAAGGCGATGTCGATCGCCATCGCGGCGCAGTGGATCATGAACTTCATCGTGTCGCTGACCTTCCCGATGCTCGACGGCAGCGCGTTCCTCAACCGGCACTTCAACCACGGATTCGCCTACTGGCTGTACAGCGCCGGAGCGATATTGGCGGCACTGTTCGTCATCCGCTTCGTGCCCGAGACCAAGGGACGCACGCTGGAGTCGATCCAGGAATTGTGGCATCAGCCCGGCCGCTCGCGCGACCCGGCCGCGTCATAAGCGGCGGCCGCCGGCGCGGCTGGCGGCGCGCGGCTGCGGTATCGTTGTCGCCAAGCCGCCTCCTGGCGGGGCGGAGATGGAGAGTGGGTGATGCGACGCCGCGATTTCCTGCACAATTCCCTGACTTTCACCGGTGCCGCCCTGAGTTGGGCGGTGTTGCCGCCCATGAGCGCCCGGGCGGCGGACCGCGACCTGGTCGAGGTTACGCTCGATGCCCGACCCTACCGCTATCCGGCGGTGAGCGGCGCGCGTTTCACCGGTCTGGCGTACAACGGTCAGGTGCCGGGCCCGCTGCTGCGGGTGCGTTACGGGCAGATGTTCCGGGCGCGATTCATCAACGGCACCGGTGGGCTGAGCACCATTCATTGGCACGGCATGATCCTGCCGAACGACATGGACGGCGTGCCGTACGTGACCCAGGCGCCGGTGCCCGACGGCGGTCAGTTCATCTACACGTTCAAGCCCGACCCGCCCGGCTTTCGCTGGTACCACTCCCACGTGGGCGATCAGGAAGCGCTCGGGTTGTTCGGGGCGTTTCTGGTCGAAGATCCGCGTGAGCCGCGCGCGGACGTGGAGGTGGTGCTGATCCTGCACGACATCCCGGACATGCGCAGCTTCTGGGCGGCGATCGCCGGCCGGAGCGCCGCGACGATGAATGTGCCCCCGGGGCTGACCCCGAACGGTATGCAGGCCTTGCCGGCGAGCACTGCGATGCATCCCGGGGGTGGCATGGGCGCCATGGGCCGCATGGGCGGCATGTCCACGTCCATCAAGCCGATGCCGATGGGCGATGCGGTGGGCTACCTATCGCATTGCGTGAGCGGGGCGGCCTATCCGCGCACCAGGCCCATCATCGTGAAGGTCGGACAGACCGTCAGGCTGCGAATACTCAACGCGAGCCCGACCCTGACGCATTACGTGCGGCTGGCGGGACACAGGTTGCGTGTGACGCACAGCGACGGCAACCCCATGCCGCGCGACGTGACGGTCGATGCGCTGCGCATCGGCGTTGCCGAGCGCTATGACGCATGGTTCGAGGTGACCCGCCCGGGCGCGTGGATGCTGACGAGCCTGATGGGCCAGATCCACGATCACCGCCAATCGGTGCTGATCCGCACCGAGGATGCGGCCGACCGCCTGCCCGAGATGCCGCCGCCGTCCCTCGCGGGTGCGGAGCTGTTCACCTATCGGCTGGCCGGTGCGGGCATGCCGCTGCCGCCCGACGAGCACGCGCCGTTCGGTCCGGCGAACGTACGCAGGACGTTGCTGCTCGGCGGCGGCACGCCCGGCCATCGGCATTGGACGATCGACGGGAAGATCTGGCCGCATACCCCGAAGATCGACGTCCGCCATGGCGATCGAGTGCTCATTCACTTCAAGAACCCCACCGACATGGATCATCCCATGCATCTGCATGGCCACGTGTTCGAGCTGGTGGAGCAGTCCGGGGAGCGGTTGCGCTATCCGCTGCTGAAGGACACGACCCTGGTGCCTGCCGCAGGCACGAGCACCTGGCGGTTCCGCGCCGATTCGCCACCGGGGCGTTGGGTGCTGCACTGCCACAACGTGGTGCACATGATGGACGGCATGATGACCGAGGTCGATTATGTCCGCGGCGCCTGAGGCGCGGCCCATCGGGTCTCAGACGCGCCCGCCCACCTCATCGATGTGTCGCAGCATTCCGGCCGGATCCTCGTACACGCGGATTGCGCCGGAGCGCTCGAGCTCGTCCTGGCCGTAGCCGCCGGAGAGCAGTCCGACACCCAGTCCCTGCGCGCGCCGGGCTGCGAGCATGTCCCAGATGCTGTCGCCGACGATGACCGCGGCGTGAATGTCGGCGTCGAGCCGCTCGGCCGCGGCCAGGAACAGGTCCGGGTCGGGCTTGGCGTGCGCCACGTCGTCGCGGGTGATGATCACGGCGCGCGCGGGATCCACGCCCAGAATGCGCAAGTTGTATTGCGCCGAGATCATCCTGCCGCTGGTGGCGATCGCCCACGGCAGGTGAGCCTCGCTGAGGTAGGCCAGCAATTCTTTCGCGCCGGGCAGGGGACGCACCCATTGAACGAGCCGCGCATACGCCTCGGCGTGATGCCGCTGCAGCTTCTCCAGCAGATCGGGGGTGATCTCGGCCGACACCTCCCGCAGCAGCATCTCGGTGAACAGACCGCCGCTCATGCCGATGCGCCGATGGATGCGCCACACCGACAGCTCGATGCCGGCGGCATGCAGCGCTTGCTGCCAGGCGAGCACGTGTTGATAGACGCTGTCGACCAGCGTGCCGTCAAGATCGAACAGGAAGCTGGTCTGCGTGCGCTGCATGGCGTGCCCGTTTCGTTTTGGGGACGTGGCGATTATCCGTGACCGCCGCGCGGCACGGCAACGGCCGGCCGCGCGCCCCGGCGGCGCAGAGGCGACCGGCACACAGGATCACCCAGGTCACAGACCCCGAACCTCACGAACCGCTGCACGCCAGGCGTGCCGCCACAGTCAGTGTGCGGGTGCGGGATCCGGCGCAACGCAGGCGGAGGCTGTACCAGCGCCTCGCGGCCGTTCGAGTGGCGGCGCGCCTCGAGGAGGCGCATCCTGCACAGGCCGCCACGATCCGGCCGGCGCGCGCAAACCCGGATGCCGCACGCTTCGTGCGCTCCTTCTCGGGAACCGATGATGCGTCACGGACTCCATTCAAGGGGTGACGGCCGATCAGAGCTTCGCGCGGCACGCGCAGTCGGTACCTTCAAACCAGGAGAAACAACGGATGTCTGAGACGAACACCACGTGGACACTGGTTTTGGCGGCAGGCGAAGGCAGCCGGCTGCAGGCACTGACGACGACCGCCGCGGGAACGTCCGTTCCCAAGCAGTTCTGTTCGCTGTTCGACGGTCCTGCGCTGCTGCATGAGGCGCTGCGCCGTGCGAGCTGCCTCGCCGATGAGTCGCGAACCTGCGTGATTGTCGCCGAACAGCATCGGCAGTGGTGGCGGGAAACGCTGGCGACCCTGCCGGATCGGAACGTGATCGTCCAGCCATGGAACCGGGGTACGGCCATCGGCATCCTGCTGCCCTTGCTGCACATCCTGGAGCGTGACCGTGACGCGCGGATCGTGCTGCTGCCCTCGGACCATCTCGTGCGCCAGGAGGCGGTGCTTGCCGATGCGCTTCGAGCCGCGCTCGAGCGTCTGCGCACGTGTCCGGGTGAGCCGCTGCTGATGGGGATCGTCCCGGAGGAGATCGACCCGGAGCTCGGTTATATCGTGCCGGGTGAGCGCGACCGTCAAGGGGCGCGGACAGTGGCGGGCTTCGTGGAGAAGCCGCCATTTGCGCAGGCCCGGGAGCTGATCCGCGCCGGTGCACTGTGGAACACCTTCATCGTCGTCGCCCGGGGGCAGGCTCTGATGGCGCTGCTCCAAGCGCGCATCGGGGACACCGTGAGCGCGATCGAGGCGGCTATCGCCCACGATCGGGGGCGGTCCGATGCCGGGGCCCTTGCCGCGCTGTACGAGCGCTTGCCGAGCATCGATTTCTCGCGCGACATCGTTGCGGGCCAGGAGGCAGCCCTGCGGGTCGTGGCGGTCCCGCCGTGCGGCTGGAGCGATCTCGGCACGCCGCAGCGCGTGGAAGAGGCGCTGCGGCGCGGACCGCAGTGCGCGCCGCGCACCATCCCGCCACGCGCCGGCGGCGCATGGCTGAGTCTGGCGGCGCAGCATCATCGTCTGCAGACGCACCATCAGGCCGCGGGCGCCTGAGCCGCCAGGCTCGGGCCCGATCGAAGCCGTTCCCGCGCACGTTATCTGCGCGGCGTGCGCACCGTATCGAGCAGGCCGGCCACGCCGCCGAGCAGCGAACCGACCAGCGCTCCTGCGCCGGTGAGGGTGCCTGCGGCGCCGAAAATCGGCAGCGCGGTCAGCAAGGCAACACCCGCCGATGCGCCCAGGGCGACGTTCTTCAGCAGTGCCACGAACTTCATCCCTTGCCTCTGCGCGTCGAATGCGACCTCATGTGCATGGTAGCCCAGTACGGTGCCGGCGGCATCTGTCGGGATGGAGGGCGTCCCGATGGCCGGCGGGTCAGGTTCGAGCCCTCGGGCCCAATCGGAATCGGCGCATCGACCGGGGCGGTTCTCCTGCCAGCGCGCCTTGCGCAGCGCTCCGTCGGACCGCAACCTCCTCGGTGCGCGGCTGTGCCGCGTACCCCGGCCTCGGAACGACCGGACCTCGGCGGTCTGCGCGCGCGGCGCGGCCGCAAAGCGCACTGCCGGCTCGTCGGAAGACGTGCTTGAATGCCGGGCTCATTGCACGGTGCGCGATCCGCGTGCGGCCAAACGCGTCGGCGCCCCCGCCCCAGGGTCTCAGCCGGTGCTTTCGGCGCTGTAGCGGGCCAGCAGCCCGGTGCGTACCGCGTGGCGGAAGACGCGCGTGAAAAAATAGCCGGCCAGAAGTATGTCGAGCAGCGCGATCGCGCCCCCGAGCGCGAGGCTGCCGGCGTAGAACGGCCTGTGGGCGAGCACGGCCCGCATGCCCTGAAATACGTACGCGGGCGGCAGCAGGTGCGCGACAGTCTGCATCCAGCGCGGCAGGATCGAGAGCGGGTAGAAGACCCCGACGAATGGCGAGAGCAGCGCCGGGAGCGGCCACACCAGCCACTCGGATGCCGGACCGAGGCGCAGGACCAGGGCGCTCGCCAGGATCCCGAGGGCGATTCCGAAGCAGAACAACACCAGGAGGAAAGGGATCAGCAGGGCGCCGAGCGCGACGAACGACAGCCCGAATACCGCCGTGGCCAGCGCCAGCATCACGATCAGTCCCACCGCGCTCGTGGCGATGCTGGTGATGACCAGGCCGGTGATGTATTCGCAGAGGGTGAGCGGCGTGGCGAACAGGTTGAGGAAGTTCCTCGACCACACATCCTCCAGGAACGCCGTGCTCACCCCCTGCATGATGCGCGTGAAGAAATCCCACATCAGCACCGCGCCGAGCAGGCTCGGCACGTAGTTGAACCGGCCCGCGCTCATCGAGTCGAGGTAGCGTGTGATGAAGCCCCAGACGACGATGTCGATGGCCACCCAGGCGAACATCGGCAGCGCCCGCACCGGGCTGCCGCGAATGAGATAGAACTGGCGCAGGATAATCCCCGCGATCGGCCGGGGCTTCATCCGGTGCGCTCCAGGGGCGCGGACAGCGGCTCGCGCGCGAGGCGGATGAACAGCTCCTCGAGCGTCGGTGCGCCGTGTGCGCCGGGCAGGGTCCTCGGATCGCCCTCGAGCAGGACTCTGCCGCGCGACAGGAACAGGACCCGGTCGCAGACTGCCTCGACCTCGTACATGTTGTGCGAAGTCCAGAGAATGCCGCACTCGCTCTGCGCGGCGAGCCGGCGAATCCGCGCGCGGATCGTCCGGGCCGCGGCCGGGTCGAGCGAGGCGGTCGGCTCATCGAGGAGCAGCAGGCGCGGGCGGTTGAGCACCGCCTTGGCGAGGGCGACGCGTGTCTGCTCGCCTGAGGAAAGCACGCCGCACTTGGTGTTGCGCAGGTGCGCGAGCTCGAATTCCTCGAGCACGGCGGCAACGCGCGCGCGCAGTGCCGGCACGCCGTAGACGAGTCCGAAGAACTTCAGGTTCTGCGCCACCGTGAGATTGCCGGGCAGGGCGGCATAGACAGCCGAGAAATTCGCGTGCGCCAGCGCCTCGGTCCGTTGCCGTGCCAGATCGATTCCGGCGATCCGTACGCTGCCCGTGGTCGGGCTGAGCACGCCGAGAACCATGTTGATGGTGGTTGTCTTGCCGGCGCCGTTCGGTCCGAGCAGTCCCACCACCTCTCGTGTGCGGACCTCGAACGAGACGCGATCGACCGCAACGAGCCCCCGGTAATGCTTGCACAGCTCCGTCACGCTGAGCACGACATTCCCGGCGGGATGCGCGGCGGGCACGACGGTGTCGCGGTCGGTCATGTGCACATTCGACTGTGGATGCAGTGCCGATGGGCGCAGCTGCGTGGCGCGCGCCGACCTCGTGTGGTCCGCTTGTGCCCGGCCGCGGGTCACGCGATGCGCGCGGCCGGATCGCAGCGGGCGTGGCGGGGGAGATTGGCATCGCGTTCGGCGCGAGTCAATCGCCCCGCGCGTCCGAGGCGCCCCCTGCGGCCCGGGTCGCCCGCCGCCATCGCGCGCGGCGCATCGGCCGGGTCGATTCGTGCCACGGGGCGGTTCGGCCCCGGCTCCCGCCCGTCCGAGGCGTTACCGGCTCCTATCGGTGCAGTCTTAGACCGCCGTCACAGTCGGCCGGCGCTTCACGTGATCGCAGTCTCTGTGTAGCGCTAACAGATGAGGAATTCTGCGCTTCCCCCCGCGGCGTTGGGGACTGTAAATGATCGACCCTCTATCCTACACGATCAGCATCCTGATTGCGGCCGGCTGCGGTGCCGCGGGGTACCGGCTCGTCCGCCGAGGACGGGGTGCCGAGCGGCGCGGCGCGAGCGGCGAGCGGGCGATGCTGCGGACCCTCATCGATCATCTGCCCGATCTGCTCTACGTCAAGGATGTCCAGGGGCGCTTCGTTCTGGCCAACCTCGCGGTCGCACGCGTCATGGGGGCCAAGACACCCGGGGAGCTGCTGGGCAAGAACGACTTCGATTTCCATCCCGCCGAGTTGGCCGCCCGCTACCATGCTGACGAGCAGGCGGTCATCCGCTCCGGTACGTCGTTGTCGGCGCGCGAGGAGGAGTGCCGGGACCCGACCGGCCACTTGATGCACCTGGAAACGACCAAAGTACCGCTGCGGGATGCCGCCGGGGCCGTGACCGGGTTGGTGGGGATCGGTCGAGATGTCACACAGCGGGTCGTCGAGACCCGTGATCTGGACCGCGCGGTGCGGGAGACGCGGGAAGTCATCCAGGCGGTGCTCGAGGGGGCGAGCGATCGGCGCATGTCGACCCAAGGCAAGAGCGGCAATCTTCTGCTGCTGGCACACAGCGTCAACGAGCTGATCGACAACGTCGCGCGGACGGTGGCCGAGACGGTCCGGGCCGTCAATCGGGCCGTTGAAGGCGATCTCACCTCGCGCATGAACGTCAACGACAAGTCGGGTGATTTCAAGGCGCTGGCCGGGTCGGTCAATTCGATGATCTCGGCCATGATGAATGTGGTGACAAGCCTGGCGAGCGCCTCCCGTGCCGTGCAGCTCGGGGCGCAGGAGATCTCCCGCGGCAATCTCGAATTGAGCAGGCGTACCGAGGAGCAGGCCGCGAGTCTCGCGGAGACGGCTGCATCGATGGAGCACATGACCACGATGGTCAAGGACAACGCGGCGAATGCGGCGCAGGCGAAGCAGCTGTCGAGGGCGGCGCGCGAGCAGGCCGAGCGCGGCGGCAGCGTGGTGGGAGCCGCGGTCGGCGCGATGGGCGAGATCAGCGCCGCGAGCCGCAAGATTGCCGACATCATCGGAGTGATCGATGCGATCGCGTTCCAGACCAACCTCCTGGCGCTGAACGCGGCGGTCGAGGCCGCGCGAGCCGGCGAGCAGGGCAAGGGATTTGCGGTCGTGGCCTCCGAGGTGCGCAGTCTCGCCTCGCGCAGCGCCGAGGCGGCCAAACAGATCAAGTCGCTGATTCAGGACTCGGTGGGCAGGGTGAGCGAGGGCACCAAGCTGGTCGATGAGTCCGGCGCCGTGCTCGGGGAGATCGTGACGCGTGTCAAGAAGGTGACGGACGTCATGGCCAGCATCGCCGATTCCAGCCGCGAGCAGGCCTCGGGCATCGAGCAGGTGAACCGGACCGTCACCTCGATGGATGCGATGACGCAACAGAACGCGGCCATGGTCGAGCAGGCCGCCGGCGC
>DAHXNV010000027.1 GCA_027365225.1 Gammaproteobacteria bacterium
CGCTGCGGGTCAACGGCCGGCCGGTCGTGGTCGGGGACGGGCTGAAGGCGCTCAAGCGCGGCAAGAAGATGCCCGCCGTGAAGCTCCTGCATCAGCAGTCAGAGTCGAATGGATGGCGGACATGAAGCCGCTGCGCCGCCGCAACGGCAATCAACACCTTCACCGCGAGTCGATCGAGTACCGCAATGCCGTCAAACGCAAGGTCCATGCCTATCACGTCTTCATCCAGGCCGGCATCATCGCCCAGGGACTGCTGCAGTACCTCGCCGTCGTCTTCCCTACCGCGGCCTGGAACGCCTTCGGCTCCTGGCTGCGAACCATCCGTCCCGGAATCCCTCCCTCAGAGCTCGTCGTCGCCAACGCACTGCGTCAGAGCCTGCCGGAATTTCTCCTCGATTCCTCCAGCACCGATGCCGTGGCAAAATTCATCCTCGAGCGGCAGGACCCGGAGAGAATGCAGCTCCTCCGGCTCGCCTCATGACCTCATATCAAAGGGAAAACTCAGGACTCTCGAGGATCCTTATGTCGCCCCCAATTTGGTGATCTGATGCCCGAACAAGCCCTCAATCTGGCATAACCGCAGCCCCAAGGACAGGGTGTGTCCATGTCATGACACAGGGGTGCTATCGGCGGCTCGGAAATTCATCGCAATCCCATGCGAGATGCGCGGAACATGCGCCAAGTCTGATCGCCATATCCAGCATGTGCGCAGCTACGCTGCTGGATAACCGCGATCCGTGGCGACCACGCCGGCATTCTCGTATAGTCGTCCGACCTCATGTCGAGCGTGTCCCATCTCGAGCGGCTCAACGAGCCGCAACGCCGGGCGGCGGCCCACGGGCAGCCGCTGCCCGGCCGCGGCGTGCGCGCCGGCCCGCTGCTGATCGTCGCCGGTGCGGGCACCGGGAAGACCAACACGCTGGCGCATCGGGTGGCGCATCTGCTGATTCACGGCGTCGATCCGGCGCGCATTCTGCTGCTGACGTTCACGCGGCGCGCCGCGGCCGAGATGCGCCGCCGGGCGGCCGACGTGGCCGCGCGCGCGCTCGGGGCGGGCCGCGCTCCCGGTGGCGCGGCGCTCGGGCAGCGGCTCGTATGGGCCGGCACCTTCCACTCGATCGCCAACCGGCTGCTGCGTCACTATGCCGGCGCGCTGCGGCTCGATCCGCAATTTACCGTCCTGGATCGCGGCGACGCCGCCGATGTGCTCGATGCGCTGCGCACCGAGCTCGGTCTGGCCCAAAAGGAGCAGCGTTTTCCCCGCAAGGACACCTGCCTGCAGATCTATTCCCACCGGGTCAATACCCGCGGGACGCTGCGTGCCACGCTCGAGGGCCAGTTCCCTTGGTGCGCGCACTGGGAGGAGGCGCTCACCGGGCTGTATCGGGCCTATGTCGAGCGCAAGCAGCGCGAGAGCCTGCTCGATTATGACGATCTGCTGCTGTACTGGCACGTCATGATGAGCGATGGGCAGCTCGCGCAGCGCATCGGCGCGCAGTTCGATCACGTGCTCGTCGACGAATACCAGGATACCAACACACTGCAGGCCGATATCCTGTATGCGCTGAAACCCGACGGCGCGGGCGTGGCGGTGGTCGGCGACGATGCGCAGTCGATCTATTCATTTCGCGCCGCATCGGTCGAGAACATCCTGGCGTTTCCCGAGCGTTTCACGCCGCGCGCCGAGGTGATCACGCTGGCGCGAAACTACCGCTCGACGCAGCCGATTCTCGATCTCGCCAACGCCGTGATGGACGAGGCGCCGCGCCAGTACCGCAAGGAGCTGCATGCCGAGCGCGGCAGCGGCGTGCGTCCGCGGCTGGTGACGGTGGCGGATTTGCGCCAGCAGGCCGAATGCGTCTGCGACGAGGTGCTGCGTCACCGCGAAGCGCACGTGCCGCTGCGCCGCCAGGGCGTGCTGTTCCGCTCCTCGAGCCACAGCGATGTGCTCGAGATCGAGTTGGCCCGCCGCGGCATCCCTTTCGTCAAGTATGGCGGCCTGCGCTTTCTCGATGCCGGCCACGTCAAGGACTTGCTGGCGCTGCTGCGCTGGGCGGACAACCCACACAACGCGCTCGCGGCCTCGCGCGTCCTGCAGTTGCTGCCCGGCATGGGGCCGGTGAACGCTCGCCGGGTGCTTGAGCGCCTCGCGGGGCTCGACGGCCGGTTGGGTGCGCTGCGCGGACTCGAGCCGCCGGCCGCCGCCGCGGCTCATTGGCCGGCCCTCGTGGATTTGCTGGCGGAGCTCGCCGCGCCGCACTGCCCGTGGCCGGGACAGGTCGAGCGCGCGCGGCAGTGGTACCAGCCGCATCTCGAGCGCCTCTACGAGCAGGCGCACACGCGCGGCGGTGATCTGGAGCAGCTGACGCTGCTGGCGGGCCAATTCCCCTCGCGCGAGCGCTTTCTCACCGAACTCGCGCTCGATCCGCCGGCCGCGGCCGGCGATCTGTCCGGCCCGCCGGCGCTCGACGAGGACTATCTGGTGCTCTCGACCGTGCACTCCGCCAAGGGAATGGAGTGGGACACCGTCTACCTGCTCAATGTCGTCGACGGCAGTTTCCCCTCGGAGTTCGCCGCCGGCCGCTCCGAGCTGCTCGAAGAGGAGCGGCGGCTGTTCTACGTGGCGCTGACACGCGCGCAGAACGATCTGCTGCTGTTTGCGCCGTTGCAGTTCTACCGCACAGGTCAGCATCGCCATGGCGATGTGCACGTCTACGGCGCCCGCAGCCGCTTTCTGACCGATGCGGTGCTGGCGCACGTGCAGAGGGTGGCCCCCGTCGTGGCGGTTGGCGGCGAGCCATCGTCCCCCGGCCGGCTCGAGCCTCGGCTCGATGTCGGCGCCCGGCTGCGCGACATGTGGTGACGGGCGGCCGCGGCGTGCGGCTCAGGGATTACGGGCTTTGATGAACTTCAGCGTGAAGCGATCGGCTGCGCCGATCTTGCGGTACCGGCGGTGATGGAGTGCGCCGAGCCGATAATCCGGCGGCAGTGTCCAGACGCCCGCCGGGTAGTTCCTGGTATCGCGCGGGTTGGCGTTCACCTCGGACGTCGCCACCAGCCTGAAACCGTACGACTCGATGAGGCGGATGGCATAGGATTGGTTCACATAGCCGTTGCGCGCGCGCCGGTCCACGGGTGCCGCGGGGGCGGCCCGATTGTCGACGACGCCGAATACCCCGCCGGGGACGAGCGCGTGGTTGATCGTCGTCAATGCTTCGGGCGCGATGCCTTCGGCGAGCCATTTGTGCAGCGCGCCGAAGGCCAAGACCATGTTGAGCGAACCCGGGGCGACGGCATTGCCACCGTTGGTCGGGAACGTGACGACCCGAACGCGGCCGTACAGATCAGGTTGGGACGCGAGCAGCGCGCGGTACGCCGTCACGCGCTTTCTCAGGAACGGGCTGTTGCCGGGGGCGATCAGGGCGGCGTAGAACAAGCCGTGCCGGCGTACCAGGGGCACGATGATCCGCGTGTAGTAGCCCGATTGCGGCCACACCTGCATCACATGGGTCGTCGGGCGCAGGCCGAAGAATAATAGTGTCTGTACCGGATGGCGGTAGCGGTCGCATGAGCGGTCCGCCGCGGGTCGAGGGCCCGCCACGATCGCGTCCAGGTCGACGGCCGTGGCATGCTGGCCGCTGATAGTGGCACAGCCGGCCAGCACGAACAGTGCGGCTACGGCGGTCGAGGCAGCTGTGGGAAGCGCTCGCATCAGGCCTGTGATTGTGGACGGGAGCCGGCCCAAAAAAAACCCCTGCTTGAGGGAGAGCGGGACTGCTGGCCCCATTTGGGGGGTGGAGTCCCGTTTCGGCCCCGGGCGTTGCGGGCTTCAAAGCGGGGTCAGCGGGCCGGCCGTCGCTTCGCGCCCAACCTGGGGATCGATCGGACTGGGGCGGCGGGCCAGGGGAATCCGCTACGATTGCGCCCGCCGCCGCATTCGCCGTGGGGCGAGACGGCTCGGCCGACCTGGCGTCAGGAAAATCCGCGCTGCAGCGCGCTGCGCCGGCTGCGTGGAGCACCTGCGGCCGGGCGTGCTCGGGTGCCTCGGCACCGAGCGCCCGGCCCCAAGGATCCGGTCAGCGGCGGTACGGCCCGCCGCCCGTACGGGGTCGCGGTGCGCGCTCCTGCGCCTCGTTGACCCGCAACGCCCGACCGTTCATCTGAAAGCCGTTCAGTGCCTGAATCGCCCCCTGAGCCTCTCCCGGTGACATTTCCACGAAGCCGAAGCCGCGTGGCTTGCCGGTTTCCCGGTCATTGATCAACTTGACGGAATCCACCTTGCCATGTCGCTCGAAGAGCGCCTTCACGTCCTGCTCGGTGGCCGAGAAAGGCAGATTGCCCACGTAAATCGTCGTCATCCGAAGGTCTCTCTTGGCAGCGCGGGCCGCGAGCCGTTGAAGCGGATCGCGGGGATCGCAAAATCAATCGGGTGGGCCAGCCTATGGATGCAGTGGGTCCGGCTTGATCGAGGCGTGCCCCGGATAGCCCGGTAATCTGCATCGGGACGGTGTGCGGAAGATGCATGGGGTGGAGCGGATCGAGAAAGCCGGGAACGTAAACGTGATCAATCCACTACGAGCTGGCTACGGGGGATGCTACTCCCGGCGTTTGCGGGACGCAAACAGGGTGGATTCCACGCATATTCTCTCGATGACAGGCATGTTGCATGAACGCAACAATGATCAGGAGCCTGCCTGTTCGAGATAGGCGTAGCCGTCGAGTTCCCGCTCATAGAAGCGCTTGAGCACCTGGCTCTCGGCAATGGTCATGCGGCCATCGCGGATGGCGCGCTCGCAGTCGCGCATCAGCGCGGGGGAGAGCTCGGCGACATCGTACTCCATGTACTCGAGCACCCTGTTGGCCGTGTCGCCCTTGACCACCTCTTCGATCCACCAGCCGCCCTCGTCGTGACGCCTGACGTGTACCACGTGCGTATCGCCGAAGAGGTTGTGCAGATCCCCGAGCGTTTCCTGATAGGCGCCGACGAGAAAGGCCGCCAGATAGTACTTCTCCGCGGGCCGCAGCTCGTGCAGCTCGAGCGTGTGTTTGACGTCGCGCAGCGAGACGAAGTGGTCGATCTTGCCGTCGGAATCACAGGTGATGTCCGCCAACACCCCGGTGCGGCTCGGACGCTCGTCCAGACGGTGGATCGGCATGATCGGAAAGAGCTGATCGATCGCCCAGCTGTCCGGCAGCGACTGAAAGACCGAGACGTTGCAGAAGTAGGTATCCGAGAGAATCGACTCCAGCCCCTCGAGTTCCTCCGGCTCCCGCTCCAGGCGGCGGCAGCAGTCGCGGATCTTGGCGCACGTGGCCCAGAACAGACGCTCGGCAAGCCCCCGAAACTCCAGGGACAGCAGTCCGAGATTGAACATCTGCAGCACCTGGTCGCGGGCCGTGAGCGCATCGTGATAGCACTCGACCAGGCGGCGGCGGCTGACGGAGCGAAACGCGTCGAACAGGTCTCTGACCGGCTGCGGGAGCTCGTCGTCGCCGCCGTAGTCTTCCTCCTCGCGGCCGGTCACGTGGAATTTGTCGAGCGCGGAGGATCCCAGCGCGTCGAAGATCAGTACGCTGTGGTACGCGGCGATCGCGCGACCCGACTCGCTCACGATCATCGGATGCGGCACCTCGCGGGCGTTGCAGACGCTCGCAATCCGATAGACGACGTCGTTGGCATACTCGTTCAGCGTGTAGTTGATCGACGAGGAATAATTGGTGCCGCTGCCGTCGTAGTCGACGCCGAGCCCGCCCCCGACGTCGATGTACTGCAGTCCCGCGCCCATGAGCTTCAGCTCCGCGTACACGTGCGCGAGCTCGTTGACGGCATCCTTGAGCCGGCGGATGTCCTGCAGCTGGCTGCCCGGATGGCAATGCACGAGCTGCAGGCAGTCGAGCATGTCGCGTGCCTTCAGCTCGCGCACCAGCTCCAGGATCTCGGTGATGAACAGGCCGAACTTCGATTTCTCTCCCGTCGAGTCGCGCCACTTGCCCGAGCCCTCGGTCACCAGCTTCACCCGCACGCCGATGCGCGGGCGGATCTGGTACCTCTCGGCGTGCTTGAGAATCAGCGGCAGCTCGTCGTAGTTCTCGACGACCGGGATGATGGTCCGGCCGAGCTTGGTCGCGAGCGTTACTGCCTCGATGTAACTGTCGTCCTTGAACCCGTTGCACACGATCAAGCGGTCCGGAGCGTTTTCGGTCATCGCCATCACCGCGAGCAGCTCCGGCTTGGAGCCCACCTCCAGCCCGAACCCGAATGCCGCGCCGTAGCGGTACACCTCTTCGACCACCAGGCGCTGTTGATTGACTTTGATCGGGAACACCGCCGCATAGCGGTTGCGATAATCGTTCTCGGCGATCGCCTGGGCGAACGCATCGTGCAGGTGCTTCAGGCGATGCGCGAGGATGTCCGAGAAGCGCACCACGACGGGCGTGGCGAGCTCGCGCAGCTTCAGTCCCTCGATCACCTCGTACAGATCGATGTCGCTGCCGGGTTGCGTATCGGGCCGCACCACCACGTGTCCGGCCGCGTTGATGCCGAAGTAACCCTTGCCCCACTCGTTGACGTGATAGAGATCGAGGGAGTCCTCGATGCACCAGGGGGCGGTCGGGTTGTACTGGCGATTGCCGATGCGCTGGGGGTCTACGGCCACGGCGGTGTTTTCCGTGCGATGAGCGGGAGTGCGTTGCGCCCGCACGATATCAAAAAGGGGCGGCAGCGATAGTCCCGCGCCGAAATTTTTTCGGCGTGCCGAGCCGGCCTCACCGCGTCACCGGACGGCGCGGATCGCGGATCCACTCGCTCCAGGAGCCAGCGTAGAGCCGCGCGCCGGGCAGGCCCGCGACGCTCAGGGCGAGCAGGTTGTGGCAGGCGGTCACACCGGAGCCGCACATGCAGATGGCCGATGCGGGCGTGCGGTCCGCCAGCGCCTCAAGAAAGTGCCGCCGCAGCCTGGCCGGGGGCAGAAAGCTCCCGCCGTCGAGGTTGTCGGCGAACGGCAGGTTCACCGCCCCGGGGATGTGGCCGGCGAGCGGATCGAGCGTCTCATTCTCACCCGCGAACCGATCGGCGCTGCGGGCATCGATCAACAGGATCTCGCGCCGCTCGAGCCGGCCGGACACCACCGCCTGCTCGATCTCCTCGGTCCGCGCCAGCATGCGTGGATCGGGCTGCCCGTGGAAACGGCAGGGCGCGGCGGGGGCGGGTGCGCCGCGCTCGAGCGGCAGACCACGGGCCTCCCAGGCCGCGAGTCCTCCGTCGAGCACCGCCGCCCGCTCGTGCCCCATCCAGCGCAGCAGCCACCACAAGCGCGCGGCATACGCGCCGGGTCCCTGGTCATAGGCCACCACCTGCGTGTGCGCCCCGATACCCCAGCGCCCGAAGGATTCGGCGAGCGCGGCTGGCGAGGGCAGTGGATGGCGGCCGGTGGCGCTCGAGGGCGTACTCGACAAATCGCGCTCGAGGTGCGCATAAAGCGCCCCGGGGATGCGCGCCTCGGCGTACGCCTGCTCGCCCCACTGCGGCCGGGTCAGATCGAAGCGGCAGTCGAGGACCGCGAGGCCGGGCTCGCCGAGCCGTTGCGCGAGCTGGGCCGCGCTGATGAGTGTGTCGAACATGTGCCTGCCACCATTCTATGCCGCGAGCGCCGCATGGGATCGGCGCACAATCGGTAATAATCGCTCCGGGGGCGAACCCGGTACAATTCCCGGCGCAAAATCACCTAGAGGGGCTCATGGCGATCGAGGTCTACTGGGGCAGCGGGAGTCCGTATGCATGGCGGGTGCTGCTGGCGCTCGAGCACAAGGGGCTGCCGTACACCGCGCACCTGTTGCAGTTTTCCAAGCAGGAGCACAAATCCCCGCACCTGCTGCAGATGAACCCCCGCGGCCGCGTGCCGGTGCTCAAGGACGGCGAGTACGTGTGCTTCGAGTCGCTTGCCATCCTCTACTACCTCGACCGGAAATATCCGGATCCGCCGATCTTCGGGACGACGCCCGAGGAAGGCGGCACGATCATGCGGGTGATCAGCGAGTACCAATGCTACATCGAGCCGCATCTGCGCACGATCACCCACGCGGTGTTTTCCGGCGGCATCGATCTGCGCGCCGATGAGATCACCCGGGCGATGCACGCGGTGGCCAGCGAGGCGCGCACCATCGAAGGACGGCTCTCGAAGTCCGATTGGGTCGTCGGCGAGCGCTGCTCCGCGCTCGACATGGTCATTTTCCCGGGCATTCAGCTGTTGAGGCGTGCGCTCGAGCGCCCGGCGGCGCGCGAACTCGCCTCGCGCTTTCTGCCCGTGGAGGTCAACTATCCGGCGCTCGGGCGCTGGCTGGCGCGCATAGAGGCCCTGCCGGGCTACGAGCGAACCTACCCGCCGCACTGGCGCGCGAGCTAGGCGCGCCGTTTCACCTTGCCGGCTGGCTTTGATACTCTGCCTCGCGCCCGCGAGGCGGGCGGGTCGGTGCCGTTGGCTGCGGCACCGGACGATCACTTCCGAGATTCGTGAGCGAGATGAGCGAACACAAGATCCACGTCGAATTTCCCGGCCGAATCATCCTGGTTGGCTTCGGCAGCATCGGACAGGGCGTTCTGCCGCTGCTGCTGCGCCACCTCGGTGTGCGCGCTGAGCGCATTACCATCGTGACAGCCGAGGACACCGGCGGCGCGGAGGCGGCGCAGCTCGGCGTACGCGTCATTCGCGAGCCGCTCACGCGTGAGAACTACCGGCGGGTTCTTGGCCCGCTACTCGGCCGCGGGGACTTCCTCGTGAACGTTTCGGTGAACGTCTCGAGCCTGGCGCTGGTGAGGTTGTGCTGGGAGAAGGGCGCGATGTACCTCGATACGTGTATCGAGCCCTGGCCCGGGGGTTACACGGATCCGACGCTGCCGGCCGGGCGCCGTACGAACTATGCTCTGCGAGAGGAAGCGCTCGCACTGCGCCAGGGGAACGAACGCGCGCCTACCGCGGTGCTGACCCACGGCGCCAACCCCGGTCTCGTGTCGCACTTCGTCAAGCAGGCTCTGCTCGATATCGCCGTCGACACCGGGGTCGAGGCCGGCTCCCCCGCCTCGCGCGCCGAGTGGGCCGCGCTTGCGCGCGAGCTCGGCGTGCGCACCATCCACATCGCCGAGCGCGACACGCAGGCCGCCAACACACCGAAGCAGCCCGGGGAGTTCGTCAATACCTGGTCCGTCGACGGCTTCGTGAGCGAGGGCTCGCAGCCGAGCGAGATCGGCTGGGGCACCCACGAGCGCAACTTCCCGCGCGACGGCAAGCGGCACGAATCCGGCTCCCAGGCGGCGATTTATCTGCTGCAGCCGGGAGCCGGCACTCGCGTGCGTACCTGGACGCCGCTGGCCGGATCCTTCCACGGATTCTGCATCACGCACGCCGAGTCGATCTCGATCGCGGACTACCTCACGGTGCGCGAGGGCTCGCAGGTACTCTACCGCCCGACCGTGCACTACGCGTATCACCCGTGCGACGCGGCAGTGATGTCCATTCACGAGTTCGCGGGCCGCAACTATCTGCAGCAGGAGCGCCAGCGCCTGCTGCGCGAGGAGATCACCACCGGGATCGACGAGCTCGGCGTGCTGCTCGCCGGACACGGCAAGAACGCGTACTGGTATGGCTCGCAGCTCTCGATCGAGGAGGCGCGAAGGCTGGCGCCGTGGAACAACGCCACGAGTCTGCAGGTCACCGCGGCGGTGCTCTCGGGCGTGGTGTGGGCGATCGAAAACCCCAACCGCGGCATCGTCGAGCCGGAAGAGATGGATTTCCGGCGCAACCTGGAGATCTGCCGGCCCTATCTGGGGCCCCTGGTCGGCCGCTACAGCGACTGGACGCCCCTGCATGAGCGTGGCCGGCTCTTTCCCGAAGACATCGATGTCGCTGATCCGTGGCAGTTCAAGAACGTGCGGGTGACCTGGTAGGGCCAATACCGCGCCGTGCCGGGCGCCCGGAATGCCGCAGGCGCACGGCGCGGCCCCGCATCCTCGCTTCCCGCACATCCCTCCCCGGCCGGGGAGCCCCGGGCAGGCTCGATCGCCGGCTTGCGGCCGCGGGGTCGGCGGGCGAGAGCCGCGCGGTGGCGGCGTTTTCTCAACGAGACGGGTCGGCGGCGTATTCGATCTCGACGATGACGAAGCGACGCAGGCCGCCCGGCAGCTGCACGCTCACCCGCTCCTCGAGCCGCCTTCCGAGCAGCGCGCGACCGAGCGGGGAATCCATGCTGATGTAGCCGGGCTCACGGTCGATTTCGTCGGGCCCGACGATACGGTAGCGCGCGTCGCGGCCCTCCTCGAGCGTCTCGAGCGTGACCCAGGCGCCGAAGTAGACCCGCTCCGGGTCGGCGGGCGGCTGGTTGACCATCACGAGGATCTCCAGACGCTTGCGCAGGTGGCGCACCCGGCGGTCGATCTCGCGCAAGCGGCGCTTGCCATACGTATATTCCGCGTTTTCGGAGCGATCGCCCTGAGCGGCGGCCTCGGCCACGGCCCGGGTCACCTGCGGGCGCTCGATGCGCCAGAGCCTCTCCAGCTCCTCGCGCAGCCGGGCGGCGCCTGCGGGGGTGATGTAGGGGGATGAGGGTGGTTGCGGCGGGCGGTATCGGCTCATGCGCTGGGGACCGGATCACTGGGCCGCCGGAGCGCGTACCCGGCCCACATAGTGCCAGAGGGCGGACATTCTGCGTACCGCTTCACGGTCGGGACCGTCGCCATCGACCTACACTGACCCCGTGGCGGCCAAGTACTACACGCATTTCTTGACCGGCGGCGCGGGAGTCGAGCCAGTGGCCGCGCATGAATGGAGCGGGGTGGTCGAGCTGCGTGAGCCGCTGCGGGACCGGCGCGAGCTCGGCGAATTGCGCGTGTTGCTGGCGGTCAATTTCAATCTGGACTCGGAGGACATACGGATTCTTCATTGGGCACGCCTTCACTGAGTCCCCCTGTGGGCGGACTGCCCCCTCGCGGAAAGTCCGCTTTATAGCCCCGGTCCGTGCAGGATCGGGGCATTTTTTTGTCTGCCCCGACCACGTGTCCCGGCGACCTGTCATAATGTGATTCATGAATCGCGCCAACACCAGAGTCATCTTCGCGGTCTGTCTGTCCGTCGCCGGGCTTGCGGGCTTTCCGTGCCCGCGGGCCGCCGCCGCCCCCGCCGCTTTGCCGGTGCCGGTCCAGACCGAGCGGTTCGTGCTCGCGCCGGGACAGGAGATGATCGGCCGCGTGCAGATCGTGCGGATCAAACCGCACCAGGTCCTCGCCGACATCGCCCGTCTGTTCGATGTCGGGTACGACTCGATCAAGCGCGCCAATCCCAAGGTCAACCCGTGGCTCGCTCCGGTGGGCACGCGCGTGATCGTGCCGACGCAGTTCATCCTCCCGGATGCGCCGCACGTGGGTATCGTGGTCGATATCGCCGCGATGCGGCTGTTCTACTTCCCGCCGCACGCACCGGGGCAGCCGCAAGTCGTCATCACGCATCCGGTCGGGATCGGCAGGCTCGGCCACCCCACGCCGACGATGGTGACGCGCGTCACCTGGCACCAGGCGCATCCCGAATGGATCGTGCCGCGCTCGATCCTCGCCTCGCATGCCCGCCGCGGCACGCCGCTGCCGCGGGTGGTCGCGGCCGGTCCGGACAACCCGCTTGGCAACTACGCACTGCACCTGAGTTATCCGGAGATCCTCATTCACGGTACCGACAGACCGGCCGGAGTCGGACGGCGCGTCAGCCACGGCTGCATTCACCTGTACCCGGAGGACATCCGACAACTCTTCAAGATGGTGCCGAACGGCACGCCGGTGCGCGTCGTCAATCAGCCGTTCCTGTTCGCCTGGCAGAACGGGCGGTTGTACATGCAGGCCTACGGTGCGTTGCAGGATGACAAGCGGCCGTGGAAGACCGACCCCGCGCTGCTGGCGCGCATGCTCCCCCACCGGTGGGTCACCGACCTGACGCGCTCGGACGAGAAGATCGATTGGACGCGGGTGAGACGCCTGGTGGACGACCCCAGAGTGGTGCCGCTGCCGGTCTCGGGCCGGGGCCCGGTGCACGGGGGACTGGTGGCGACCCTGGTGCAAAACCGTCTGCCCTTGGGGTCGGCGTGGAATGGCCAGACGCATCTGCCGCTCACGACCGCCCAATTCGACACGGTTCTGAACCAGATCCGCTCGAGGCCGATGCCGAAGGACCCCGCGGCCGCCGATCCGCCGAGAGCGGCGCTCACCGGCAAGGTGTCCGCGCATCGGCGCGCCGGCCGGAGGCTCCGGTCGCACCGGGCGCCGTGAGGCTCGGCACGGCGGCTCTTGTGTTACAGTCGCAGGGTATCGAAAAGAACAACGTTGGGGCGACACATCGGTGGCTGAGGGCGGTCCGAGCTTCTCCCTCCAGTACGACGAGACTGAGCCGGCGGCCGCGTATCGCCCGCCGGTGACCGCCTTCGTCGGCCGCACCCTCAAGGGGCCGCTGAACCGAGCGGTGCCGGTGGCGAGCTTCACCGAGTTTCAGCGGATCTTCGGCGGCCTGTGGCAGCCCTCGAGCCTCTCGTACGCCATCGAGCAGTTCTTCGCCAGCGGCGGCGGCCAGGCTCTGGTGGTGCGCGTCGCCAACGGCGGGCATGCGCCGACCGTGACTCTGCCGGCGGGCGCCGAGGTGTTGCGGCTGATGGGCCTGCAGCCGGGCTCGCGGGAGTACCTGCGGGCGTCCGTCGATTACGACGGGATCGCCGAGAGCGAAGGGCTGTTCAACCTTGTGCTGCAGCGGGTGCGTGCGGCCGGCTCCGAGCGGGTGGAGGACCAGGAGATATTCCGCCGGGTCTCGCTGCAGCCGGACTGCGAGCGGTTCATCGTCGCTGTGCTGCAGCGCTCGCAGCTGGCGCGAGCGGTTGCTCCGCTGCCGCAACGCCGCCCGGACCGCACGGGGCCGGGGGCAGGCGGATTCTCGGTCGGCTACGTTGCGTCGAATTCCGATGGCGATGACGGCGGGCCCCTCACGGACTATGACGTGATCGGATCGGCGGCCGATGGCACCGGATTGTTCGCGCTGCGCACCGAGGTTTTCGATTTCCTCTGTATTCCGCCGCTTTCCCGCGAGCAAGACGTCGGTCTCGGTACCCTGCTGGTCGCGGCGCGTCTGTGCCGCGAGTGTCATGCGTTGCTGATCGTCGATCCGCCGAGCGACTGGACCTGCCCGCAGGAGGCGATCGAGGCGATGCGCAACTGGCCATTCCGCAGTGACCACGCCGTCCTCTACTACCCCAGGTTGCGCGCCTTCGACCGGCTGCGCGGCCGGCACGAGACCTTCGCCTGCTGCGGTGCAGCCGCGGGCTTGCTCGCGCGCGCCGAGGCGTACCGGCCGCTCGGGAGCCGCGATGACGAGGCGGTCCTGCGCGCCGGGCTGCTGCCCGCAGTCGACGTCTCGCCGGCGCAGCGTGTGCGCCTCGCCCAGGCGGGTATCAACACTCTGGTGGCGGTCCGTTCCCCCGATATCCCGCCGGTAAGCGCGCGTACGCTGGCCACGGGCGGCAGCGGCTCGCCCGACTGGAGATTCCTCTCCGCCCGGCGTCTGGCGCTGCGCATCGCGGCCAGTGTCGAGCGCGGGACGCGTTGGATGCTGTTCGAGCAGAACGCGCCCGTCACCTGGGCGCGCGGCCGCTCGCTCGTGGATGCCTATCTGGCGCGGTTCGCGGCCGAGGGGGCGTTTGCCGGTGCATCGGCGCAGGAGCGCTACTTCGTCGTCTGCGACGAGCGGGTCAACCAGCCCGATTCGGTTGCCTTGGGGCGCGTCAACCTTCTGTTCGGCATCGCCGCGCGGCGTGCCGGGGAGTTCGATACCTGGCTGGTCAGCCACCAGCCGGCGGCCAGCCGTGCCCGGCCGGTCTCGGTCAACCGTCTGGCGACTCGCCCCTCGAGCGAGCAGCCCGCCGAGGCGGCGATGGGCCACTAGCGGCCCGCCGAGGACTATGGCTTAGACGGCGTTTTGCCGGCATCATTGTGCGATGAGTGATGCAGTACCTTCGGCCGAGGAGCACAGCGGCGCGCCGGTCGCGAGTGCCCCGCAGCGGCACGTCGTGTTTTCGCATGGCCAAGCGAGCGGACCGTGGGGGCGCAAGATCACCGCGCTCGCCGAAGTGGCTCGCGGCGAAGGATACGAGGTCCATTCGGTCGATTACCGCGGGCTGGATGCGCCCCGGGAGCGCATCGCCCGGCTTGCCGAGTACTGCAAGGAACTGAGCGGGGAGCTGGTGCTGGCCGGCTCGAGTCTCGGCGGCTACGTGACCGTAGCCAGCGCCTCGGTCCTGCATGCACGTGGCGTCTTTCTGATGGCGCCGGCGCTGTATTTTCCGGATCTGCCGCCGCTGCGCTCCGGCATCGTCGATTGTGCCACGGCGGTGGTGCACGGCTGGGGCGACCAGGTCGTGCCTTGCGAGCACAGCGTGCGATTCGCTCAGGGCTCGCGCGCCACGCTGCACCTGCTCGATAGCGATCACAATCTGCACAACCAGATCCGCTACATCCAGAATCTATTCGAGTACTTCCTCATTGCGCTCGATCTGCCCGCTCCGGGCCGCGAATAAGACCCGCAAGGGATCGGGGTAACCAGCGTGTGGTGCTGGCGCTGACGATCGCATGAGCGGGCTGTTGCATCGAGTACTGGCACTTTGGGTGCGCTACAAGATCCTCCCGGAGGACGGTGGGGCTCGCCTGCGCGAGCGGCGGCGCCCGCTCTGTTACGTGCTCGAGCAGCGCAGCGCGGTCGATCTGGCGGTGCTGCAGAACGTCTGTGAGCGTGTGCATCTGCCCAGGCCGCGCAAGCGGCGCTTGCGCCGTCGGAGCGAGCGGCCCTCGTATCTGTATCTCAGCCGCGTGCGCGGCTTCTGGAACGAGCGTATCGATCACCGCCCGCCGCCACAGATCGAGCAGCTGTTGCGCCTGCTCGAGGCCGATCCCAATGCGGACTTCGATCTGGTGCCGGTGTCGGTCTATTGGGGCCGCGCGCCACAGCGCGAGAAATCCTGGCTGCGCCTGCTGCTGGTGGAGAACTGGGCACTCTCCAGCCGCGTGCGCAAATTCCTGCAGGTGCTGATCAACGGCCGCGACACGCTGGTCGAATTCAGCGAGCCGGTCTCACTGCGCAGCCTCATCGGACAGGACAGCGGGCTCGCGGTGCGCAGCCGGCGCATCACCCGCTCGCTGCGCGCGCAGTTCGTGCAGCGGCGCGCCGCCCGTATCGGCCCGGATTTGTCCCACCGGCGCACGGTGGTCACCCGGGTATTGCGTACCAGCGCCGTGCGTGCCGCCGTCGTTCAGTTGATGCGGGAAAAAAAGATCACGCGCCGGGCCGCGCTGCGCGAGGCGGCCGGCTACGCCAACGAGATCGCCGCGAACTACTCGCACGCGTTCGTGCGTTTCCTCGAGCGGGTTCTCACCTGGCTCTGGAACCGGCTGTACGATGGCGTGACCGTGGGGCATCTCGAGACGCTCGAGCGGGTCGCGCAGGGCAACGAGATCATCTACGTGCCCTGCCACCGCAGCCACATGGATTATCTTCTGTTGTCGTACGTCATCTACGTCAACGGCTATGCGGTGCCGCACATCGCGGCCGGCGTGAATCTGAATCTGCCGGTGGTCGGGCGGTTCCTGCGCATGGGCGGAGCCTTCTTCGTCCGCCGGCGCTTCCGCGGCAACGCCCTGTACACCGTCGTGTTCATGACGTATCTGGCGGCCATCATGGCGCGCGGGCATTCGCTCGAATACTTCATCGAGGGAGGGCGCAGCCGCACCGGTCGGCTGCTGCAGCCCAAGACTGGCATGCTGTCGATGACCGTGCGCAGCTACCTGCGCGAGCCGCTGCGCCCGGTGGTGTTCGTGCCGGTGTATTTCGGCTACGAGCGCATCATGGAGGGCAGTACCTACGTCGGCGAGCTCTCCGGCAAGCCCAAGGAAAAGGAGAGCGTCCGCGGCCTGGTGCGCTCGCTCGGCAAGCTGCGCGAGCGCTTCGGGCGCGTGCACGTCAATCTGGGCGAGCCGATCGCGCTGGCACAGATTCTGGCGCAATCCGGGCCGTTGCCGGAACGGACCGCCGAGGCGGAGGCGCGCGCCGCGCCTGTCGGCGCGGTCGTGGAGGAGCTCGCCGCCCGGATCATGCGCAACATCAACTCGGCCGCCGCGGTGACGCCGGTCAACCTGCTGGCGATGGTGCTGCTGGCCATGCCGCGCCAAGCGCTGCCGGAGATCGATCTGATCCGCCAGATCGATTTATATCGGGCGCTGCTGTGCGGAGTGCCCTACAGCGAGCGGGTCACCGTGACCGAGCTGTCGGGTCAAGAGATCATCGCCTACGGCGAGGCGATGAAGGTGCTGCACCGGCAGGCCCATCCCTCGGGCGACGTGCTGCACATGAGCGATGAGAGCGCGGTGCTGGCCGCGTACTTCCGCAACAACGTGCTGCATTTGTTCGCGATGCCCTCCCTGCTGGCGTGCGTGTTCCTGAGCAACGCCGAAGTGACGCACGAGGACATGCAGCGTCTCGGAGGGCGCATCTATCCGTATATCGCGGCGGAACTGTTCCTGCGCTGGAACGAGGTGGAGGTGCCGGACGTGGTGGCGCGCGTTCTTGCCGAGCTGGCCCGCCACGGCCTGATCGAGCGGCACGCTGCACGCGGCGTGTGGCGGCGGCCGCCGCCCTCGAGCGCGCAGGCGATGCAGCTGTCCATTCTCGCGCAGGCGACCCTGCAGACCATCGAGCGGTACTATCTCGCGATCGCGCTGCTGCTGCAGGCGGGCTCGGGGGCCATCAACCAGGCGACGCTCGAGGAGCGCTGCCAGCTCGCCGCGCAGCGCATCGCCGTGCTGTACGGCCTGAACTCCCCGGAATTCTTCGACCGATCCCTGTTCGCCAATTTCATCGATCTGCTGCGCCGGCGCGGCGTGATCCGCGGCAACGGTACCGGAACGCTCGAGTTCGACACGGTGTTGATGCAGGTCGCGGACGATGCGCAATTCGTCCTCAGCGAGCAGATCCGCCACAGCATTCTTCAGGTCACCCACGTGTGAGGCTTCCATGCATATCTCCCGACCGCTGTACGAGGGATTGCCGTGGCTGTACATCGCACTCGGCGTCGGCGGGATCGCCGTCAGTTATTTCGTGGCCGAGCCCCGGGCGCTGGCCGCGTTCACCGGCATAGCGGGCTTCGTGGCGGTGCTGGCCGGCACGGTGATCTTGTTGCGGCGGCGTGATTTTCGCGAGCTCGGCAGACGCTACGCCGGGGGCGATGCGGCCGAGCCGGATCGCAAGGCGCGTCCCGGGTCCGGCGCGGGTCAGGACTGAGAGCGGGGCGAGATCGTCGGAATCTCGAACGGCAGGTCCTCGCCGGCGAGGGTCGCCTCGTCGTGACCCAGCGCCGGAATGCCGGGCAGAGTGTCGGTCATATTCCCGTGCCCGCGCGCTGTGCGCTCATCGAGGTACAACAGCTCGTGCTTGCCGATCAGTACCACATCGCCGTTGCGCAGATAATGCCGATGCACACGCTGCGAGCGTACGTACAGCCCGTTGGTGCTGTTCAGATCCTCGATGATGCTGGCCTGGCCGGTGGTTGTGATCTGACAGTGATGGCGGCTGATGAATCGGCTCTCGATCTGCAGATCGTTGTCGGGCGTACGCCCGACGATGACCCGTCCGGGCAGCAGCGGCAGCTCCTGGAGCGTGCGGCCATTCTCGGCGACCAGCACACGCGCAAGCGGCGGCACCACCGGTTCGCGTCCGCCTCGCATGCGCGCGGCGGCCGGCGTGCCCAGGGGCTGGGGGCGCGCGGCATACTCGACCCATTGCAGCTCGGCTACCGCGCTGGCCACGTCCGCGGCGCTGACCTGATCCCGATCGGCCGTGAACGCCGACATCAAGGCGGTGTCGCACAGGGTATTGATCAGACGCGGGACGCCGCCCGTGTAACGGTAGATTTCCCCGAAGGTGTCCGGCGCGAAGATCTCCCGGGCGTCGGCGCCGGCCACTTCCAGGCGGTGCCGGATGTACTCGGCGGTTTCCTCCGACGAGAGCGCGGACAGATGAAAGCGCAGGCGGACGCGCTGATTCAGCTGCACGAGCTCCGGAGCGTCGAGCTTGGCGTTGAGCTCGGGCTGTCCGGCAAGGATGATGCGCAGCACCTTTTCCTTGGTGGTCTCGACGCCCGAGAGCAGCCGCACCTCCTCCAGCACGCGCTGCGAGAGGTTTTGCGCCTCGTCGACCACCAGCAGCACCCGCCGGCCGGCCGCGTACTGCTCGATCAGAAAGTTGTTGAGTGTGGCCAGCAGCTCGCTCTTCTTCATCTTGAACGGCGAGAAGCCGAATTGCGCCAGAAGCGATTGCAGGAAGTCGACCGCCGAGACCTGGGTCTGATTGATCTGCGCGACCACCACGTCCTGGGGGATCTCCCGCAGGAACGATTCGATCAGGGTCGTCTTGCCCGCCCCGATCTCGCCGGTGATCACCACGAAGCCGTCGGCGAACCAGATGGTCGATTCCATGTACGCCTTGGCGCGGGCGTGCTGTTTGGACAGATACAGGAACTGCGGATCGGGGCTGAGCCGAAACGGCAGCTCTTTCAGGTGAAAAGGCTCGATGTACATGGCTGGGGGCTATGCTACGGCAGGCGCACGTGCGAGGCCACCAGCCGCAGGACCGTGCGCGCGAGCCGGTCGCGCCGGCCGGGCGAGGATTCCACGAGGGTGCAGTGACCGAGCTTGCGGCCGGGGCGGGGCTGTTTACCGTAATCGTGCAGATGCAGCCCCTCGAGCGCAAGCAGCTTGTCGCGCGCGGGGATCCTGCCGATCAGATTGACCATGGCGCTGTGTCCCAACGGACGGGTCGAGCCGAGCGGCAAGCCGAGAATCGCGCGCAGATGATTCTCGAACTGGCTGGTGGCGCAGCCTTCGATGGTCCAGTGGCCGGAGTTGTGCACGCGCGGGGCCAATTCGTTGGCGAGCAACCGGCCGTTGCGCACGAAGAACTCGATGGTCAGCACGCCTGTGTAGTGGAAGTGCTTCAGGCAGCGTGCCAGATACTGTGTGGCCGTGCGATGCCAGCGGGCCGGGCCGAACGGCGCGCGGGTTACCCGCAGGATACCGTCAGCGTGTACGTTGCCGTTCAGCGGGTAGACGACCGTTTGCCCGCGTGTACTGCGCGCGCCGATGATGGATACCTCGCACTCGTACGGCACCCATTCTTCGTACAGGAGCGGAACGCTACCGAGCGCCTCCCAGGCGCGCTGCGCATCCTCGCGGGTGCGGATCCGTATCTGGCCCTTGCCGTCGTAGCCCATGCGGCGGGTCTTCAGTACGCCCGGTACGCCGATCTCGCGCAACGCGCGCTCGAGTGCCGCCTGTGAGCCGACTGCGCGCCAGCGCGTGGTGGGGATGCGAAGCCGCTCGAACAGGCGCTTCTCCGCGACGCGGTCCTGCGCGACGGCGAGCGCCGTGGCGGGCGGGCAGATGCGCGCGCGGCGTGCGCCGCCGGCATGCTTGCGCAGCGCCTCGACCGACACGTTCTCCCAGTCGAAAGTGAGCACCTGGGATTCGCGCGACAGCCACTTCAGGATCTGCGGGTCGGTGAACTCACCGTGCACCACGGTCGCAACCTGGCCCGCGGGCGCTTCGCGCGCCGGGTCGAGGAAGAGAAAGTCGAGTCCGAGCGGATAGCCGGCCAATGCCAACATGCGGCCGAGCTGGCCGCCGCCGATGATGCCGATGGTCATGTGCGGGCTGTGCGCGGGTCGGGTTGGGCGAGCACCGCTGCGGTCTGATCGCGGCGAAACGCCGCGAGCGCCGAGTCGACCTCCGGATGTGTGTTGGCGAGGATCGCCGCGGCGCACAGCGCCGCATTGGCCGCGCCCGCCTCGCCGATCGCGAAGGTCGCCACCGGCACACCGGCGGGCATCTGCACGATCGACAGCAGCGAATCGAGTCCGCTGAGGGCTTTCGACTGCACGGGCACCCCGAGCACCGGCAGAGTGGTCTTTGCGGCGGTCATGCCGGGCAGGTGCGCCGCGCCGCCGGCGCCGGCGATGATCGCCTTCAGCCCGCGCTCACGGGCGGTGGCGGCGTATTCGAACAGCAGGTCCGGCGTGCGGTGCGCCGAGATCACCCGGACTTCGTGGGCGACCCCCAGCTTGTCCAACATCGCGGCGGCCGCGCGCAGCGTGTCCCAATCGGACCTTGAACCCATGATGATGCCGATCAGCGCTTGCATGGGGCGGATTCTACCCAAGCAGGCCGCGTAACGCGCGAAACAGCGCCCGGCCCGCCGGGCCCTGCCGGGCGGCTCCCGCGGGCTGCTCGGTCCGCGCCGCGGCCGCGAGCGCCGCCCAATGCGATCGATCGAGGTCGGGGCGCAGCGCGGCGAGCGCTTCGAGCGCCGCATCCCCTTCGCCGACCAACCGCGCTCGCCACTGCTCGGCCCGTTTGAAGCGCTGCGTCTCCTGGGCATCCTGCTCGCTGCGGGCGGCCAGCCTGCGGCGGATGGGCTCCGGGTCGATCTGGCGCATCAGCTTGCCGATGTACTGGCGCTGCCGCACGGCGGCCGCGCGGCTGCGGATCCGGCGCGCCTCGCGCACGGCCTCGAGCAGCGCCGCAGGCAGCGGCAGCGCGGCCAAATCGGCTTCGCGCAGCGCGATCAGCGCCTCGCCGAGGTCTTGTGCGGCATGCGCTCGGCGTTTTTTCTCACTCTTGCTCGGCGGCTCGGCG
The DNA here is from genome assembly GCA_027365225.1 of Gammaproteobacteria bacterium. Taxonomy (GTDB): domain Bacteria; phylum Pseudomonadota; class Gammaproteobacteria; order Steroidobacterales; family Steroidobacteraceae; genus 13-2-20CM-66-19. The sequence continues at coordinate 20,750 of DAHXNV010000027.1, forward strand.
CTCGGCTCGGGCGCCGCGCGTTCAGGTGCGGGCATGGGAAGATCCGCGGGTCGGCTGGCCATGGCTGCTACACTAGCGCATTCCGTCGGCGTGAGCACCGCGGCGGGCGTGCCCGCCGGCACACGCCCGGCGGCGGCCGACCGCGCAACGAGGACTCTTCATGCAACAGGGGCTCGAGCCCAACGCTTCTACGAGCACGCTTCAAGATGCCGTGCGCTGTGCATTGGCGGAAGCCGCCCGACTCGGGGCTTCCCAGGCCGAGGCCGATGCCAGCATCGGGCAGGGACTTGGTGTGACGGTTCGCCTCGGTGAGGTCGAGACGATCGAATATCAGCGCGATCGCGGACTGGCGGTGACGGTGTATTTCGGTAAGCGCAAGGGCGCGGCAAGCACCGCGGATCTGAGCCGCGAGGCCGTCTGCTCGATCGTCGCCAAGGCGTGCGCCATCGCGCGTTTCACCGCCGAAGATCCTTACGCGGGTCTGATCGAGCCCGAGGCGCTGGCGCGCGAGGTTCCCGAACTCGACCTCGACTACCCCTGGGCGCTCGCGGCCGAGGAGGCGATCGGCATCGCCCGGCGCTGCGAGCGCGCCGGCATGGACGTCGACGCGCGCATCACCAACTCCGAGGGCGCCTCTGTCGGCAGCCAGCGCCACACCGGCGTGTACGGCAGTTCGCACGGGTTTCTGTCCGGGTTTTCCGCGACCAGCCACTCGATCAGCTGCTCGCTGATCGCCCGGCACGGCACTGAGATGCAGCGGGACTACTGGTACACGGCCGCCCGCGACGCGCTCGATCTGGAGACCCCCGAGGCGGTCGGCGTGCAGGCCGGCCGGCGCGCGTGTGCGCGGCTCGGGGCGCGCAAGCTGAGCACCCGGCGTGCGCCGGTCCTGTTCGCCCCCGAGATGGCCCGTGGGTTGTTGCAACACTTCGTCGGCGCGATCAGCGGCCCGAGCCAGTATCGCAAAGCCTCGTTCCTGCTCGGCGCGGCCGGACAGCGGGTCTTTCCCGAGTTCGTGCGCATGAGCGAGCGGCCGCACATTCCCAAGGGCCTCGGCAGCGCCCCGTTCGATGCCGAGGGTGCCGCTACGCTCGATCGGGAGCTCGTCGAGCAGGGTGTTCTGCGCGGCTATGTGCTCGGGAGCTACTCGGCGCGGCGCCTCGGTTTGAAGACCACGGGCAACGCCGGCGGCATTCACAATCTGTTGGTCGCGGCGGATGGCGCAGCGGGCGCACATTCGCGCGAGGCGTTGCTGCGGCAGATGGACCGGGGTCTGTGGGTCACGGAGCTGATGGGCCAGGGCGTCAACGGCGTGACGGGCGATTATTCGCGCGGCGCAAGCGGATTCTGGGTCGAGGATGGCGCGATCGTGCATCCGGTGCACGAAGTGACCATCGCGGGGAATCTACGCGAGATGTACGGCAGCATCGTGGCGATCGGCAACGATGTCGATGTCCGCAGTACGATTCGCACAGGCTCGGTGCTGGTCGGAGAGATGACGATCGCCGGGGAGTGAGTCGCCAGCAGGCTTGGGGAACAATGTTGACCGGAACCGACTGCGCGCCCCGCCAACGGCCGCCTCGCCGCGGTACCCGTGCCCTGCCGCGCTAGAGCGTACCCGTGCAGACCCTGCAGAATCCTCCGCCCCACCCGAACCGCGCCTCTCTGCGCCTGCTTGCCGGCCAGGCGCTCAGCCGCGCGGCCGGGGCGCCCCTGGTGGCCGGCAATCGCGTGCAGCTGCTGATCGACGGTAGTGCGCACTTCGAGGCCTGGGGGGCGATGATCGCAGCGGCGCGCCACGACGTGCTGCTCGAGAACTACATCATCGCCGACGATGCCGTCGGGCGGCACTTTCGCGATCTGCTGATCGAGCGGGCCCGTGCCGGGGTGCACGTGGCGGTGATTCATGACTGGTTCGGGACGTTCGGCAACGCCGGCCATCGGTTCTTCTCCCCGCTGCGCGCCGCGGGTGTTGCGGTGCGCGCGTTCAACCGGCCGCGCCTGGAGAGCCCGCTCGGGTGGGTGGGTCGCGACCACCGCAAATTGCTCGCCGTGGACGGGCGGGTCGGATCGGTCTCCGGGGTGTGCGTCTCGGCCAAGTGGCTGGGCGATGCGGCGCACGGCGTGGCCCCGTGGCGCGACAGTGGACTGCTGATCGAGGGACCCGCGGTGAGGAGCATCGAAGCCGCGTTTCGTGACAGCTGGGGCGGACTCGGCGATCCGTTGCCGTTCGATCCGGCACCGGAACCAGCCGCGTGCGGGGAGGTGGCGCTGCGCGTCATCGCCACGCAGCCTGCCCATGGCGCGATGTTCCGGCTCGACAGTCTGATCGCGGGCATGGCTACCGAGAGCCTGTGGATCAGCGACGCGTATTTCGTCGGAATCCCAACTTACGTTCAGGCCCTGGCCGCCGCGGTGACCGACGGCGTCGACGTGCGTCTGCTCGTACCGGGCAGCAACAATCTGCCGGCGGTTGCCGCGCTCTCGCGTGCCGGCTACCGCCCGCTGCTCGAGGCGGGCATCCGGGTATTCGAATGGAACGGCAGCATGATGCACGCCAAGACCGCGGTCGCCGATGGCCGTTGGGCGCGTGTGGGCTCGTCCAATCTCAATCTCTCGAGCTGGCTCGCCAACTGCGAGATCGATGCCGCCGTCGAGGATGCCGGGTTCGCCACGCAGATGCAGGCACAGTATTTGCATGACCTCGAGCGCTCTACCGAGCTGGTGCTGCAGGGTCGCCGGCCGCGGCCCCGCGGCAGCGTCGCGCGCAATCTACGCGGTGGAAGCTCCTCGCGCGCGGCCGCCAGCGCCTTGCGTCTGGCCAATACGGTGGGCGCTGCTATCGCGAACCGCCGTGTGCTCGGGAATTCCGAGCGTGGGGTGTTGACGGTCGCGGGTGCCGCGCTGATCGTGCTCGCCGCGCTGGGATTCTGGTTGCCGCAACTGCTGGCGTGGCCGCTGGCGACGCTCTGCGGCTGGTTGGGACTGAGTCTATTGTGGCGGCGCCTCAAACGCGTGCGGGCGCACCGTTAGACCATCGGACGGAATCGCTGGCGGCCCGAGCCCCCCTGCGGCGGGGTGGGGGCGCCCGTGCGGGGGGCTTGGCCGGGGGGGGCATGACCGGCTGGCTGCTGCACGCCTGTGGCGGCTCGGGCTGGCGGGCGCCGGAGGGGCTCGCGGTGTCCGGTGGAGCGCGCGCATCGGAGCGTTTCTCGCGATAATATCGGGCCTGGAGAGCCTGCCGAGATTGTGCTCAGTTTCCGAGGTGCCGACCATGGAATCGAAATTCATTCTCGTGCTCCTGGCGTCCACCACCGGCGCAACACAATGCCTGCGCATCGCCTCGGTGGTGGGCGAACGGCTCGGCCAGAAGCTGCGGTTTGCACACGTCGAGATCGGGCCGCGCTCGATCCTGCTGCCGTCGCAGGAGCAGCTCTCGGAGTACGAGGTTGAGCACCTGGTCGATCGCGAGCGGGCGGAGACCGAGAAGCTGAGCGGGATCGTCGCGCAGTGGACCCAGGCCAACGGCATTTCCGCCGAGTTCGATCTCTACAAGGGCGATGAATGGCGGGTCATGCGGCATTACCGCAATACGGCCAGCATGGTTGTGTTGGCCGCGCCGAATTCGCAGCCCGTCGGGCACCGCGAGGCGCTGCGCGCGGCGCTGTTGCGCACGCGCCATCCCGTCGTGATGGTCCCGCACACCTGGGAAGGCGGATTCGCCCGGCGGCTGCTGGTGGGCTGGCGGGATGTGCCGCCGCTGCGCCGCGCGCTCGACGCGTTCCGGCCGTTTCTCACCGCCGCCGAGCAGGTCGAGGTGTTGGCGGTCGATCAGGAGGAAAGTGTGCTCGAGGGTGCGCGCGCCGCCCTCGGCCCCATCGCCGCCGGTGCCCGCTATCGCAGTGCGGTGTCCGAGGGGCGGCGGACCGCGACCGTGCTGCTCGATGCGGCCACGGCGTTCCAGGCTGACGGGCTCGTCATGGGTGCCTTCCGCCGCGGCGAGATCCTGAACTGGTTGGTGCCGGGCACTTCGAGCCGGCTGGTCCACTCGAGTTCAGTGCCGCTGCTGATGCATCCCTGAGGCGCGCCTGCAGGGCTGCACGAGCGCGCCGCGCCGTTACAGCCAGCCCAGCCCGCGGGCCAGCATGCTGATCGCCACCAGGAGGATCATCGGCACGAACACCTTCTTCAGGTGCACGTTCGACATCCGGTTGAGCGTCTTTGCGCCGAGCATCGAACCGCCGAGCACCCCGAGGGCCACCGGCGCGGCGATCAGCGGGTCGATGTCCCCGCGTTGAAAGAAGATTCCGGCGGACGCGGCCGCCGTCACACCGATCATGAAATTGCTGGTGGTGGTCGAGACCTTCATCGGCAACCGCATCGCGGTATCCATCGCGAGCACCTTGAAAGTGCCACTGCCGATGCCGAGCAGACCGGAAATCAGTCCCGCCACGTACATCATGCCGAAGCCGATGCGCACGTGCGCGACGTGGTAGGGAATGTCCTGGTGCGTGCGGCGGTCCGAGTAAGTGCCGGGAAGCTTCAGTCCCGCGGCCCACTTGTGGTTCTGCACGTCCCGCGGCAGTTCTTCCCCGAGGCGTGCCACGAGCGGTATCGCCGAGATCAGCAGGACGATGCCGAACACGACGAACAGCACCGTATCGTTCAGCATGGATGAGATCAGGGCGCCGCAGACTGCTCCTGTGGTCGTGGCGATCTCGAGGAACATGCCGACCCTGAGGTTGGTCATTCGATCGCGCACATAGGCCGCCGCCGCACCCGAGGAGGTGGCGATCACGGACACGATGGAGGCGCCGATCGCAGTGGCGAACGACACGTGGAAGACGAGCGTCAGGATCGGCACGATGAATACGCCGCCACCGAGCCCGGCCAGCGCGCCGACGAAGCCCGCGAACACGCTGCTCAGCGCGATGAAGACCAGGGAGGCGAACGTGGTGTTCGGCACGTCCGTGAGGCCGGGCTGGCCCAGGTAGGGGCCGATCCCGAAGATGCTGAACAGCAGGATGGCCAGAACGATCGCGGTGATGATGACGTAGGTGCGATCTTTCTCGATCGCAAAGGCGGCAATCGACACCGCGACGCGCAGGACCGGCGTGGCGAGCAGCACGAGCAGGCCGGCGGTGACGATTGCCACCGGCTCGAGGGTCTTCAGGCCCGCGCCGACTTGCCCCAGGGTGTCGGGAAATGTCGTGTGGGGCAGCCGGCCCAGCAGGCGCAGCGCGTAGTAGTAGAGGATGCCGCCGAGTATTACTGCTACGCTCAGGAGTACGCCGCCGCGCAACACACCACTGATGATGAGCTCTGTTTTGCGGATGAAGCTGTCATCCGGCCGGCCCGTCCTGTCGTTGATGGTGACGTTTGCCATCCGAGTGCCGGGGTGTATCTGAATTTTCCTCTACTCGAGACCGCTGCAGGGGTGAGAATCCGGGCCGCAACAGTCCGCCTCACGGGGGCGGGCGCTGCGGCGGCGACAGTCTACTGCCCCTGTGAATTTGCGACCCAAAAAAATAAAAAAAAACCTTTAGTCGCGACCTTCACAGACGCGCGGCCCACGACCGCATTTTGGCAGTTCGCGTGCCGTATGTGCAGCCCGACTCTGGGATGTGCGTCGCTGTTTCGCGGCAGATTTGCGCAGCCCGGTGTGGGGCGCGGCCGCGCCGCGCCAGAGCGGCATGCCGGCCGCCGCCGGTGGACATTGACTGACGGCGCTCGATCGATCAGCCGAACAACCGCTTCGGCAACTCGTCCGGGTCTATTTTCAGATGCGCTGCGACGTCGCCAAGAATCGCGGCGAACGTGCCGACCTCGAGGGGCCATGCGTCGGAATCGTCACGTGATGAACGGGGGATGAATCAGCCGCCAATCGAAGATGACTTCCGCCGTGGCGTACGATGCGGTAGCCGGCGCGGCCGAGTGCTCTTGCAAGCTCATGGCCGTCCAAATTTGCTCCCGGCAAATTTGTCGAACCTACGGTTCTCATCCTGTCCCCGCCAAAACGTCGAGGCCTGTGGATACCAAGCCCGGATGGCCGCAAGTCCAGCCGGAATTGGCCGCTCTTGGGGTCTTGGGACAGCGGCAGTGCCGGGAACCCACGATGTTCCGCATCTCAGCCGAGCCGAGTTCCAGATTGAACTGGCCGCATTCGATAGTATTCCGGCTGCGGTTGGCCGCGTTCGACGTGGCGCCCAAGCACATTATCAGGCGACTTTTTCCCCGGGGTGGCCAATTGGAACTGGGCCTCCATACCAGCAAAGACGTACTTCCCGGCCTTATCGAACGCGATTGCGGGCTGTTCATGTGGACCGGTGCTTCCAAATTCATCGTCACCAAGTCCGTGTGACCCTGTGATGACTGCAAAGCCTGTGGATTCCAAGGCACCTGGCACGATAATTCCGGCGTTCCGTGGTCTCGTTGTCGGGTATTTGGATTCGGGGTGCGGTTCCCCCGGCCGAATCCAGAGTGTCTTGAGGACCGGATGCGGGGGCAGGCGCTTGCCGAGGTAGCCGAAGATCATGGTCAGTACGGCACGAATGAGCCGTACGCGATCGATCGTCGCAGGGGTAGGATGCCCGCGCGAGCCTGCATTACCCATGC
>DAHXNV010000028.1 GCA_027365225.1 Gammaproteobacteria bacterium
GTGCCGGCTTTGCCGCGGCCATCGAGAGCGAGTCGCGTGAAGTGGATGGTCAGCGGCCGGTTCGTCGTGGCATCCGTCACGCGCGCGCACAAGGATGGAGGATGCCGGTCTGTCGCTTCGAGGAACCGCAGGTCAGAATCGGCAGGTGGTAGAACGCCGCCGCGATGGAGAAGGTAGCGCGCACCGAGAGTGCCGTGCAGCGGAATCGTGCGGCGCCAGATATGCTCTGCGCGCTCGCTCCATTCGAGTGGGGCCGCGCTCGGCGTCGAAGGTGCGACGATCGGCCGGTGCTCGTAATTTGCGGCTCGAGTGAACCCGCAACGATGGCAATACTCGACCGTCCCGCGCGCATCGCTCGTGATGCTTAACGCGGTGTCGCGCTTGCCGCGATTGCAGACAGGACACGGCGCGCGCTTCGTGGTGCTCATCGTCGCCCCCGAAACTTGCGCTTCCAGCTGTCGACCTCGGAACCCGACGCGACGAAACGGCGCCCGCCACGCGGCGGCAAAGTCTGCGCCTGGCGAAAAATATCCTCGGCTGTTGCCGGGCGGCCGCGCTCGTCGAGGGTGTGTTGCGCGAGCCCGATTTGCGTTATACTTCGAGCGCTGATAAATGCTTGATTTGCGCCCCGTGCCGTCTTGTCCCGGCCGGGGCGTTTCCTTATGCGCGGTGCCATTTCATGCCGCCTCCACCGGGCGATCCCGGTTAGGGGCAGGCACGTAGCCGGGCACCTCTGATGCCCGCTTCTCGAGCCAACGGGCATAGCGCGATCCAAAAACGACCAGCTCGCGCCCTACGCGAGCCAACGCGCCCTCGCGGATCAGCTCGTCTTTGTGGGCGCGAATGATGTAGCGGGCACGCGAAGTCGTGCCGGGGAAGACCGAAGCCGGCCAGCCTTCAAGATCCCAGCTATGGGGGATGGTGGCGGCCTGATGTTGCGAACGAGACATTGCGCGTACTCCAAAACGGAACACGCGCAGTTTGAGGTAAGTGGGGGTGTCTGAATACGGGACAAACTCCCGCAGATTTTGGCTATTTTGTCCCGCGCTGCCTTCTTTTTCTCAACGTCTCGAATGAAAGCGCTGGAAGTCCGAACGCCTCGCTTATCATCGCGAACACGTCATCGAGTTCCTTTTTGCTCAGCCCCGCGCGTTTACGGCACAGGTCCCCAAGCACCGCTGTCAGCGTCGCGCCAAATGCGCGCGGGGCTCCCTTGCCGTGCTGATACATGCGCTGCCACGTCTCCAACTCGTAGAGCAGGCGCCCGGTAATCAGTGCAAGATCGACAGACGCGCTAAACCCTCCCAGTTTCACCGCATCCGGGGACATGCCGCAATCGCCAGCGCGTTGCGCTCTTGCTTTTGCAATCTCCGACTCAACGCGAAGCTGCTTTAGTTTCGCCTCTGTGCGGCGGGCTGCCGTTTCCAGGCTGCGGGCGATTTCAGATGCGCGGGTCTGCTTTGCCGCATGAGCCCCCACGTGTGGCTGAAGCGTCTTCCATGTCTCAATCCGCTCGACCATTGCATCGAGCAACGATTCCCGCTTAATCGCAAGCGGGCGTTTCGGCAAGGCTCGATCAAGCACCTGCCGCAATCCCTCGGGCTTTTTCGATATTCGGGCGTTCATGAGATACGCCCTACTTCGTCCGAGCGCTGAGCTTCTCGTTCAGCTTATCCGCGCCGGCCGGCTTCGCCCCGGGCACCAGATGCGCATATCGCTTCGCTGTGGCGACGTTTAGGTGCCCGAGCTGATGCGCGACTTCCGCGAGTGTCGCGCCGCCTTGGATCAGGAACGAGGCCGAGGCATGGCGCAGATCGTGCCATCGCACGTCCGGGACTCCGGCGACCTTGCGCACCTTCTCCCATCGGTCAATCAGCACGTGCGACTTAATGGGCTCACCGTCCGAGTCGGCGAAGATATAGGCACCCGGCAGCGGACGAACCTTGCCGCTCTTCAGCGGCTTCAGCGCCTCCACCACGGCCGGCGGCATATGAGCCCGGCGGGACGTGTCGGTTTTTGTGACGCGGATTGCGACGGTGCCCGTCTTCTCGTCGATATCGCCCCATCGGGCGCGGAGCTGCTCGGACTGCCTGCAGCCGACACCGATTGCGAACATCGCGGCGGCATACATGAGGTCGGATTGCGCCTGCGCGGCATCGAGCACCCGGCCGAGTTCAGCGTCGTCGAGGAACCGCTCGCGCGCCTTGGGCTCGGTGAGCATCAGACGGGGCGGCCATACGAGATTCGGCGGCAGCAGGCCGGTCGCGCGCCCGAAGTTGACCATGGCGCGGGCGGCGGCGAGGTACCGATTCACCGTCCCGGCTTCGTGGAGCGCCAAGAGGGCCTCGCGGGCCTCGCGCAGCAGGACCGGGCTCGGAAACTCCAGGGCCTTGGTGGCGCCGTATCGGTTCACCCACCATGCAATTTGCCGCTCGCGCTCGTCGTAGGTCGCGAGCGCCCTGGTCTCCGGATCGGCGAGGTAATCGTCGGCGAGCTGGCGGAGCGAGAGGCTTGCAACGTCCGCCCGGACGCCTCCCCTCACCTTCTGCTCGCGGAGCGTCTTCTCAAGGGCCTCGGCCCACGCTACCGCAGCCTTGCGGGCCTCCGGGCGCGAGGCGAAGTCGCTCTCGTGGAACGTCTTGCTCGAGGGGTTGAACGGCTTGATCCGAACCTGCGCGGTGAAGCTGCGCTTGCCGTCGCCGTTTCGGTGCTCGGTGATAGTGGCCATGTCGTTCTCCACATGCCACGGTAGACTTCGGATCAAGTCTCCCGCGGCGGTCTAGTCGCTGTGGGTGATCAGGCCCGGGTCGGTGTTGGTAGCACTGACCTGGGCCGCCTTTTATGTGCGGTGCCTTTCACGCACAAACGCAATTCTACGCCCCTATCGGACACAATTGCAAATTTAGTGCAAATAGGCGGCTATTTCTTGAGCAGTAGGCGGGGTGGAAGTAGCGGAAAATGCCTGTTTTTATAGTGTGGGGCGTGTGGGAATTGAACCCACGACCAGCGGATTAAAAGTCCGATGCTCTACCGACTGAGCTAACGCCCCGACGCGCTTGCCGCGGCGATCCCGGAACGGCTCCCGCAGGGCTGGGAATGATACCCGGATACGTCCGTTATCGGTAGCGCGTGGGGTCCGCTACGCCCGCGGCCTCGAACCCCGCCCGGCGCAACCGGCAGGCATCGCATTTTCCGCAGGCGCGCCCGTCGGAGTCCGCCTGGTAGCACGAGACCGTCAGGCTGTAATCGACGCCGAGGCCGATCCCCTCGCGAACGATGCGCCCCTTGCTCCAGGCGATCAGCGGCGCATGGATGTGCCAGTGTTTGCCCTCGACGCCCGCTTTCGTCGCCAGATTCGCCAGATGCGCGAACGCCTCGATGAACTCCGGACGGCAATCGGGATAGCCGGAGTAATCAACAGCGGTCACGCCGACGAAAATATCGCGCGCATCCAGCACCTCCGCCCACGCAAGCGCGAGTGAAAGTAGCACGGTGTTGCGCGCCGGGACATAGGTCACCGGGATGCCGCTCGAGGACGCCTCGGGAACGGCGATCGATGCATCGGTCAAGGCTGACCCGCCAATGTCCGCCAAATTCACCCGCATGAGGCGGTGTTCGCGGGCGCCGAGCGCGGCGGCCACCCGCGCCGCCGCGGCCAGCTCCGCCTCGTGGCGCTGGCCGTAGCCCACCGACAGCGCGTAACACACGAATCCCCGCGCCCGCGCGACGGCGAGCGCAGTGGCCGAATCGAGCCCGCCGGAGACGAGCACGACCGCTTTCGGGTGACTCACGCGTGTCTCCCGGCGGGCGCACACACGCGGCTTGCCGCTGCGACCTCGGTCATCATCTTCCCGGCGCGTTACCCCAAAGAATCTTGTGCAGCTGGATCTGAAAGCGCACCGCCAGGCCGTCCGCCAGGATCCATTCGGCGAGCTCGCGCCCCGCGAGCTGCGCGTGGCTCGGCGAGAACAGAACCCCGCATCGCTCCGACAGCCCGAGTTCGCGCACCTTCGCCGCGCTCCACTCGTAATCGGCGCGGTCACAGATCACGAATTTCACCTGATCCTTCACCTCCAGGCGCGTGAGCTCCTCGTAGCGGTTGCGCGCCTCCTCCCCCGAGCCCGGAGTCTTCACATCGACGACGCGCACCACGCGCGCATCGACCTGCGCCAAGCTCATCGCCCCGCTGGTCTCGATCGAGACCTGCAAGCCCGCATCGCACAGCCGTACCAGCAACTCGGGACAACCCCGCTGCGCGAGCGGCTCGCCCCCGGTGACGCACACATAGCGCGACCCGAGCGCCTGCACCCGCGCAAGCACTGCCTCGATCTCCCACCACTGCCCACCGTGAAACGCGTACGCCGTATCGCAATACTGGCAGCGCAGCGGACAGCCGGTGAGCCGGATGAAGCTGGTCGGGATACCGACCGTGTCCGCCTCGCCCTGCAACGAGCGGAAGATCTCCGTGATCTTCAGCCGCGTGATCGAGCTGCGCATGCTCCGGCGCGACGCCCCCGCTCAATTCGACGCCGGGCTGGCCAGCGCGCTCGCGGCGCGGCGCGCCGCCCCAGAATCCGGATAGCGCTTGACGACCTGCGCGAGCGTCCTGCGTCCCTCGACCGTCTTGCCTTGCGCAATCAACGTGTTGCCGAGGTCGAACATCGCCTCGGGTGACTTGGAGGATTGCGGCCACTGCCCGAGCACGCTGCGGAACGCCTGCTCAGCGGCCGGATAATCCTCATTCACGAATTGCGCCTCGCCCAGCCAATACTCCGCATCCGCCGCCAGCGGACTCGTCAGATACTTCTTGACGAAAGCCTGGAACGCCTTGGCCGCGGCCGTGTAGTGGCCGGCCTTCAGTGCGGTGAAGGCCTCCCCGTACAGCTTCTCCTGGGTCGAGGTCACCCCCGGCAGAGACGCACTGCCTTGCGCCACCGACGGGGAACTCGCGGCACCGCTGCGCGCGAGTGCCTGCACGCGCTTCTCGAGACTGGCGTACAGCTCGTGCTGCTGCTGCGTCAACCGCCGTTCCTCCTGCTGCAGCTGATCGACCCGGCCGCGCAGATCGCGGACCTGAGCCTGCAGCGCATCCTGTTGCTGAGCGAGCTGCACGAGACTGCCGTTCGTGACGAAGTGCTCGAGCTTCGAGACCCGTGTATCGAGGTTCTGGACCGCGATCTGCGTCCGGGTCGGACCGGTGGCACATCCGGCGAGCAGCGCTGCAAGTAGCGCCGCCGCCGACCCAAGCAGTGGCAAGGCACGCATGGAATCCGCCCTCACGCGCTCATTGGGCCGAGGAACCCGGCGCTGACTGGGCCGGACCGGGCTGAGTGGGCGTCAGGTACACGATGTGCACGCGCCGGTTTTCCGCCCAGGCGACGCGGTTGTTCGCCGGGTTGACCGGATCCTCCTCGCCGTAGCTGACCACGGTGATCTGGCTCGGCGATACGCCCTGCAGCAGCATGGCCTGACGGACCGATTGCGCACGGCGCATCCCGAGGCCGATGTTGTACTCGGGCGAGCCACGGTCATCGGTGTAGCCCTCCAGGCGCACGCGCGCGTTGGGATGGGCCACCAGATAGGCCGCGTGCGCAGCGACGACTTTCATGCCGTGGCTGCCGATCACCGAGCTGTTGAACGCGAAGTGAATGACACGATCGGCGAGCAGCCCCTGGGTCGGCCCGGACACCGACTGCTGGCTGCCGAGCGCGCCCGCGCTCGCGTTCGCACCGGAAGCCGCGCCTTGCGAGGCCGCTGCGGCGCCCGGCGCGGCCGCCGTTTGCCGGCGAGCCGCCGGCTTGACCGGATGACTCGCGCAGCCGGCAAACCCCAGAGCACTCGCCACCACCAACATCGTTAGAATGCGACGCATAAGACACCTATTCTCCGTAGATGCCGGCGCACCGGCATCCAGTTGTTGCACTGCACGCGAACCACCCGATCCGCGTTCTCAATTGCTCTTCTTCGGCGGGAACGGCCCCCAGGCCGGGTCCTCAACCTGGCCATGAGTCGGCTTGAGCGTCATGCCCGTCAAGCCATCGACAGATATCGTGGCCAGGATGCTCCCGCCCTTCCGGCCCATCAACTGCTTGGTATACATGATAGTCGCCCCGTTCGGCGCGAAGGTCGGCGTGCTGTCGAGCGGACCATGAGTGAGCACGCGGAACGCGCCGGTCTTGAGGTTCTGTACGGCGATGCAGAACCGGCCGTCGACGCCGGTCACCATGGCAAGCAGCTTGCCGTTCGGCGAGACCTCGGGGTCGGCATTGTAGCCGTCCGTGAACGTGATGCGCACCGGGAGACTGCCCGGGGTGAGCCCGATGCGATAGATCTGCGGCGAGCCATCCCGATCCGAGGTGAAGTAGATCGAGCGGCCGTTCGGTGCCCAGTTGGCGCTGGTATTGATCGCGGGCGCATCGGTGATGCGGGTGAGGTGCTGAGTATGCAGTTTCAGCACGTAGATCTGCGGGTAGCCCGACTCCCCGCTCAGCGTCAGCGCCAGCTCCTGGCCGTTCGGCGACCAGGCCGGCGCGCCGTTCTCCCCGGCACGCGCCGACACCCGGTAGCGCTGCCCGGTCCGTACGCGCTGCACGTACACGGCAGAAAGATGGTCCTCGAAGGATACGTAGGCCAGCCATTTCCCGTTCGGCGACCAGGCCGGCGACATCAACGGCAGGGGCGACTCTAGAATCAGATGCTGATTGTATCCGTCCGCGTCGGCCACCACCAATTGGAAACGTCGCGCTGCACCCAGGCCGACCTGCGCCACATACGCGATGCGCGTATCGAAAGCGCCGCGAATGCCGGTGATCGCTTGATAGACGACGTCGCTCACCCGATGCGCCGCGTTGCGCAGGGCCTGCGCCGTGCCCGTGAAGCGCTTGCGAGCCACGCTCTGGCCGGTCAGCACGTTCAACAGATTGAAATCGACCCCGAGCCGCCCGCCCGACAGGGGCACCACCCTCCCGACCACGATGTAGTCGACCCCGGTCGCTTTCCACGCGGGGAACTGGACCCGAGCGGCGTGGTGCGGCATCGCAGGCATGCGCGAGCGCGCGAGCGGGCTGAAGCGGCCGCTGCCGGTGAGATCGTGCTGAATCACACCGGCGACATCGACCGGATCGCGCCGGGATTCGGCAAAGGGCACGATCGCGATCGGCACCGGGTGATTCACCCCCGAGGTGATCTTGATCGTCAATTGCGCGAGCGCCGGCGTCACAGAACCGGCGGCCAGCAGTACCGCGAGCGCGATGCCGCGCAGCGGCGAGTATCGGGTTGAGTGTTTCATCCTTCAGGGCTCTCCGGCTGAGTTGGGCGCAAATACGAAATTCAGCTCCTGGCCGTACAGCGCAGGATCCGGCAGCGGGGGGAGCGGCGAGGCGCGATAGACGGCCGCCTCGATCGACTCGCGCACCGCCTCGTCGCCGTTACACCGGCCCACGCTCGCGCCGGCCACGGCCCCACCCTTCACCAGCGTCACGTGTACGATGCAACTGAGATTATGCCGGGCACTCGGCGGCTTGATCCAGGCCGCCTCCACTCTCTGGGTCACTTCGCTGACCCAGCCGGCCGTCGCGGCGCGCTTCTTCGCGTTGCTCTGAGCATCCTCGGCGAGCGCCTGGCGCAGCTGCGCGATGCGCGCCGAGCGCGCCGCGGCGGCCCGCTCGGCGGCGAGCTTCCTCTCGAGCGCCAGCCGTCTCTGCTCGGCCAGCAGCTTCTCGGCCCGCGCCCGCGCGCGCCGCTCCTGCGCAAGCTTCTCGGCCTCGGCCCGCTTTCGGGCCTCGGCCCGCGCCTCGGCCTGGGCGACAGCCTGTTGCTTCTTGAGGCGCTCTCGTTCGGCCTCGGCCGCGGCGACACGCTTGGCCTCGGCCTGGGCCGCTTGAGCGCGCAGCGCCAGCTCCTGCGCGGTGGTCGGCGCAGGGGGCCCCTGCGCAGGACTCGCTACCTGCGGTTTCGGTTCCGGCGCTGGCGCTGGCGGCGGGGCCTTGGGCTGCGGCGCCGGCCGGCGCGCCGCCCCCACTCCATTGAGCGTCTTCGCGTCCACGACCCGGGCATCGACCGAGACCGACGGGGTCACGGGCCGGTGCTCGTATCGCCACCAGCCATAAGCCAGCAGTCCAATGATCGTGCCGTGCAGCAGCACGGACATTCCGAGCGACAGCCAGCGATCGCGGTCAGGCTCACGCATTGCGGGCGGTCGCTTCAATGTGCGGGCCGTACGCCCTTGGGCTGGGTGATGAAATCCATTTTATGTACGCCCGCGTCCTGCAGGATCACCATGGCGCGAATCACCGTGCCATACGGCACCGCCGTATCGGCCTTGATCAACACCGCTCGGCCGGGGTCGCGCGCGAGCTCGGCCGCCACATGCGCGTGAATGGTGGCGGCACTCGCCGGCCCGAGGGTGCTGCCGCCGACCGTCAGGTACATCTGGCCCGAGCGCTTCACCGAAAGAACGAGTGGAGTCGCCTTGCCCGCCGGCAGCGACCGGGCGGATGCCCGAGGCAGATCGACCTTCACGCCCTGAGTGATCAGGGGCGCGGTGATCATGAAGATGATGAGCAGCACCAGCATCACGTCGATGTACGGCACGACGTTGATCTCGCCCATCAACTTGCGCCCGCGCGATACCTGCGCCATTGGACCGCCCTAGCGCGCCTTGCCGCCCGTCGGCACTGCCGGCGCGGCCATCGGTCCGCCGGGGGCGGCGCCCACGGTCGGAGCCGCGGCCATGCCGCGGTTCGAGTGTCGTTGCAGAATGGTCGAGAACTCTTCGGTGAAGGCGTCAAAGCGCACCTCGAGCCGCCCGACCTGGTCGGCAAAGCGGTTGAAGGCCACCACCGCAGGGATGGCGGCGAACAGGCCGATCGCCGTGGTCACCAGCGCCTCGGAGATGCCCGGCGCCACCGATGCCAGCGTCGCCTGGCGCACATCACCGAGTGCGGAAAAAGCGCTCATGATGCCCCATACCGTGCCGAACAAGCCCACGTACGGACTGGTCGAGCCGACCGTGGCGAGCGTCGCCAGACTCTGCTCCAGCCCGTCGATCTCCTTCAGCTGCGCCACGCGCATGGCGCGCCGAGCACCCTCGAGCATCACGTCCGCAGAGCCGGCGCCCTGCTGGCGCTGGCGGGCGAATTCGCGAAAGCCCATCTCGAAGATGCTCGCCATGCCGGTGGCGCCACCGTGCGTCTCGATCGCACGGTACAGCTGCGCGAGGTCGCCCCCGGACCAGAAGTTGTTCTCGAACCGGTCGGCCTCACGGCGCGCCCGCGACAGCAGCAGCCGCTTGCGGAAAATGATCGCCCACGAGGTAAGCGAGGCCAGCAGCAGCAGGCCGATCACGAATTGCACGACGACGCTCGCGTTCACGACGAGCTGGATCAGCGACAGATGTCCAGTCATGATGCGGGGGCCCCCTCCGAGGGCGAGTTCAACACCAGGCGCAGCGGATCGGGAAGCTTCGTCGGCCGCAGCGTGCGCGCATCCACGCAAGCGACCCTGACCTCGGCGCTCACCAACGGCGCCCGCTCGGCGCCACGCTCAATCCGCTGCGCGAAACGCATGCACACCGCCCCGTCGGCCCGCGGCTCGCAGGTAACGAACAACTCGTCATCCAGCCGCGCCGGCCTGCGGTAGTCCACTGATAAGTTCACGACCATGAACAGCACGCCGGGTTCCCAGGCCATCTGTTGCTGGGAGAAACCCAGTGATCGGAGCCATTCGGTACGGGATCGTTCCAGAAAACGCAGATAGTTCGCATAATAGACGATTCCACCGCCGTCCGTATCCTCCCAGTACACCCGAACCGGCCACCGAAAGACCCTCACGGGCTGTCCTCGAATAGCGGCAGCGCCCCAGCGGAGCGCTCCGGCGGCGTGCGCCCGAAGTGCAAGTACGAGGCGCGCGTGACCACCCGTCCCCGGGCGGTACGGACCAGAAAGCCCTGCTGGATCAAGAACGGCTCGATGACGTCCTCCAAAGTACCACGTTCCTCTCCGACGGCCGCCGCAATGCTGTCGATACCGGCCGGGCCGCCGTCGAATCTGTCGATGATGGTCATCAGGAGCTTGCGATCGAGGGTATCGAACCCCTGCCGATCGACCTCGAGCAAATCGAGCGCAGCCTCGGCCACAGCCTCGACGATACGCCCGTCCGCCTTAACCTCGGCGTAATCACGCACTCGGCGCAGCAATCGGTTCGCGATGCGCGGGGTGCCCCGGGCACGCTGGGCGATGCGGCTCGCCCCCGCGGCATCGATGGGTACACCGAGAATGCCCGCCGAACGCCGCACGATGTGCTCCAGATCTTCGATTCCATAGAACTCCAGCCGTTGCACGATGCCGAAGCGGTCGCGCAGGGGCGAGGTCAGCAGCCCGGCGCGCGTGGTCGCCCCGACCAGCGTGAAGGGCGGCAGATTCAGCTTGATCGAGCGGGCTGCCGGTCCCTCCCCGATCATGATATCGAGTTGACAGTCTTCCATGGCCGGATACAGCACCTCCTCGACCACCGGCGAGAGCCGGTGGATCTCGTCGACGAACAGCACGTCGCGCGGCTGCAGATTGGTGAGCAGCGCCGCGAGGTCGCCCGGGCGCTCGAGCACCGGTCCGGAGGTCTGCCGCAAGTTGACGTCGAGCTCCGCGGCGATGATGTGCGCGAGGGTGGTCTTGCCGAGCCCCGGCGGACCAAACACCAACACGTGATCGAGCGCCTCGGCGCGCTTGCGTGCCGCGCCGATGAAGATCTCCAGCTGCGCGCGCGCCTTGGGCTGGCCGACATACTCGGCGAGGCGCCGCGGGCGGATGGCGCGCTCGAGCGCCTCGTCCTCGCCGCTCGCCTCGGGGCTCAAGCTGCGCTCGAGTTCCATGCGCTCAATCCCGTGCCGCGCCCTGCAGCGCGCGCCGGATCAACTCCTCGGTCGAGCGCTGCTCGCCGCCCGCCGCCTTCAGCAGCCGCATCGCCTCGGCCGGCTTGTATCCGAGCGCGGTGAGCGCATCGAACGCCTCGCGCTCGGGTGCTCCGCCGCTGCCGCTCGGGCGCGGCTCCTCGCCGCTGCCGCCAGCCAGCCGATCGCGCATCTCGACCACGAGGCGCTCGGCGATCCGGCGCCCGATTCCCGGCACACGCGTCAACGCATCGACATCCTGCTCCTGCACGCAGCGCGCGAACGCCTCGACGCTGACGCCCGAGAGCAGCGCCAGGGCGATTTTCGGTCCGACTCCCGAGACTTTGATCAGGCTGCGGAACAGGCGCCGCTCGTCCTCGGTCCTGAACCCATACAGCACGTGCGCGTCCTCGCGCACGTGCAGGTGTGTCAACAGCCGCACTTGCGCTCCGACCTCCGGCAGATGGAAGTACGTCGACATCGGCGCCTCGAGCTCGTAGCCGAGGCCGCCGGCCTCGACCGTCACGCGCGGCGGCGCCTTGAAGAGGATGTGGCCGTGAATCGAACCGATCATCTGGACGAGCCGCTCCCAATGGACCGCACGGCACACGCGCCGGCAAGCCGCGCAAGCTGGCGCGAGTGAGCATGGCAGAGCGCCACCGCAAGCGCATCGGCGGCGTCGGCCGCGAGCCGCCCCTCGAGCCCGAGCATCGTGCGCACCATGTGCGCCACCTGCGGCTTCTCCGCCGCACCCGAGCCGACCAGGGCCAGCTTGACGGCGCGCGGAGCATACTCGAACAGGGGCAGCTCGTGGGGCACGGCACACAACGCTGCTCCGCGCGCCTGGCCGAGCTTCAGCGCGCTGTCGACATTGCGATTGACGAAGACCCGCTCGACGGCCACCTCGGCCGGCCGATGCAGCGCGAGCAGCTCGCTCAACCGCTCGAAAATCCAACGCAACCGGGCGGCGATCGCGCTCTCGGGCGGCACGGCGATGCAGCCGTGCGCCACGTGGCGCCATTGACCCGTTCGAAATTCGATCACGCCGTAGCCGGTGATGCGCGACCCGGGATCCAGACCCAGCACGCGCAGCTCCTCCGGGGTCGCCGGCACCGAGACACTGCCCGTCGCAGGCCGGTCCGGATCAAACGTCCGCCAGGAATTCGCTCGATATCTCGACATTCGAATACACGTTGCGCACGCCCTCGATCTTCACCAACGCAGCGAGAAGCTCGCTCATCCGTCGAGTCGCCCCGCCCGAGAGCGGCACGGTGAACGACGCGCGCTCGATCACATCCGCCTCCTGCGCCCTCACACCGGCGCGCCCGAGCGCCGTGCGGACCGATTCGATCTCACGCGGATCGGTGAGCACGTCCCAACCGAACCGCCCCGCACCGACCACCTCTTCTGCGCCGGCCTCAAGCGCCAACTGCGCCAGGCGGCCAGCGTCGAGGCCGGGGCCAAAGCGCAGGCGGCCCACACGGTCGAACAGATAGCTCACCGACCCGTCCGCGCCGAGGTACCCGCCGTGATGACGGAACGTAGCGCGCACCAGCGCGCGCAGACCCTCGGCATCGACTGTGGCGCACTCGAGCACGATCGCAGCCCCCTCGGGACCATAGCCCTCGAGCCGCAGCGCCTGGACACTGGACGGATTCATGCACATGGGGAAATATACAGCCCTACAGCCTCGCCGCACAACCATCGGTGCGCAGCGCCCCGGTTCGTTCACCGGCGGGCACATCGATATGATAGCCGCGGGACATGGCCCCAGGCACCGATCTCTCGTGGAGACGACTCACCATTGCCCGACCGCCCTGCTCGAGTCGATCGAGACCACACGGCATGGGCTCGAAGCGAGCGGGGCATTCGATCCGGTGGCGCTCGCAACCGGCGCCGAGGTCGCCGAGATCGTCGCGGCCCTCACCGAGGACGCCACGCTCGCCCGCGCCGTCCTGATCAAGGGTGCCGGCGCGCGGACCGTCCTCGCACCCGAGGTGCTGCTGCACCTGACCGGCCAAGAGGCGTGCGCCACGGCCGAGGCGCTCGAGAAGCTCGGGGAAATCCGGCTGCCGTCGCGATGGTCACCGTCTCAGGGCCTCGATAGCCGCCAAGCCGAAACCTTGCGCAAGATGCTGCTTGCGGTGGTCAGCGATCCGCGGCTGATCCTCGCGCGCCTCGCCGAGCAGCTGGTCGCGCTGCGCCATGCGCGCGATGCGCAGGCCGAGGTCCGTGAGCGGCTCGCCCTCGAGGCCCGCGCCGTCTTCGCGCCGCTCGCCAACCGGCTGGGGATCTGGCAGCTGAAGTGGGAGCTCGAGGACCTCTCGTTCCGCTATCGCGAGCCCGAGCACTATCGGCGCATTGCCGCGGCGCTGAACGAGCGGCGCAGCGATCGCGAGCAGTACATCGAGGCCTTCTGCGCCGAGCTGCGCGCCGCGCTCGCCCAGACCGACATCGCCGCCGAGGTCTATGGCCGTCCCAAACACATCTACAGCATCTACCGCAAGATGCAGCGCAAGCACCTCGCCTTCGAGCAGTTGTTCGACGTGCGGGCGGTGCGGGTCATCGTCGCCTCGATCCCGGACTGCTACGGCGCCCTGGGTGTCGTGCACAGCCAGTGGCGGTACATCCCCGGCGAGTTCGACGACTACATCGCCACTCCGAAGGACAACGACTATCGCTCCATCCATACCGCGGTGATCGGCCCGCAGGGCAAGAGCGTCGAAGTGCAGATCCGCACGCGCCAGATGCATGAGCATGCCGAACTCGGCGTTGCGGCGCACTGGACGTACAAGGAAGGCACCACGGCCAACGTGCAGTATCAACGCAAGATCGAGGCGGTACGCCGGATGCTGGCGCCGCGAAGCGGCGAGCTGCCCGCGATCGACGGGGAATTCCTCGAACAGGTCGGCGCCGAATTGTTCCGCGATCGGGTCTACGTGCTGACACCCAAGGGCGAGGTGATCGACCTGCCCCATGGCGCCACGCCGCTCGACTACGCCTACAGCGTGCACACCTCGCTCGGGCACCGCTGCCGGGGCGCAAAGGTCGATGGCCGCATCGTGCCACTGACGCACGTGTTGACCAACGGCGAAGTCGTGGAGATCATCGCCGCCAAGCAGGACGGACCCAGCCGCGATTGGCTGGCCCCGGAGCTCGGATTCCTCGTCTCGGCGCGCAACCGCGCCAAGGTGCGCGCGTGGTTCCGCAAGCTCGATGCCGCCGACAATCGCGGCGCCGGCCGTGTCATCGCCGAGCGGGAGCTGTCCCGCCTTGGTGTCACGCCCGAACGACTACCCGAGCTCATCGGCGCCCTCCATGCCGGTGACAATGACCGATTCCATCAACTGCTCGGCGAGGGTGCGATCACCGTGCCGCAGCTCACCCGCGCGGTCGAGCGGCTCCAGGGCCGCGGCGAGCCGGCGGCGGCCGCGCCGGCTCGCACCCGAGCGGCGCGCGGCTCGCCGGTGGACATCGAGGGGGTAGGCGACCTGCCGATCACTTTGGCGCGCTGCTGCGCGCCGCTACGACCTCGGCCAATCGTCGGCTACATCACGGTCGGGCGCGGCGTCACCATCCATCGTCGCGGCTGCCGGAGCTTCGAGCGCATGCGCGCTGTGCGACCGGAGCGGGTTCTGCAAGTCGAGTGGAGTACGAGCGAGCCGGCCGCCCTGCCGGTGCGAATCGAGGTTCACGCCTATGACCGGCGCGGCCTGGTGCGGGACTTGACCGATGTGCTCGCCCTCGAGCGGCTGAACATCCAGGCCATGACCACCACCACCGATCCGGCCAACGGCACAGCCGAGGTCCTGCTCAACGTAAGGATCGAGGACGACGGGCAACTGCAGCGGTTGCTGCAGCGCCTAGCCGCCGTGCCAAACGTGACCTCGGCACGGCGGGCGCATTGAGCGCTTTCAGCGATTGATCGAATCGATGGCGCGCTTGTCCGCGGCCAGCGCCGCCTCATGCACCGCTTCCGAGAGGGTCGGATGTGCATGGATGGTGCGCTGCAGATCCTCGCTGCTCGCGGCGTACTCCATGGCGAGCACCGCTTCGGCGATCAGCTCCCCGGCCATCGGTCCGATGATATGCACACCGAGGATCTCATCGTCGTCCTTGGCCGCCACGATCTTGGCAAAGCCCTGCGCCTGCTCCATGGCGCGCGCGCGGCCATTGGCCGGAAAGGGAAACACCCCGATCTTGTACGGCCGGCCGCTGGCCTTGACCTGCTCCTCGGTCTGGCCCACCCAGGCGATCTCCGGGGCGGTGTAAATCACCGCCGGGATCACCTTGTAGTTGACCTCGCCGTAGCGCCCAGCGATCAGGTCCGCAACCATCACGCCTTCCTCTTTGCCCTTGTGCGCCAGCATCGGGCCGCGCACGCAGTCACCGACCGCCCAGACGCCCTCGGCGCCGGTACGGCAGTGCTCGTCGACCTTGATGAAGCCGCGCTCATCGAGCTCGACGCCGGTGCCCGCGCCGAGCAGATCCCCGGTGTAGGGGCGCCGTCCCGCCGCCACGATCAATCGATCAACGGTGAGCGTGTGGCCGCCCTTGGCATCCTCGTAGCTCACTTCGACGGCATCACTCGCGAGCTTCGCCCCGCGCACCTTGGCGCCGAGGCGGATATCCAGGCCCTGCTTCTTGAAATGACGGCCGGCCTCCTTGGCCAGCTGCTGATCGGCCATGGGCAACAGGTCCGCCAGCGCCTCGAGCACGGTCACTTCACTTCCCAGGCGCCGCCAGACGCTGCCGAGCTCCAGGCCGATCACCCCAGCGCCGATCACGCCGAGGCGTTTCGGCACCGCCTCCAGATCGAGCGCGCCCCAGGAATCGATGATGTGCGGTGCCGAGAACGCCACGGATTTCAATTCCGCCGGCGCCGAACCGGAGGCGAGCACGACGTGTCTGCCCGTCAGCTCGCGCTGCGAGCCGTCCGCGCCCGTGTAAGCCACGCGCCGTCCGCTGAGGAGCTTCCCGTGCCCGTGCAACCCCGTGACGCCGGCCGCCTTGAACAGCGCATTGATGCCCTGCGTGCTGGTCTTGACGATTGCGGCCTTGCGTTTCTGCATCTGCGCGACATCGATTGCGACCTCCGTCAGCTTGATGCCGTGAACCGCGAATTCCTCGCGGGCGCGATGATAGAGCTCGCTCGACTCCAGCAGCGCCTTGGACGGAATGCATCCGGCGTTCAAACATGTGCCGCCGAAGGCGTAATTGCCGTCGCGGTTGCGCCACTCGTCGATGCATGCAACGCTGAGCTTGTTCTGGCCGGCGCGGATCGCCGCCGGATAACCCGCCGGACCGCCGCCGATCACGATGACGTCGAATGAGTCCGCCATGATCACACTCCCAACAGCATGCGGCCCGGATCCTCCAGGCACTCCTTGACGGTCACCAGGAATTGCACCGCGTCACGTCCGTCGATCAGACGGTGATCGTAGGTGATGGCGATATACATCATCGGGCGGATGAGGATCTGCCCGTCGAGGGCCATCGGACGCTGCTGAATCTTGTGCATGCCCAGAATCGCGCTTTGCGGGGCATTGACGATGGGCGTGGACATCAGCGACCCGAACACCCCGCCGTTGGTGATGGTGAAGGTGCCGCCGGTGAGATCCTCGATGGCGAGTGCGCCGGCGCGCGCCTTCTTGGCATATTCGGCGATTTCCTTCTCGATGGCCGCGAAACCCTTTGCGTCCGCGTCGCGCACGATCGGCACCACCAGACCCCGGTCGGTCGAAACCGCCACCCCGATGTCGTAGAACTCGTGATAGACGATATCGGTGCCGTCAATGGAGGCGTTGACCACGGGAAACCGCTTCAACCCTTCGATGCACGCCTTGAGGAAAAACGACATGAAGCCGAGCTTTACCCCGTGCTCCTTCTCGAAGCGCTCCTTGTGGCGGGCGCGCAGCTGGTTGACGGCCGTCAGATCGACTTCGTTGAACGATGTGAGCAGCGCCTGCGTTGATTGCGCTTCGACCATGCGCTGGGCGATGCGCTGGCGCAACCGGGTCATCGCGACGCGATGCTCGGCGCGCGCACCGGCGGACACCGCGGGCTTGGCGAGCACCCCGCCTGCCTCCGCCGCGGGTTGCGCGGCGGAGGACTGCTTGTCGAGAAAGCCGACCACGTCCGACTTGGTCAACCGCCCGTCGCGGCCACTTGCCGGAATCGTGCCCGGGTCGAGACGGTTCTCCTGCACCAGGCGGCGCACCGACGGGCTCAACTTGTCCTTGTCCGCCGCCGGCTCCTTCTCCCCGGCCTTCGCCTTGCCGGACTCGCTCCCCGCGGGGGCCGCAGCCGCCGGAGCGGGCGCCTGCGCGCCTGCCTCGATCAGCGCCAGCAGCTGCCCGGCCTTGACCACCGTGCCGGCCGCCACGCTCACCTCGCGCAGCACGCCGTTGGCCGGCGCGGGCACCTCGAGCACCACTTTGTCCGTCTCGAGGTCCGCGAGGTTCTCATCGCGTTGCACGGCGTCGCCGGGCTGCTTGTGCCAGGCGACGAGCGTGGCGTCCGTGATGGACTCCGGGAGCTGCGGGACTTTGATTTCTATTGTCATTCGTTAAGAGCTCTTTCTCATCGGCGTCGCGGCCGTCTTGCGTCCACGGGTCGGACCGTCCGAGGTCAGGCGCGCCGTCTTGCGCGCGGAGTTCTCAGTCGTCGTCGAATGCAGCGCCGCGTCCACCAGCGTCTGCTGCTCGCGCGCATGCGCCGGACCGATGCCGGTCGCGGGCGCGGCCGCCGGGGCGCGCCCGGCATACAGGAGTTCCACGCCGGGCTTGAGCGGCTCGGCGAGCCGGTGGCGGATTTGATACCAGGCGCCCTGGTTCTGGGGCTCCTCCTGACACCACACCACTTCGCGAAGATTCCGGTAGCACCCCAGCGTCGAGCGATACTCCTCGCTTGGAAACGGATAGAGCTGCTCGATACGCACCAGCGCCACGTCGCGGATGCCCGATTTGCGCCGCTCCTTGAGCAAATCGAAATACACCTTGCCGCTGCAGAAGACCGCGCGGCGCACCTCGCCGGCGGTGAGCTCGTCGACCTCGTCGATCACGCACTCGAACGCGCCGCCGGCCAGATCCTCCAGCGCCGAGACCGACAAGTCGTGCCGCAGCAGACTCTTCGGGGTCATCACGATCAGCGGCTTGCGGAACGTCTGCAGCATCTGCCGGCGCAGCATGTGAAACATCTGCGCCGGCGTCGACGGCACGCACACCTGCATGTTCGATTCGGCGCACAGCTGCAGGAACCGCTCCAGGCGCGCCGAGGAATGCTCCGGTCCCTGCCCCTCGTAGCCATGCGGCAGAAACAGCACCAGGCCGCAGTAGCGCTCCCACTTCGCCTCGCCGGAGCTGATGAACTGATCGATGATGACCTGCGCACCGTTGGCGAAATCGCCAAACTGCGCCTCCCAGATCGTCAGGCATGCCGGCTCGGTGGTGGAATAACCGTACTCGAACCCGAGAACGGCCTCCTCGGAAAGCACCGAGTCGATGATCTGCACGCGCGGCTGGCGCTCGGCCAGGTGCTGCAGCGGGATGAACTGCCGCGGGCCGTTCTGATCGTGCAGCACGGCGTGACGATGGAAGAACGTGCCGCGCCCGCTGTCCTGGCCGCACAGACGCAGCGAATAGCCGTCCTCGACCAGCGATGCGTAGGCGAGCAGCTCCGCGCAACCCCAATCGAGGGGCATCTTGCCGGCGTGCATCTGCCGCCGGTGGGTGATGATCTGCGCCACGCGCGGATGGACCGTGAAGCCCTCGGGAAGCGCCGTCAGCTGCTCGCCGAGGGACTTCAGGCGCTTGACATCGACTCCGGTGCCCACGCGCTCGGTCCAATCCGAATGCGCGTAGCGCGTCCAGTCGACCGTGAACTGGTTGCCGATCATGCCGAGCGCGGCGCGCGCCAGGGGCTTGCCTTGATCGAGTCCGTCGCGATATTGGGCAACGAGCGCATCGGGCTCGGATTGCGCGATGACACCCTCGGTGAGCAGCCGGTCGGCATACAGCTTGCGCGTGGTGGGGTGCTCGCGAATCGTGTGATACATCTGCGGCTGGGTGGCCGCCGGCTCGTCCGCCTCGTTGTGCCCCAGACGCCGGTAGCACACCAGATCGATCACCACGTCCTTGTGATAGCGCATGCGGTACTCGAGCGCCAGGCGAGTGACGAATACCGCCGCTTCCGGGTCATCGCCATTGACGTGGAAGATCGGCGCCTCGAGCATCTTGGCGACATCGCTGCAGTAGCGCGTCGAGCGCGCATCGTGCGGATCGGAAGTGGTGAAGCCGACCTGGTTGTTGATCACGATGTGCAGCGTGCCGCCGGTGCGGAAACCGCGCGCCTGCGAGAGCTGCAGCGTCTCCATCACGACACCCTGCCCGGCGAATGCCGCATCGCCATGGATCAGGACGGGCAGCACGTGCTCGCCGCGCATGTCGTTGCGGCGTTCCTGTCGCGCCCGCACCGACCCCTCGACCACCGGATTGACGACCTCGAGGTGCGAGGGATTGAAGGCGAGCACGGTGTGTACGTTGCCCGCGGGCGTGCGCAGATCCGCCGAGAAGCCTTTGTGGTACTTCACATCGCCCGAGCCCTTCAGGTGGCTCAGGTCATAATTGCCCTCGAACTCGGAGAACAGCAGTGACGGGGGCTTGCCGAGCAGATTCACCAGCACGTTGAGCCGGCCGCGATGCGCCATGCCGATCACGACCTCCTCCACCGCCGCGCTGCCGCATTGCTGGATCAGATCATCGAGCATCGGGATCAGCGTCTCGCCGCCCTCGAGCGAGAATCGCTTCTGTCCGACGTACTTGGTATGCAGATAGCGCTCGTGCCCCTCGGCGGCCGTCAGCTGCCAGAGAATGTTGTGCTTCTCCTCGGCCGTGAAGCAATGCTGCAGGCGGCCGGCCTGAAACCGATCCTGCAGCCACAGCCGCTCGGTCGATTCAGAAATGTGCGCAAACTCCGCGCCCACGGTGCCACCGTAGATGAGCTTCAGCTCGCGCAGGATCTCGCGCAGCGGCATACGCTTGCGCACCGCCTCGGTGCGACTGCCGGTGTAGAACTCCGCATCGAGATCCGCCGGCGAGAGCTTGAAGTACTCCAGCTCGAGCACGTGCGGCCGGGGCCGCTGCGCCAGACCCAGCGGGTCGATGTTCGCCACCAGATGCCCGCGGTTCATCCACACCTGGATCAGGCGCGAGACGGCCGCCTGACGCGCGTCGGCGCTGCGCGCGAGGCCGGGGGGCGCGAGCGAGTGCCCCTGCCGCGCGCGCGCGACCAGGCGCTCCTCGATCCTCGCCCGGGGCTGCTCGCCGCCGGGGGCGCCCGGCAGGGCATCGAAGTATTGACGCCAGCGGGCATCACAGCTCGCCGGGTCGCGCAGATACTGCTCGTAGAGCGTATCCAGGAAATCGGCGTTGCCGCCGAAAAGAGGTGTAGGTTCAAGCATGCTGGGAGGGGCAACCGCGAGAGACTAGTGTAACGGAAAGGATATACCCGAGGAACCCGATTCGTGCGCGAGACCGTGAGGCTGAACGCTGATTCAGGAATCTGCGCCGGATGAGCCAGCCCGTCTCTAAAGCATGCCGAGCAGCGCAAGCTCGTAGAGAATCAGTACGATGTATGCCAGCAGCACTCCATAGAGGATGAGCTTCACGGGCAACCAGCCGAAGACCCGCAGCCGCGACAGCAGCGTCAGGCAGACGATTCCGCCGCCGGTGAGCGCAACCTTCACCAGGACGAAGGTCGCGGCCGAGCCGCGCACGAGGGATATCAGGAACGGATTGGCTTCGCGGGCGCCGCGGTTGATCAACATCAGGGTAAGGGCCGCATCGGCGCACGAGAGCGCCATGATCAGCACGGCCACGGCGAGCCACCAGGGGTGATGCCAGTCTACCGCCCCGAGGCGGTTCTCGCCCTCGCGCCGCGGGCCATGACGGCGCGGCCGCACGCTGCCGAGCCAGAGGGCCCGCGCGACGTTGCTGCGGCGATCGAGCTCGACGCGGCGCTCGAGACCCGGTTGCGAGCCGTCGGCACGGCGTGAGGGCGGTTTGGACACGTTGCGACATTTTTGGCCAGGGCTCGTGCGATTGTAGGGTCGGCTCCCGCGCTCACCGACCGCGACGGCCCGAAGTGTGATCACCATCGCACCCCGTGCGCCAGTCCCCGCGCCGGATACACCCCCGGCCGATGCCCGCCGAATACACGGGGTCGGGATTTCCCGAGCCCATGGAGTATAGTGCAGCCAGCTGTCCAGCCGCGCGAACCCCTCATGCGTCAGAGCGCCGACAACCTCGTTCGGGAGAGGCCCACCCAATCCCTCGGCACCGCCGTCGTGCTCGCCTTGTTCCTCGGCCCCTTCGGACTGCTCTACGCCAGCCTCCTCGGCGGCGCGGTCATGCTGGCGGTGTCGGTCATCATCCTGGTGCCGCTGCTGATGGGCTTGCACATCAATGCGGTGCTCTTCTTTCCCGACTGGGTGATCTGCATCGCATGGGCCACATTCTCGGCGTGGCCAGACACCGGCGAGACCGGTACACATGCCGATCTGCCCGCGCGCCCCGGCGCAAGCGCCGATGGCGCCCCGGACAGGAGTTGAACCTGTGACCTCACCCTTAGGAGGGGTGCGCTCTATCCAACTGAGCTACCGGGGCACCGCAGTGCGGCAGTTTACCGATGCACACAACCTGACGCTCGGCTGAATTTCTCCGCGCGACAACCGTCCCTGCGAACCGGCTCGGCCGGCGCCCATGGTGCGAGCGGCAGCGAATCGAGCACCCGCACGCGCCCGCCCGGGACGCCCGCTGCGGTGGCCGCCGGCCGATGCGATCAGCGCCTCAGCCGGCCGGCGCGCCTTGCTGCACCCTTGCGATGATGTCTCTGGAGAACTCCCCGGTCACCAACAGGCCATGCTCGGCGTCGTCCCTGACCTCGATCCGGTTGCGCCCCGTGGATTTGGCCTGATAGAGCGCCTCATCGGCCAGCTGCAGCGCACCATAGGCATTGCGCCCGGCGCTCGGCTGGAGCACCGCGACGCCGACGCTGATCGTGAGAACCACGCCGCAGCGCGAGGTGTCGTGCTCGATCGCGAGGGACTGCACCGCGCAGCGCATCGCCTCGGCCATGGCAGCCGCGCCGGCGCGATCGGTATCGAAGAGGATCACGCCGAATTCCTCCCCGCCGTAGCGCGCCACCAGATCGAGCGGCCGGCGCGCGCAGCGCTCAATGGCCTGCGCCGCACGACGCAACGCGGCATCGCCGGCCTGGTGTCCGTAGCGGTCGTTGTAGGCCTTGAAGTAGTCGACGTCGATCAGCCCGATCGCCAGGGGCCGCGCGGCGCTCGCCGCCTGCGACCACAAGCGCCCCAGAGTCTCGTCGAACACGAGCCGGTTCTTCGTCCAGGTCAACGCGTCGTGCTGCGCAAGCTCGCCGAGCAGCCGCCGCTCGAGGAACTCGCGCCGCGCGCGCCGCTCGTTCAAGCGTGCCGCCAGAGCGCTGATGAGCAGCGTGGCAAACAGCAAACCGCTGCCGCCGAGCAGCGTCGCCGGCGGCAGGTGCAGTGCGAGCGCCGTGGCGAGCGCGAGCAGGAATGCGAGCGCCGCGCTCAGCAGGCCTGCGCGAAACGGCAGTCCGAGAAAAAACAGCGGACCCAGCAACAACAGCGGCAGCAGCAGCATCATCAGGGGCTGGCCACCGCACGTCAGCATCACCACCTCCACGGCGAGCAGCGCGCTGCGCAGCGGGACCAGCCAGTGTGCGACCGGCAGATACAGCCGCAGGTACTCGCGGCTGAAGGCAAGCCACGTGAGCGCAACACTGCCGAGCGCTACGGCCCCGAGCGCCGCCGCGCGCAGCGGGTCGGCAAGCAGCGCGCCCGCGGCCGCCAGCTCCGCGGTCCGCAGCAACAGCAGCAGCAGCGCCAGCATGCAGGCGAAGCGCACGATCAGACGCTGCGCGCACAAGCTATCGCGGATGAATTCGCGCTCCAGCCCGGCAGGCAACCGCGCCGGCGGCGGACTCTTCTGCAGCTGCGCCGCATACTTCGAATCGGGCAACGCGCCGAGGTTCAACCGCACGGTCATGGCCGAATCATCATGATTTTATGCAAGAGTAAGCTGCCCACGCGCAGGCGGCTGTGACCCGCCGCATGATCCGATATCGAGAAGCGAGCGTGCCGGGAAAGCGCGCCATGACCCCCACAGCTCGACGGCCGGCCGCATGGATTTGCGCCAAAGGCGACCCAAGCTGCTCTGGATAGCGCCGCGCCTGCGGCCTGCAGGCATGCGCCCGATGCCGAAGCGGGCGGCTCGCCTGCGGGCGCCGAGCGGGCGGGAATTGGCGACAAACCGAGCGAAATCAGCGACCGAGTGTACCGGCAAAGCGGTACCTTGCGTGCCATCCTCAGAAAGGCATCCAGTGGAGATCTGCAATGCGCCCCATCTTGGCCCTGGCGACCGTCGCACTCCTGTCCGGCAGCGTGATCGCCCCGGCGGCCTCGGCAGGCATGCCGAAGCATCCCGGGCCCTTTCATGACTTGAAGTTCCGCGACCTGGGTCCGGCCGTGGCCGGCGGCAGGGTAACCGCCGTGCTCGGCGTGGCAGGCAACCCGGCGCTCTACTACGTCGGCGCCGCTGGGGGCGGCGTGTGGAAAACCCAGGACGGCGGCATGACCTGGAAGGCGATCTTCACTCATGAGCCCACCCAGTCCATCGGCGCTCTGGCGCTTGCGGCCGGCAACCCGAACTGGCTGTGGGTCGGTACCGGGGAGCCCAATCCGCGCAACGACGTGCTCAACGGCGATGGGGTGTATTTCAGCCCCGATGGCGGGTCGACCTGGGTCGACAAGGGGTTGCATCACGCCGGTCAAATCGCCGCCATCGCGGTCGACCCCAGCAACACCAATATCGTATTCGCCTGCGCCGAGGGCGATCTGTGGAAGCGCGGCCCCGAGCGCGGTGTGTTCATGAGCACCGACGAGGGCGCTCATTGGCGCCGGGTACTGTACCTGAACGATCACACCGGCTGCAGCACCCTCGCCTTCGAGCCCGGCAATCCGAAGGTGCTGATTGCCGGCATGTGGCCGCTGCAGCGGCGTGCATGGCTGCTGACCAGCGGCGGCAAGAGCGGCGGCCTGTACCGCTCGACCGACGGCGGCCTGCACTGGCGCAAGCTGACCCGGGGCCTTCCCAAGGGCGACGTGGGCCGCAGCGCCGTCGCCTTTGCACCGAGCCAACCGCGCACCGTGTACGCGGTATTGCAGGCCAAGGGCGGCGTGCTGTGGGTCTCGCACGATCTCGGCAGCCGCTGGAGCCTGGTCAGCGACAACCACAACGGCGATGTGCGGCCGTTTTATTTCACGCAACTTGCCGTAATGCCCAACGACCCACGGCGCCTGTTCCTGCTGTCCATGAAATTGATGGAGAGCAAGGACGGCGGCAAGCACCTGTTCTACGCCGACCGGGGCGTGCACGTCGACCACCACGCCATCTGGATCGACCCGCGCGATCCGAACCGCATCATCCAGGGCAACGACGGGGGCGTGTATCTCTCGCTCGATGGCGGCAAGCACTGGCGCTATCTCGACAACCTGCCGATCGAGCAGTTCTACCAGGTGGCCACGAGCCCGAGCGATCATCCCTGGCCATACCTCATCTGCGGTGGACTGCAGGACAACGACGCGTGGTGCGGCGCAAGCAGCGACTACCGCCGCGGCGGCGTCACCGGCAAGCAGGACTGGTTCGAATTCTCGGGCGGTGACGGACAGTATGCGGTTGCGGCCCCGAGCGACTCGTCAATCATCTACTCGACCACCGACGACGGCTATGCCACGGTGTACAACCGCGCCACGGAACGACGGCGCGGAATCAACCCATACGTGCGCGACGAGCTGGCCGGCCTGCTGCTCTCGGGCAAACCACCCTATGCGCAGAAATACCGCTTCGACTGGACGACCCCGATCGCCGTCTCGCCGACCAATCCCGAAGACCTCTACACCGCCGCCGACGTGGTCTTCCACAGCACCGACGGCGGCAAGCACTGGACGGTGATCAGCCCGGACCTGACGCGCGACGTCAAAGCCAAACAGCAGCCGAGCGGCGGACCGATCCAGCTCGACATGAGCGGTGCGGAGACTTACGACACCATCCAGTCGCTCGCGCTCGCACCCACCAACCCCAGTGTGATCTGGGTGGGCACGGATGACGGCTGGGTATGGGTCAGCCGCGACGGCGGGGCGCATTGGAGGAAGGTGACTCCGGCGGGCGCGCCGCAGTGGGCCCGGGTATATCGCGTCGAGCCCTCGCCGTTCGCCGCCGGCACCGCCTATGCCGCGTTCGACGGCCACGAGATCGGCAACGATGCCCCGTATGTCTATCGCACCACCGATTACGGCAGAAATTGGACCCGCATCACCAACGGGCTGCCCGAGAGCAGCGTGGAAGTCGTGCGCGAGGATCCGGACCGCCCCGGCCTGCTGTTCGCCGGCACGATCTCCGCCGGTCTGTATGTCTCGTTCGATGACGGCGGGCACTGGCAGCCGCTGCACGCGAACTTGCCGCGCGGCCTGTCCGTATGGGATCTGACCTTCGCGCCGGATCACCGCGGCCTGCTGCTCGCGACGCACGGCCGCGGCATTTGGGTACTCGATAATTTGCGGCCCATCGAGCAGTACAGCGCCGCCGTGGCACGTGCACCGTTCCATGCGTTCACCGCATCCCCGGGCGTACTGCTGTACCGCGTGCATACCAACGGTGTCGGGCCTAGCGCTTACCGCGCGCCGAACGCGCCCACCGGCGCGGTGATCAGCTATCACCTCGCCAAGACGATCAAGCCCACCGCTGCGCAGAAGGCGGCGCACCACGGCCCGGTGCGCATCACAATCCGCGATTCCGCCGGAACTCTGATCAAGACCCTGTACGGCCCCGGCAAGGCCGGTATCAACGCGCTCGTGTGGAATCTCGACTACCGCAACCCCACGCGACTGAAGCCTCCGCTCGGCAAGCCGAAGCATGCCCAGGGATCGGGCGGCGGGTCCGGACCGCCCGTCCTGCCCGGCCAGTACACCGCCACGCTGCGCGTCGCGGCTTACTCCCAAAAAGTGACTTTGACGGTGCAGTCCGATCCGCGCTACACGGTGAGCCTCGCCACCGAGCGCGCCGACACGCGCGCGGCCTTGGCGATGCGTGGCGAGCTCTCGGCGGTCAACAGCCTGCTCAATCACGTCGCAGCGATGCGCGCGCGGCTGGCGGTGGTGCTCGCTCGCGCCCGTAGCGATGCGCGATGGGGACGGCGACATGCTGCGCTCATTGCGCAGGGCAGGAGCCTGCACAAGACGCTCAGTGCCTATCAGAGCCTGCTGTGGAATCTGCACACCCAGCACGACGCGTCGGAGGACTTCCTGCGTCACTTCTCGCACCTGCACCGGCGGGTCGAGACGCTCTACGAGATGTGCGCGGGCCTGTGGGCAGAGAAGCCCCGCGCCCAGTGGGTGGCGCTGATCCGCGCCGACCGCCGGCAGATCGAGGGACTGCTCGCCCGGTACGACGGAACGGTGCTGACCGACGTGAAGGCATGGAACCGGGCGGCCTACGCCACCGGTATCGCCACGCTGCCGACGGGCAGCCCAGTGACGCTGCACAGCGAGCCGGCGCTGCCGCCGGCGGCCGGATCCTAGCCGAGGAGCCGAAGGTACGGCGATGATGAAGCGAACCGGGAGGTGAGCGACCCCGGAGGTGCAAATCACCGCGCAGCGGGACGTCCGCCGGCCGGAGACGATCACACCGGGGGCTTGATCGGTTCATATGCCTGTATAAAATAGGCTCTGTTCTCAAAACGTATTGATAAGCTGCTTGCCTAGCGCAGAAATCAGGTAAATTTCAGGCTTTGGGTTATCTTGATACCAGGCAAAAGTACGCATCCATGCGAGGTATTTGGGCAGGTGCCGGGTCGACACACCGCGCAGCTCATGGTTTATCCAGCCCTTGAGCCGCGAGTGGTACTGGTTGACCGTCTGCACGTGATACGTGCCACGGACGTGGCCGGCATAGGTAGTGGGTACCGCCCCGAACGTGACGCCGAGGTCCTTAGCAGCGCTGGCGATTGAGCCGCTGCCGTCGGCAACGAGGAGCGTATCCGGCCCGACGAACGGCGTGAGGGCCGCCTTGATATCGGTCCT
>DAHXNV010000029.1 GCA_027365225.1 Gammaproteobacteria bacterium
TCTCCTTGCCCCCAAATCTGTACTTGAGCCGCCACAGCTTGCCCCCTGCCGGGGTGACTTCGACGTACAGCCCCTCGCCGTCAGCGGCCTTGTACGGCTTTCCCTTTGGTTTCAGGGCCTTAATCGCCCGGTCTGTGAGCTTTCAAGTGTCGCGCACGGGATGGTCTATTGGTGGGTGCTGAGGGACTCGAACCCCCGACATTCGCCGTGTAAAGGCGACGCTCTACCAGCTGAGCTAAGCACCCTCGTCCGTTGGCGCAAGACCCTGCGCGATGACCGCGCTCCGCAGCGACCGGTCAAGACGGGGGAACCCGCGCCCGGGGAAACGGAACGGCCCAATCGCCCGCCGCGGCAGGCGCACTCGGGGTTGGTGAGAATGGCGGCTCGCGCCCCGCCGGTCAATGCGCCGGAACGACCTGCTTGCGGCCACCGTTGCGCCGGCCCCGCCGCTCCTCCTGAACGACCGTCTCGGCCGGCACAGTCGCGGGCGCATCGCGAGTCAGCGGCACCGGCTGCTGCGTCAGCGCCAGCGCGAGCACCTCATCGATCCACTTGATCGGCTTGAGCTCGAGATTGCCCTTGATGTTGTCCGGGATTTCGACCAGATCCTTGCGGTTCTCGTCCGGAATCAACACGGTCTTGATGCCGCCGCGATGCGCCGCCAGGAGCTTCTCCTTCAGTCCGCCAATCGGCAGAACCTCTCCGCGCAGGGTGATCTCGCCGGTCATCGCGACGTCCGAGCGGACCGGAATGCGCGTCAGGGCCGACACGAGCGCGGTGCACATGCCGATACCGGCGCTCGGACCGTCCTTCGGCGTTGCGCCCTCGGGGATGTGCAGGTGCACGTCGAGCTTCTGGTAGAACTCGCTCTCCAGGCCCAGTACCTCGGCGCGGCTGCGCACCACGGTCATGGCCGCCTGAATGGACTCCTGCATCACCTCGCCCAGCTGTCCGGTGTGCTGCAGCTTGCCTTTGCCCGGCACCACCGCCGCCTCGATCGTGAGCAGCTCGCCACCGACTTCCGTCCAGGCGAGCCCGGTGACCTGACCGACGCGATTCTGATCCTCCGCCTTGCCGTAGCGGAAGCGGCGCACACCAAGGAACTTGTCGAGGCTGCGCGGCGTGACGCCGACGTGCTTCTCGTCCTTCTTGTGCAGCAGCAGCTGCTTGACCGCCTTGCGGCAGATCTTGGCGATCTCGCGCTCCAGGTTGCGCACGCCGGCCTCGCGCGTGTAGTAGCGCACGATGTCGAGCAGCGCGGCGTCCGAGACCTTCAGCTCGTCTTCCTTCAGCCCGTTGCCCTTGACCTGCTTCGGCAGCAGGTAGCGCCGGGCGATGTTCATCTTCTCGTCCTCGGTGTACCCGGGCAGACGAATCACCTCCATGCGATCGAGCAGCGGCGGCGGAATGTTCAGGCTGTTCGCCGTGCACACGAACATGACCTCGGACAGATCGAGATCGACCTCGAGGTAGTGATCGTTGAACGTCGAGTTCTGCTCCGGATCGAGCACCTCGAGCAGTGCCGAGGAGGGATCGCCGCGGAAGTCCATCGACATCTTGTCGACTTCGTCGAGCAGGTACAGCGGGTTGTGCACGCCGGCCTTGGCCATGTTCTGCACGATCTTGCCGGGCAGCGACCCGATGTACGTGCGGCGGTGCCCACGGATCTCGGCCTCGTCACGCACGCCCCCGAGCGACATGCGCACGAACTTGCGGTTGGTGGCCCGGGCGATGCTCTGTCCCAGGGAGGTCTTGCCCACGCCGGGCGGTCCGACCAGGCACAGGATCGGGCCCTTCAGCTTCTCGACCCGCTGCTGCACCGCCAGATACTCGACGATGCGCTCTTTGACCTTCTCGAGCCCGTAATGGTCCTCGTCGAGCACCTGCTCGGCACGGGCGATGTCCTTGAGGATCTTGGTCCGTTTCTTCCACGGCACCTTGACCAGCCAATCGATGTAGTTGCGCACCACCGTCGCCTCGGCGGACATCGGCGACATCATCTTGAGCTTGTTCAACTCGCTGGTGGCCTTCTCGCGCGCCTCCTTGGGCATGCCGGCCCGGGCGATGCGTCCCTCGAGATCGGCAAGCTCGTTGCCGCCCTCTTCCATCTCACCCAGCTCCTTCTGGATCGCCTTCATCTGCTCATTGAGGTAGTACTCGCGCTGGCTCTTCTCCATCTGCGCCTTGACGCGACCGCGGATGCGCTTCTCGATCTGCAGGACGTCGAGCTCACCTTCGATGGCGACCAGGATGTGCTCCAGGCGCTTCTTGACGTCCAGGATCTCGAGAACCTTCTGCTTCTCGGCGAGCCTGACCGACATGTGCGCCGCGACGGTATCGGCGAGTCGGCCCGGCTGTTCGATGCCGGCGAGCGCCGTCAGCACCTCCGGCGGCACCTTCTTGTTCAGCTTGACGTACTGCTCGAACTGGGAGATGACCGAGCGCGTCATGACGTCCATCTCGCGCTCGTCGTAGGACTCGACGTCCGGCAGCAGCTCGATCTCGGCCGAGTAATACGGGCCGGCGGCCAGCCGGTCGATGCGCGCGCGGTCGATCCCCTCGACGAGCACCTTCACCGTGCCGTCGGGAAGCTTCAACAGCTGCAGGATCGTCGCCACCGTACCGATGCGGTACAGGTCGTCCCCCTTCGGATCGTCGACGTCGGCCTGCTTCTGGGCCACCAGCATGATGCGCCGATCGGCGCGCATCGCGACATCGAGCGCTTCGATGGATTTCTCCCGCCCGACGAACAGCGGGATGACCATGTGCGGATAGACGACGACGTCCCGCAGCGGCAGTACGGGGACGCCCCGCGGCGCAGCCGCGGGCTGTGTAGAGGAGTGAGATTCAGACACGCTAGCCTCGATTGATTTGGCGGACGGACGCCGCCCGGTGCGCGATCGTCCGATCAGTGACCGGCGGCTCGCCGCGGCTCTTCGGCTCCGGCGCGGCCTTGGCCTTCCTCGGAGCGATACACGACGTACGGAGTGGTCGAGCCGTCGATGACCGCCTCATCGACTACGACCTTAGCCACCTCGTTCAGCGTCGGCAGATCATACATGGTGTCGAGCAACACGTTTTCAAGGATGGTGCGCAATCCGCGCGCACCCGTCTTGCGCTGCATGGCTCGACGGGCCACCGCGCGCAGCGCATCGTCGCGAAACTCCAGCTCCGCCCCCTCCATCTCGAACAGGCGGCGGTACTGTTTGGTGAGCGCGTTCTTCGGCTCGGTCAGAATCGACATCAGCGCCGCCTCGTCGAGCTCATCGAGCGTGGCGACCACCGGCAGCCGGCCGACGAACTCCGGAATCAGGCCGTACTTGATGAGATCTTCCGGCTCGGCGTCGTGGAACAGATCGCTCCCGTGCGGCCGCTCGTTGATGGCGCGAACCTCGGAGGTGAAGCCGATGCCGCTCTTCTGCGTGCGGTTGAGGATGATCTTCTCGAGCCCCGCGAAGGCCCCACCGCAGATGAACAGGATGTTGCCCGTATCGACCTGCAGAAATTCCTGCTGCGGATGCTTGCGGCCGCCCTGCGGAGGCACCGAGGCGATGGTGCCCTCGATGAGCTTCAGCAGCGCCTGCTGCACGCCCTCGCCCGACACATCGCGCGTGATCGAGGGATTGTCGGACTTGCGCGAGATCTTGTCGATCTCGTCAATGTACACGATGCCGGTCTGCGCCTTCTCGACATCGTAATCGCACTTCTGCAGCAGCTTCTGAATGATGTTCTCGACGTCCTCGCCCACGTATCCGGCCTCGGTCAAGGTCGTGGCGTCGGCGATGGTGAACGGCACATTGAGCAGGCGCGCCAGCGTCTCCGCCAGCAACGTCTTGCCGCAACCGGTCGGGCCGATGAGCAGAATGTTGCTCTTGGCGATCTCGACCTCATCCTTGGCGCGAGCCGAAGCGGTGCGAGTCTGCAACCGCTTGTAGTGATTGTACACGGCCACCGAGAGGACCTTCTTGGCGCGCTCCTGGCCAATCACGTACTCATCGAGGACCTTTTTGATCTCGTGCGGCTTGGGCAGCTTGTCGCGGGCCCGCTCGGCCCGATCCTCGAGTTCCTCGCGGATGATGTCGTTGCACAGCTCGACACACTCGTCGCAGACGAACACCGAGGGACCGGCGATGAGCTTGCGCACCTCGTGCTGGCTCTTCCCGCAGAACGAGCAGTACAGGAGTTTGCCGTCGTCGTGGCGGCCGCGGGAATCATCACTCATTTACAAAGCCCTCAAGAGGCATGATTTGCAATCGTCGTTTGTGCACGTCGCGAACAGCGTCCGAATACCCACGCTTCTCTGGAAAACACAGCTTTCTTATAGCATGCGCTCCGGCTGCGAAGCAAAGCACCCGCGCACGGCCAAGTCGTTGTCTCGGCGGGAATTGTTTGACGCAATTCACTTCTTCGCAAACGGCGTCCCGCCGCGGCGCCGCTCGGCCTGCCGCGAGCGGATCCGAAATCCGCCTTCGGGGCGCGCTAGGCCGGCTTTTCGACCCTCGAGGCCATATCACCCCGCTTCTCCAGCACCTGATCGATCAGCCCGTAATGGGCCGCCTCTTTCCAGTCCATGAACCGGTCGCGATCGGTGTCCTGCTTGATCTGCTCGACACTCTGCCCGGTGTGCCGGGCGAGGATGTGATTCAGTCGGTCGCGGGTCTCGAGCATTTCCTTGGCATGGATCTCCATATCCGCCGCCTGACCCTGAAAGCCGCCGAGCGGCTGATGAATCATCATACGCGCATGGGGCAGACAATAGCGCTTTCCGGCCGCACCGCCGGCGAGCAGCACCGCGCCCATGCTTGCCGCCTGGCCGATGCAGATGGTGCTCACGTCGGGCTTGACGAACTGCATGGTGTCGTAGATCGCCAACCCCGAGCTCACCACCCCGCCCGGGGAGTTGATATAGAGGCTGATGTCCTTCTCGGGGTTCTCCGACTCGAGGAACAGCATCTGCGCCACGACGATGTTGGCGACATAATCATCGATCGGGCCGACGACGAATATCAGCCGCTCTTTCAGCAGCCGCGAGTAGATGTCGTACGAGCGCTCGCCGCGGGCGGTCTGCTCGACGACGATCGGTACCAGGTTCAATCCGCGTTCATTCATCTGTTCGGGTCTCCGTGCTTGCCGCCATTACGCTACGAGCGCCCGGTTCCGCGCAAGGGGGAAATCGTGGGAGTCGCCCTGGCGTTGAATTCGTACGGCCGATGCCCGGCGCGGGGGGGCGCCGCCGCTCAGCTCCCCTGCCCAAAGCCCGTCAGCTCCTGGAACGTCATGGGCTGGTCCCGAACGGCCGCGCGCGCGACGAACCAGTCGATCACCTGTTCCTCGAGCGCCGCGGACTCGATCTGGCGCATCGCCTCGGCGCTGCGCCGATAGGCGGCGTGCGCCTCCTGCGGGTTGGGGTAGTTCGATGCGAGCTCCTCGAGGCGCTCCTCGATACGCTGCGGGTCCGGCTGCAGCCCCTCGCTGCGGATGATCTGCCCGAGAATCAAGCCCAGTGCCGCGCGCCGGCGCGCGGGGTCCTCGAACGGCTCCCGGGGCGGCAGCTGCGAGGCCTCGCGCACGCCCATGTTGCGGGCCGCATCGAGCTGCATCTGCTGCACCTGCTCCTCGATCAGCGTCCGGGGCACCTCGAGGGGATTTTGCGCATACAACGCATCGAGAACCTGCGCGCGCAGGCGGCCGCGCACCAGATCGGCCAGCTCGCGCTCCATGCTCGCGCGCACCTCGGCTCGCAGCGTCTCGACGCTGCCGTCCTCGATGCCGAACGAGCGGCAGAAGGCCTCGTCCACCGGTGGCAGCGATTGCGCCTCCACCTGCTTGACCGACACCGACAGCTCGGCGCTCTTGCCGGCGAGCGTGGCATTGGACATATCCGCCGGGAAGGTCACGCTGACCTGGCGCGTCTCGCCGGCACGCGCTCCCATGAGGGCGGATTCCAACTCCGGGCGGTTCTGCTTGTTGCCGAGGACGAGCGTTACGTCTGAAGCATCGCCCCCCTCGAAAGGCTTGCCGTCCATCAGGCCCGTGTAGTCGACCGTCACACGGTCGGTCAGCTCGGCCGGCCGGTCCGCGGGGGAGAATTGCGCGCGCTGC
The DNA here is from genome assembly GCA_027365225.1 of Gammaproteobacteria bacterium. GTDB lineage: Bacteria > Pseudomonadota > Gammaproteobacteria > Steroidobacterales > Steroidobacteraceae > 13-2-20CM-66-19. The sequence goes on from DAHXNV010000029.1 coordinate 6,103, forward strand.
CGGCGCATGCTCTCGACCATGGCGTCGACGTCCGCCTCGGTCACCGCGGCGCTCGGACGCGAGATCTCGGTGCCTTCGGGGGGTTTCACCCGGACTTCCGGCATGATCTCGAACACCGCCGCGAACTTCAGCTCCGCGCCCGGCGCGATCGCGATCGGCTCGATGCGCGGCCCGCCCGCGGGCGTGAGATTCTGCTCACGCAGCGCCTGGGCTAGGCAGCTGCGGATCAGGTGGTCGACCACCTCCGCATGCACCTGCTCGCCGAATTGCTTGCGCACGACGGGCAATGGCGCCTTGCCGGGGCGAAAGCCCTTCAGGCGCGCCGAGCGGGCCACCCTCTTCAGGCGCTGCTCAAATTCCTGGGTCACCTCGGCGGCGGGGACGGCCACTTCGAGACGGCGCTCCAGCGCCCCGCGGGCGGACAACGAAACCTGCATTCCTGAACCTCGAGCCAATGGGACGCGCAGTCGCGTTGTTCCGGGTTGCGCCCGGCGCGCACGGCCCCGTCAGGAGCTGCACGCAGCCGGCGAACCGACGAGCCGGACAGCGGGCGACAACCGCGCAAGACTACGCATTTTGCCATAGCCGCGCGCACTTGGCATCCGCGCCGTCGGATGGTCGGCGCATCAGACTGGTGCGAAAGGAGAGACTCGAACTCTCACGGGTTACCCCACTGGATCCTAAGTCCAGCGCGTCTACCAGTTCCGCCACTTTCGCTCCAGGGCACCGCATGCCGCGTGGCCCCGGGAGACTGGGCGGCGATTATAGCGGCGCGCCCGAGACGCTCCGGGGACCATGAACGGCCGGATCGCACGCGTTATCGAGCGTCGTCATCACAATCGTGCACGAGAAATCACATTTGTATGATACTATCGTACGTTCATAAAGTCCCATTACATTCAGGCTTCATGACGCTGCAGCAGATCCAAACGCGTCGCGCGAGCGGCTTCCCCGCGCGGCTGAAGCAAGCGCTGGACCCGGTGGGCGGCATCGCGGCTGCCGCAAGCGCGATCGGGCGCTCCGAAGGCGCCGTGCGCAAATGGCTGCGGGGTCAGTCCGAGCCGGGCGTCACGGACCTGCGCGCGCTGAGCGAGTTCACGCAGACCCGGATCGACTGGCTGGTGGCTGGCCGTGGATCCGCCTCGGATCAACCCGCCGCGCACGATCCGCCCACCCGCACGCCCCTCGACAGCGCACTGCTCGAGCGGGTGTTGGGTGCCATCGAGCAGCGGCTGCGGGAGACGAGCACGACACTGAGCGTGGCCAAGCACGCCGTGCTGAGCGCCGCCTGTTATGATCTGGCGCACCAGAGCGGGACGGTCGATCCGAATACGATCGCCCGACTGGTCAGGCTCGCCGGATGAGCTGCCGAGCCGCTCGTGGGTGGGGAAATTACGTACAGACGGGGCGGCGCATGCGCGCCATGCTGAGCGCGGCCTGTTGTGCCATCGCGCACCGGAGCGGGACGGTCGATCCGGATACGCTCGTCCCACCGATCAGACTCCCCGGATGGGCTGCCGAGGCACTCACGGGTGGAAATCACGTACAGACAGGGCGGCGCATACGCACCACGATTTTTCTATGAATGAATCCGAGCTGCGATTCGTGGACGCCACCCGGCAGCTGCAAGACCGCCTGATGCACGTCTCGCGGCTCGCGGCGATCGGCGAGATGGCCGCCGGCCTGGCGCATGAGATCAACCAGCCGCTCGCGGCGGTCGCCAATTACGCGCAAGCCTGCGAGCGGCTGCTCGGGGCACCGCAGCCGGACCTCGAGGAGGTGCGCGAGGCGCTGCGGCAGATCACCGCGCAGGCCGTGCGGGCCGGAGACATCATCAGCCGGCTGCGCGGCTTGACGCGAGAGCGCGAATCGAGCCGCGAGCTCTGCGACGTCAACGCCCTGATCCGCGAACTCGCCGACCTGCTCGAGTCCGACGCGCGGACGCACAACTCGCGCTGCCGCTTCGAGCTCGGGGACGGTTTGGCCCCGCTGCGCCTCGATCGGGCGCAGATCCAGCAGGTGATTCTTGCCCTGGTGCGCAACGCGCTCGAAGCGCTGCAGGAGCGTCCCGGCGACACCCGCGAAGTGGTGGTCAGCACCGCGCGCGCGCCGGATGGGAACGTCCTGATCGAAGTGAGCGACAACGGGCCGGGCATCTCACCGGAAATCGCGTCGCGCCTATTCGAGCCGTTCTGCACCACCAAGTCGGCCGGCACGGGGCTGGGGCTCGCCAGCAGCCGTACGATCGCGCGCGCGCACCGCGGCACACTCGATTACCGGCCGGGGGAGCCCGGCGCCTGCTTCACGCTGCGCCTGCCAGCGGCCGGGCAGTCCTGAGCACGGCGGCCGGGGGCCGCCGCTAGCGGCGAACGCTCGCCTGGTAGCCTGGCGGCTCGAGCACGCTCACCAGCTGCTGCGCCGACAGTCGCGCCGGGTCGAACCGCACGTGCGCCTCGCCCGCCTCGAAACTCACGTCGGCGGACTCGACGCCCGGCTGGCGCTCGAGCAGCCGCTTGATCGACTGTGCGCACCCGCCGCAGTGCATGCCCTGAATGCTCAAGATGACCGATTGCATGGATGCCTCCACTGTCCATGGCCGACCCTACGCCCTGGACCACGGTCCAGGGTCAACGGCGTCACGCCCGGACGTGGCCCCTTACAGTACACTGTTAGGCGGCGCAGCGGCCGATCCGCCGCTGCCTGACCCGCCGTCCCCACCGCTGGAGCGCCCGCGTTGAAATCCCCCAAAAACCTGGCCCGAGCGGCAGGTCCCCTGGCTGCGGTCCTCGTTGCGCTGCTCGGGGGATGCGCGCCCGCACATCCGGCGCAATCCCCGCGCGCCTCCTCGCTCCCGGCCCCGCCCCCGGCCCTGGCCGCGCTCATACATGTCGGCAAGATCCGGCTGCTCACCCGCTTCCCGAGCGCGGTGCCGGGACTGACCGGCTACGTGGTGCGCTTCGAGGGCAACCGCGAGGTGGTCTACGGCTCGCACGGCTATCTGTTCACCGGAGAGCTCATCTCGCCCCAGAACGTCGATCTGAATGGCGTGTATCGCCAGCAATACGCGCCTGTGAACGATGCGGCGGTGATCCGCCGGCTGCAAAAGGCCGGGCACCTGATCGAGGCAGGCCGGCCGCACGCGCCGCTGCTCTACGCCATCATCGATCCCAACTGCAGCTTCTGCTATCACTTCTACCACATGGCAGAGCCGTTGATCGCCGCCGGTCGGCTGCAGGTTCGCTGGGTGCTCGTGGGCTTCCTCGAGCGAACCAGCCAGGCGCGCGCAGCCGCGATCCTCACCGCGGCCAACCCCGCGGCGGCGCTGCGCCTCGATGAGCGCCGCTTCGATCTGGCTCGTGAGCACGGCGGCATTGCCCCGGCGCGCCGGATTCCGCCCGCGATCGCGAAGTTGCTGATGATTCATCTGGACGCCATGAGCGACGCGGGTGGTAACGGCACGCCGACCATTCTCTACCGCTCTCGCGGCGGTGGATGGATGACCCAGGTCGGGTTACCGTCGCAACGCTGGCTGAACGCCTATGCTCGGGGCTGAGTCGCTCGCCCGCCGCTCCTGGCAAGCGGACGCCACCGCCTCAGCAGCAGCGCATTCGACACGACGCTGACCGATGAGAGCGCCATTGCCGCCCCGGCGATCATTGGATTGAGCAATCCAAACGCCGCCGCCGGAAGACCGACGACGTTGTAGACGAACGCCCAGAACAATCCCTGACGGATCTTGCGGTACGTCGCGCGGCTCACCGCGATGGCATCGACCACGAGCCTCGGGTCGGCACGCATCAGCGTGATCGAAGCGGTCTGCAGCGCCACATCCGTGCCGCCACCCATGGCCATGCCGACATCGGCCGCCGCCAACGCGGGCGCATCGTTGACGCCATCGCCGATCATGGCGACACGTCGGCCGCTGCCCTGGAGCCGCCGCACCTGCTCGGCCTTCTCGGCCGGCCGGACCTCGCTCAGCACTTCCGGAATGCCTATCGCGGCGGCCACCCGCTCGGCCGCCCGCGCATGATCGCCCGTCAGCAGCACCGTCTTGAGGCCGATCGCGTGCAGCGCGCGCACCGCCTCGGCGGCGGCGGGCTTGATCGGATCGGCGCAGGCGATCAGCCCGAGCAGCCGCGGCCCATCGGTCAGGTCCGCCACCCACATGATCGAGCGTCCCTCATGCTCCAGACGCTGCGCGGCGGCCTGCCCGACCTCGGGCGCTACGCCGAACTCGCGCATCAACGAGCGGTTGCCGACCGCCAGGCGACGCCCGGCGACCTGTGCGATGAGCCCCTGGCCCGGCCGGGCCTGCAGCGCCGCAAGCGGCGGCAGCGCGACCTGATCCGCCCGGGCCCGCGCCAGAACCGCTCGGGCCAGCGGATGCTCGCTCCCGGTCTGTGCCGCGGCGGTCAACGCCAGCAGCTCACGCTCGCCGATGCCCTCGGCGAGGATCTCGGTGACTACGGGACGCCCCTCGGTGAGGGTGCCGGTTTTGTCGAACACCACGGTATCGAGCCGGTGCGCCTGCTCGAGCGCTTCGGCATCCCGGATCAGGATCCCGGCGCGCGCGGCCGCGCCGGTACCGACCATCAGCGCCGTGGGGGTGGCCAGGCCGAGCGCACACGGACAGGCGATGACCAGCACGGAGACCGCGGCGATGACCCCGGCGCCGAACTGACCGGCCAGCAGCCACCAGGAGAGCCACGCGGCCACTCCCACTGCAAGCACCGCGGGCACGAATACCGCCGCGACGCGATCGACGAGGCGCTGCACGGGGGGCTTGCGGGCCTGCGCACCCTCGATAAGCGCAATGATGCGCGCCAGCACGGACTGTTCGGCGGCTGCCGTAGTCTCGATGCGCAGCAGCCCGCTGCCGTTGATGGATCCGCCGGTCACCGTCTCGCCCACGGTCCGATCCACCGGGAGGCTCTCGCCCGTGAGCAGACTCTCGTCGAGTTCGCTCGCTCCGCTGCGCACGATACCGTCGACCGGCACGCGCTCGCCTGGCCGCACCACCACGAGGTCGCCCACCGCGACCGCCTCGAGCGGCACTTGAACCTCCACCCCGTCGCGCACGACGCACGCGCGCTGCGGGCGCAGTGACATCAGCTGGCGGATTGCCGCCGTGGTGGCGCGCTTGGCGCGCGTCTCGAGCCATTTGCCCGCCGTGACCAGCGCGATCACGACCGCCGCGGAGTCGAGATACAGCGGCGCGCCGGACCGCGCAAACATCAGCCAGACGCTGTAGCAATACGCGGCGGATGTGCCGAGCGCCACCAGCAGGTCCATGTTGCCGGCGCCCGCGCGCAGCGCCCGCCACGCGCCGCGGTAGAAGCGCGCACCGATCACGAACTGCACGATGCTTGCCAGCGCCAGCTCCAACAGGTCGGGCAGCGCCACCCCGGCGGTGGGCAGCAGCAGCGCAGCGCCCAGGACGGCCGCCACCACCAGCCGTGCCGTCTCGCGCCTGAAGCGCCGCGCCTGCTCGGCCTCGAGCCGCGCTTCCTCGGCGGCGGTGCCGATGATCGTGGCCTCGTACCCGGCGCGTTGCACCGCCTCGAGCAGCGGCGCCGCGTGCAGCGCCGCGGTCCCTTCGACCAGGGCTCGCTCGCTGGCGAGGTTCACCGCAACGCCCGTCACTCCGGGCACCGCGCGCAGCGCCCGCTCGAGCCGCTGCGCGCACGTGGCGCACGTCATGCCCGAGATCGACAGCTCGCGCGTTTCCTGCGCAACGTCGTAGCCGGCCCCGCGCACCGCCTCAGCCAGGTCCTTCGCACTGACCCGCGCGGCGTCGAAATGCACCTCGGCCCGCTCCGTGGCGAGATTCACCTCGGCCTGCACGCCCGGCAGCGCATTCAGCGCGCGCTCGACCCGGGCCACGCACGACGCGCACGTCATGCCCTGGATGGGCAGACTCAGGCGGTTGGGCGCGATCTGGGCGGCGGGGACGGCCACGCGGCGGACTCCTTGAACAATCCCTCCGGTGCGGGTGCTGACCGGACTGACGGCATGCTAGGGCCTGGAGTGTGGTCCGGGGTCAAGCCCCGCCCCCCACCGAGGCCGGCACCTGCCGCGGGATTTACACCCTGAAACAGATCCATCCGAAAGCGGATTTATGGATCGGACGAGGCTTCCGTGCGCAGTGCGCCGGCACAATCCTCGATGAGCGTCCGGCCCGCCGGAGTCAACTGAACCCAGGATGCCCGGCGGTCCTCGGGGGCGGTGGTGATTGCCACCAGGCCGGCACGCTTGAGCGCGGCGCACAGCCGGCTCGCACGCGATTGACCGAGACCCAGCCGCTCGCGCAGCTCACCCATCCGTACCGGGGCGTCGGGCCGAGTCCCGAGAAAAACCAGGATCGGCTCGGCGAAGCCCGGCAGGCGGTTTCCACTGCCCGTCCTGAGACACTGCAGCGCCTCCAGCAACCGCTTCAGCTCATCGGCGGTAGCGATCATCCGCCGCGACATGTGCATTGGCCATGTGATGCCCAGTATATTCGGCGGCTCTTGCGCTTGCATGCGCGGTGTGTGCCGGTACCATGCGCCGGCCTCGCAGCATCCGCCACCGCGAGAACGGCGCGCCACTTCATCAAGATCCGTGAACCAGGAACTGCCCACCCCCGAGCCCTCCGCCGCCGCGACATCCCCGGCCGTCCCCCGTCCCCAGGCTCCCCCCGTGTGGTGGGTCCGCCTGCTCTCCCGGGTGCCGCTGGCACTGCTGTACCGCCTGGCGGACCTGCTCGGCTGGCTTGCGTTTCGGGTCTTTCCGTATCGCGATGCGGTGGTACGGGACAATCTCGCGCGCGCGTTCCCCGAGTGGGATCCCGAGCGCCTGCGCGCGGTACGCCGCCGCTACTATCAGGGTTTCGCGCAGATGCTCGTCGAGGTAATCAAATCGGCCACCCTGCCGGCCGATGAGATCCGCCGCCGGGTGCGCATCGTGAACCTGGAGGCGCCACGGGCCTATCTTGCCCAGGGTCAATCGGTGCTCCTGGCGGCTGCCCATCAGTGCAACTGGGAATGGATGCTGCTCGCGCTGTCGCTCGAGCTCGGCTACCCGATCGATGCGGCCTACAAGCCCCTGGTCGACCCGTGGGCCGAGCGTGAAATGATGACGCTGCGCAGCCGCTTCGGCTGCCGTCTGATCCCGGCCAAGCAGCTGCTGGCGGACATCATCCAACGCGGCAAAGTGACCCGCGCGATCGCGATGGTGGCCGATCAGGAGCCGACGACCAGCGAGCGCAAGCACTGGACGCGCTTCCTCAACCGCGACACGTCCTTCTACATGGGGCCGGAGGAGATCGCGCGAGTCACGCGCTTTCCGGTGTTCTTCATCACCATGCGGCGCGTGCGGCGCGGATTTTACGAAATGGCGTTCGTGCCGCTCTCGACGCCGGGCGAGCGGCTCGCGGGCGGCGCGCTCACCGAACGCTACGTGCGCGAAGTCGAGCGGCAGATCATCGCGGCACCGTCCGACTGGCCGTGGTCGCACAAGCGCTGGAAGCTGAAGAAATCCCTGTACGCGCCGGGCGGCGCTACGCGCGCCTGAGTTCGCGCGGCAGGCCGAAGATGACTTTTTCCTCCCGCCCGCTCACCTCGCGCGGCACTTCGGCGCCCCAGGCGCGCAGCTGATCCAACACCGCACGCACCAGCACCTCGGGCGCCGAGGCGCCGGCGGTGAGCCCCACACAGCGCTTGCCTTCGAACCACTCGCGCCGCAGATCCTGCGGTCCGTCGACCAGATATCCCGGGACGCCCGCCCGCTCGGCCAGCTCGCGCAGCCGGTTGGAGTTGGAGCTGGCCCGCGAGCCGACCACGATCAGGATGTCGCATTCGGCAAGCAGCTTCTTGACCGAGTCCTGGCGGTTCTGGGTGGCATAGCAGATGTCCTCCTTGCGCGGCGTGGCGAGCGCGGCGAAGCGGCGACGCAGCGTCGCGACGATCTCCGCGGTGTCGTCCACCGAGAGCGTCGTCTGCGTCACGAAGGCGAGTTTCTGCGGCTCACGCACCTCGAGCCGCTCGGCTTCCTCGGCGCTGCCGACCAGATACATCCTCCCGCCGTGGGAAGTATCGAACCGGCCCATGGTGCCTTCCACCTCCGGATGGCCGGCATGGCCGATGAGGATGACCTCGCGGCCCTCGAGGGCATAGCGCTGGACCTCCATGTGCACCTTGGTCACCAGCGGGCAGGTGGCGTCGAATACCTTAAGGCCCCGCTCTCGCGCCTCGTTCTCGACCGCGTGCGCGACCCCGTGCGCGGAGAAGATCACGGTCGCGCCTTGGGGCACTTCACGCAATTCCTCCACGAACACCGCGCCGCGCTCACGCAAACGCTCAACGACGTGGCGGTTGTGCACCACCTCGTGGCGAACGTAGATCGGCGCGCCGAACAGGTCGATCGCCCGCTCGACGATGTCGATGGCCCGGTCGACACCGGCGCAAAACCCGCGTGGATTGGCCAGCAGCACTTGCATCAGTTGTCCTCCTGTGCGGATCGCCGCGGGCGCGATCTGCGGCCCTCGCGCCACAGATCAAGCAGCAGCAGTCCGGCCCCGATCGTAATCGAGGAATCCGCGACATTAAACGCCGGGAAGTAGTGGCCACGCCAGTGAAAGCTGATGAAATCGACGACATAGCCGAGCCGGATCCGGTCGATCACGTTGCCGACCGCCCCGCCGAGAATCAGCGCCAGAGCCGCGCAGAGCAGCCCCTGGCGGCGCGCCTTCAACCGACCGAGATAAAAGACGATCAGCACCGCCACCGCCAGCGCGAGCCCGCTGAGCAGCCAGCGTTGCCAGCCGGATTGGCCCGCCAGGAAGCTGAACGCCGCCCCGGTGTTGTAGGCGAGCGTCAGATCGAGCACCGGCAGCAGCGGATGCGCGACGTGGAAGGCCATGTGTCGCACGATCCAGGCCTTGCTCCACTGATCGAGCGCAATGACCGCAAGGGAGAGCAGCAGCCAGATGCGCCCGCCGAGCTCGCGCGTGTTCACTCCAGTGCCGCTGCTCATACGAATACTCGCCTTTCACCCGGCCCGTCCACATTGCTGATGCAGCGGCCGCACAGCTGCGGGTGCCCGCTGTGGGCCCCGACATCGGGCCGATGCTGCCAGCAGCGTACGCACTTTGCGTCGCGCGAGGGAGCCACCGCCACCCATACCGCCCCGGTGCCGGTGTTGAGGGCCGGTGCGGCACCGGCCGGCGGCGGGCCATCGAGCCGATGCACCCGCGCCTGGGAGGTGATGAAGAAGAAGCGCAACTCCTCCCCGAGTGCGCCCAGGCGCTGGTAATGCTCGGGTCGGCAGTATACGTCGACCTCGGCATCGAGCGGCGCGCCGATCGTGCCGGCATCGCGCAGCCGTTCCAGCTCGCGCGTGACGTCAGCGCGCAGCAGCAGCAGAGCCGGCCAGTCGATCTCGCCGGCCGGGACCTGCGGCGGAACGTGCCAGGTGCTCAGGAACACCGACTCGTCGCGCTCCCCCGGCAGGAACGTCCAGATCTCCTCGGCCGTGAACGAGAGGATCGGGGCGAGCCAGCGCACCATGCACTCGGCAAGGTGATACATCGCCGTCTGCGCCGAGCGCCGCGCGCGCGAGCCGGCCGGCAGTGTGTACATGCGGTCCTTCAGCACATCGAGGTAGAACGACCCGAGCTCGACGCTGCAGAAGTTGTGCACCTTCTGATAGATCAGATGGAAGGCGTAGCGCAGGTAGGCGTCGCGGACCTCCCCCTGCAGCGCAGCGGCGCGCCCGAGCGCCCAGCGGTCCAGAGCCAGCATGTCCTGCGGGGCGAGCCTATGGCGGGCCGGATCGAATCCATCGAGATTGCCGAGCAGGTAGCGCATCGTGTTGCGGATCCGGCGGTAGGAATCCGCCGTGCGCTTGAGAATCTCGTCGGAGACGCTCATCTCGTTGGCGTAATCGGTGGCCGTGACCCACAGCCGCAGCACGTCCGCCCCGAGACTGTTCGCCACCTTCTGCGGCGCCACCACGTTGCCGAGGGACTTCGACTGCTTGCGTCCCTGCTCATCCACCGCGAACCCGTGGGTCAGCACGGCCCGGTACGGGGCGCGCTCGTAGAGCGCCTCGGACATCAGCAGCGAGCTGTGGAACCAGCCGCGGTGTTGATCCGAACCCTCCAGGTACAGATCGGCCGGGGCGCTCATCTCGGGCCGTTCGCTCCCCACACACTCGAAGGACAGGCCCGAGTCGGCCCACACGTCCATCACGTCGGTCACCTTCTCGTACTGGCCGGCTTCGGGCCCGAGCAGCTCCACCGGATCGAGGGCGAACCAGGCCTCGATCCCCTCGCGCTCGACACGCGCGGCGATCTGCTCGATCAGCTCCGGCGTGCGCGGGTGCAGCTCGCCGCTACCGGCGCGCACGAACAGCGCGATCGGCACGCCCCAGAGTCGCTGGCGGGAGATGCACCAGTCCGGCCGATCTTCGATCATGCCGCTGATGCGCTGCTCGCCCCACTGCGGCGTCCAGCTGACTCGCCTGATGTCGCGCAGCGCATGCTCGCGCAGTCCCTTGTTGTCCATGCTGATGAACCACTGCGGCGTGGCGCGGAAGATCACCGGCGTCTTGTGCCGCCAGCAATGCGGATAGCTGTGCCTCATCGGTTGGTGCGCCAAGAGCGCCCCGCGCGCCCGCAGCGCTTCGATGAGCACCGGGTTGGCCGCATCGACCCGCAGCCCTGCCACGAGCGCCGTGTCTGGCAGGAAGCGCCCGTCGTTGCCGACAGGGTTGACCACTGCGAGCCCGTAGCGGCGGCCCACCACGAAATCCTCGTGCCCGTGACCGGGCGCGGTGTGCACCGCGCCCGTTCCGGCATCGAGCGTGACGTGCTCGCCGAGAATCACCGGCACCCGCCGATGGTCCAAGGGGTGCTCGAGCTCGAGCCCCTCCAGCGCGCGGCCCTCGGCCTGCGCGAGCACTCGATGGCTGCCCGCCCCGTAGCGCTTCAGGCACGGCTCGAGCAGCTCGGTCGCGAGGATCAAGCGGCGCTGGACGCCGCCGATCTCGGCCTGCACGAGCGCGTAATGCAGCGAATCGCGCAGCGCCACCGCCTGATTCGCCGGCAGCGTCCATGGCGTCGTGGTCCAGATGACCAGAGCGACCGGAGTGTCATCGAGCGAGATCGCCAGCCTGCGGCTCAGCGCCTTGAGGTCCGCCACCCCGAAGGCGACGTCGATGGCCGGCGAGGTCCGCTCCGCGTACTCGACCTCCGCCTCGGCCAGCGCCGAGCGGCAATCGAGGCACCAATGTACGGGCTTGACGCCCTTGTAGACGTGGCCGTTGCCGATGATGCGACCGAGCGCGCGGATCTGTTGCGCCTCGTAGTGCGGCGCCATGGTGAGATACGGCCGATCCCAGTCCCCGAGCACGCCGAGCCGCTGGAAGTCGCGCCGCTGCAGGTCGATCTGCTCGGCGGCGAAGGCGCGGCACGCGGCCCGGAATGCCGCGGCATCGAGCGTGCCGCCCGCCCGACCGTGCTTTTTCTCCACCTGCAGCTCGATCGGCAGGCCATGACAATCCCAGCCCGGGATGTAGGGCGCATCGAAACCTTCGAGCGTGCGAGCCTTGACGATGACGTCCTTCAGGATCTTGTTGACCGCGTGACCGATGTGGATCGCGCCGTTGGCATAGGGCGGCCCGTCGTGCAGCACGAACCGCGGCCGGCCGCGCCCGCGCTCGCGCAACTTCGCGTACAGGCCGTTCGCTTGCCAGGCCGTCACCCAATCCGGCTCGCGCCGCGCCAGATCGGCTTTCATCGGAAAGCGCGTCGCCGGCAGGTTGATCGTGTGTTTGTAATCGGACATGAACTCGCCGTTACCGGCCCCAGGCCGGGTCAAACCTTCAAGATCGCCCGGGCCTGCTGCGCATCCTGGTGCATCTGGCGAACGAGCGACTCGACGCCCTCGAAATGCGCCTCCTCGCGCAGCTTGGCCACGAACTCCACTTCGATCCGTCGGCCGTACAGGTCGCCGGAAAAATCAAACACGTGCACCTCGAGCAGTACCTCTCCGCCGCCCACGGTCGGCCGGCGCCCGAGACTGGCCACCGCCGGCAGGGGCGCCGCGTCGATGCCGTGCACACGCACGGCGAAGATGCCCGCCAGGGCCGAGCGGCGCCGCTCGAGGCGCAGATTGGCGGTCGGGAAACCCAGCTGCCGGCCGAGCCGCTCACCGCGAATGACGCGCCCGATCATGCTGTACGGCCGTCCGAGCAGGCGATGGGCGCGCTCGAGGTTTCCGCTGGCGAGCGCCGCGCGCACCGCGCTGCTGCTCACCCGCTCGCCCTCGAGCTGCACCGGCTCGATCACCTCGGTGGCAAAGCCGAGCCGCTCCCCCGCCGCCCGCAGCGTCTCGCCGGTCGCCTCGCCATTGCGCCCGAAGCGAAAGTCGTGTCCGATCACCACCACGGGGGCGCGCAGCGCGTTCGCGAGCAGCGTCGTAAAGGCCTCGCCCGAGAGCTGACGCAGCGGCTCGGCAAACCGCAGCACCCACAGGACATCGACCCCCAGGTGCTCGAGGACCCGCCAGCGCTCCCTGAAGGAGGTCAGCCTCGCCGGACATTCCGGGCCCGAAAGGTACTCCCGCGGCATCGGCTCGAACGTCAAGACCATCTTCGGGCGCCCGAGCCGCCGGCCATAGGCCGCCAGCGCGGCCAGCAGCGCCTGATGCCCGAGGTGGATGCCGTCGAAGGTCCCGATGGTGACGACGCAGCCCCGCCGACGATCGGTCATGCCATTGAGTCCGCGAATCAGCTCCATTGGCCGCCCGAGCCGCCACCATCACCCGAAGGAAGGGCAGAATACAGGATTTGCGCCGGCCGAGGCAGGGATGGCGCTCGCATCGGGCAGAGGCGTCCTGCCCGCCGCGGGCGCCCACGCGACGTTGACAAGGCGCCTGCAGCTGAGCAGACTACCGCCCCCCCGAGCTGGGGCCCGCTGGTTGATACGGAGCATTTGTGGCCAACACCAAGTCCGCCGAAAAGGCGGCCCGCCAAGCCGAAGAACATCGCGCCCGCAATGTTGCGCTGCGCTCGCGCATGCGTACGGCCATGCGCGCCGTGACCGTCGCGATCGCCGGCGGGGACAAGAAGTCGGCCGAGACCACCTACCGGGCTGCGGTGCCGTTGATCGATACCCTAGTCAACAAGCGCATCATTCACCGCAACAAGGCGGCTCGCCACAAGAGCCGGCTCGCGGCGCGTATTCGCGCCATGCACTAGGGAGCGGCAGGTGGAGCTCGGTCACAAGGTACCTGCGAGCCCCGCCAAGCCCGCCATGTCGGTTTCGGTGAAGCTCAAGCCCGCTGCCCGTCGCCAGTATCTCCTCGAGCTGCTGCGCGCTCGCGCTCGGCAGCATCCTGCTCGTCCAAGAAACGCATAACCGCCTCGCACAGCGCGCGCGTTCCGGCTCCCGTCGCACCCGAGATGAGGAACCGCGGACCGCGGTGCCGCAGTCGCCGCACGATTTCTCGCGCACGCCGCTCGGCCTCCTCCTCGAGGAGCAAATCGCACTTGTTGATCACCAGCCAGCGCGGCTTGGCGGCTAGCACCGGACTGAACTTCTTCAGCTCCGCCACGATGGACCGCGCGTCCGCGACCGGATCGGCGTGGGGATCGGGCGGGGCCACATCGAGCACGTGCAACAGCAGGCGCGTACGCTGCAGGTGCTTCAGGAAGCGGATGCCCAGGCCGGCCCCCTCGGCGGCCCCTTCGATCAAACCGGGGATGTCGGCCATGACGAAGCTGCGGTGCTCACCGACGGCGACCACGCCGAGATTCGGATACAGCGTCGTGAAAGGATAGTCGGCCACTTTGGGCCGCGCGGCGGACACGGCCCGGATCAGTGTGGACTTGCCCGCATTGGGCTGACCCAGCAGACCCACGTCGGCCAGTAGCTTCAACTCGAGCTCTAAAGTACGTTTCTCCCCCGGCAGACCGGGCCCGAACTGGCGGGGCGCGCGATTGACGCTCGACTTGAAGCGCTGATTGCCCCAGCCTCCCTTCCCGCCGCGAGCCACAGCCAGCAGGTCGCCTTCGTGGGTCAGATCGCCCAGCACCTCGCCGGTCTCGCCGTCGCGCACGACGGTACCGATGGGCACCGGGATGTACAGGTCCTCCCCGCTCCGTCCGGTGCAATCGCGGCTCGATCCGGGCTCCCCGTGCGCTGCGCGCCAGATCCGCTCGATACGGAAGTCCACCAGCGTATTGATGCCGGCGGCGGCGCGCAGATACACGCTACCGCCGTGGCCGCCGTCGCCGCCATCGGGCCCCCCGAGGGGCACGAACTTCTCCCGGCGAAAGCTGGTGCTGCCGCGACCGCCGTTGCCGGCCTGAACCCGGATCCTCGCCTCGTCGACGAATTTCATAGCCTTGCTGCTTCAGAGACGAAAGCCCCGGCACAGGGCCGGGGCTTTCTTTACGGTCCGCAGATCGGCGCGCGGCGGCTCAGGCCTCGCTCGGCGCTGCCTCGGGCACGACGTTGACGTAGGTACGCTGGTCGACGCCTTTGTGCCGGAACTGCACCGTGCCGGTCACTTTGGCAAAGAGCGTGTGATCCGTTCCGACGCCGACGTTCACACCGGCGCGCATGTGGGTGCCGCGCTGGCGCACGATGATGTTCCCAGCCAGCACGTGCTCGCCGCCGAAGCGCTTGACGCCCAGCCGCTTGGAATGAGACTCGCGGCCGTTCTTGGTGCTGCCGCCTGCCTTTTTATGTGCCATGTATACGGTCTTCCGATCGAATGGACGCGCTTCAACCCGCGCTGATACCCGTGACCTTCACCTCGGTGAAGGGTTGACGGTGGGTCTTCTGCCGCAGGTAATGGGCGCGCCGCTTGAACTTCACCACGGAGACCTTGCGGCCCTTGCCGTGGCGTACTACGGTCGCGGTCACCTTGCCGCCCTCGAGGAGGGGCTTGCCGAGCTTTACCTCGGCGCCCTCGCCGACCAGCAGCACCCGGTCGAACTCGACCGTGGCACCGGGCTCGGCATCCAGTTTCTCGATACGCAGCACCCCGTCCTGGGTCACGCGATACTGCTTTCCGCCGGTGGCGATCACTGCGTACATAAGGTATTGAACCGGAACGAGAGGTCTGGGAAAGGGCGGGCATTCTACTGGGCGGTCCGGGCCGGGTCAAACACCGGCTCGCGGGCGCGGGCGGACCGGCTGGCGGAATCTTCTTCTTGTTCTTGCGCTTTGGCGTGCGGTGCACCTCCCGGTCGGCTACGATGCGCCGCGGTATCGAAAGTCCATTGACTAATGACCCTGGAAGAAATACGCGCGCTGGTCGCGACCGATCTTGCCGCGGTGGACGATGTCATCCGCCAACGCCTCAAGAGCGCCGTGCCGCTGGTCGATCAGATTGCCGAGCACATCATTGCCGGCGGCGGCAAACGGCTGCGTCCGCTGCTGGTGGTGCTGGCGGGGCGCGCCTGCGGCCTGCGCGCGTCCCATATCGAAGCTGCGGCGTTCATCGAGTTCATTCATACCGCGACGCTGCTGCACGATGATGTGGTCGACGGCTCCTCGCTACGCCGGGGCCGCTACACGGCCAACGAGGTGTTCGGCAACCAGGCCAGCGTGCTGGTCGGGGATTTCGTGTACTCGCGCGCCTTTCAGATGATGACTTCCCTCGCCTCCCAGACGGTGATGGAAATCATGGCCGAAGCGACCAACGTGATCGCCGAGGGCGAGGTGATGCAGCTGATGAATGCGCATGACCCCGACACCACGGAGCAGCGTTATCTCGAGGTCATCTATCGCAAGACCGCCAAGCTGTTCGAGGCCGGCGGCGAGGTGGCGGCGGTATTGGCTGACGGTCCCGACCCGCTGCGCCAGGCGCTCGCGACCTACGGACGGCACCTCGGCACCGCCTATCAGCTGGTCGACGACGTGCTCGATTACCGGTCCAATCCGGCGGAGCGGGGCAAGAACCTGGGTGACGATCTGGCCGAAGGCAAACCCACCCTGCCGCTGATCCATGCGCTGCGCCGCGGCACCGAGACCCAGCGCGCGGCCATCCGTCAGGCCATCGAACAGGGCTGCGCCGATCTCGAGCCGATGATCTCCGCGATCGAGTTGACCGGCGGGATCGCCTATGCCGCGCGCCTGGCGCAGGAATCGGCCGAGCAGGCGCTAGAGGCGTTGAAGGCACTGCCCGAGACCCCTTACAAGCGCGGCCTCGTCGCACTGGCGCACTTCGCGGTCGAGCACACCACTTAGTCGCCCAGCCGCGCCGAGCCCGACGTCGGCGTGGCGGCGCGGGCCGCTCGGGCCTGCCTCCGCGGCGGAGCGGCATCATCCAACAAGTTGCCGAACCAGGGCTTTCCTGCCCTATAGCGCCGCAAGCGCGCCTGCAGCGGGGCAAGTGACCACCCCAAAGCGCGCGCGTGGGCCATCGCCCGGCGCTCGGCGCGCACCGCGCGCTTGCAGCGACCCTCGGCGGCGTACGCGGCAGCGCGGATCTCATAACCGGTCGGGTCCACCCCGACGCCCCGGAAAGCCATGCGCTCCAGAGCCAGCGCACGCGCCGGATCGCGGATCTGAGCCTCGGGCGCCGCCGCGAGCAGCGCCGAGAGGTACATCGCGCCGGTCTTGTCGTGGCGCGCCACCGCCGCCTGGAGCCGGCGTCGCGCCTGGGCCCACTGGGCGGCAGTCGGCACGCCGCGCAGCAATCGCATTGCCAACGCAACCTGCGCGTGCGGCTCATCCTGCGCGGCTGCCAGGCGCATCCAGCGCAGCGCCTTCACCGAGTCATGCGGACAACCCAATCCCGCCAGCAGGCTCTCCCCGACTTCATACTGTGCATACGCAACGCCGGCTTGCGCGGCCTTGACCAGCCAGCTCAGAAAGTGACGTTCGCGCCGATGCCCCACCTGCGGCACAGTCGCGAGCAGCGTCCCGTAGATGGCCTCGGCGGACGGATTACCGCTGTGCGCGCGGCGACGCATTGTGTCGATAAAATGTTCGAGCCGAGGATAGGCCGAGAGGCTGGCGAAAGGCGATTCGACGAAACTGAACATCAGATTGCACCGGGCGGGCTGTGCGCCAGGCGGCAAGTGCCCAAACTTCGAGCGCAAAATGCTGGTACGCACCGCCGCGTGAAATCGGTATCCGGGCTTGGGAAGCCCGAACACCACATAGGGCAGGTGAGCGGAGCCATCCGGCATGAGCGTGAAGTGCACGACCACTCGACCCTGCACGCCCGAAAATTCGGCCCCCCGTGGATAGACAAACCGGTAAACATGCAGCGGCGCACATTGCCTCGTTTGGCCCCAAGTGCCGGCCCTGCAGCGCTTGCGCCCGTCGGTGCCGCACCCGGCGGAGAAAATCGGCAGCAGACTCCTGCGCAAGGCAGCCGGGGTATAGGGGGCCACGATCCGGGCGGCCGCGCGCCGATTCGCCGGGGTCAGCGCAGCGCGCAGTTTCACGGCCAGCTTCCTGCCCTTTACCTCCCCGTTTTGCCCCGCGAGGCGGGCCCAGCCGTAGGCGCGCACGGTGCTCCGAACGGTCCCCACTCCTGCCGCGTAAAGGTAGGCGACATCAAGCTGCGCCAGCGGCTGGCCAAGCTTGGCGAGTGCAAGGAACTCGGGAAAAGCCTGCGTGTAATCCCCGTGCTTGAAGGTATTCAGCGCCGAGACCAAGTCCGCATGCGCCGGCAGGCACCCCAGCATCGCGAGCACGAGCCCCCAAGCGCCCCAGCGAGCGACAGGTCGCCGGGCAGGTGAATCAGCCATCGTTCTGGCCCTTTTTTTTTCCGTCCCGTGGGGCGAGCATAACGCAACCCCAAGCCTTGCTGCCATCCGCGCCGCGCGCCCACGCAGCGTCACCATTGAAGCGCCCGCCCTGCTTCAGTACACTGCGCCGCCCCGCCTCGCGTGCCGGCTCCGCCCCGCTCGAGACTCCGGGGTCTGCGCATCGGGGTGTAGCTCAGCCTGGTAGAGCACTACGTTCGGGACGTAGGTGTCGCAGGTTCAAATCCTGTCACCCCGACCATCACCAAATGCCGTGAAATCCAGCATTTCCGCGCAGACCACGGGGCCCTGATGGGCGCTCAAAAGGCGCCGTCCGTGCCAAATCCGTGATAATTCGGCGGAAACGGACCTCAAAGGGATAAAAAGCCTTCCCTAGACGTGACTCCTGAACCTGGAGGAGTCTCGATGGCCACCCTGATCAACCGCTCGCGCTACACCGTCACCGTGCGGCGCCACCCGAACCTTACGCGCACGTTCTCCCACGAGGACCGTAACGGCGTGCGTCAATACGTCAAAGCGCTACGCACCGACGGTCACTCACCCAAGGTCGAGCAGGGCGACGACCACTGGTACGTGCGCATCCGGCAAAAAGGCCACAAGGCCCTCAACTTCGACGGCGGCTCACTCGCGGACGCTGAGGCGGCGGCCGCACGTATCGAGGCAGAGCGAAAGTCCGGGCTTTTCATCAATTATACCTCAGGACACCGCATCACCTACGCCGAGCTGATCGAGCGCTACGCGAACGAAGTCTGCCCCAAGCACAAAGGCTGCGAGGTCGAGCGGACCATCCTCGAGAGCTTCCTCACGGACTTGGGCGGTGAGTACGCCGAGCGCGCCCTGGCCCTAAAGCGTGAACGGGCCAAAGCGCGCGTCGCCGGCACGAAGAAGAAGCCGCGCATCCTGCCCCCGCGACACACGCCGCGCCCGAAGGACAGCATTGTCTGGCTGCTGCGGCCGCTCGCCCAGGTG
>DAHXNV010000002.1 GCA_027365225.1 Gammaproteobacteria bacterium
GAGCCGGAGCGCATTGATCTGCCCGGGGCGGACCAATGCGACCTCAGGCAGGGCGTCCATCAACGCCTCGCTCCCCTTGGCGGCCGCCGCCCGTCGCAGGTCGGCAACCGTTACCGCGCGGTCTGCAAAAACCGCGACCCAAGCCGCCAGCAGCACCCGCAGCGCCTGGCGCTCCGTATCGCCCTCCTCGAGCGCGCGCTGTGTCTCGATCGGATCCGCACAGCCGAGCCAAAGGAGCGGATACCGCACCAGATGATCCCACTCGTGAAACCGGGACGGCCGCACCGGTAGCGCCGGTGCGCCGGCGGCGAGATACGCCAATGGGATTGTCAGTGCCGCTTGGACGAGTTGCGCCCGGTGCGCTGTGATGTACGCCTCGATTCGCCGTCGATACGCCCGCTCCTGCGGCCGCTCGTCCGGAGGATCAAGCGTGCACTGAACGGCCCGTGTCGACATGTCCCCCACCAGGCTCAGATGATTGCCCGTGATCACCCAGGTCACGGCTGTGGAGACACGCGCCGTTTGACTCGAACGGATGATCCGATCCTGGTACGCCCCGGACGTGGTGGCGACGCACAGCGCCGGGCTATCCACCGGCTTTACGGCATTATCGAAGCACACCACCTGATCGCCCGCCACGAGCAGGCTCAACAGCTGACGCGCGATCTCGGCATTGTCGGTGCCGAGCGGCACCACCGCCGCCTCGTGCCCCGTCAGAATCCGCGAGAGGATGTGCGCAAGGGTCGTCTTGCCACTGCCCGCCTTCTCCGCCGTGACGGCCAGAATCGGCGCGATGTCGAGCGCGCGCCGGATGATGGCGGTAATGATGGCCGCGCGCATCACGCTCGCAGACGGTGATCGCGGACCACCGCGGAACGCACACTCGGACAACAGCTCATCGAGCGTGAGCAGCGCCGCAGCCGCCTCCTGCACGCTCGACGTGGGGTTGATTGCCGGATACTCGACCCCACCGAAGTCCACGAACAAGCCGCTCTGGGCATCGTATCCCTCGCGCTCGAGCAGCGATCCATCTGCGCGCAGCGTCGGCGCGGTGGTGATCCCGCGCAACGCCGGCAGGCGCCACGAACCGGACAACGCGAGCAGCGAGCGTACGACGGTCATCGGCGGGTCGATGATCCTCTCATCCTCATCATCGGGCACCGCCCAGCGCGCGACGCGCGAGAGCTCATAGAAGAGCCAGTCCGGCGTCACCGGCGTGATGATCAGACCCCCGGCCGGCCGCCGTACACCGCGCATCGTCGTGTCGGCGTCGAGTCTGGCGATCCGCACCAGTTGTCCCGCCCGCTGATACACTGCACTCTGCGCGCTGAGCAGCGCCGATTCGGCTTGTGCAATCAGCCTCGGTATCGCACCGGCGGTGACCAGGATGGTTTCCGAGTCTGAAACGGGAAATGGAAAGATGGTTTCGGCTCGGCGAGCCTCAGACTCGCCACCCTCACCGCGGTCCGGGACACCACCCCCGGCCGCGGTCTCCTCGACACTCATTGCCCCTCCCGCTCAGCGAGCCAGCGCTCGAGCGTGGAGCGGCGAATGCCGCTCGCCCGCGATCCGAGCTTCAGCAGCGGCGGGAATTTGCCCTGGCGAATGAGGCGATGGATCTGTGCACGGCTGACACCCACGATGGACGGCAGCGCGTGCGTGCGAATCACCGGATCGACCGGTGTGTGAATATGTTCCGACATGGAAATACCTGCGCATCATGCAGA
Organism: Gammaproteobacteria bacterium; assembly: GCA_027365225.1. Taxonomy (GTDB): domain Bacteria; phylum Pseudomonadota; class Gammaproteobacteria; order Steroidobacterales; family Steroidobacteraceae; genus 13-2-20CM-66-19. The sequence goes on from DAHXNV010000002.1 coordinate 1,728, forward strand.
TGGGCCGGTGTTTCACGGCCCGCAGGCTAGGCGCGACGCGCGCGCCTAGCGTCCCGCGCGTCCTATGCGCAGGCCCGCAGGGAGCGGGTGGTCGGGCGAGGCAGGAGTGTGATGATGGGGGCACCGCGACGCAGGCGGGTCACCGCCGCACGACGGCAATTCTGACGTTCGGCTCTCACGTGCAGAAGCGCGGCGAACAGTGACACGATGCGAGCAGCGATCCGCAAAGACCCCTTGATCCGACCCCGTCGCATCGCCCGCTGTACATCTTGCACCCACCGCTCGCACCGCAGCGTGAGCCGCCATGCACTGCGAGCGCCGAGCGTGAACCGCTCAATACTCAGAACAGCGACGATGCCAGCGGCCGTGACCATGCCGACCACGGGCACAGAAGCGGCTTGCACGCCCGCCGTAATCGCTGCCACCGCCATCAAAGCGAGTAACGCCGCCCAGCGTCCAGAGTTCCCCTTCATGTTCTGGACAAGCGCGGCCCACCCGTCCCTTCCAGTCCAGCGACGCGGGTGCAGCGCGGTCTCATAGTGGTGCGGCATGAAGCGCATGAGAGATCTGTATCACGCAGCGTCGCGCGATGCAACCGCACCTGTCCGAAGCGTATCCAACCGGTCCGCCCACCATTGCAGCATCTCGCGTCGCTCCTGCAGGCGCGTCGCGCGGTTGTAGATACCGCGGACCGTCGAATCAATGTGTGCCAACTGCAACTCGATCAAATCCGGCGCAAAACCCTGCTCGTTCAGCTGCGTGCTCGCCATGGCTCTGAAGCCGTGCGGCACGATGCGATCCGGCCCGTAGCCCAAGCGCCTGAGCGCCTGCCCGAGTGTTGCGTCTGAGATCGGCTTGCCCGCAACCAATCCGGGAAACAGCAAGCCGTTGGGATTGCCGCCTGTGATTGCTTGCAAATCTGTGAGCAACGTCACAATCTGCCGCGACAGCGGCACGAGGTGCTCGCCGGGGTTCTTGCGGCGCATCTTCATGCGCTCCCCAGGAATGCGCCATAGAGGCCCCGCGGCGGTCACGGACCGCTCCGTGGACACACTTCCCTGCGATTCGCGCGCCCCCGCATCGACGCAACCATTGAGATCAAACTCACCCCACCGGGCATTGCGCAGCTCCCCGGGGCGCGTGAACACGAGCGGCAGGATCTTCAGCGCATACTCCGTGGACGGATCGCCGCTGTAGGCATCGATGGCCCGCATCAGCTCGCCGATCTCCTCGGGCTTGGTCAGCGTTGCGTACTTCTCGGCATGCACCGGCGCGAGCAATCCGCGAAGGTCTGCCGCCACGTCCCGCTCGCAGACCCCGCGCACGACGCCGAAGCGCAGCACGCGCCCGATCTGCGCACGCACCCGATGCGCCGTATCACCCCGACCACTCGCCTCGATCGCAAGGAGCACCGGCCGGATGTCGGCGGGCAGGAGGCTCGAGGCGGCAAGGCTCCCGAGCGCCGGCAGCCAGTGCGCCAAGATCTGGCGTTCACGGCGCGCCGTGCGCGGCTCCCAGGGCTGCTTGTCGGCCCACTCCTCGGCCAACGCACGGAGCGGGCTCGCCTGAGCGCCCCGGCCCCGACGCCGATCGCCCATCGGGTCGCGGCCCGTCTTGAGCTGCGCGCGGGCTTCGGCGGCGAGCTCGCGGGCACGCTCGAGCCCCACCTCGTCCGCAAGACACCCGTACCGACCCAGGGCCAGCACCTGCTGCACGCGCTTCCCGTCACGCGAGCGCACGGCGCGATATTGCAGCCGCCAGAGCTTGCTGCCGGCGGGCATGACCTCGAGGTACAACCCCCGGCCGTCGAAGCGCTTATACGACTTCGGCGCGGGCTTGAGCGCGCGGATCGCACGATCGGTCAACTTCTCGGCGGGCACTGGCGGGGGCTCCTGCGGGGCCGTTGCGGGGTTCCGATGGGCAGGCCCTGCATACCGTCACAGGGCGCTGCCGCCACCGCCGATCATACCGTCAGGAGGAGGGATTCACCAATAGCGCAGGATGTCGCGCAGTGTCGCAGGAGGTTCACAAGCGCTTGTTTTTACTCGATTTCACTTCAGCACGCGACACCCGGAAACACTGAACTGGCGGAGAGGGTGGGATTCGAACCCACGGCCGGGTTGCCCCGGCGCCGGTTTTCAAGACCGGTGCATTCAACCGCTCTGCCACCTCTCCCAGCCCATGAGGATACCGAATTTCGGGCGGCTCCCGCCGCGCCGATTCACCCGCTCATCGCCTCCGTGCTGGCTGCAGCGCTCAAATCCAGCCGCGACGGACTGTGCGCCCCGTTGAGGGGCGAAAGCCCCGCCCCCCCGTCCCCCGCGCCGGCGAAGGCGCCAGACGCGCTCGCGCGCCCCGGAGCCGCAGTTCAACCGGATTCGGGCCTGCCCTCGCCCTCCGCGTCGCCGTCGGCTGATGCGCGCGGCATGCCAGGATTGGCGCGCTCCCGGGCGGCGCGTCCGCGGCGGCGCGCGCGAACCACCAGATAGATCAGCGTCACCACCGCGACGGAGATCACGCTCACGTGCAGATCCTCGCCGAGACCCGGCGTGAACTGCATGGCGATCAGGATGGCCAGCATCGACCCGATCGCCAGATAGCTCGACCACGGGAACAGCCACAGCGTCACCGGCGGGCGCGGCTCCCCGGCGCGCTCGCGGGCGCGGCGGATACGCCAGTGCGCCAGCGCGATCATGCCGTACACGAACACCATGAGTGCGCCCGAGGCATCCACGAGGAAGGCGAATACGCCCTGTGGCGCCTGGATCGCCGCCAGAATCCCGGCAACGCCGGCGGCGCTGCACAGCAGCACCGAGCGCACCGGCACGCGCCGCGCGTTGAGCTTGATCAGTCCCTGGGGCGCATCGCCCCGCTCGGCCAACACGAACAGCACACGCGAACAGACGTAGAAGGCCGAATTCAGGCACGAGAGCACGGCGGTGAGGATGATCGCGTCCATCGCGAGGCCGGCCCATGCGAAATGCATCCGCTCGAGCGCGAGGGTGAAGGGCGACTGGCCGATCTCGATGTTTGTCCACGGAACCACCGCCACGATGAAAAACACCGAGCCCACGTAGAACAGCAGGATGCGCACGATGATCGAGGTGCTCATGCGGGCGATCGCGCGCGACCCGGAGGCCGACTCGACCGCGGCGATGGTGACTATTTCCGCGCCGGTGAGCGAGAAGAACACCGTCACCGCGCCAGCCAATACCGACACGGCGCCGAAGGGCGCGAAACCGCCGTAGGCGGAGAGATTGTGGAAGGTCGGTCCGTGCGGGGAGGTCAAACCGAACGCGTAGGCTCCCGCGAGCGCGATGAACACGATGATGGCCGCCACTTTGATCGAAGCGAACCAGAACTCGAATTCCCCGTAGGAGCGCGCCGACATCAGATTCACACCGGTCATCAGCGCCATCAGGGCGCAGCCGAGCACGCCCGTCGGCACCTGAGCGAACCAGGTGTGCAGGATGTTCGCGCCGGCAATCGCCTCGGCCGGCACCACGATGATCCAGAAATACCAGTAGAGCCATCCGGCGATGAACCCTGCCCAGGGTCCGAGCCCCTCGCGCGCAAACTCGGTGAACGAGCGCACGTTGGGCATGGCGAGGGACATCTCCCCGAGCATGCGCATCACCAACAGCACGAGCGTACCGGTGATCACATAGCTCAGCACGATGGCCGGCCCGACGGCCGCGATCGAGGCGCTGCTGCCGACGAACAGACCCGCGCCGATGATCCCGCCGATCGAGATCATCTCCAGATGGCGCGGCTTGAGCGATCTGCTGAGCTCGGGCATCGACCCCCCCCCAATCCGGCCGGCGGCTCAGTCCGGCGCGAGCCGTGTCAGCCCAGCGAGATACGGCCGCAGCGCCTCGGGTACGGTCACCGTGCCGTCGGCCTGTTGGTAATTCTCGAGCACGGCCACGAGCGTCCGTCCCACCGCCAGTGCCGAGCCGTTCAACGTGTGCAGCGGCTCGGGCTTGCCCTGCGGGGCGCGCCAGCGCGCCTGCATGCGCCGCGCCTGGAACGCCTCGTCGTTGCTGCACGAGGAGATCTCGCGGTAGCGCCGCTGCGAGGGCAGCCAGACCTCGATGTCGTATGTCTTGGCGGCACTGGCGCCGATGTCCGCCGCGCACAGCGCCACGGTGCGAAACGGCAGCTCGAGGCGCTTCAACACCTGCTCGGCGTGGCCGGTGAGCGCCTCGAGCGCGCCATAAGAGTCCTCGGGCCGCACGATATGCACCAGCTCGACCTTGTCGAACTGGTGCATGCGGATCATGCCGCGGGTATCCTTGCCGGCCGCCCCCGCCTCCGAGCGAAAGCACGGCGTGTGACACACGAAGCGCAACGGCAGCGACTCGACGGCGAGGATCTGCTCGCGCACCAGGTTGGTGACCGGCACCTCGGCGGTGGGAATCAGATAGAACTGCTGCGCGCCGACCACCTTGAACAAGTCCTGCTCGAACTTCGGCAGCTGGCCGGTGCCGATGAGCGCCGGGCTCTGAACGAGGTACGGGACATGCACCTCCGTATAGCCGTGCTCGAGGGTGTGCAGGTCCAGCATCATTTGCACGAGCGCCCGATGCAGCCGGGCGATCTGCCCGCGCATCACCACGAAGCGCGCCCCCGAGATACGCGCGGCGGCCTCGAAGTCGAGCCCCCCCAGGCGCTCACCGACCGTCACGTGATCGAGCGGCTCGAACTCGAAGACGCGCGGCTCGCCCCAACGGCGTACCTCGCGGTTGTCCGCCTCGCTCACCCCGTCCGGCACCGACTCGTGCAGGAGATTCGGCAGCGCGAGCTGCCAGCCCTCGATCTCGGTCTGCACCGAACCGAGGGCCTGCTCGGCCGCGGCAAGCTCTTCGGTCAGCTGCTCGCCACGGGCGAGCAGCGCGCTCGCATCCTCGCCGCGCCCCTTGGCCATGCCGACCGCCTTGGCGTTTGCATTGCGCTCGGCACGCAACCGATCCGACTCCACCTGCGCGCTCTTGCGCCGCTCCTCGAGCGCGCGCCACCGGGCAACATCGAACAGCACACCGCGTCGGGCCAGGTTGCCGGCGACAGTCTCGGGGTCGGAGCGCAGCAGCTTTGGATCGATCACGGCTTGATGTTCCTCAGTTTCGCCAACGCCTCGCCGATTTTGATCTCGAGCCCACGCGGCACCGGACGATAGTATCGCCGATCGGGCATACCGTCCGGCAGATACCGCTCCCCGGCGGCATAGGCGTCGGGCTCATCGTGCGCGTAGCGATACCCCTGCCCGTAGCCGAGATTCTTCATCAGCCGAGTCGGGGCGTTGCGCAGTCTCAGTGGCACCTCGAGCGTGCCGAAGCGCTCGACGTCGGCACGCGCCTCCCCGAAGCCCACGTAGGCGGCATTGCTCTTCGGCGCGCAGGCCAGATATACGACCGCGTTGGCGATCGCCAGCTCACCCTCGGGACTGCCGAGGCGATCGTAGGCTTCCCATGCCTCGAGCGCCAGGGTGAAGGCGCGCGGATCGGCGAGACCCACGTCCTCGATCGCCATGCGCACCGCGCGGCGCGCCACGTACAGCGGATCGCAGCCGCCATCGAGCATCCGACCGAGCCAATAAAGCGCCGCATCCGGATCGGTGCCGCGCACGGATTTGTGCAGTGCCGAGATCTGATCGTAGAACTGCTCGCCGCCCTTGTCGAAGCGCCGCCGCGTCCCGCTCGCCACTTCCTCGGCCCGCTCGAGCGTGATCTGCCCCTGCGGCGGCTCGCTCGCTTCGGTCAGGCTCGCGGCGAGCTCCAGCATGTTGAGCGCGCGGCGGCCATCGCCGTCGGCGGCCCGCGCGATCAGCTCCAAGGCGCTCGGCTGCGCCTGCAGCCCGAGCGCGCCGAGCCCCCGCTCGACGTCCGCGAGCGCCGCGCGCAGCAGACGCACCAGGTCCGTCTCCTCGAGTGGCTTCAACACATACACACGCGCCCGCGACAACAGCGCGCTCACCACTTCGAACGAAGGATTCTCCGTCGTGGCGCCGATGAAGGTGAGCGTACCGTCCTCCAGATACGGCAGAAAGGTATCCTGCTGCGCCTTGTTGAACCGATGCACCTCATCGAGAAACAACACCGTCGGCCGGCCGCTGCGCTCGCGTTCGGCGCGCGCCGAGTCCACCGCGGCGCGTATGTCCTTCACGCCGGCCATCACGGCCGACAGCGCGATGAATTGCGCCTGGCTGCCCCGGGCGATCAGCCGAGCCAGAGTGGTCTTGCCGGTGCCGGGCGGACCCCACAGGATCAGCGAGTGCAGCCGGCCGGACTCGATCGCCTGGCGCAACGGCTTGCCGGGCCGCAGCACGTGCTCCTGGCCCAACACTTCATCCGGCGAGCGCGGCCGCATCCGGTCGGCGAGCGGCCGAGCGGCATCCGGCGGCACTGTCGGGGCGGCGCTCAATGCAGCGGGTGGCCGATCACGTCAACGCCCGGCGGCGGCGTGAATCTCAGCGCCGCGGCCGGCACGGGCCCGTTGATCCGGATGTGCTGGAAGGTGACGGTGGCCACCTGGCCGAGCGTATCCTCCAGAATCATCTTCTTCAGCGTGCCGCGCTCGAACCCGAACAGCGCGCTGCGAAAGTCCGCCCCGCTGCGCTGGCGCGGCGCCACGTACACCCATTGCAGGCCCTCGCGCCGGCCCGCCGGCCGCTCGTGGAACGCCTTGCGCACATCGACGGTACCCGACAGCAACATCGCCGGCGTCGCCGACAGCGCCGCGCTCAGCGGCTGCACGGTCACCTGCTGCAGATCACGGTCGTAGAACCACAGGTTGCGCCCGTCGGCAACCATCAGCTGCCCCCCGCCGCGCGCATGCGCCGGATGGATGCTCCAGCGGAACTTGCCGGGACGCTGCACGATCAGCGTGCCGACCGAGTGCGACAGCACGCCGCCGTGGGCATCGACCAGCGTTTGCCGGAACCTCGTGCGCAGCGTATGCAGATGCGCCAGAAAGCGATCGAGCGGCGTCGGGGCGGTGAGCGCCTTCACCGGCGGCGCGGCCCGCGCCGCGAGCCCCGGCGCCGGGGCGAGAACCAGGGCCGCGGCCAGTACCCACGGTGTCGATAGGTTGCGCATCGGATTTCAGTCCTCCGGCCGCGCCGGCACCAGCACCTCGCGCGCGCCATTCGCTTGCAGCGGGCCGACCAGACCCGCCGCTTCCATCGCCTCGAGCAGCCGCGCCGCTCGGTTATAGCCGATCTTCAACCGCCGCTGCACGTACGAGATGGACGGCTTGCGCTCGGTGGTCACGATCCGCACCGCCTCGTCATAGAGCGCATCCTGCTCCGCATCGGGGCTCATCCCGCCCTCGCCCTCCTCCCCCGCCAGACCCGGAATCGGCGTCTGCGGGCCGGTGAGAACCTCATCGATATAGTTCGGCGGCGCGGCTTTCTTCAAGGCTTCGGCCACCCGATGCACTTCCTGGTCCGAGACGAACGCGCCGTGCACGCGGGTCGGCACCGAGGTACCCGAGGGCAGATACAGCATGTCGCCGTGCCCGAGCAGCGTCTCGGCCCCCATCTGATCGAGAATGGTGCGCGAGTCGACCTTGGCGGACACCTGGAAGGCGATGCGGCAGGGAATGTTGGCCTTGATCAGGCCGGTGATGACATCCACCGAGGGCCGCTGGGTCGCCAGGATCAGGTGGATTCCCGAAGCGCGCGCCTTCTGCGCCAGACGGGTGATGAGCTCCTCGACCTTCTTGCCGACGATCATCATCAGATCGGCGAGCTCGTCGATCACCACCACCAGATACGGCAGCGCCGTCAAGTGTGGGATCTGACTCTGATCCACGCTCGGGTCGTTGGCCGCGCGCGCGAGCAGCACCGGATCGAGGATCGGCTTGCCGGCCTCGATCGAGTCCCGGACGCGGCGGTTGAAGCCGGCGATGTTGCGTACCCCGAGGGCGGCCATCAGCTGATAGCGCCGTTCCATCTCCGCGACACACCAGCGCAGGGTATTGGCCGCCTGCTTCATGTCGGTGACCACCGGCGCGAGCAAATGCGGGATGCCCTCGTACACGGACAGCTCGAGCATCTTCGGGTCGATCATGATCAGGCGGACGTGCTCGGCGGTCGACTTGTACAGCAGCGAGAGCACCATGGCGTTGATCGCCACCGATTTGCCCGAGCCGGTCGTGCCGGCGATCAGCAGATGGGGCATGCGCGCAAGGTCGGCGACCACCGGCGAGCCGCCGATGTCCTTGCCCAGAGCGAGCGCCAGCGGCGAGTGCATCTCATCGTAGGCCTTCGAGCGGATGATCTCCCCGAGCGTGACCGTCTCGTATTTTTCATTGGCGATCTCGAGCCCCATCACGTTCTTGCCCGGAATCACCTCCACCACGCGCACGCTCATCACCGCCAGCGAGCGCGCCAGATCTTTCGCGAGACTGGTGATCTGGCTCGCCTTGACCCCCGGGGCGGGCCTGAGCTCGAAGCAGGTGACCACGGGGCCCGGCTGCACCGCGACCACCTCGGCCTCGATCCCGAAATCCTTCAGCTTCACCTCCACCACTCGCGACAGGCCGTCCAGCGCCTCGCTCGAGTACAGCGGCTCGCGCCGCGGCGGATCATCGAGCAACGACAGCGGCGGCAGCTCCCCGGCCTTGGGCGGATCGAACAGCGTCACCTGCCGTTCCTTCTCGACACGCTCGCTCGGCTCCACCTGCAGCGTCGGCACCGTGATGCGCGGCGGAACGCGCGCGGCGGTGCGGCGCGTCTCGCCCGCCACCGCTTCCTTGCGCGCCTGACGGCGCTCCCGACCGACCGCCCGATCGTGCGCCGCGGCGCGCCGCGCCCGCAGCCAGCCGACCATCGCCCACGCCCCCGTCCCGAGCCGGTCCATCACCCGGAACCAGGACACCCCGAAGCCGAGCGACAGGCCGGCCATCCAGGCCACCAGCATCACCAGTGTCGCGCCAAGATAGCCCAACCCGTCGCGCAGGCCGTTGCCCGCGAACTGGCCGAGCAATCCACCAGCCCCCTCGTGCAACGCGCCCGGCCCCCAGTTGAGCGCCGCGAGCGCACAGGTGGAGATCATCAACAGCGCGAGACCCCCGCCGCGCACCAGGCGCGTGGCCCGCCCGATCGGCACCTCGCGCGCGCTGCGGTGAATGCGCCACGCCGAGAAGCCGAGTATGAGCGGCACCCAGTAGGCGCCGCGGCCGAACAGACCGAACAGCGCATCGGCGAGCCAGGCGCCCACCGGACCGATGCGGTTGTGCACGCTCGATTGGACGCCACGATAGAAGAAAAAGCCCGGGTCCGCGGGGCTGTACGTGGCGAGCGCGATGAGCACCACGAGCGCGGCCGCGGCGACGGCAATGACCGCGCTCTCACGCAGAGCGCCGGTGAGCGCGGCGCTGAAACGGGACGTTGGACGCGAGAGTGCCTGGGGATCGGCCAATGGGTACGGCTCCACAATCCGGTAGAGAACGATAAACTCATTCTAGCGCAGTACCCCTGCGTCGAGCCTTGGTAGTATCGGCACCCGTGGTGCGCGCCCCGCGCACGCGCCGCAGGCACTTATGGAACGACATCGATGAGCGACACTCGGCACAGCCGTCTGATCATTTTGGGCTCGGGACCGGCCGGATACAGCGCGGCGGTCTACGCGGCCCGGGCCAATCGCGCGCCGCTGCTGATCACCGGCCTGGAGGCGGGCGGGCAGCTGATGACCACCACGGATGTGGACAACTGGCCCGGGGACGTCGAGGGACTGCAGGGCCCGGCCCTGATGGAGCGGCTGCGCCGCCACGCCGAGCGTTTCAACACCGAGATCGTGAGCGACCACATCAATGCGTGCGAGCTGGCGAGCCGGCCGTTGCGGCTGAGCGGGGACTCGGGCCGCTACAGCTGCGATGCGCTGATCATCGCCACCGGCGCCACCGCCAAGTACCTGGGGCTGTCCTCGGAGGAGAAGTATCGCGGCCGGGGCGTATCGGCCTGCGCGACCTGCGACGGGTTCTTCTTCCGCGCTCAGCACGTGGCGGTGATCGGCGGCGGCAATACCGCGGTGGAGGAGGCGCTGTACCTCGCGCACATCGCCGGGCACGTGACGCTCGTGCACCGGCGCGAGCGGCTGCGCGCCGAGAAAATCCTGCAGGATCGCCTGCGGCGCGAGGTCGAGGCCGGCAAGATCACCCTCGTCTGGGACCACACGGTCGCCGAGGTGCTGGGCGATGCACGGGGCGTAACGGGCGTGCGACTCACGCACGCGCACACCGGCGAGCCGCGTGAGCTTGCGGTCACCGGCGTGTTCATCGCGATCGGACATACGCCGAACACCGGCCTGTTCGCCGGCCAGCTCGAGATGCGCAACGGCTACCTTCTGGTGCGCGGCGGCACCGAGGGCAACGCGACGGCCACGAGCATCCCCGGGGTATTCGCCGCCGGGGACGTGGCCGATCCGATCTATCGCCAGGCGATCACTTCGGCCGGCGCCGGCTGCATGGCCGCGCTCGATGCCGACCGCTATCTCGAGACGCTGGATCTGACCGCCCGATAGCGCACCGGAATGAAGCTCGCCGTCCACTCGAGCATCGATCAGATCGATCCGCAGCAGTGGAACATGCTCGCCGGGGCGGCTCATCCGTTCATGCGGCATGAATTCCTCGCGGCGCTCGAGCACACCCGCTGCGTGGGAGCCGAGCGCGGCTGGCAGCCCTGCCCCATCACCCTCAGCGATGCTCATGGGCTCGCCGCCGCCGCCGCGGTGTTCCTGAAAGACAACTCCTTCGGCGAGTTCGTGTTCGATTTCGCGTGGGCCGAGGCCTATGCGCGTCACGGACTCGAGTACTACCCCAAGCTCACCCTGGCGGTGCCGTTCACGCCCGCCACCGGCCCGCGCCTGCTGGTGCGCGGCGACCTGCAGCGGCGCACGCTCGCGGCGCGGCTGCTCGCGGCACTGGGCGATCTGGCGCGCGAGCACGGGTGCTCCTCGGCGCACGCGCTGTTTCTGGATGAGCAGGACCGCGCGGCGTGCGCCGCCTCGGGCTGGCTGCTGCGGCGCGATTGTCAGTTCCACTGGCACAATCGGGGCTACCAGAGCTTCGAGCAGTACCTGGCGACCTTCACGGCCGAGAAGCGCAAGAAGGCGCGCCGCGAGCGCCGGCGCGTCGCCGAGGCGGGCATCCGCTTCCGCACCTACCTCGGCCCCGAGCTCGATCCGGCGCTGCTCGATCGCGTCTACGCCTTCCTCCGCGAGACCTTTCTGCGCCACGGACACGAGCCGTACCTCACGCGCCGGTTCTTCGCCGAGATCGTCCGTACGCTCGGGGACGCCCTGATGGTGAAAGTCGCGCTGCACCAGGAGCGGCCGGTCGCCGCGGCGGTGTTCTTCTGGTCGGCCGAAACGCTCTGGGGCCGCTACTGGGGATCCGAGGGCGCATACCACAGCCTGCATTTCGAGACCTGTTATCACCAGGGGATCGAGTTCTGCATCGAGCGGGGCATTGCCCGCTTCGAGCCCGGGACCCAGGGGGAGCACAAGATCAGCCGCGGCTTCGAGCCGTCTCTGACCTGGTCGGCGCACCACATCGTCGAGCCGCGCCTGCGCACCGCGATCGCCCACTTCCTCGAGCACGAAGCGGACTGGGTCGAAGCGTATGCCGGGGAGGTCCGCCGGCACGTGCCCTACCGCAAGGCGCCCCCATGAGACGCATCACCTGGCTGTCCGCGCACGATGCGCCCGAGTGGTTTCCGCCGCTCGAGCAGGCGCTCACCGAGCCGGCCGGACTGCTCGCCGCCGGCGGCGATCTGTCGAGCGAGCGCCTGGTGGCCGCCTACCGGCGCGGCATCTTCCCCTGGTACGCCCCCGGCCAGCCGGTGCTGTGGTGGGCGCCCGACCCACGCACGGTGCTCTTCCCCGCGGAGTTCCGCCGTCACCGCAGCCTCGCCAAGACGATACGGAACAAAGGCTTCGACACCGGCATCGATCGGCAGTTTGAAGCGGTGATCGCGGCCTGTGCCGCTCCCCGGGCGCGCAGCCCCGGCACCTGGATCACGGCCGAGATGCGCGAGGCGTACGTGCGGCTGCACCGGCTCGGCTTCGCGCACAGCATCGAGGTGATGCGCGGCGGAACCCTCGCCGGCGGTCTTTACGGGGTCCGTCTCGGCGGAGTGTTCTTTGGCGAATCGATGTTCAGCCGGGAGCGCGACGCCTCGAAGGTGGCCCTGGCACACCTGGCGGCGCTGTGCGCGCCGAACGGCATCGCCCTGATCGATTGTCAGATGCCGTCCTCGCATCTGTCGAGCCTCGGGGCACGCGCGATCAGCCGCGCGCAGTTTCAAGCCCTGCTCGAGCGCTGGGTCACTCTCACGCCCCTGCCCCTGCAGCATCCGCCTCGGCCGTGCAGCGCGTAGAGCGCCGCGCGCCCCGGTGCGCCCCCGGGCACGGATGGTGCCCCCGGGGCCTCGGCGCCTCGGGGCCCGCAGCGCCCGCCACGGCGCCGGATCGGGCTGCCCCCCCCCCGGAGCCGGCGCTTGAAAATTGCGCAGCCGCGGCCTTTTGTGCTGCAATCCGCGCCCTCGCAACGCAAAGGATCATATGTCCAAAGAAGACGCCATCCAGATGGAGGGTGAGGTGGTGGAAACACTGCCCAACACCACCTTCCGTGTGAAGCTCAAGAACGGCCACGTCGTCACTGCGCACATCTCCGGCAAGATGCGCAAGAACTACATCCGCATACTCACCGGTGATCAGGTCACCGTGGAATTGACTCCGTACGACCTGAGCAAGGGGCGCATCGTCTATCGCGGGCGCTAGCGGCGCACCCGGTCAAGCGGTCACTTCCGGCTGCGCCGTGGCTGTGCACGTCAGGTCGAGTCGCGATCCATCGGCGGCCACCGACACGCGCACCTGGCCGCCCCCGACCAGCCGGCCAAACAGCAGCTCCTCGGCGAGTGGCCGCTTGATGAACTCCTGCAGCGCCCGGGCCATCGGGCGCGCACCCATCTTCGGATCCCAGCCCTTCTCGGCGATCCAGCGGCGCGCCGGCTCGTCGAGGGAAATCGTCACGCCCTTCTGCTCGAGCTGCATTTCCACCTCGAGAATCAGCTTGTCCACGACCCGCTCGACCGTGGGCCGATCGAGCCCCGCGAACGGAATGACCGCATCCAGGCGATTGCGAAACTCGGGCGTGAACAGCCGCCGGATTGCCTCCATGCCGTCGCTCGCGTGATCCTGCTGGGTAAAGCCGATCGAGGGACGGGCCATCTCCTGAGCCCCGGCGTTCGTGGTCATCACGATGATCACGTGGCGGAAATCGGCCTTGCGCCCATTGTTATCGGTCAGGGTGCCGTGATCCATCACCTGCAGCAGCAGGTTGAACACATCGGGATGGGCCTTCTCGATCTCATCGAGCAGCAGCACGCAGTGCGGATGCTTGGTGACCGCCTCGGTCAGCAGCCCGCCCTGATCGAATCCGACGTACCCCGGTGGGGCGCCGATCAGGCGCGAGACGGTGTGCCGCTCCATGTATTCGGACATGTCGAAACGCAGGAATTCCACCCCGAGAATGATCGCCAGCTGCCGCGTCACCTCGGTCTTGCCCACCCCGGTGGGTCCGGCGAAGAGGAAACTGCCGACGGGCTTGCGTAGATCGCCGAGCCCGGAGCGGGCCATCTTGATCGCCGCGGCCAATGCCTCGATGGCCCGATCCTGCCCGAAGATCACCAGCTTCAGATTGCGCTCGAGGCTGCGCAGCACCTCGCGATCCGAGGAAGACACGCTCTTGGCCGGGATGCGGGCCATGCGCGCCACCACGTCCTCGATGTGATGCACCTCGATCGCCGCCGGCCGCTCCCCGGGCGGCTTCAAGCGCTGGCGCGCCCCGGCCTCATCGACCACATCGATGGCCTTGTCCGGCAGGTGGCGCTCGTTGATGTGCCGGGCGGCAAGCTCGGCGGCCGCCTTCAATGCCTCGGGCGTGTACGGGATGCCGTGATGCTCCTCGAAGCGGGCCTTCAGGCCCAGCAGGATCTCCACGGTCTCCTCGACCGAGGGCTCCGTGACATCTATCTTCTGGAAGCGCCGCGCCAGAGCATGATCCTTCTCGAAGATCCCACGGTATTCCTGATAGGTGGTCGAGCCGATGCAGCGGATCTCCCCGTTCGTCAGCACCGGCTTGATCAGGTTCGAGGCATCCATGACCCCGCCCGAGGCCGCCCCCGCGCCGATCACGGTGTGAATCTCGTCGATGAAGAGAATCGCGCCCGGGAGCTTCTTCAGCTCGCCGATCACCCCCTTCAGCCGCTTCTCGAAGTCCCCGCGGTACTTGGTGCCGGCGATGAGCGCGCCCATGTCGAGCGCATAGAGCGTGCAGTCAGCGAGCACCTCGGGCACCTTTTCCTCGACGATCAGCCGCGCAAGCCCCTCGGCGATGGCCGTCTTGCCGACCCCTGCCTCCCCGACGTAAAGCGGATTGTTCTTGCGGCGCCGGCAGAGGATCTCGATGGTGCGCTCGACCTCGAGCTTGCGCCCGATGAGCGGATCGATGCGCCCCGCCTGCGCCATGCGATTGAGGTTGGTGGTGTACTTCTCCAGCGCGCTGCCGCCGTCGGTATCGCGCTCCTCGGCGGGTTGAGGCTCATCGGCGGATTTCTCCTCGGCGAGCTTCGAGAGGCCGTGCGAGATGTAGTTCACGACATCGAGGCGCGAGACGTGCCGGCGGTTGAGCAGAAACACCGCGTGGCTCTGCTTCTCGCTGAAGATCGCCACCAGCACGTCCGCGACCCCGACTTCCTTGCGGCTGCTCGACTGCACGTGATACACCGCGCGCTGCAGGACGCGCTGGAACCCGAGGGTCGGCTGGACCTCGCGCTCCACGCCCTCGCTCACCCGCGGCGTCGACTGCTCGATATGCTCCTTCAGCTCCTGGCGCAGGCGGGTGAGGTCCGCCCCGCAGGCACGCAGCACCTCGCGCACCCGCGGGGTGTCGAGTATGGCCAGCAGCAAGTGCTCCACCGTCAGATACTCGTGATGGGCCTCGCGCGCCTGATGGAAAGCATCATTCAGACAATATTCAAGCTCGTTGGACAGCACTTTTCTCGAGCCTCTTGCGCCTTACGCCTCTTCCAGCGTGCACATCAGCGGGTGCTGGTTGTCGCGCGCGTAAGTGGTCACCTGGGCGACCTTGGTCTCGGCGATCTCGAAGGTGAACACCCCGCACACGCCCTTACCCTGGGTGTGCACCTCTAGCATGATACGCGTCGCGGCGGAACGGTCGAGGCCGAAGAACTTCTCCAGCACATCGACCACGAATTCCATCGGGGTGTAGTCGTCATTCAGCAGCACCACCCGGAACAGCGGCGGGGGCTTGACCTCGGGCCGTGCCTCCTCGACGAGCACCCCGGCATCGGGTCGGGTGGGATGGGGGTCGGACATGAGACCTTTATAGGGGGCGGCCGCGCGCAACACAAGTGCGCGCCGCCCCCCCTGCGGCGGTGCGCGCGAGGGCTCGCGGGACGCATATTGAGAAACAAGCGCTTGTGAGCGCAACCGACGGCCCCGTATCATTGATCGATCGCCAGCGAACGATGCGAGCCGTTTACGGTCCACCTCTCACAGACCCGATCGATGCACCGATGAACACCGCGTCCTGGCTCGAGGGAATTCGGGCAAGTGACCACTGGCGCAGCGTGATCGCACAGCGGGGTCCCGGCTGGGTTACCGCAATCCTCGCGCTGGCGATTGCGGCGGAATTGGCCCTGCTCGTGACGGGGCTCGCCGGCGGCGGCCCGCCGAGCGCGCCACCGCCCGTATGGCGGCCGCATCTCAACGCACCTGACGTGGGGCAGATCGTCTCGAGCCACTTGTTCGGTCGTGCCCCGCGGACCGCCGGCGCGCTCGGCCAGGATGCTCCGCAGACCTCCCTGCCGCTGGTACTGACCGGTGTGATTGCGGCCGACGATCCCGCCGCGGGGCTCGCCATTCTCGGTCCCAACCCGCAGGTCGCCAGAGTGTACGCGGTCGGGGACAGCGTGCCCGGCGGCGCCGAGCTCGCCGCCGTCCTACCCCGCAAGGTCCTGCTGCGCCGCAACGGTCAGTTGCAATCTCTATCGCTACCGCGGCAATTGTCCGTGAATGCGCCCCTGCCGAGTGCCGCGCTGCCGCCGTCCGAGGTCGAGGCGCCGCAGTTCGCGGCCCGCATGCGCGCCCTGGTCGCACGCCGCCCCGCCGTGATCTCGGAGCTGCTGCGCCCCGAGCCGGTGTTCGCCGGCGGGCAGCTGCGCGGCTATCGCGTTTACCCCGGCAGTGATCCGCAGGCGTTCCAGCGCCTGGGGCTCGAGCCCGGGGATCTGGTCATGGCGATCAACGGCGCGCCGCTGAACAATCCCGCTCAGGATCAACAGGTATTCGATACCCTGGGCTCATCGAGCCAAGCGACCGTGACCGTGCTGCGCAACGGGGTGCAGCGCGTCCTGACGCTCAATCTGGCGCAAGTCGAGCAGGCGGCGAACTCCTTGACGGCCTTCCCCGCCAAACCGAGCCCCGCGGCCGGACCGACCCCCTTGCCCTTCGGGACCGCTCGCTCCGCCGGGCCGCCACCGCGATGAGGAGCCGACCGTTGATCAAAGGCCTACGCATACTCGCCGTGAGCGTGCTCGCGTGCGCCCCGCTGGTGTGCCGCGCGGCCGCGCCCGCCGGCGCGAGCATCACGCCGAACTTCAAGGACGCCAACATTCGCGAGATCATCCAGGCGGTCAGCGCCGCGACGGGCAAGGACATCATCGTCGACCCGCGGGTCAACGCCGAGGTCACGATGTACTCCGCGACGCCGCTGTCGCCCAAGGCCTTTTACCAGGCGTTTCTCTCGATCCTGTCGGTCTACGGGTACATCGCCGTACCGGCAGGCCATGACATCGTCGACATCGTCCCGAACGCCGATGAGCGGGTGATGCCGGGGATCAACCTGCCGAAGACCGTCAGCGCGAGCTCCGATGAGATCGTCACCCAGATAATCCCGGTCAAGAACGTGAGCGCCGCGGAGCTGGTGCCGATCCTGCGGCCGCTGGTGCCGGAGTGGGGACACCTGGCGGCCTATCCGCCCTCGAACCTGCTGATCATCTCCGACCGCGCGAGCAACGTTCACCGGATCATGCGGATCGTGCAGCGCATGGACCGCGTCGGCAATCAGGACGTCGACGTCATGCCGCTGCAGAACGCCTCGGCCACCCAGGTCGTGCAGGTGATCGACCAGCTCTACCAGGGACAGGCCGCGGTCCAGATGGGCCGCATGTTCAAGGTGGTGGCCGACCCGCGCACCAACAGCGTGCTGATCAGCGGCGATCCGGCCGAACGGCTGCGCATCCGCGCACTGGTCGCCGAGCTCGACACCCCGGCCGCCAGCGGCGGGGACACCCGCGTGGTCTATCTGCATTACGCCAGCGCCAAGAAGCTCGCCCCCGAGCTCGAGAAGCAGATGCGCGAGATCGCCGAGATCGCCACGGTCGGCGGTGGTCCGAAGGGGACGAAGCAGGCGGCGGCCGAGAAAAACGCGCTGGTGTGGGCCGACACGCAGACCAACGCCCTGGTGATCACCGCGCCGCCAAAGGTAATGAGCACCATCCTGCACATCATCGCGCAACTGGATATCCGCCAGCCGCAGGTACTGGTGCAGGCGATCATCGCCGAGGTCGACGTCAACAGAACATCCGACCTTGGCGTGAACTGGGCCGCCTTCTCCCAGGTGGACAAACTGCCGCTCGGATCATTCGTCGAGCCCGTCGGCAACACCAGCATCGTCGATCTGGTCGCGGCGGCCCAGAACCCGAGCAACCTGACCACCTCGCTCCTGGAGGGCACGACCATGGGGATCGGCGAGCTCAGCGCCGGCGGCGTGTCCTTCGCGGCCATGCTGCGCGCGCTGCGCTCCAACTCCGGCACCAACATCGTGGCGACGCCCTCGGCGGTCACCCTGGACAACCAGGCCGCCGTGCTGAAGTCGGTCGAGGAGGTGCCGTACGTGACCGGCCAATACACCAGCGCCTCGACGGTGACCAACGGGGCGGTCACGCCGTTCCAGACCTACCAGCAACTGGAGGTCGGCACCATCCTCAAGGTCACCCCGACCATCTCGGCCACCGCCAATTCGGTGATGCTGAAGATCTCCGTGGAGAGCTCGAGCATACTGCCGACCTCGACCTCGTCGGTCAACCCGACCACGCTCAAGCGCAGCATCACGACCAATGTGCTGATCCGCAACAAGGGCATCGTGGTCCTCGGCGGCCTGATCGAGAATCAGCAGGACCGCTCGAATGCCGGCGTACCGTTCGTCGGGGAAATTCCCGTCCTCGGCTGGCTGTTCAAGGCGCGCAACGACAGTGCCGCGCGCACCAATCTCATGATCTTCATCAAGCCGACGATCATGCGCAACCAGGCCGAGACCACCGGCCAGACGGACAACACCTACCGATACATGCTCCAGCAGGAAAGGTCCGTGCCACCGACGGAGTGGCCGCCGCTGCTCAAGGGCGAGCCGAACCCGCAGCTGCCACCGCTCCCCTCGGCCGGCACGGGCGCCGCGCCCGCCCCGACCCGACCGCCCGCCAAGGGCGCCACGCCCCCGCCCGCATCGTGAGCGATCCGCGCCCCATCGAACCCGCTGCCCGCGGCGCGCTTCCCGGGCCGCGCCTGCCGTTCGCCTTCGCCAAGCGCCACGGCGTGCTGGTGCGCACGCTCACGGCCGAGAGCGCCGAGTGCGTGTGCCGCGAGCGCGCCTCCGCGCTCGGGCTCGCCGAGGCACGTCGGGTGCTCGGGCGCCCGATCCGGCTCACACGCGTGTCCGAGGCGGAATTCGACCGCCTGCTGCAGCAGGTCTACGAGGCCGGCTCGGACACCATGCAGGCGGTCGAGGGGCTGAGCGGAACGGAGGATCTGGCACACCTGGCGCAGGAGCTGCCCGAGCAGGCCGACCTGCTCGACAGCGACGATGACGCGCCGATCATCCGGCTGATCAACGCGGTGCTCACCCAGGCGGTCAAGGAGAACGCCTCGGATATCCACATCGAGCCGTTCGAGAACCGCCTGGTGGTGCGTTTCCGCGTGGACGGGGTGCTGCGCGAGGTGCTCCAATCCAAGCGCGCGGTCGCGCCGCTGGTGGTCTCGCGCGTCAAAGTCATGTCCAAGCTCGACATCGCCGAGAAGCGCCTGCCGCAGGATGGACGCATCAGCCTGCGCATCGCCGGCCGGGCGGTCGACGTGCGCGTCTCGACCATCCCGGCGGGCTACGGCGAGCGGGTCGTGCTGCGTATCCTCGACAAGCAGGCCGGCCGGCTCGATCTGCATGCGCTCGGCATGGATCCGGCCACCGAGCGGCTGATTGACGAGCTGATCCACAAGCCGCACGGCATCCTGCTCGTGACCGGTCCGACCGGCTCGGGCAAGACCACGACGCTGTATGCGGCGCTCGAGCGGCTCAACGACGACACCCGCAATATCATGACGGTCGAGGATCCGATCGAGTACTACATCGACGGCATCGGGCAGACTCAGGTCAACACCAAGGTGGAGATGACCTTCGCGCGCGGCTTGCGCGCGATCCTGCGCCAGGACCCGGATGTGGTGATGATCGGAGAGATCCGCGACCTCGAGACCGCGCAGATCGCCGTGCAGGCCAGTCTCACCGGCCACCTGGTGCTCTCGACGCTGCACACCAATACCGCCGCCGGCGCGGTCACGCGCCTGCGCGACATGGGGATCGAGCCGTTCCTGCTCTCCTCGAGCCTGATCGGCGTGCTCGCCCAGCGCCTGGTGCGCGTGCTCAACCCGGCCACCAAACAGCCCTTCATCTGCGGGGAAGCCGAGCGACGGCTCCTCAATCTCCCGCCGGATACCCCGCCGCCGACGCTGTATCGGCCCGGCGATGACCTGCTCGGCGGCTACCGCGGTCGCTCGGGCATCTATGAGCTGATCATGGTCGATGAGCAGCTACGCACCATGATCCACGACGGCGCAAGCGAGCAGCAGATCGAGCGCCATGCCCGCCACAGCACCCCCTCGATCCGCGATCACGGTCGCGCCCGGGTCCTGCGCGGCGAGACCGCCCTCGAGGAAGTGCTGCGCGTGACCCGCGAGGACTGAGGTGGGCGCCTTCGAGTACACCGCGCTCGATACGAGCGGCAAGGAGTGCAAGGGCATCCTGGAAGGCGACACGCCGCGACACATCCGCCAGCAGTTGCGCGACCGCCAGCTGCTGCCGGTGAGCGTCAACGAGGTGGCCGCGCGCGAGGCGGGCCGGCAGCAGTCGCAGTCCTTCGCGTTTCTGCGGCGGGTCTCGGCGGCGGACGTGACATTGCTCACACGCCAGTTGGCCACGCTGGTGCGCGCCGGACTGCCGCTCGAGGAATCGCTCCTGGCCGTCTCGCAGCAGACCGATAAGCCGCGGGTGCAGAGCATCCTGCTCGGGGTTCGCTCCAAGGTCATGGAGGGCCACACTCTGGCCGAGGGCCTGGCGGAATTTCCGCGGGTGTTCCCGGAGATCTATCGGGCCACCGTGGCCGCCGGCGAGCAGGCCGGCCACCTCGACGCCGTGCTCGAGCGGCTCGCCGAGTACACCGAGCGGCGCGAGGAGATCCGCCAGAAGGTCCTGGCCGCGATACTCTATCCGATCGTGCTGACGGTGATGTGCTTCATCATCGTCTCGGCGCTGATGGTGTGGGTGGTGCCGAAAGTGGTCGGGGTGTTCGAGGCCAACAAGGCGCGGCTGCCGCTCATCACCCGCATCCTGATCGGCACCAGCGGCTTCCTGCGGGCATACGGCATCTGGCTGGTGCTCGCGGTGATCATCGCCGTGGTGCTGTGGCGGCGGCGGTTGCGCGATCCGGGCGCGCGCCGGCGCTTTCACCGGCTGTTGCTGCACCTGCCACTCGTCGGCAAGCTGGTGCGCGGCTTCAACACCGCACGCTTCACCCGGACCTTCAGCATCCTCTCCTCGAGCGCGGTGCCGGTCCTCGATGCGCTGCGGATCTCCGGGGAGGTGGTCACGAGCCTGCCGATGCGCGATGCGGTGCTCGAGGCGGCCGACCGGGTGCGCGAGGGCGCCCCCATCGGCCGCTCCCTGGCGGTGAGCAAGCTGTTCCCGCCGATGACGATCCACCTGATCTCGAGCGGGGAGTCGAGCGGGGAGCTCGACGCCATGCTCGATCAGGCCGCCGGCAGCCAGGAACGGGAGCTCGACGCGATCATGGCGGCCATGGTCGGCTTGCTCGGGCCGATGCTGATCGTGGTGATGGGTCTGTTCGTCATGGGCATCGTTTTTGCAATGCTGCTGCCGATCTTCCGATTGGATGACCTGATTCACTGATTGGGGCGTTGCACCCGCCACGGTTGTGATTTAATTTTTCGCACCCTCTCTCGCGGGAACCCGGCGTGCCGCATGAGTGAGAAATCCGAATCAGACGACTTTGAAGAGGAAGACGAGTCGGTCGCCGAGGAAGGCGATGTCGATCTGGATCAAGCCATCAAGGATCTCGATCTCGCCAAACACCGCCCGCACCGCAGTGGCGACCCGGCCTGGCGCCGGCTCGAGCGGCTGATCGAGGAGAAGCAGACCGCCGAGCTCACCAGCGACTTCGAGGACTACGAAATCGGCGATGAGGAGGGAGCGGCGCGGCGGCGCAGAAAATGACCCGGCGCCGCGGCGGCGGATCAGTGGAAATCCCGCGAGCGCGTGAGCAGCGTCCCCAGAAGCGCCGTACGGTCGCGCAGCCGCCGGGCAATGATGTGCGTCACGCCATCCTGGCGCTGCAGCCGGCCGCGCACCTCGAGGAGCCGTGCCGACAGCAGCGCCTCGCGGCAGACATCGCCAACGCGCGCCCAGACGATGATATTGACCTGCCCGCTCTCGTCTTCCAGAGTCACGAACGTGACGCCGCCGGCCGCCGTGGGCCGCTGACGCATCAGAACGATGCCGGCGGTGCAAACTGCGCTGCCGGACGGCAGCGCAGTGATGTCCTCTGCCGTGCACAGCCCCGCCTTGCGCAGCGCCGGACGCAGCAGCGCCAGCGGATGGCGCCCGAGGGTCAGTCCCACGGAGGCGTAATCGGCCACCAGGGTCTCGCCTTCCGTCGGAGCGGACAACAAAGGGGCGGGCTCACCGTGCCCGCAGACCTCGCCCTCGATCGGCAGAGGCTTCTGCGTGCCCGCCACGTCCCAGAAGGCGAAGTGACGGTTGCCGCTCAGGGCCGCGAAGGCTCCGGCGGCCGCCAGCGCCTCCAGATCGCCCCGGTCGAGCCCGGCGCGCCGGGCAAGATCCTGCACGCCGGTAAAGCCGCTCCCGGTGCGCGCGGCGAGGAGCCGCGCGCCGCCGGCCTGCGAGAGCCCCCGCACCAGCCTCAACCCCAGTCGCAGCGCCGGCTGCCCGTCCCCCTCGGGCTCGAGCGTGCAGTCCCAGTCGCTTGCGCAAACGTCCACCGGCCGCACCTCGACGCCGTGCGCGCGAGCATCGCGCACCAGCTGCGCCGGCGCATAGAAGCCCATCGGCTGACTGTTGAGCAGCGCCGCGGTGAACGCGGCGGGCTCGTAACGCTTCAGCCAGGCGCAGTCGTACACCAACAGAGCAAAGCTCGCCGCATGCGACAGCGGAAAGCCATAGTCGCCGAATCCCAACATCTGGCGGTAGATCCGCTCGGCGAACTGCGGCGGGTAGCCGCGCGCGGCCATGCCGCCGAGGAGCTTCTCGCGCAAGTGTCCGATGCCACCGCTTCGCTTCCAGGCGCCCATCGCGCGGCGCAGCTGATCGGCCTCCCCGGGGGTGAAGCCCGCGGCCACCACGGCGAGCTGCATCACCTGTTCCTGAAAGATCGGCACGCCGAGAGTGCGCCGCAGCACCGCCTCGACCTGCGGGCTCGGATAGTGCACCGGCTCGAGGGCCTGACGGCGCCTGAGATAGGGATGAACCATGTCGCCTTGAATGGGCCCGGGACGCACGATGGCCACCTCAATGATCAGATCGTAGTAGCACTGTGGCCGCAGCCGCGGCAGCATCGCCATCTGCGCGCGCGATTCGATCTGAAACACCCCGACCGTGTCGGCCTGCGAGATCATCGCGTAGACCGCGGGATCTTCCGCCGGCAGCGTCCCGAGCGCCCAGCGCGTGCCCCGCAGGTCATTGACCAGATCGAATGCCCTGCGCAGCGCGCTCAGCATCCCCAGGGCGAGCACATCGACCTTGAGCAGTCCCAGGGCGTTCAGATCGTCCTTGTCCCACTGCACCACGGTACGCTCGGGCATCGCCGCGTTCTCGATCGGCACCAGCTCATCGAGCCGCCCGGCCGAGATCACCAGGCCGCCGACATGTTGGGACAGATGGCGGGGAAAGCCCGGGAACGCAACCAGCGTGTGCGCCAGCGGCAGCAGCCGCGAGAGCACCGGATCGGCGGGATCGAAGCGCGCCGCGGCGAGCCGCTCGGACCACCGCTCTACCCCGTCCCACCCCTGCAGCGCCTTGGCCAGCCGGGCGCATAAGTGCGGATCGAGCCCGAAGGCCTTGCCAAGATCGCGCAGGGCGCTGCGCGCGCGATAGAGGATCACCGCAGCGGCGAGCGCGGCACGCTCGCGACCGTACTTGCCGTAGACGTACTGAATGACCTCCTCGCGCCGCTCGTGCTCGAAATCAATGTCGATATCGGGCGGTTCGTTGCGCTCCTTGGAGATGAACCGCTCGAACAGCAGGCCCGCGCCGCGCTCCGGATCGACCGCGCTCACCCCCAGGCAATAGCAGACCCGCGAGTTGGCGGCCGAGCCCCTGCCTTGACAGAGAATGCCGCGGGAACGCGCGAAGGCGACCAGGTCGTGGACGGTCAGGAAATACGGCTCGTAGCCGAGCTCGGCGATCACCTCCAGTTCGTGCTCGAGCGCGGCGCGCTCGGGCGGCGGCACGCCCCGCGGCCAGCGGCGCCGCGCACCGGCCTCGGTGAGCCGGCGCAGATGGCTCGCCGGGGTCTGCCCCGGCGGCACCAGCTCGCTCGGGTACTCGTAGCGCAGCTCATCGAGCGAGAATGTGCAGCGCCGCGCGATCTGCACCGTCGCCTCGAGCAGTTGCGGCCGGTAGAGCTTGGCGAGACGTCCACGCTCACGCAGATAACGCTCGCCATTGGGATGCAGGACGCCGGCAATCTCGGCAATGGGCATGTTGAGCCGGATGGCGGTCAGCGCATCCTGCAGTTTGCGCCGTGAGCGCACATGCATGTGCACGTCGCCGCTGGCGACCTGCGGCAGCCCGATCTCACGTGCCAGGTGTGCAAGGGCCGCGAGCCGCTCGCGGTCAGCGCCCCCGCGCAGCACCTCCACGGCGATCCACACCTCGCCGGGGAAATGGGCCGCGAGCCACCGCGCCTCCTCCGCTCGCGGTGCCTCGCCCGGCAGCCACAGGATCAGGCAATGCGCGAGTGTCTCGGTAAGATCGTTCCGTGTCAGCCGATAGCCGCCCTTGGCCGCGGCGCGGCGGCCGCGGGTGATGAGCCGGCAGAGACGGCCGTAGCCGTGCCGGTCGGTGGCGAGCACCACCAGGGCGAGGCCGCACTCGAGGGTCAGCTCCGAGCCGATGATGAGCTTCACGCCGCGCTCCTGGGCCGCCACGTGCGCACGCACCACGCCCGAGAGGGAGCATTCGTCGGTCAGCGCGAGCGCCGTGTAGCCCATCTCGGCAGCCCGGGCGATGAGCTCCTGCGGATGCGAGGCCCCGCGCAGGAAGGTGAAATTGCTCAGGCAATGCAGCTCCGCATACGCAGGCTCGGACGCCTCATTCAAGCGAACACTCCCTGCAGGAACCAGCGGTGCGGGGCGGCACGCTCGCGGAACAACCACAGCCGCCGGCCATACACATCCACGGCCTCGTAGTAATCCCGCTCGATGTCGCGGCCATCCCACCAACCGGTCTCGATCCGCTCCGGCTCGCTCTCCAGACGCAGCGCGCCACGATAGCGCGGCAGACCGTCGCGCTGGCGCAACGGCCGCGGCACAGGCAACAGCCACAGCGGGCGCGCGGCGGTGAAATCGCCGGACGCGATCGCCGACGGTGCACAGGCCCCCGGTTCCGTCACCCGCCAAGCCGCCTCCGGCCGGTGATCCGGCACGACCGCAAGACCCTGAACCGCCTCGGGACCGAGCCGGGCGCGCAACCGCTCGATGAATGCCGAGCCGCGCGCCTCGGGCACACCGCCGTGCTCACCGCTTTGCCAAAGCCCCGAGGAGCACAATGCCCGCGGCACGGGCTCCCCGGCGCGCAACTCACACGTATGCGCCGGCTCCGGCAGGGTGAGCATGCGCAAACGCTCCCCGAGCAACTCCGTGAGCCGCGCCGCGTCGGCCAAGGGATCGGCCAGACGCAGCACACAGCGGGTCGGCTCGGCGTGCCGATGCCACAGCCGACACTCGAGCGCCAACACCCCGCACTGGCGGGCCTCGAGGAAACGTTCGAGCGCCTCGATCAGCGGCGCCAGCGCCGCGATGAGCTGTCCGTGGCTCGCCGACTCGCAAGGCAGCTCACGGCGGCAGCGGAAGCGCACCGGCGCCTCGAAGCGTTCGCGCGGATCAGGCGCGCGCCCCGTCAGTCGGTCGAGGTCGGCAAGCCGGGTCGCGCCGAAGCGCTGCGCGAACCCGGCGCGTGGCAGACGCAGGACCTGACCGATGGTGCGCACACCGATCGCGGCGAGCCGATCGAGCACCTCCTGCGGCCAACGCAGCACCCTCAGCGGCAGGGGCGCGAGCGAGCCGATGAGCCGGGCCGCATCCTGCAGCACCAGAGCGCATTCCCCGCGCGCGGCGGCGAGCGCCGCCAGGGGTGTCGGCGCAAACGCCAGACTGCCGGCTATCGCCAGATCGGCACATTCGCGCCGCAGCGCGCGCCGCAAACCCTCCACCCCGCCGAACAGGCGCAGACTGGCATGGACCTCGAGCAGCAGCCCATCGGGTGGCACCAGGCTGACACGCGGTGTGAAGCGCAGTGCGCGTATGGCCAGACGCTGCAGCCCCTGCGGCGCGCACCGCCCGGCCGCGCCCGTGAGATGCAGGCCCAACCACAACTCCGGTGCCGCAGCGCGAGCCGCCCGGCCGGCCGGCGGGGTCCGGTTTCCCCGCGCGACCTGCGGTTGCGGGGCCGCCGGTCGCGGCGCGCGCTGCCCGGCGCCGCTTGCGCGCTCATGGCCGCCGGTCGGCAAGGACTGTTCCAGCCGGGCGCTCGGGCGCTCATCGCGGCGCGCAAACAGATCGATGGTTCGGCGCGCGCTCACGGACACCCTCCAGCCCCGGGGTACGCCCCACCCCAGGTCAGATCGAGGGCACCGCGCGCGCCGCCACGACTTTTGAGCAGCGTGACCCGCACCCCGCGCTCGAGCGGCTCCACGACCAGCCGCAGCATCGCCGCGGAAGCCTCACGGGCCGAGGCGCGCGGCCGAAACAACACCCCGAGGGCGCTGCCGCGCTGTGCGGCCAGGTGTAGACGGCGGATCTGGCGCGGCAGCGCATGCCGCGCCCAGGCGAGCCCGCTGTCGCAGGCACCCGAGCCGAGCGCCTGCTCGAGAGCCCACAGGCATTCCTTGCCTTGGGCACGCACGATCAGCAACCGCGACAGGTCGATGCCGGTGGCGAGCAGCGCCGGAGTGAAAGGCGAAAGCGGTGGAGCCACCCATGCGCTCCAGCGCGCCTCGGGCCGGGTGGTCAGAGCGGCCAGCGCCGGCAACAATAGTTTGAGCTCGCCCACCCCGAAGCGGACCGGCAGAACCTCGATCAGACCGCTGCGCGGCCATCCCCCGCCGGGCAGTGCCTCATCGAGGCGAGCAAATCCACTCGAGCACACCGGCTGCCGGGCCGCGTGCCCGGCGCGCCAGAGCAGCGGATGCGCCAATAGATCTTCGAGCCGCGCCGCTCGTCCGTGCGGCGGGTCCGACGGCATTGCACCGCAGCTCGGCGGATCGGCCGACATGAGTGTGAGTTCCCCTCACGACAATCACATCAGCCCATGCGACTTGCCCCGCCGCAGCACCCCGACCACGATGCCCTCGATGAGCAGTGATTGCGCCTTCAGGTCGACCCGGATGGGCTCGAAATCGCCGTTCTCCGGCAGCAGCCAGACGACCGAGCCCTCTTGACGGTACCGCTTCACGGTGACTTCGTTCTCGAGACGCGCCACGACGATCTGCCGGCTGCGCACATCAGCGGTACGGTGCACGGCGACCAAGTCCCCATCGAGGATGCCGGCGTTCTTCATGCTCATGCCGGTGACCTTGAGCAGGTAATGAGGCCTGGGCTGGAACACCCCCGGATCGATGTCCAGACGCGCCTCGATGTTCTCTTCGGAAAAGATCGGACGCCCGGCGGCGACCCGCCCGATCAGCGGCAAGCCCATCTGCTCGCGAATGGTGTCCTTGAGCTGGATGCCGCGCGAGGCGCCCGGCACCAGCGCAATGACGCCCTTGCGGGCCAGGGCGCGCAGATGGTCCTCGGCCGCATTGGGCGAGCGGAAACCGAGCTCGCGGGCGATCTCGGCCCGCGTAGGCGGCATGCCCTCGTGAGTGATGAAGCGCTGGATGAGGCGCAGAACCTGCATTTGACGAGGCGTAAGGTCTGACATGGGGATTCTGTTCGTTTATACAATGCTGTGATTATATCCATAAAAATGCCGTTGGCAAGCCCCCCTCCCTTATTTTGCGCGCCGCCGGCCCGCTCCCGCCGCCTCGGAACGAGCACGGAGGCGAGTGACCCCGCCGGTATGAGCCATTTGCGCAAGGTCCGCGCACGCCAGCCGCGTCGGCGTTGCGTGCGCAGTGAAGCAGGGCCTCCGGCGGCACATGTGAGAGTCGTCCTGTCCCTTGCGCCGATTCGCGGACCTGGATATAATATCAGCCGCACGAACGACGTGCCTACCGCCGAGAGGGCGGGAAGTTACGCGCGGGGAGTGGCCTGCGCGGCGGAGGCAGCGAACGGGTAACCGTTCACCCGCCTCAGCGCCGCCCCACGAAGAACCGCGAACCGGCCCAAAGGTCCTTGCAAGCCCCAAGGCTTGCAAGGACCGAGATACGGCAAGTGCTGTCTGGAACGGCATGAAGACGTGTCGGGGCAGGACTCTAATCATGGCCTGACCCGCGCGATCCCCACCCGTTCATTCAGCCTGCATTCATTTACGATCCCAACCCCTTGCGTCCAACCCCAAAATCCAATAAAAACAGCGCGGACGGGATTGCATTTCCACGACAAATTTGTTGGACTTACAGGCTCGAGTCGTGGGGGAAGCTCCACCTCGGTTCGTTTGCAGTTTTTTTCAAGACTTCCTCAATGAACAACCCTAAGGGGACCTTATGAAGTACGCGAGCGTAATAAAGGTGGCCGCGGCCGCGGCACTTGTAGTCGGTCTCGCCGGCTGCCAGAACCTGACCCCCGTCAAGAGCGATGTTGCCAATCTGAAATCGCAGGTCGCCCAGCTGCAGACCCAGGTGTCGGCGAACCAGAGCGCGGCCGCCAAGGCGCAGCGCGAAGCCATGGCTGCTCGAAACGCCGCCGACCAGAAGTCCGCGGCCGCCCAGAGCACGGCCAATGAGGCGCTCTCGCTGGCGCAGTCGAATAAGGCGGCTATCGACGCCACCAATGAGAAGATCGACCGCATGTTCAAGCGCTCGATCTCCAAGTAAGAGCCTCAGCTCCTACGACAAGAACGCCGCGCCACTGATCGGCAGTGCGCGGCGTTTTTTTTGCTTCCACCTGCCGCTCGCGCGCGAAAGCCCGATCGTGCCGCCGCAGGTGGCGGGCGTCGGGCGGGGCAGGAGCCCCGATCCAGCGCTTATTGATAGCATCACGAACGTTTGCCAGGCACAGGGAAGTGCCCCGCCGCCGAAGGTGGCGGACGTTGAGCCAAAAACCACGCTTTTTGGCTCAACGGCGCTGGGCGGGGCAGGAGCCCCGATCCAGCGCTTATTAATATCAATAACGGATCAGCGCCGACCCCCAGGTGAATCCACCGCCGAAGGCCTCGAGCAGGATCAGATCGCCGCGGCGGATCTTGCCCGAGCGCACCCCGAAATCCAGCGCCAGCGGCACGGATGCGGCCGAGGTGTTGCCGTGGTCCTGAACGGTCGTGATCACCCGCTCCATCGGCAGATCGAGCCTGCGCGCCGTCGCCTGGATGATCCGCAGGTTCGCCTGATGCGGCACCAGCCAGTCGAGCGCCGCGGGCACGATCCGGTTGGCCGCGAGCGTCTCCTCGATGGATTTCGTGAGCGTGTTCACCGCGATCTTGAAGACATCGTTGCCCTTCATGGTGATCGCACGACTGGGCTTGGACAGATCCGTACCGCCGCCACTGTAGAGCAGATCCCAGTACCCGCCGTCGGCATGCAGATGGGTCGAGACAATGCCGGGCGCCTCGGCCGGCTCGAGCAACACCGCGCCCGCGCCGTCGGCAAACAGCACCGCGGTGGAACGATCGGTCCAATCCGTGATGCGCGAGAGCGTCTCGGCGCCGATCGCCAGCGCACGCTTCGCTTCACCGGCGCGCACGAATTTGTCGGCGATCGACAGCGCGTACATGAAGCCGCTGCAGGCCGTCTCGACACTGAAGGCCGGTACGCCGCGGCAACCCAGCCGCGCCTGCAGCAGCACGCCGCAGTTGGGGAAGA
The DNA here is from genome assembly GCA_027365225.1 of Gammaproteobacteria bacterium. Classification (GTDB taxonomy): domain Bacteria; phylum Pseudomonadota; class Gammaproteobacteria; order Steroidobacterales; family Steroidobacteraceae; genus 13-2-20CM-66-19. The sequence goes on from DAHXNV010000002.1 coordinate 31,354, forward strand.
ACAAGTTGGGCGTGGTGGTGCCGAAGATGATGAGGTCTACGTCCTCGGGCCTGCAGCCGGCGGCATCGAGCGCGGCGCGCACGGCGTGCTCGGCCAGATCGACCGTGGTCTCCCCGTCCGCGGCGATATGCCGCCGCTCGATCCCGGTGCGCTCTCGAATCCATTGATCGCTGGTGTTCAGCATCTTCTCGAGATCGAAATTGGTCAGCACCTTGGCGGGCAAATACGAGCCCGTTGCAGCGATGCGCGAGTACCTCAAGGCGTCGGGCTCCCGGTCGATTGCGGCCCAGCCAACGCCTGGGCGATCTGCGCCGTCAATCCGTGACGCGCGGCCCGCGCGGCGGTCAGGACGGCCCTGGAGAAAGCCATCCCATCGGCTCCCCCGTGGCTTTTTACCACGATCCCGGTCAAGCCGACCATGCACGCGCCGTTGTAACGCCGGGGATCGAGACGCGCGGCCACGCGCGAGAGCACCCCGCGGGCCGCCAGACCGGCCAGGCGCGAGCGCCAAGTGGCGTGAAATTCCTCGCGCAGCCGGCTGGCAATCAGCGCGGCGGCCCCCTCCATGGTCTTCAAGGCCACGTTGCCCGTGAACCCGTCGGTGACGACCACATCCACATCGCCGGAGAAGATGTCGTCGCCCTCGACGAAGCCGAGGTAGTTCAGGCCGCTCGCGAGCAGCAGCCCGTGCGCGGCCTGCACGACTTCGTGACCCTTGATGTCCTCCTCCCCGATGTTCAGCAACCCGATGCGCGGGCCCACCACGCCGTACACGTCCCGCGCGATGATCGCGCCCATGGTGGCGAACTGGCGCAGCTGCTCGGGCGTCGCCTTGATGTTCGCGCCGAGATCGAGCATGTGTGTATGACCATGCACGGCGGGGATCGCGGAGATGATCGCGGCGCGCTCCACGCCCGGGAGGGTCTTCAACACGAAGTGCGAGATCGCCGTCAGCGCGCCGGTGTTGCCGGCGCTGACACACGCGGCCGCACGGCCGCTCTTGACCAGCTCGACCGCCACGCGCATCGAGGAATCCTTCTTGTGCCGCACCGCCTCGCGCGGATGCTCGCTCATGCCGACCACTTCGGCGGCCGGCACGATCGCGATCCGCTCGCGCAGCGGCGCGGGCAGCGCCTCGAGCGCCGCTTCGATCGGGGCGCTCTGACCCGCCAGCAGCACGTGCAGATCCCTCTGCTCCGCGAGCGCCATCAGGACGCCCGCAATGTACTCACGCGGCTGGCGATCGCCGCTCATCACATCGATGGCGATCGGCAACACGGGCACGTGCCCGCTTATTCCTGATCGGACTCGGCAGGCTTCTCGAGCACGCGGCGTCCGCGATAGAAGCCATCCGGCGTGATGCGATGACGCAGATGAGTCTCGCCCGACTGCGGATCGGTCGAGAGCGCCGGCGCGGTAAGCCCGTCGTGGGAGCGGTGCATGCCGCGCCTGGAAGGGGTCTTGCGGCTTTTCTGAACGGCCATAATGTCCTCATGCGCACGGGGGCGCAGAAACTCACTTTTGACTCAACAGCTTGCCCAGCGCGGCAAACGGCCGCTGCGTGACCGCCTCCGCGCGCGTCTCGTCCTCGGCTGCGCCTGCGTACGCAGCGAGCCCGCACGGGGTCTGCGCGCCGTGCAGCGGCACGATCGGCAAGCTCAACAACAGTTCCTCCTCGACCAGCTCGCCGACACTGACGAACCCCCCCGCCGCGAGCACCGGCTCGAGCGGTTCGGGCACGGCGGCCGTATCACCGGCGTCCTGGAGCAACGCCATGCGCACCGAACTGCTGACCGGCAGCGACACCGGCTGCATGCACCTCTGACAGCGCATGAGCGCCGTTCCGTGCATCACGACTTCCGCGGTCGCAGTGCCATCGCGACGCCCGAAACGCACAACTCCGGACACGCTGCCACCGAGCTGATCGGCCCGGGCCGCCACACGCGCCAGATGCGCCAGCGCAATGTCGAACTCGAACGCGGCCTCCCCGCGGGAAACCCGCTCGATCTCGAGCGGCTTGGACCAGGGCGGCGGCATGGGGCGCGTATAATAAGTATCCGACTCGGGCAAGTCAAAGCCCCGCGTGCGCATTAAGCCTTTGTTTCCGGGAGCCGATTTGCCTGTTGCCGAGTTCATATGCCTGAGATCATTCTCGCCTCCACGTCCGCTTACCGCCGCACACTGCTCGAGCGGCTGCGCGTGCCCTTCTCCACCGTGGCCCCCGGGGTCCGCGAGGATCCCCGGACCGGCGAGCTGCCGGCCGATCGCGCCGCGCGGCTCTCGCTCGAGAAGGCCCAGGCGGTCGCCAAGCTCCACCCCGGCGCCGTGGTCATCGGCAGCGACCAGGTTGCCGCCCACGAGCAGCGCGTGCTGCACAAGCCGCTCGATCCGGCCCGCTGCCGCGAGCAGCTGCGCGCGGTCAGCGGTGCGCGCGTGCGCTTTCACACGGGCTGCGCCGTGCTCGCCGGGGACGGCGCGATCCGGCTGATGCATCTGGATACCACCACGGTGGTCTTCCGTCGCCTCGAGATGCAGCAGATCGAGCGCTACGTCGAGACCGAGCGGGCCCTCGACTGCGCCGGCGGCTTCCGGGCCGAGGGCCTCGGCATCGCGCTGTTCGAGCGCATCGAAAGCATCGACCCGACCGCCCTGATCGGTCTGCCGCTGATCTGGTTGGCCGAGGCCCTGCGGCGCGCGGGCTGCCGCGTGCCCTAGGGCGCGAGCCGCTCCAGGACCGCGGCCAGATCCGGCGGCAGCGGCGCGCTGGCGCTGAAGGGCAACCCGCCAGGCCACTCGAAGCTGATGCTGTGCGCATGGAGAAACATCCGCTGCAGCCCTCGGGCACGCAGCGCCGCGTTGCAGAGCGCATCACCGTATTTCTCATCCCCCGCCACGGGATGGCCCGCATAGGCGGCGTGCACGCGGATCTGATGAGTCCGGCCCGTGTGCAACGTCACCTCCATCAGGCTCACGGCGGGTGCGCCGCGCGCGCGCGTACCGAACAGCTGCAAAGGCCGGAAATCGCTCGCCGACGGCTTGCCGCCGGCATCGACCCGCACGGTGCGCTCGCCGCTCACCCGGGTATCGGTCCGCAGCGGCACATCGATGCGTTTCTGGCCCAGCGCCCAGCGACCGGCAAGCAGCGCCAGATAGCGCTTCTGGCTGCGCCCCTCGCGCAGCACCGCGTGCGCCTCGCGCAGCGCCGCCGGTGTGCGCGCCACCAACAGGCAGCCGCTGGTATCCCGATCGAGTCGATGAACCAGCTCGAGCGTTTCCCCGGGACGCAGCGCCCGCAGGGCCTCGATGACCCCGAATTGCACTCCGCTGCCCCCATGGACAGCCAGACCGGCGGGCTTGTCGAGAACCAGCAGCCGGGCGTCCTCGTGAATGATGGCCTGCCGAACGGCCTCGATCACGCCGCTGGAGGGGCTCGGGGTCCGCGGCTCGGCCACGATGCGCACCGGCGGGATGCGCACCCGGTCGCCGGCGGCAAGCCGGGTCTGGGGCGTGACCCGGCCGCCGTTGAGCCGCACCTCGCCCTTGCGAATGATCCGGAACACCCGGGCCCGTGGTACCCCGGGCAGCTGCTCGCCGAGGAATTTATCGAGCCTGAGCCCGGCCTCGTCCGCCGCCACGGCGACGTAGCGCACCGCGGTCCGCTCTTCGGTCCCCTTCTGCTCTTCCACGACCGTCTTTTCCACCCTAAGATACTGTTTCTACAGCAAACGTTGCAGTATACTCTGCGAGCCGTCCGAGAGTGGACGCGCCAATGGTTCGCGGCGCCAGGCGCCGTATGTTAGTTGGACCTCCCAAGTAGAGGCCATCGTATTGGGCCGACAAGATCGCTGCCGGCGTCGAACCCCGCAATGGGTTCCCCGGACAGCGCCTCCGGTTGAGACCATCGAAGGATTTCCGGCACCCGGCCATGTCGTGGTGTGCATCGTGATCATCGAGGCTCGTGCTCACGCGCCGAGCCCCAGAATTCTTCGCTGCTGCGGTGCGCTTGCGCCGCGGCCTCCCGTGCGCTTGCCGGCCCCTCACCGTACAACAGTAGGGGCACATGAAAAGAATGCTCGTCAATGCGACTCAGGAAGAGGAGCTGAGGGTCGCTCTGGTCGATGGACAGAAGCTCTTTGACCTGAGTATCGAGATTCCCTCCCGGGAACAGAAGAAGGCGAACGTTTACAAGGGCCGCATCTCCCGTGTCGAACCCTCGCTGGAGGCCTGCTTCGTCGACTACGGAAGCGCCCGCCACGGCTTCCTACCCTTGAAGGAGGTCACCCGCGACTATTTCCGCCACAGCCCCCAGGGCGGGCGGATGAATATCCGGGAACTGCTCGCCGAGGGCCAGGAGCTGATGGTTCAGGTCGAGAAAGAGGAGCGCGGCAACAAGGGGGCCGCGCTCACCACCTTCATCAGTCTGGCCGGCCGCTTCCTCGTGCTGATGCCGAACAATCCACGCGCCGGCGGGGTCTCGCGCCGCATCGAGGGCGAGGACCGTGACCAGATGCGCGAGGTCATGAACCAGCTGCGCATTCCGGAGGGCATGGGCGCGATCGTGCGCACCGCCGGCGTCGGGCGCAGCGTCGAGGAGCTGCAATGGGACCTCGACAACCTCAAGGCGCAGTGGGACCAGATCACCGCCGCGGCCGAAGGGCGCACCGCGCCGTTCCTGGTCTACCGGGAAAGCGACGCGGTCACGCGCGCTCTGCGCGACTATCTGTCCGATGACATCGGGGAGGTGCTGGTCGACGATGCGGCCGCATTCGAGAAGGCCCAGGAGTACATGCAGCGGTTCATGCCGGCCGACGTCCAGCGCCGACTGAGGCGCTACACCGACGACATCGCGCTGTTCACGCGCTTCCAGATCGAGAGCCAGATCGAATCGGCGTATGCCCACAAGGTACAGCTGCCCTCCGGCGGCAGCATCGTCATCGACTATACCGAGGCGCTGGTCTCGATCGACATCAACTCGGCGCGCGCCACCAAGGGCAGCGACATCGAGGCGACCGCGCTCAACACCAATCTCGAGGCGGCCGAGGAGATCGCCCGGCAGCTGCGCATCCGCGACATCGGCGGCCTGATCGTCATCGACTTCATCGACATGGAGTTGAGCAAGAACCAGCGCGAGGTCGAGGACCGGCTGCGCGATGCGATGCGCATGGATCGCGCGCGCATCCAGATCGGCAAGCTCTCGCGCTTCGGGCTGCTGGAGATGTCGCGCCAGCGACTGCGGCCCTCGCTCGGGGAGTCGAGCCACATCGTCTGCCCGCGCTGCCTCGGCATCGGCAGTATCCGCAGCGTCGAGTCGATGGCGCTGGCGGTGCTGCGCCTGATTGGCGAGGAGCTGCGCAAGGAGCGCACCACGAAGATCATCGCCCAACTGCCGGTGGACGTGGCGACGTTCCTGTTCAATGAAAAGCGCGAATGGCTGCGCACCCTCGAGAGCAAGACCGAGGTGGAGCTGCTCATCGTGCCCAATCCGCACATCCAGACACCGGAGTACTCGATCAAGCGCGTGCGGGATGACGAAGCGGAGCTGCCCGAGAACCGCCAGACGAGCTATCTCATTCCCTCGCCCCCCGAGGTGCTCGAGCCGGGCAGCTCGCGCGAGAAGCGTCCGGCGGCGGAAGTCGCCGCGGTGGCCCCGATTCTTCCGCCAACACCAGCGCCCATCACCGTCTCGGCCTCGGCCCCGGCGCCGAACACCCCGGCCGCCGCCGCGCCCTCCGGCGCAGGCCTGTGGTCACGCTTGAAGGGGCTGTTCTCACCGGCCGTCAGAGAGGTCTCTCCCGAAACCGAGCCCGAGCCCGAGCCGCGCCCTGAAGCGGCACCGCGCACTCCACATCATCACCTCGAGCGTACACGTGACGGACGGCGCGACCACGGCCACCAGGGTCGCCGAGGTGAAAGAAACCGTCGCCCGCAGGGCGAGCGCCGCAGCGCGGAGTTTCGCGGCCGAGATGCCTCCGAGCGGCCCCCGCGCAACCGGGAACGCGAGCCCGAGCGCAGACCGCCACAGCCGAGCGCCGAGGGAGCTCCTCCCGCCGCGCCGCATGCAGAGTCGGCGACTCCTGAAAACGGCGCCCGCCCACAGTCGGAGCGCGGCGAGCGTCGTGGCCGGCGTCGCGGCCGGCGCGGCGGCCGCCGCGGCAGTGGCGGTTCGCGTGAGCACGCCGCCGGCGAGACGGCAACGGGAAGCAACCTGGACGCGGCGCACACCCCCGCCGCGGAGCCGGCCGAGCGCGACAGGAACACGGGCCAGCGGGACGCTGCATCGGCCGACCGACCGGCCCGCGCGAACTCGACGCCGCAACAGTCCCTGGCGCTGCGCGAGCCGCCTGCGGCCAGCCCGTCCCCAGCCCCAGCGCCGGTGCGGCATGAGGCGTCCGAGCCGCGCCACGAGACGCCGCCGACGCCCTTGGCCCATTTCGAGCCTTCAGCGTCCGCGCCCGCAGCCGGCCCGCAGACCAAACCGTATGTGGTGTGGTCCTCGGCGCCGCCGGAACCGACACCCGGCGGAGTCACCGGCTCGGAAGAGTAAGACGGTTCAGCCGGCGCGCGGGACGCGCGCCGGCGGCCGAACCGCTCCGGCGCGCAGCGCCTCGCACAGTCCGTGCGAGGCCGCCTCGATCAGGTCGAGCACGTGCTCGAAGCCATTCCCGCCGCCATAGTAAGGGTCGGGTACCTCGCGGGTTGCGAGCTGCGGCGCGTATTCGAGGAACAGCCCCAGCCGATCCTGTGCCGCCGCGGGCGCACGCTGCTGCAGGGTGTGCAGATTCTGGCGATCCATCGCGAGGAGGAGATCGAACGTCTCGAAGTCGCGCGGCTCGAGCCCTCGCGCCCGCAGACTCGAGAGGTCGTAACCGCGGCGCGCGGCCGCCTCGCGTGTGCGCGGGTCGGGCGGCTCCCCGACGTGATAGCCGGCCGTGCCGGCCGAATCGACCGTCAGGGTCAGCTCCGGCAACTCCCGCGCCGAAATGACGCGAAAGACGCCCTCGGCCGTCGGCGAGCGGCAGATGTTTCCTAGACAGACGAAAAGAATTCGCACGTGGCTGTGGCGATCGGACACTCAGCGCACGCTGTAGCCGCGAGCCCGGAGGCAGGCGCTGACCGCCTGGCGAAAATTCCGGGCCTTGTGATCGAGTGCACGCTGCTGCGCCTGCGCCGCAGCCTGTACGGCGCCCGCATTTTCAGCAGCCGTCTGGGCATTGGCCTGATCGGCGGCATTGCCGATCATCGCCCCCGTCACGGCGCCGAACATGAGCCCCGCACCCCGATCCCACGGATTGGAAATGGCCGCGCCGAACAATGCCCCCGCCACCGCGCCGAGGGCGGTATCGGTGCCCGGCGGCGGACCCTGCACCGCGACACGATCATAGATCGGCACACCCGGCGCGCTCGGATCGAAGCCCGTCTGGTGCACGGCCCAGACGGTGCATTGGTAGCGGTCGCGCCGCTGCTGCGCGGGAGACTGGTTATACCGGGGATACGCATAGACCGCCGTGCTCGGAGGACGCACGTACGCCACCGGCACCGGCTGGGGCTGCGGCTGAACCGTCGCACAGCCTGCCAGCGCTGCCAGGCTGAAGCACACGGCCCCCAGAACGGCGGCCCGCCACAACCGTGGTGATCTCGGCACTTGCATGATCCCACCTGACCTATGTCGTAGGCTCGAGTCGGGTCGGTTCGCGCCGACCGGAACGTCCTTCCTCATTGGGGATTGACGCCTGCGGCCCAGATGAAGTTCCGCGCCCGCGCTTCCGCTCGAGCGCCCACGATAGCACAAGCCGCAACTCGGGCCGCTCAGCCGATCAGCGCGGCGACCCGGCGCAGATCCTCCGGGGTATTGACGTCCGGCCCCGGCGGCTCACACGCCGCGGCCACCTGAATGACCATGCCGTGCTCGAGCGCGCGCAACTGTTCGAGCTTCTCCGCACGCTCGAGCGGGGTCGGCGCGAGGCCCGTCAGCCTGCGCAACGCCGCGACCCGATAGGCATAGATGCCCACGTGCCGCCGCGCCCCCTCGAAGCTGCGCCCATCCGGGGCGCCATCGCGGTGCACCGGAATCGGCGCACGCGAGAAATAGAGCGCCCGCCCCCGCCGGTCGGTGACGACCTTGACGGCATTCGGATCGAGAAACTCCTGCGGGGAGAGGATGGCGGTCGAGAGTGTGCCGAGGGCCGCTTCCGTGTAGGCCGTGAGCAGCGCCGCGACCTGGGCGATGTTCGCCGGCGGGATCAGCGGCTCATCGCCCTGGACGTTCACGACGATATCGGTATCCGCCCAACCCTCGATCGCGGCCAACTCCGCGATCCGGTCGGTCCCGGAGGCATGCAGGGCGGAGGTCAGGCGCGCTACGGCGCCGAATGCGCGCGCCGCGGCCGCGATGCGCTCGTCGTCGGTCGCGATCGACACATCGGCGGCGCCCGCCGCGCAGGCCTTCTCGTACACCCACTGCAGCATCGGCTTGCCGCCGAGATCGGCGAGCGCCTTGCCCGGCAGGCGGCTCGAACCGGCCCGGGCCGGGATGGCGACGTGAAACGCGCCCAATGCCGCTCAGTGCTCGAGCAGAGGGTCGTCGCTGGCGAGCTGGCGCGCCTCCTCCTCGAGCATGACCGGTACGTCATCGCGCACCGGATAGGCCAACCGGTCCAGGCGGCAGACCAACACACCGGCCTCGCGCCGGTAGATCAGCGTGCCCTTGCAGATGGGACAGGCGAGTATCTCGAGCAGACGGGCGTCCACCAGCTAACCTCCGCGGCAACCTTCCAACGAATCGATCGTGCGCATCAGCCGCTCGATCAGCCGAGCGGCCTCGCTTTCGCCGAAGGATGCCTCGACGGGCACGAACCACAGCCGGCTGTCGGCCAGATGCGCACATTTTACGGCATCCTTCTCCGTCATGAGCACTGCTCGAGCGTCGCGGAAATCAAGGTCGGCGGCCCCGAGCGCCCGGTGGTCGGGAAAGGGATGCTCGATGAGCGAGAGGCCCCGGGCGCGCAGGTCCCGAAAGAAGCGCTGGGGATTGCCGATACCGGCGACCGCATGCACGGGCGCGCCCCGGAAGGCCTCGAGGTCGCGCCGTTCTCGGCCGCACACCGCCTGCGCCGCCCCCGGCTGCAAGTCCATCCGCAACACCAGCGCCGGGTAGTGCGGCTCGGCACTGCGCAGCGAGGGGTGCTCCGCAGCGCCGTTGATCACCAGCACGTCGGCGGCCGCGAGCCGCTCGAGCGGCTCGCGCAGCGGTCCGGCCGGCAACAGCCTGCCGTTGCCGAACCCGCGCGCGCCGTCGGCCACGACGATGGCGCAATCGCGCGCCAGCGCCAGATGCTGCAAGCCGTCGTCCGCGACGACGACTTGCGCCCCGCGCGCCAGCACGGCGCGCGCGGCCGCCACCCGATCCCGGCCGACCGCCGTGACACAGCCGCTGCGCCGATAGAGAATCAGCGGCTCATCGCCGACCTCGCGCCAATCGGATTGCGCCGAGAGCACACGCACCGCGCCGGTCGCTGCGCCGTAGCCGCGCGAGATCAATCCCACCGTCCGCTCGCCCCGCCTCAGCGCCTTGGCGATCCACACCGCAAGGGGGGTCTTGCCGGTGCCACCGACCGTGAGGTTGCCGACCACGATGACCGGCGCGGCCAGCCGCTCCGGTGGCCGCGCACGCGCCCGCCGGCGAGCCTCGGCGATGCCGTACAGCCATGCCAGCGGCAACAGCCCCGGGGACGGGCGCCCGGATTGGTACCAGCGGCGGTTGAGCCATTGCTCCATCGCGCTCAGTCGCTGAACTGCAGACGATACAGCTGCGCGTACAAGCCCTCGCGCGCCAGCAACTCGGCATGCGTGCCGCTGTCGACCACCGCGCCGGCATCGAGCACGAGGATGCGGTCGGCCTGCTCCACCGTGGAGAGGCGGTGTGCGATCACGAAGGTGGTGCGGTTGCGCATCAGCTGCGCGAGCGCCGCCTGGATGTGCCGCTCCGCTTCGCTATCGAGCGCCGAGGTGGCCTCATCGAGAATGAGGATCGGCGCATCCTTCAGCAGCGCGCGCGCGATGGCGATGCGCTGACGCTGCCCGCCCGAGAGCAGGATGCCCTGCTCGCCCACCACAGTGTCCAGGCCCTGCGGCATCGCGCCGGTGAACTCGAGCACGTGGGCCGCCTCGGCCGCGCGCAGCAGCGCCGCCGCGTCGACCGCCCGGCCGAAGGCGATGTTGTTGCGAATCGTGTCATCGAACAGCGTCACTTCCTGGCTGACCACCGCGATCTGCTCGCGCAGCGCACCGAGATCGAACTCGCGCACGTCACGGCCATCGATGTGGATCGAGCCGGCGGTGACGTCGTAGAAGCGCGGCAACAAACTCACCAGCGTCGATTTGCCGCTACCGGAGCGCCCGACGATCGCCAGACTCCTGCCCGCGGGGACCTCGAACGACACCGCGCGCAGCGCCGGCCGGGACACCTGCGGATAGCTGAAGGAGACCTCGCGGTAGGCCACCTCGCCGCGTACGCGCCCCGGCCGGTAATCCCCGGCGCTCGCCTCGTGCGGCTCATCGAGCAGCACGAACAGGCTCTGCGCGGCGGCCACGCCCTGCTGGATCGGTCCGAACTGGCTGACCACCTCGCGCAACGGCTGACCCATCATGCCGAGCGCGGCGAAGAAGCCCACCAGGTTCTTGGCGCTCATGTTCCCGTCGACCGTGGCGTGAATCGCCAGTCCGAGCACGAATGCCCCGCCGAGCACGCTCACCAGCTGCACCGTCGGGTTGGCGAGCCCCGTGGTGAGCACCGACTTCATGTTCGAGCGCCGGTTGTGCTCGTTGACGGCCTCGAACCGCGCCGCCAGATGCGCCTGCGCCCCGTACACCTTCACCAGCCGCGGGGCCTCGAAACTCTCCTTGGCGAGCCGTGTCACATCCTCCATCGAGTGCTGGATGCGCCGGCCGTAGCGGCGGAAGAGTCGGTTGATCAGCGCGACCAGCCAGATCACCAGCGGCCCGACCACCAGCGAGATCAGCGTCAGGCGCCAGGTGATCCAGACCATCCAGGCGAGCAGAAAGACGACGGTCAGTCCGGCGCGCACCAGCGCAACGATCGAGGTGGTCGCCGCCCGACCGACCTGCTCGCAGTTGTAGGTCAAGCGCGAAAGCAGCGTGCCGACGGCCTGGCGGTCGAAGAAGGCGACCGGCAGGTCGAGCACCCGCTCGTACACCTCGCCGCGAAGGCGCTTGACCACAGCCCGCCCGGCGTAGCCCATGAAGAAGGTCTGGATGAGGTTGCCGAGCCCGCGCACCGTGAACAGCACCACCAGCGCGAGCGGCAGCCACACGATCAGACGCGCTTGCGGGTGATGCAACAGGCCGCCGATTTTTCTGGCCAGCTCGACCAGGGCGCTCGAGCTCCCCGCGTACACCACCCCGCCGAGAATGCCGAGCGTGAAGGCGCCTTTGTATGGGCGCACATAACCGAGCAGCCGCCGGTAGGTGCGCGCCGCTTCGCGCTCCCCGTCGGCGCTTTCAAGGCTCACGAGCCGCCCTCGGCCCGGGCCTTTATGGTGGCGATGTCGAGCTTGGAGAAACCAAGCTCCCCGAGTACATCCATGGCCGTGACCACCGACTGTTGGGTGGCACGGGCATCGGCGCGGATCAGCACGGTGTCGGTGCGGGTCGCGGCGGGCTCGGCCGCGAGCGCCGCGCGCAGCGTGTCGGGGCTGTTGTTGAGAAGCTCGCGACCGTTGAGCAGATAGTCGCCGTTCTCGGTCACCGTCACGACCACCGGCTTGGGCCGGCCGCGGGCGGCGGGCACCGCGCTCGCGCGCGGCAGCCGCACGCGCAGCCGCCCCTCGCGGGTGAAGTGGGTCGAGAGCATGAAAAAAACCACCAGCAGCAGCACCACGTCGATCAACGACACGACGTTGATTTCCGGCTCCTCGTGGCGCCGCGGATTGAGCTTCATCGACCGCTCAGGACGAGCTGCGCAGCAGCGAGCGGCCCGCCACCGACACTCGCGCCGCGCGCTGCGGCTCCCCGGCGCCGGATTCCCCGCCCGCCGCCGGCGCAGCGGCGTTCGCGGCCGCCTCGAGGGCATCGGCCATGCGTACGGCGTGTTTCTCCATCTCCACGACGATGCCCTCGACCTTGCCGCGCAGATAGCGGTAGGCGATGAGCGAGGGAATGGCCACGCACAGTCCCGCGACGGTGCACACCAGAGCCTCGGCGATGCCGCCGGAGAGTGTGCGTGGGCTGCCCATGCCTGCGGCCTGGATCGCATCGAACGCGCGAATGATGCCGGTGACGGTGCCGAGCAGCCCGAGGAGCGGTGAGATCCCCGCGATGGTTCCGAGGGTGTTGAGGAAGCGCTCGAGCTCGTGGACCACGTGCCGTCCGGCGTCTTCAAGACGCTCCATCAGAATCTCGTGCGGCCGGTGGCGGTTGGCCAGTCCCGCGGCGAGCAGCCGCCCGAGCGGGGAGTGCTGCTCCAGGGCGGCGATGACCTTGTCAGTGACCTGTCCGGTCTCGATCAGCTGCCAGACCTTCTGCGGCAGCTCCCGCGGCAACACGCGCCGGTCCTGCAACGTCCACAGCCGCTCGAGCACGATCGCGGCGGCGACGATCGAGCAGAATATGATCGGCCACATCAGCGGGCCACCCGCCCGCACGATTTCCCACATCAAGCGCCCCCGTCGGAATACTCTGCACGGATCATACCGGAGAGCGCCGCCCGCCGATACGCGCCACCGCCCCGACCGCGACCGTAGCGGCATGATACAGTCAGCGCGCCATGCTGCGGCGCTCGCTCAAGAAGATCCTGCCCAAACCCCACCACATTCAGCACCACAAGCTGCTGCGGGTGTTCGGCGACCGGCTGATGGACCCGCGGCTGTGGGCGGTGCACCGCCGCTCGGTGGCCGGCGCATTCGGCACGGGACTGGCGATCTGTTTCATTCCGCTGCCCGTGCACACCCTGACGGCGGGCGTGACGGCGCTCACCTGCCGGCTGAACGTGCCGACCATCTTCGGAACCATCTTCCTGATCAATAATCCCCTGACGATGGTGCCGATCTACTATCTGGCGTATCGGGTCGGGGCGCTCGTGCTGCGCCAGCCGCCGCAGCATTTCCACTTCCAGTTGAGCTGGCACTGGGTGCAGTACGGCCTCGGCCCGCTGTGGGAGCCGTTCCTGCTCGGTTGCCTGATCTGCTCGGCGCTGGCCGGGCTCGCCGGGTGGCTCGGCCTGAAGCTGCTGTGGCGCTGGCAGGTCACGCGGCACTATCGGACGCGACACGCGGCGGTGCTGTAGCGGGCCGCTCGAGCAGCCGCCCGGCCTCGAGCTCATACACTCGATCCATGCGCGCCGCGAGGCGCGTATCGTGCGTCACCACGATCAGACTGGTACCGCGCTCACGATTAAGCTCGAGCATCAGCTCGAAGACCGCCGCCGCGTTGGCCCCGTCGAGATTGCCGGTGGGCTCATCGGCGAGCACGATCTTCGGCTGCGTCACCAGCGCCCGCGCCACGGCCGCGCGCTGGCGCTCCCCGCCCGAGAGCTGATGGGGCCGATGCGCGAGCCGCTCCCCGAGCCCGACCCGCTCGAGCAGCGCGCGCGCCTGCGCGCGCGCCTCGACCACCGGGGTACGGCGAACGAGCAGCGGCATCGCCACGTTCTCCAGAGCCGAGAACTCCGGCAGCAGATGGTGGAACTGATAGACGAATCCGAGCGTGCGGTTGCGCAGCGCGCCGCGCTCGCGCTCGCGCAACTGGTGGATGTCGCGTCCGTCGATCAGCACCGCGCCCCGGCTCGGCCGATCGAGCCCGCCGATGATCTGCAGCAGCGTCGTCTTGCCCGAGCCGGACGCTCCGATGATGGCCAACCGCTCACCGGCGCGCACCGCCAGCACCACCCCGCGCAGCACCTCGAGGGTGCTCGAGCCTTCCACGAAACTGCGGCCGACATCGCGGGCCTCGAGCACCGGCTCACTCATGGCGAAGCGCCTCGGCCGGCGCGCTGCGCGCGGCGCGCCACGCCGGATAGATCGTCGCCAGAGCGCACAGCAGGAACGCCACGCCGCATACGCGCAGCACATCAAGTGCGTGCACCTGGGCCGGAAGCTCGCTCATGTAATACACCTTGGGATTGAGAAACTGGGTATGCAGCACCCGCTCGAGCAGCCCGACCAGACCCTGCAGATGGTGCGCGATGAAGATCCCGAGCCCGGCCCCGAGCAGCGTGCCGGCCAGGCCGATCAACAGGCCCTGGATGGCGAACACCAGCAGGATGTTGCCGGGCGCTGCGCCGAGGGTGCGCAAAATCGCGATGTCGGCCTGCTTTTCCTTCACGATCATCACCAGCGTCGCCACGATGTTGAATGCCGCCACCGCGACGATCATCGAGAGCATGACGAACATCATCGATTTGGTGATGCGGATGGAGCGGAAGAAGTTGACCAGATGATCGGTCCAGTCGCTCACGTAATAGCCCGCGCCACCGAGGGTGTAGGCGATGTGGCGCACCTCGGGCCCGGCCCGCCACGGATCGGTGAACCGCATGCGCAGGCCCGTCACTCGTCCCGGCGGCAGCGCGAACAGCCGCGCCGCGTCGCTGAGATTGATCAGGGCGAGCTCGCGATCGTATTGATACATCCCCGAGTCGAAGATCCCGGCGACGCGGAAGCGGCGCATGCGCGGCATCAGCCCGGCGGGCGTGGCAATGCCCTCCGGGGCGATCAACACCACCGACTGGCCCGGGCGCACGTGCAGCGCTTCGGCCAGATCGACTCCGAGGATCACGCGATAACGCCCGGCGCGCAGTGCCCCGAGATCGCCGTGCTCGAGCCGGCGCGCCAGTGCCGTCACGCGCGCCTCCTGTTTCGGCAGCACGCCGCGCACCGAGGCGCCGGCAATGTAATCACCATGCGTCAGCAGCGCCTGCTGCTCGATATACGGGGCCACGGCCTCGACGTGCCGGTGCGCGAGCACTCGCCGCTCCAGGGCGTGCCAATGCCCCGTGGTGCCCTGCAGACCCATCAGGGTCGCATCCGCGGTGACATCGAGGATGCGCCCGCGCAGCACGCTGCCGAAGCCGTTCATCACCGAGAGCACCACGATCAGGGTGGCCACCCCGAGCGCCAGGCCGCACACCGACATCACGGCCACGAACGAAACGAAGCCCCGGCGATGCGTCGAGCGCAGGTGGCGGGTGCCGATCAGCCATTCATATGAGCCGAACATCGCGTACCTACTCGTACCGCAGCGCCTCGGCCGGCGCGACCCGTGCCGCGCGCACCGCCGGATAAACGGTCGCCGCGGCCGTCAGGGCCAGCGCCGCGGCGCCGATCGCCGCGACATTGTCCCATTTCACCACCGATGGAATGGCCGTGATGTAGTAGACGCTGGAATTGAAGATCTGAAAGCCGAACGTATGCTCGAGGAAGCCCGCCACGGCATTGACGTGGAAGGCCAGCGTGAGCCCGAGTCCCACCCCGAGCGCCACGCCGAGCCAGCCGATGGTCAGCCCCTGGACGAGGAAGATGCCGAGCACCCTTGCCGGGGAGGCGCCGAAGGTGCGCAGGATCGCGATGTCGGTGCGCTTGTCGGTGACCACCATCACCAGCATGGCCACGATGTTGAATGCGGCCACCGCCACGATCAGCAGCAGGATCAGCGACATCATCACCTTTTCCATGCGGATCGCGTGGAAGTAGGCGGCGTTCTGCTCGGTCCAGTCGATGACCTGGAAACCCTTGGGCAACCGCGCGCGCAGCCGCGCCGAGATGCTCGGGGCATCGAGCGCGTCGCGATAGCGCAGGCGCAGCCCCTGATCGAGCCCGCCTCCGGGCAGCAGCGCGCGCACGTCGGCAATGTTGGCGAACACCAGCATCGCGTCCGGGTCGGCGAGTCCGATCGAGAACAGACCGGCTACCCTGAAGCGGTGCAGAGTCGGCTGCGGCAGGCCGCCCGGACCAATCGCCGGAATGAGCAGCGTCAGCGTATCGCCGGGCTCGAGCCCCAATTCCTGGGCGACCACCTCCCCGATGATCACGCGCCCGCTGCCGGGCGTGAGCCGGCCGAGCGAGCCGGAGGTGCTCACCTGCCTCAGTCGCGTCACCGACGGCTCGGCGGCCGGATCGATGCCGCGCAGCAGAACCGGCAGCATCTGCGGGGTGCGCACGGCGAGCGCCTGGGACTGCACGAAGGGCGCCACGCCCAGCACGCCCGGCGTGGTGCGCGCCAGGCGCGCGATGCGCCGCCACTGCGCCGGCGTCGGCGCACCGGCGGTCTCGGCCGAGGGGCTCACCACCACGCGCGCATCGGAGTCGAGCGCGAGCAGGCGCTGGCGCAGATCGCGCTCGAACCCGTTCATCACCGACAAAATGACGATCAGTGCCGCCACCCCCACACAAACCCCGGCCAGGGACGTCCAGGTGATGAACGAGACGAAGAACTTGTGCGAGCGGGCGCGCACGTAACGCCAGCCCACGAACAGCGACAACGGATGAAACATCGCGCGATTTAACCATATTCCCGCCCCCCCCGGCCGCATGCGGCGCGTCACAGTTTTGACCCGCCGTCGCGCGTGCCGGCTTTGACAGAATGCCCCCGGGTGTATAGTCGCCGGGGAGGTCAGAACATGCGCGCCCGAACTCTCTTGGCAGTGCTGATCGCTTGCGCGGTGTGCGCCACGGCCGCGGCCGAAACAGTGCTCGTCGACGGGCACCTTGAAATCGCGCCAACGACGCTGCCCCACCCGCATCGGGGCGAGACCATGCGGCAGGTGAAACGTGCCTTCGGCAGCCCCGAGAAGCGCTACCCGGCCATCGGGCATCCGCCCATGACGCGCTGGGACTACCGGGATTTCAGCGTGTACTTCGAGTACACGCGCGTCATCCACGCAGTGGTGCATCCGCCGGCCCCGAACTAGCCCCGCCGCAGATCTTTATATTCAAGCCCCGCCCCCGCATTGCCGACAACCCGGTAGTACCCGGGCGAGGCGCGGCGTCCCCCCGGCGGGCGCCGGGTCGCGGCGACGCAGCGCGCCCGGATTATGGTAGGCTCAGCCTCGCTAGAAGAATGATCGGATAACCCCCCGTGGTCTTGGAAAATTCTCTCGGCATCGAAGAGCTGATCCACGCCGGCGCCCTGCGGCGCGATCTGGCGCAGGCGCACCTGCACGCCGAGATCCGCCGGCGCGAGGACGTGCTGCGCCGCGCGGTGCGCCGCTACGTCTCACCGCAGCTTGCCGAGCGGATCCTCGAGGACGTCCAGCTGCGCGAGACGCTGCTCTCGGCGGACGATCTGCGCGCCCACGCGGTGGTGCTGTTCGCCGACCTGCGCGGCTTCACGAGTCTCTCGGAGCGGCTCGAGCCGCGCCAAGTGGTCCCCTTGCTGAACGAGTACTTCTCGCTGCTCACCGAGATCACGCTGCGCCACGACGGCACGGTATTTCACCTCGCCGGCGACTGTCTCATGCTCGGCTTCGGGGTCCCGCTCGAGCAGCCCGACAGCCCCGGCCGCGCCGTGCGGGCCGCTCAGGAGATGCTCGGCACGTTTGCGGCGCTCGCCGGCTCCTGGCACGCCCGTTTCGGCATCGATGCCGGCCTCGGCATCGGCATCAACGAGGGCGATGTCGTCGCCTGCAACATCGGCGCGAGTTCCTACATGAGCTACACGCTGATCGGCGACACCGTCAACGTGGCGGCCCGGCTCTGCCAGCGCGCCCGCGCCGGGGAGATGCTCTTCTCTCAAAGCATCAAGCAGTCCCTCGATGCGCTCGGGGTCGACGTCGGCGCCACGGCCCTGCCGCCGATGCAGCTGCGCGGGCGCAGCCGCGCCATCGACATCTTCTGCGTGCCGGCCGCGACCCGCGCCGAGGTCATGGAAGTCCCGGTCGCCGTTTGAACGTTCTCGATCCGCCCGTCCCGGGTGCCGTCAGGCGACACCTGCGCTGGCACCATCTGCATGGCAGCGCCGCGGCCCTGGCGCTCGCGGAAGCCGCGCGCGCCGACGAGAAACTCTACGTCATCGTGACCGACGCGGCACGGGAGCTGGCGCGCTTGAGCGCCGAGCTCGCCTTCTTCGCCCCTGCGCGGGTGCCGCTGCTCACCTTCCCCGACTGGGAAGTGCTGCCCTACGATCTGTTCTCTCCCCACCCGGACATCGTCTCGGAACGTCTGCGCACGCTCGACGAGCTGCCGCGGATGCGTCACGGCTGCCTGATCGTCACGCTCGATACGCTCATGCAGCGCCTGCCGCCCCAGCAGTACGTGCAGGCGCGCGCTTTTCAGTTCGCGCGCGGCGAGCGGCTCGATCTGGAGCCGTTCCGCGCGCGGCTGATCGAGGCCGGCTACGCCAGTGTCAGTCAGGTTCACGGCCCCGGCGAGTTCGCGGTGCGCGGCTCCCTGTTCGACGTCTATCCCATGGGCGCTCCCGAGCCGCTGCGCGTCGATCTGTTCGACGAGCAGATCGAGGCCATTCGCAGCTTCGACCCCGATACCCAACGCTCCCTGCAGCCCATCGAGCGCGTGCGGCTGCTGCCGGCGCGGGAGCTGCCGCTCGATGCCGAGGCCGTCAAGGATTTCCGCCGGCGCTTCCGCACCCGCTTCGAGGGCGACCCGATGCACTCGAGCATCTACCGGGGCGTTTCCGCAGGCCTCGCGCCGGCGGGCGTGGAGTTCTACCTGCCGCTGTTTTTCGAGCGGACTGCCACACTGTTCGATTATCTTCCCGCCAACGCCGTCATCGTGCGCGATGCGGCCCTGCCGGGGGCCCTCGCGCAGGCCTGGGGGCAGATCGAATCACGCTACGAGGAGCGGCGCCATGACATCGAGCGCCCGATACTGGCGCCGGCGGAGCTGTTTCTCGACCCCGACTCACTCGCCACGCAGCTCGAGCGCTTCGCCTCGGTGAGGCTCGAGCGCCCGCAAGAGCCCATCGAGCCCGGACCGGGGGTGTTCGCCACGCGCGAGCCGCCGGATTTGCGCATCGACACGCGCGCCGAGCGGCCGCTCGCGCGCCTGGAAGCGTTCCTCGGGGAGCTCGGCGGCCGGGCGCTGATCGCGGCCGATTCGCCCGGCCGGCGCGAGGTCCTGCAGCAGCAGCTGCGCGCCCACGGACATCCGCTCGAGACGGTCGCCGACTGGGAGAGCTTCCTCGCCGCGCGCGCCCCGCTCGCCCTCACCGTGGCGCCCGATCTGGCCGGCCTGTGGGTGAGCGACCCGCCGCTCGCGGTCATCGCCGAATCACAGTTGTTCGGGGCCCGCGCCCCCCAGCAGCGGCGGCGCGCGCGCGCCGCGGCCGACCCGCAGGCCGTGCTGCGCGACTTGCAGGACCTCAATCCCGGCGCGCCCGTGGTGCACGAGCAGTACGGTGTCGGGCGCTACGTCGGGCTGCAGCCGATGGAGGTCGCCGGCGAGGCCGGCGAGTTCCTGGTGTTGGAATACCAGGGCGGCGATCGGATCTACGTGCCGGTGCACTCGCTCCATCTGGTCACTCGCTACACCGGCGCGGCGGCCGAGAGCGCGCCGCTGCACAAGCTCGGCACCGATCAGTGGGCCAAGGCCCGCAAGCGCGCCGCCGAGCAGATCCGCGACATCGCCGCCGAGCTGCTCGACCTGTACGCGCGGCGCAAAGCGCACCCGGGGGTGAGGCTGGCGGTCAACGAGGCCGACTATCGCGCCTTCGCCGAGGCGTTTCCCTTCGAGGAGACGCTCGATCAGTCCCAGGCGATCGCCGCGGTGCTCGCCGATCTGCGCAGCGAGCGGCCCATGGACCGCATCGTGTGCGGCGATGTCGGCTTCGGCAAGACCGAGGTGGCCATGCGCGCGGCATTCGCCGCGGTGCAATCGGGCAAGCAGGTCGCGGTGCTCGCCCCCACGACGCTGCTCGCGCAGCAACACCTGACCAACTTCCGCGACCGCTTCGCCGACTGGCCGGTGCGCATCGAGAGCCTCTCGCGCTTCGGCAACGCCAAGGAGACCCAGGCGACGCTCGCGGGGCTCGAGCGCGGCAGCCTCGACATCGTGATCGCCACGCACCGGCTGTTGCATGCGCACGCGCGGTTCAAGGATCTCGGGCTGCTGATCGTCGATGAGGAGCAGCGCTTCGGCGTGCGCGACAAGGAGCGCCTGCAGGCCCTGCGCGCCAATGTGCACGTGCTGACCCTCACCGCGACTCCGATCCCGCGCACGCTCAACATGACGCTCGGGGGCCTGCGCGACCTGTCGCTGATCACCACACCGCCGGCCCAGCGCCTGGCGATCAAGACCTTCCTCATCGAGTGGCACGGACCGACGTTGCGCGAGGCGGTGCTGCGCGAGCTGCGCCGCGGCGGGCAGATCTACTTCGTGCACAATGAGATCCGCACCATCGAGAAGATCGGCGCCGAGCTCGCGCGGCTGATTCCCGAGGCGAGCCTGCGCGTCGGTCACGGCCAGATGCGCGAGCGGGATCTCGAGCGGCTGATGGTGGACTTCTACCACCGCCGCTTCGATCTGCTGCTGTGCACCACCATCATCGAAAGCGGCATCGACGTGCCGACCGCCAACACGATCATCATCGACCGCGCCGATCACATGGGGCTCGCGCAACTGCATCAGCTGCGCGGCCGGGTCGGGCGCTCGCATCACCGCGCCTATGCCTACCTCATCGCCCCGCCCCGGCGCGCCTTGAGCGCCGATGCCGCCAAACGCCTCGAGGCAATCGAGTCGATGGAGGAGCTCGGCGCCGGCTTCGTCCTCGCCACGCACGACCTGGAGATTCGCGGCGCCGGCGAGTTGCTCGGCGAGGCGCAAAGCGGGCAGATGACGGAAATCGGGCTCGCGATGTATCTCGATCTGCTCGCCGAGGCGGTCGCGGCCCTCAAGGCGGGACGGGAGCCGGATCTCGAGCGACCGCTCGCGGCGAGCACGGAGGTCGAGATGCGACTGCCGGCGTTGCTGCCCGAGGCATACATCGGGGACGTGCATGTGCGGCTCGGCCTGTACAAGCGCATCGCCGCGGCCGACAGCGCCGCTGCGCTCGATGCGCTCAGCGCCGAGATCTACGATCGCTTCGGTCCCCTGCCCGACCCCGCGCAGCGCCTGGTGCGGATTGCGAAGCTGAAACTGTCCGCCCGCGCACTCGGCATCCGGCGCCTGGACCTCGGCCCGCAGGGCGGCATGGTGCTGTTCGAGGAGCGCACCGCCGTCAACCCGGCGACGCTGGTGAAGCTGATGCAGCGCTCGCCCCGTGAGTACCGGCTGGACGGATCGATGCGGCTGCGCATCTCACGCCCCATGCCCGATGAGGCGGCGCGCTTCGAGTTCGCCGGTGGGCTGCTGAAACATCTGGGAGGCAAGGCGGGCTAGCTTCGATTAGACTTCAGGGGATGAAGCACCGACTCGCAACGGCTTTGCTGCTGCTCGTGGCGCTCGCCGGACCGCTTGCCACCGCCGCGCCCGGCACACCCCCGCTGCAGGCGCACCCGGGCATCCGCGCCCATCCCGCCGGTTCAGGCGCCAAGATCCCCGCGGCCAAGCCCACCCAGTATCATCGCGAGTACTACGTCGAGATCATCGTGTTCCGCGCGCTCACGGCGCTCGGCAGTCCCGAGGACTGGCACGCGGAGGTCAACATGGCGCCGACCGTCAGCGGCGCCGAGGCGCCGACCGGCACCGGTGTCGGTCATCTGGTGCGTATCGAGCCGCCCTCGGCATACCAGCTCGACCCCCTCTGGAGCCGCCTGCGCCAGAGCGCCGACTATCACCCCGTGGTGCACCTGGCGTGGATTCAGACAGCGAGCGATTGGGGCACGCACGCGGGCTTCAACCTCAAGGAACTCGGTGTCCATGTGCCGGGCCTGCGCGGCCTGATCTACCTCGAGCGTGGGGTGTACCTGCACCTCGGCCTGACCCTCGATTACACCCTGCAGCACCCGCCGCCGGGGCTCGATGCCGCCCCCGGCACCACCTTCGTGATGAACGAGACGCGCCGGGTGCTGTTTTATCAGCGCAATTACTACGACAATCCGGCCTTCGGCGTGATCGCGCTGGTGCTGCCGGTCAACGCCGAGCAACAGCCGGGCCGCTAGCCCTCGGCCGGTGCCCGCGCGGGTCGATCCTCGCGGCAGGCGCGGCCTACAGCTCCCGCAATCCGTCCGTGACCGGCATGCGCGCGGCGCGCATCGCCGGGAACAGGCCGCCGACGAACCCGATCACCAGCGCCCATTTCAATCCCTCACCGATCAGCCGGGGCGTGATGCGGAACTGGAAGATCACCGCGCCGAAATTCGGACCCAGCGTCGAGGCGGTGAAGTGGCGGAACAGCAGCCAAGCGACGAGCGCCCCCAGCACACCGCCGGCGAGCGCGAGCAGCAACGTCTCGCTGAGGACCGAGAACACGACCACACCGCCGCGGAACCCGATCGCCCGCAGCGTGGCCACCTCGCGCGTGCGCGCCGCCACGGCCGCATACATGCTGTTCAGCGCGCCGGCGACCGCGCCGATGGCCATGATGACCGCCACCGTCGTGGCCAGGATGCCGATGATGCGGGTCATGCCCTTGGACTGGCTGGCATAGTAGGCTTTCGTGGTCTGCGCCTGCACCTTCAGGCGCGGATCGCTCGCCAGCGCGGCCTTGAAGGCCTCGAACGCCCGCGCACCGGTCAGCCGCACCGTCGCCGACTGCACGCTGCTGCCGCGGTGAAACGCGGTGCCGATCACGTTGACGTCGCCCCAGAGCTCCGAGTCGTGCGCGCCAGCGTGCGCGAATTCCCCCACGACCTTCCACGGCTGTCCGTTGATGCTCAGCGTCGAGCCGATGGCGGTGTGCACGAACTCCCGCGCCGCGTTCTTGCCGACGATGAGCTCGCGCATCCCGGTCCGGAAACGCCTGCCGGCGATGATTTTCACCCGCGGGCGTACCGCCCAGACCTGCGGGCCCACACCGCGGATCTGCGCCAATGCCTCGCGCCCCCCTCGCTTCGAGAGCGACGCCGACACGACCACCTCCGCAGACACCAGCGGCTCGCCGCGGGCATTGCGGGCAACCTGCGGCA
Source organism: Gammaproteobacteria bacterium (assembly GCA_027365225.1). Classification (GTDB taxonomy): domain Bacteria; phylum Pseudomonadota; class Gammaproteobacteria; order Steroidobacterales; family Steroidobacteraceae; genus 13-2-20CM-66-19. Next base: position 54,383 of record DAHXNV010000002.1, read on the forward strand.
TCTGCCCGATGAGCATCACGCTGCGCTGATCGAGGTTCGAGGTGGCCTCGGTGAGCGCGCCGCTACGCAACACGATGGCCCGCCGTTGGCTGCCCGTCGCGCGGAAGGTCGCCTCGTAGCCCCGGCCCATGGCAAGCAGCGCCACCAGGACGCCGACGACGCCTGCGATGCCGAGGACCACCACTGAGGCGCTGCCCCAGCGCTGCGGCAGCGTGGACATCCCCGAGGCGGTGACCGAGCCGGTCTGCCGCCCGGCGCGCGTGCCGGCGAGCCACACCAGCAGCAGCGCCGCGAGCCCCGCAATCCCGAGCCAGGGCAAGAGGACCACCGCCGCAACCCCGAGCACGAGGGCCACAAGGACGGCCGCTGCGGACAATGTCTTGTTCAGCATGAGCCCCTCCGTCACCGCCCCGCCAGGGCGTTCACGATGGACAGCCGCATGCCGCGGCGCGCGGGCAATGCCCCAACCACCAGTCCGATCGCGACCATCGCGATGAGGCCGCGCAGCCAGATCGCCACGCCCACCGGCATCATCGGCAGCTGCCCGCCGATGCGCACCTGCAAGGCATGCACCGTTGCGGCCGCGAGCAACAGCCCGAGCGCCCCGCCGAGCACCACCAGCAGCACCGATTCGCCGAGCACCAGCGAGAGCACTGTGCGGTTGGAGAAGCCGAGTGTCTTCAGCACCGCCAGCTCCGGTGTGCGCTCCCGCACCGCCTGCGCCATGGTGTTGCCCGTCAAGAGCAGCAGGGTGAAGAACACCGCCCCCATGACGGCGCTGACGATCAGCCCGAAGTCCACGTACTGACTGTAGAAATCCGCCGCGAAGGCGCTCGAGGTCTGCGTCCGGGTCTGGTGGCCGGAGTTCGCCGAGAGCGCGTCGATCGCGCCGGCGATGCGGCCCGCCTGCCGCGGCTGGGCGATCTGCTCGACGTACCACCCCACCGTGCCGCCGCCGAAGAGCCGCGCCTCCTCGAGGTAGCGCCAGCGGAAGAAAAGCTGCTGCTCCATCAGCGGCCTGGAGGCCTGGTAGATGCCCACGATGTCGAACATCCAGGTGTACGAGCCGCTCTTGCGCGGATAGATCATGGCCTTGATCGGGATCTGATCGCCCACCTTCCAGTGAAACCGCCGGGCAAGCGCCGCCCCGATGATCGCGCCGGTCTGCGTCGCAGCGAATGCCCGGCGCGCCGCGGGCGAGAGCTTCAGGCTCGTATGCAGATCCCAGAAGTTGCGCGGCACCGCCATCACGTTGATGAAGTTGTTCGGCTTGCGGTACGTGCCCCCGAAGAACGTTTCGCTCGTCACCATCTGCACGCCCGGCACCGTGCGGATCTGGTTTTCGAGGCTGAGCGGCAGCGAGGTCATCAGCCCGGACTTGGACACCGTGATCAGCCGGTGCGCCGCATTGATGCTGTGGCCCACTTGAGTGAACACGCTGTTGACCGATTCGAGCAGTCCGAACAGCAGGAACGCCGCCACCACCGACAGCAGCGTGAAGGCCGTCCGGGTCTTGTGGCGCACGAGCGCCGCCCAGATCAGGTGCAGGAATTTCATGCCATCACCTGCTCGCTCTCGACCAGGGCGCCCTTGTCCAGCTGCAAAATGCGGCCGGCGTGCTCGGCGGCCTTCGGATCGTGCGTGACCATGACGATGGTCTTGCCGTGCTCGCGATTGAGCCGTTGCAGCAGTGTCAGGACTTCTTCGGCCGACTGGCGGTCGAGGTCGCCCGTCGGCTCGTCACACACCAGCAGCGTCGGATCGGACACGATGGCGCGGGCAATGGCCACGCGCTGCTGCTGTCCGCCGGAGAGCTCCCCGGGTTTGTGCGTGGCACGATCGGCCAGCCCGACCAGCTGCAGCGCCACCCCGGCGTTGCGCCGGCGCTGGCTGCCGGACAGCTTGGTCAGCAGCAGCGGCAGCTCCACGTTGCGCTGCGCCGAGAGCATGGGCAACAGGTTGTAGAACTGGAACACGAACCCGACGTGCGTGGCGCGCCAGCGCGCGAGCGCCCCCTGCCCGAGCTGATCGATGCGCTCGCCGGCGACCGCGAGCGTGCCCTCGGTCGGGCTGTCCAGTCCGCCGATGAGGTTCAGCAGCGTCGTCTTGCCCGAGCCGGAGGGGCCCATCAGCGCCACGAATTCGCCCGGGGCCACATCGAGATCGATGTGATGCAGCACCTCGATGCGCTGCCGGCCCCGTTGATACACCTTGCTCAGGGAGCGGATCTCGACCAATGCGCTCATGACACGTTACCCCTTCTTGACGCTGACTCGATCCCCAGCGGCCAGATCCGCCGGCGGGGAGCGCACGACGGCGCTGCCGGCGGCAATGCCGCCCACGGCCCTCAAGCCCGAGCGGACCGGTCCCAACGTGACGGTGCGCGAGCGCACCCGCCCGTCCTTGACGAGGAACACCAGCGCGTGCGCGCCCCGGTGCACCACGCTCGAGGCCGGCACCCACACCATGCCCGCCGGCACGCTCGCGGCGGCGGCCGCCCTCGCGGGCTGCAGAAACGACACGCGCACCCCCATCTGCGGCAGGATGCGCGGGCTCTTGCGATCGAGCGCGACACGGACCCGCACGGTCGCCTTGCTCTTGTTGGCCGTCGGTACGATCGCGATCACGTGCGCCGGGATGCGCCAATTCGGATAGGCATCCAGCACCGCCACGGCCCGCTGGCCGGCGTGGACCCGATCGATGTATGCCTCGTCGACATCCACGTCCACTTCGAGGGAGTTCATGTCGACGATGGTCGCGATCCCGGTCTGCGTGAATCCGCCGCCGCCGAAGAACGGCGAGATCGTCTCGCCCATCTGCGCCGGCTTGTCCACCACCACTCCGGAAAACGGCGCGCGCACCACCGTGTAGCCTTCCTGCACCTGCGCCGACTGCACGCCGGCGCGGGCCACGGCGACATTGCGCCGCTGAGTCAGCACCTGCGCGGCGAGGGAAGCGACTTGGGTGCGGGCGGTGTCGAAGGCCTGCTGCGACACCAGATGCTGGCCGATCAGCGCCTGATCGCGGGCGAGGTCCAGGCGCGCCAGAGCGAGCTGCGCCCGATACTGCACCAATTGCGCCTGCGCGGCCGCGAGCTGCGCCCGCGCCTGGGCGAGCACGGCGAGCTGGGTGCTGTCGTCGAGGCGCGCCAGGATCTGCCCGCGGCGCACGTACTGGCCCTCCTGGAAGTACACGTGGGTCAGCATGCCCTGAATCTGCGCCGAGACCGTCGCGTCGCGCTCGGCGGTGACGTAACCGCTCGCCTGCAGCACCGCGGTGGATTGGCCGGCCGGAGCGAGGGCGCGCGCCGTCTCGACCGACACGGCAGCGGCGCGCCCGAGCAGCAAGTACCCGCCCCCGGCCAGCGCCGCCAGAAGCCCGAGGACCGCAAGGGCCGGCCAGAGCACGCGCCGCGTCCGCACCGCCTCGCGCTGCGACCGGTCGATCTTGAGCTGCCCCAGCAGATCGTCGTTGTTCTGTGTGTCCACGCCACGCGACCCTTTATCACAGCCGCCGCCGCTTACCGGCGCGAGCCGGCTCCCCGGGCGTGGTTGAATGTCGAGATGATTCTAAGTCAAACCTCGGTTACGGTAAATTCGGCGTCTGCCGACCGCTGCCGGGCGTCGAGGCCATTCGCCGCCGGGCGCATCATCCCCCGGCGCCGCAGGGCGTCCCAGTGCGCTTCGTCACCGGGGGCGCATGACGATTGTCACCCGGCGGGTTATTCCGGCCGCGGCGGCCCGGGGCGAGCGGTACGCAAGCAGCAGGTCACCCCCGGCCATCAGTTGACACTAGAGGCCTGGGCGCGCGCTGCGCACAACCCCGGCGCCAGGCTTACCTCCAGCGCCCGCGGCGCGGATGAACCGAGCGACTCGACACACACCTGATTGCCGCCGGCGCGTTTGGCCGCATACAGCGCCTGATCGGCCTGGAACGTCAGCGTATCGAGCGTAGCGCCGGCCGCAGCGGCGGCGATACCGAACGACACCGTGAGCGCACCGACGATTTCCGTGGTCTGATCCCGCCGGATCTTCACCCGTGCCACGGCGCTCCGTATCTGGTCCACCACGGCCCTCGCCCCCTCCAACGTCATGTTCGGCAGCAGCAGTGCGAACTGCTCGCCGCCGATCCGCGCGGCGATCCCCCGGTCCGTCGGCTGGCGCACAAGGATGGCGGCGAGCGCGCGCAGCACCTTGTCACCGAGCAGATGTCCGTAACGGTCGTTGATCTGCGTGAAATGATCCACGGCGGCGAGCACCAGTGCGCAGCCGTTCAGATCGGCGCGGCCCTCGAGCACCGCTCTCGCCTGGCGCGCGAAGCCGCGCCGGTTGGCAATACCGCACAGCGGATCGACGAGCGCCTCGGTCTGGGCCTGCAGCAGCTGTTGCGTCAACGCCTTGACTTCCTCGCTCCTGCCCTCCAGTTTCTCGGTCAAAATCTGGGTCACTGTCTCCATGCGCTGCGCTTCGCCGAGCAGGCGCGAAATCACCTGCTGGACCTTCGCCACGGTATTCTCCTCGGCCAGATCCGCGCGGCTGGCGCGCAGCGTGCGCGCAAACTGGCCGGTGTCCTCACCGGCGGTATTGAAGGTCTGCGCGGCCTCATCGAGCAGGCTCTGCAAGCGCTGCTGCAGGTTATCGAGCACCGCCGCATCGCGCTCGGAAATGTGTCGCATGTAGAGCCGGCACACCTCATCGTCGGTCAGCGGCTGGTGCAACTCGAGCCGCGCCGTCAGCGCCGCGCTCAAGGGCGGATTGATGCCGGCCAGGTGCTCATACCAGAGCGTATAACTGACCGGATGGTAGGCGGCGTGCTGGCCGGCCATCAGCGGCAACGCGAGCCGCAGCAGCTCGGCGCTCTGCTCTTTCGACTCAATATAGTATTTCATGACGCCCTGTATCGGCAGCACCGCCCGTTACTCGAGCGCGATTGAATCCCTGCAAGGTATTTGCGCCCGATCTGCCTGCCCTGGCTTCTCGGGGGTCGCGGCCATGATCGCGCTCTTTTAGGCGACGATAGCGGTTATCGGCCGGCCGGCACCCGGCTTGAGTGGCCGGGCGCTGCCACCGCAGACGCCGTCGCTTCGGACCCCGCACTGCCCGTGCCGTGCAGCAGGATGCAGGTCGCCCTTTGCCGAGGTCATGCGCGTACGGAGTGCGGCGGCACATTCCCCCGGCCGCCGGCGGCAGACCGCGCCCGAGGGCTGGCGTCATCGCCGCAGCATGACCTTCGCCAGCCCTTCAGCTATTCGCGCGGCGGGTCCAAATCGAGCCGCGGCACGGCCGCGCAGGCCTCCAGATACGCGCGGGCCGCGCGCCATTCGGGCCGATCACGCAGCGCGACGGGGTCGAAACGCTCCCGTCCGTGCAGGCGCGCCAGCCGCACCCCCGAGGCCGCCCGGGGCTCGACCCTCAACCGCTCGAGCAGCCGCAGCACCGCGGTCCGATCGTTGCACACCAGCAGCATGTCGCACCCGGCCGCCAGCGCCAGCTCGGCACGCGCGAGCATGTCGCCATACGCCGCCGCCCCGCCCATGGACAGATCGTCGGTAAACACCGCGCCCTCGAAGCGCAGCGTTGCGCGCAACAGCTCGCTCACCCAGCGACGCGAGACGCTCGCTGGCGCCGCGTCGACCGCCGGGAACAGCAGATGCCCCACCATCACCGCCGGCAAGCCGTTGGCGATCAGGCGCCGGTAGGGCAGCAAGTCGCCCTCGAGATCCTCGAGCTCGCGCCGATCGGTCGGCAGGGCCGTATGCGAGTCCGCCGTGACCGCGCCGTGGCCGGGAAAATGCTTGGCGGTGGCCGCCATGCCCGCCGCGCGCATGCCCTGCACGTAGGCGAGCGCGAGCTGGCTGACCGCGTCCGGCCGGCTGTGCAAGGCCCGATCGCCGATGAAGCTCACGCCGTAATCGATGTCGACGCAGGGCGCGAACGACAGATCCACCCCATGCGCGCGCAGTTCCGCGGCCATCAGCCAGCCCATGGAGCGGGCCAGCGCCAGGCCCCGGCGCGCGTCGAGATCGAACTCGCGGCCGATGCGCCGCGCCGCGGGCAGCGGCGAGAATCCCGCGCGGAAGCGCTGCACGCGTCCGCCCTCGTGATCGACCGCCACCAGCAGCGGCGGCTGGCGCACCGCGTGGATCTGCGCAACGAGTTCGGCGAGCTCGGCCGGCTCGCGGTAGTTACGACTGAAGAGGATCACTCCCCCGACCAGCCGATGGCGCAACAGCTCGCGCTCTTGCGCCTCGAGCGTCGGGCCCGACAGATCGATCATCAGCGGCCCGAGCGTCACGCGGCCCCCTCAGCTCGCGCGCAGCAGCGCCAGGGACTCGACATGAGCGGTATGCGGAAACATGTCGATCACCCCGGCCGCATCGAGCACGAAGCCATGCTCGTGCACCAGGACCCCGAGGTCGCGCGCCAGGCTGCCGGGGTGGCAGGACACATAGAGCACGCGGCGCGGCCGCAGCGCGGCCACCGTGGCGAGCAGCGCGCGCGCACCGACGCGCGGCGGATCGAGCAACACGTGGCTGTAGGTCCGGCGCAGCCAGGGTACGGACGGCTCCGGCGCGTTGGCAAGGTCGGCGAGGTGGAACTCGGCATTGGCGATGCCGTTGACCGCCGCGTTGTGCCGCGCACGCTCGATCAGCGATCGCTCCCCCTCCACGCCGACCACTTGCGCGCCCGAGCGCGCCAGCGGCAGGGTGAAGTTTCCGAGCCCGCAATACAGATCGAGCACGGCATCACCCGCGCGGGGCGCGAGCAGCTCCACGGCACGCGCCACCAGCGCGCGGTTGATCGCGCCGTTGATCTGTACGAAGTCGCTCGGCGCGAACTGCAGGCGCAGGCCGAACTGCGGCAGCGCGTAGTAGAGCGGCTCGTGCCCGCCCTCCTCATCGAGCGGCGCGAGGGTCCCGAGTCCGCCCGGCTGCAGGTAAAGGCGCAGCCGATGGCGCTCGCCGAAGGCGCGCAGCCGCTCCAGATCCGCCGGCGAGGGCGCCGCGAGCACGCGCAGCACCAGCGCGGTGGCATTGTCCGCCACCGCCACCTCGATCTGCGGCAGCTGCGCGCGAATGCCGAGCGAGCCGACCAGTGCCCCGAGCGGCGCGAGCAATGCCCCAACCGGCTCGCTCAGCACGGGGCAGCGCTGCAGGTCGGCGACATAGGGCGCGTTGCGCTCGCGAAAGCCGACCACCACCTTGTCCTTCTTCGCCACGTACTTCACGCCGAGCCGCGCGCGGCGCCGATAGCCCCATGCCGGGGCGGACAGCGGCGCGAGCCAGCGCCGGCACTGTACCTGCCCCAGGCGCTGCAGATTGTCGGCCAGCTCCCGTTGCTTGGCGGCCAGCTGCGCCTCGGGTCGCAGGTGCTGCAGGCAGCAGCCGCCGCAGACCCCGAAGTGCTCGCAGCGCGGCGGGACACGCTCGGCGCTCGGCTCGAGCACCTCGAGCAGACGCCCTTCGTCATGTTGGCGCCGGCGACGCGCGCGCACGAAGCGCACCGTCTCGCCCGGCAGCGCCCCGGGAATGAACGCCGTCTTGCCGCCGCGCACGATCCCCTCGCCCTCGTGCGTGAGCGCCTCCACGCGCCCGCACTCGGGCTCGCGCACCGGCACGCGCGCGCCATTCGCGCGACTCATCCGCCGCTCTCCCAGGCCCGCAGGAATTGCGCCCAATGCGGCCCCTGCCCCGAGCGCAGCAACGTGCGCACGCGCTCGAGCTCGGCGGTGTGCTCGGCGCGCGTCAGCCGCCCGCGCAGCAGCTCGAAACGCAGATACACCAGATAGGTGTTGAGCACGTCGGTCTCGCAATAGCGGCGGATGCCACCGATGTCCCCGGCCCGATAGGCATCCCACACCTGGGCGCCGGAGAAGCCGAGCTTGCCGGGCAGACCGAGCAGCAGCGCAACGTGCTCGAGCGAGACGCGGCCGCGGCCCTGGAAACCCGCCAGCACGTCCATCAGATCGAGATGGCGCCAGTGGAAGCGGTTGAGATAATTGTTGTAACGGAAGGCCGGGTCCGAATCGCCCGTCTCCCAGAAGCGCGGCGCCTGAACACCGGCGGCGAGCGCCCGATACGACAGCACCGGCAGGTCGAAGCCCGAACCGTTCCAGGAGACCAGCTCCGGGGAGAACCGCTCGATGCCCTCGAAGAAGCGCTCGATGAGTTCGCGCTCGCTGGAATGCTCCTCGCCGAGACTCCACACCCTGAGCTGATCGCGGCTGCGCAGCAGGCAGGAAACGGCGACGACCCGGTGCTGCTCGTGCGACAGGAACTCCCCGCCGGTCTGCTGGCGCCGCAGGGCGAACATGGCCTTGGCGACCGACTCGTCCTGCAGTCCCTCGAGCCCGTACAGCCGGCGCCCGAGCGCCACGTCCGGCACCGTCTCGATGTCGAAGACCAGACAATTCATGGGATTCATGCGCGCAACAACACCGCCACCGCCACGACCAGACCCGCCTCGTCGGTGAGCGTCACGTGACCCTCGCCGATGCCGAGCGCGCGGCGCACGCGCTCGCCCCGCTCGGAATAGACCACCTCGGGCCGGCCCATCGGGTTCTGGACGATGCCCACATCCCGGATCCACACGCCGTGGGCAAAACCGGTGCCCATCGCCTTGACGATGGCTTCCTTGGCCGCAAAGCGCATGGCCAGGAAGCGGTTCGGCCGCTGCGTGCGCGCCAGCTGCAAGCGCTCCTGCGGCAGCAGCAGCCGCTCGATGAAGCGCTCGCCGCGCCGCGCCAGCACCCCGTCGATCCGTGCGGCCTTGAGCACATCGACGCCGATGCCGAAAATCATGCGCGCGCGGCCTGCATCAGCCCCTTCATCTCGCGCACCGCCGCGTCCAGTCCGCTGAACAGCGCGCGCGCGATCACCGCATGGCCGATGTTCAGCTCGATGACCTCGGCAATCGCCGCCACCGGCTGCACATTGTGATAATCGAGTCCGTGCCCGGCGTGCACCGCCAGTCCGAGCCGCGCGCCGAGCCGCGCACAACTGACGAGCCGCTCGAGCTCGCGGGCCCGCTCGGCGCCGCCCGCCTCGGCATACGCGCCGGTGTGCAGCTCGATCGCCGGGGCCCCGAGCTCGGCGGCGCACTCGAGCTGACGGGGCTGCGGATCGATGAACAGTGAGGCGCGCACAGCGCTCGCGGCGAGCCGCGCAAGCGCCTCGCTGATGCGCGAACGATGCCCGAGGACATCGAGACCGCCCTCGGTGGTCAGCTCCTGGCGCTTCTCGGGCACCAGGCACGCGTACGCGGGCCGCACATCGCAGGCGATCCCGAGCATCTCGTCGGTGACGGCCATCTCCAGGTTCATCGGCGTCTTCAGCAGCGCGCGCAGGGTGCGCACGTCGGCATCCTGAATGTGGCGACGGTCCTCGCGCAGATGCAGCGTGATTGAGTCCGCGCCGGCCATCTCGACCGCGAGCGCCGCGTGCACCGGATCCGGATCCCGGCCGCGGCGCGCCTGGCGCAGCGTCGCGACGTGGTCGATGTTGATTCCCAGCGTGATGGGGTTGGAATTCACAAGTGTGTCTTGACCTGAACGATACGCGATCACCGCGCACGCGAGCCTCGCGCCCGTCCGCGCGGGCCCGCGGTGGCCGAGCGCGTATTCTTGCCTACTCCGCGCCCCGGCGCGACCCCCGCCGCACCGAGCGCGCCACGCGCCGGGTGGCGAGTTCCCGGCCCTCGAGGCATTCGGCGAGCGCCGCCGCGAGCAGCAGGCGCGCATCGGCAAGCGTGCGCGCCGCGCCGAGCTCCCCGCGAGCGAGCCGCGCGAGCGAGTCGCCCGCGAGCACCCCGGGCCCATCGGCACCGACCCGGTACAGGCCCCGCGCGGGACGGAAGCGATAGAAGCCCCCCGGCTCGAGCGCCCGACCGCCGGCCTCCGCGCCGAGGTCGAGTCCATAGCCGGCGCCGCGCAGCAGCTCGAGCTCGAACAGCCGCAGCGCCGCCTCGATCTGCCGCCCCGCGCGCAGCCGCTCGAGCGCGAGGCCGTAGGCATCGAACAGCTCCGGCGCCGCATCGTGCCGCAGCGTGAGCGTCAGCAGCAGCTCGTTCAGATAGAACGCGGGCATCACGCTCGGGGCCGGCAGCGCCGCGGTGGGCTCGGCGATCTCCGCGCCGGTGAGCTGGCCGGCCTCGCGCCCGAGCGAGAACGACAGCAGCAGCGGCTGGAACGGCTGCAGCACCGCCGCCAGAGACGACTTCGCGCCGCTCACCCCGCGCGCGAACAGCGTCAGACGGCCCAGATCCCGCACCAGCACCTCGAGGATCCGTCCCGTTTCCCGATACGGCCTGTGGTGCAGCAGGTAGCCCGGCGCAAGCGCCACCCGGTGGACCGGCGCGCTCAAGACTCGAGTCCGAGGTCCTTCAGCGCGCGCGCGTTGTCCGCCCAGTTCTCGCGCACCTTGACCCACAGATTGAGGTGCAAGCGCCGCTCGAGCTGCGCATTGAGCGCGCGCCGGGCCGCGCTGCCGACGCGCTTGAGGCGCTCTCCGCCGGCACCGATCACGATCGGCTTCTGCCCCTCGCGTTCCACCCAGATCACCGCATCCACCACCAGTCGGCCCTCGAGTTCCTCGAGGCGCTCGACCTGCACGGCGATGCCGTAGGGCAGCTCCTGATTCACCTCGAGCGTCAACTTCTCGCGCACCGTCTCGGCGATACGGAACGTAAGGCTGCGGTCGGTCAGCGTGTCGCGATCGAACAGCGGCGGGGATTTGGGCAGGTGGCTCGCGATGGTACGCAACAGATCGGCGACCCCCTGCGCCTTGAGCGCCGAGACCGGCACGAGCGCGAGGAAGGGATGGCGCGCGGCGAGCTCGGCCAGATACGGCAGCAACCGCTCGCGCGGGCGCACCCGATCGACCTTGTTGACCACGGCGATCGCCGGGCGGCCCGCGCGCTCGATGCGCTGCAGAGCGAGCGCGTCATCGTGCATCCACCTCAAGGCCTCCACGACCAGCACCACCAGATCCGCTTCGCTCAGCGCCGCGGCGGCGGTGCGGTTCATCACCTTGTTCAGCGCGCGGTTCGCCTGGCGGTGCAGCCCCGGGGTGTCGAGAAACGCGATCTGCGCATCCGGCAGCTGGGCAAGCCCGAGAATGCGGTGCCGGGTGGTCTGGGGCCGCGGGGTCACGATGCTCAGCTTCGCGCCGACCAGCGCGTTGAGCAGCGTCGACTTGCCGACGTTCGGGCGGCCGATGAGCGCCGCGAAACCGCAGTGCAACTCAGTGGCCAGGGGCATCGTCCTCGAGGCCGGCGAGAATGCACTCGGCGGCCTCCTGCTCCGCCCGGCGGCGGCTCGAGCCGCGCCCGCGCGCCGTCAATCCGAGCGCGCTCACGGCGCAGCTCACTTCGAAGGTCTGCGCATGCGGCTCGCCGTCCACGCGCTCGACACTATAGAGCGGCAATGCCAGGGAGCGGGACTGCAGATATTCCTGCAGGCGAGTCTTGGGATCCTTCAGCGCCTCAGGCGGCGGCAGCAGCGCAATGCGCGGGGCCAGGAGCGCCCTGACCTTGGCATCGGTGCTCGCGAGTCCCGCATCCAGGAACAGCGCGCCACAGAGCGCCTCGAAGGCATCGGCCAGAATCGACTGGCGCCGGGAACCGCCGCTCTTGAGCTCTCCGGAGCCCAGATGCAGCGCCTCGCCGAGGCGCAGCGCGCCGGCCACCTCGGCCAGCGGCTCGGCACTGACGATACAGGCGCGCAGGCGGCTGAGATCGCCCTCGCTGGCCGCCGGGAACGCCTCGAAAAGATGGTGCGCGACCAGGAGATTGACCACGGCATCGCCGAGGAACTCCAGCCGCTCGTTATTCGCTCCGGGCGCGCTGCGGTGCGTCAGCGCGGCGCGAAACAACGCCGCATCGCGCGGGGTATAGCCGAGCTGCTCGCGCAGCCAGCGCAGCGGCCAGTCGGGGTTATCCACTGCGGTGCACGATGACGGACTTGTCGAAGGCCACGCGCAGCGTGATGTTGCCGAACAGCGGCGCATAGTCGTAGTAGGCCGCCACCACCCGCCAGCCGCCCGGGACGCGGGTGATCGCGATGTCCCGCAGTGTGGGGTAGCTGACGCTGTTGATCTCGAAGTGGCGCGAAATCGAGTTTTCGATCGCGAACCCGCTGGCCCCGCCGCTGTTGAACTGGCTCGTCAGGGTCTGCAGCGTGCGCGCGACCTTCAGGTAGTTGAGGTACACCGGGGCCAGGCGGATCCCGGCATACAGGCAGATCGCCAGTGGCGTCAGCAGGAACAGCCAGCCGATCAGGGTGATTCCGCGCTCTCGTCGCATCGCTTGACCCTCCGCTACTTGATCTTCATGCCGATCCGGCTCCAGATCGGTCCCCCTTTGCGATGAATATCCCAATTGAACCAGATATAGGTCGCCTTGCCGACCAGATCCTTGCCGGGCAGGAAGCCCCAGAACCGGCTGTCTTCGCTGTTGTCGCGATTATCGCCGATCATGACATAATCCCCCGGCGGCACGATCGCGTTCATGCCCTTCTTCGGCAACAGGAACGCATCCGGTGGCGGCGTACCGCCGCAGATGTAGCCTTGCGCATCCGTGCGCGGACAGGTCGGCAGCGGATCCTCGGTCACTGCGAGCGGCTCGGGGCACAGCAGGACCTGGTGCACGTATTTGCCGAGATACTCGGTGGCGATCTCGATGTTGCGGTAGCAGCCGTTCTTGTAGATGCCGTTCACCACCATCGGGATTTTCTTGCCATTGATGATCAGGCGGTCATCGCGCACCACCACGTGATCGCCGGGCAGGCCCGCCACGCGCTTGATCCAGTCCTGCCAGGGCTTGAACGGCGGGCGGAACACCGCCACCTGGCCGAGCTTCGGCGCGCCGATGTCGAGAATCTTGGTGTGCACGATCGGCAGGCGCAGCCCGTAGGCGAACTTCTCGACCAGGATGAAGTCCCCGTCGCGCAGTGTCGGCATCATGGAGTCGGAAGGGATGCGAAACGGCTCGAACAGGAACGCGCGCACCAGCAGCACCGCGAGCGCCACCGGAAAGAAGCTGCGCGCGTAGTCGACCGTGGTCGGCTCGTGCCGCTCGGCCGGGTCGCGGCCGGCGGCGCGCGCGGCGGCCGCCCGCCGCTTCCCGAGCCACAGCGCATCGATCAGCCAGATGATGCCGGAGAGCGCCGCGATCGCGAGCAGCACGGCGCTGAAGCTGACCATCCGCGCAGCGAAGATCCGCACCACCACCGCGAGCAGCAGCACCGGCAACAGCCGGTAGCACCACAGGGTAAGCGGGGGCTGCGGCGGGGGCTGCGCGCCGGCGGCGAGCTCGCGGCGCGGCCGGAGCACCCAGTCATCGACTATGCACACCAGCCCCACGGGGATGGCCAGCCAGGAAAGCAGGACGATCAACTGCATCAGGATCGACGCCATGAGGACTCCATCTGTTGGTCTTGGGGCTACTTGCGCCCGACCTTGAGCACGGCCAGAAACGCCGCCTGCGGAATCTCCACACGGCCGAGCTGTTTCATGCGTTTCTTGCCTTCTTTCTGCTTCTCGAGCAGCTTGCGCTTGCGACTGACGTCGCCGCCGTAACACTTGGCCAGCACGTTCTTGCGCAGCGGCTTGACCGTGGCGCGCGCGATGACGGCGCTGCCGATGGCCGCCTGCACGGCCACCTCGAACATCTGCCGCGGAATCAGCTCGTGCATCTTGTCGACCAGGTCGCGCCCGCGGGCGTAGGCGCTGTCGCGGTGCACGATGATCGAGAGCGCATCGACCCGCTCGCCGTTGATCAGGATATCCAGGCGCACCAGCGGGGCGGCCCGGAAGTGCGAGAACTCGTAGTCGAAGGAGGCGTAGCCGCGGCTGACCGACTTCAGCCGGTCGAAGAAATCGAGCACCACCTCGGCGAGCGGCAGCTCGTATTGCAGCGACACCTGGGTGCCCAGATAGAGCATCTTCTTCTGCGTGCCGCGCTTCTCCGTGCACAGCTGCAGCACCGCCCCGACGTGCTCGGGGGGCGTCAGGATGTTGGCGATGATGATCGGCTCGCGGATCTGCTCGATCTGATTGACCGCGGGGAGCTTGGCCGGGTTGTCGATGTATTCGACCTGCCCGTCGGTACGGGCCACCTCGTAGACCACCGTGGGCGCGCTGGTCACCAGATCCAGGTGATACTCGCGCTCCAGACGCTCCTGCACGATGTCCATGTGCAGCAGGCCGAGAAACCCGCAGCGGAATCCGAACCCGAGCGCCGAGGACACCTCCGGTTCATAGTGCAGCGCCGAATCATTCAGCCGTAGTTTTGCGAGCGCGTCGCGAAAGTTCTCGTAATCATCTGAATTTACTGGAAATACTCCCGCAAATACCCGCGGTTTGATCTGCCGGAACCCGGGCAGCGCCGCCGCCGCCGGCCGATTCTCGAGCGTGATGGTATCGCCCACGGGTGCGCCATCGATCTCCTTGATGCCGGCGACGATGAATCCCACATCGCCGGTCGCAAGGTGCTGCTCCACCACCGGCTTCGGCGTGAAGCGTCCGAGCCGATCGACCGTGTGCGCGCGGCCCGTGGAGACCACGCGGATCTTCTCGCCCATCGCGACCCGGCCGTTGACCACGCGCACCAGCGAGACCACCCCAACGTAGTTGTCGAACCACGAATCGATGATCAGCGCCTGCAAGGGTGCCTCGGGATCGCCGCGCGGCGGCGGGATGCGCCGCACCAGCGCCTCGAGCAGCTCCCCGACGCCCTCGCCGGTCTTGGCGCTCACCCGCAGCGCATCGTGCGCCTCGATGCCGATGATCTCCTCGATCTCGCGCATGACGCGCTGCGGATCGGCCGAGGGCAGATCGATCTTGTTGATGACGGGCAGCACCTCCAGGCCTTGCTCGATCGCCGTGTAGCAATTGGCCACGCTCTGCGCCTCGACGCCCTGAGAGGCGTCGACCACCAGCACCGCACCGTCGCACGCGGCCAGGGATCGGGAGACCTCGTAGGAGAAATCCACGTGCCCCGGCGTGTCGATCATGTTCAGCTGATAGCGCTGGCCGTCGCGGGCATCGTAGTAGAGCGTGACGCTCTGCGCCTTGATGGTAATGCCCCGCTCGCGCTCCAGATCCATCGAGTCGAGGACCTGGGCCTGCATTTCACGGTCGGCAAGGCCCCGGCAGATCTGAATGAACCGGTCCGCCAGGGTGGACTTGCCGTGATCGATGTGAGCGATGATGCAAAAGTTACGTGTGAGCCGCATGAATCCGGGCCGCGTTCTGCGCCGCGCCAGATTGCCAGCGGCTGGGGGATTATACCTCTCTCAACAGCCGGCGCAGCTCGGCGACATCGAGGCGATGGCGGCACACGAGCGCCCCCGCCAGCAGCAGCACCGGCACCTGCAGTCCGTAGCGGCGCTGCAGAACGGGATCCTCATCGACGTCGCGCAGCTCGATCGGCGGCAGCTTCTCGCTCTGCCCGAGGGCGCGCAGCTCGGCCAGCATCTCCTCGCACAGCAGGCAGTCCCGCCGAGAGACCAGTGTCAGCACCGCTGCGCTCATTGTGGCCGCGCCGTGGCGGTCACCGGCACCGCCCGCACGGAGGTCGCGATCGAGCGCACGGTCAGCGCCGGCGCCTGGCCAACCGCCGTCACCCGGTGGCCATCGACGATGGTGGAGAAGACATGGGAAGCGCCCATGCGCGCCGCTTCGATGACCGGATACACCGCGCGCGGCTCCACACGCCGCTCGACGAACACCGATACCGAAGCCAGGCCATCCGTGTAGACCAGATGATCCACCGGGCCCGGGGTTCCCGGCATCACTTGGACCACGTGCGTGGCCATGTGAAAGCCCGGCGGCAGCCACAGGGCATTCCAGGCGAGGCGCGCGCTCGGCGGGGGCGGCGCGGACTGGTTGCGCAGCCAGCGGTAGCCCACCGTGGACAAATGCGGCGTGAAGGCCGAGTTGGGAATGTGCGGCACGATGGAGAGCGTCGCGAAGGCGATCTGCTCGATGATCTGTCCGCCGTGGCGCACGTTCCACAGCTGGATCTTCAGCGGCATTCCCGCACGGTCGATCCACAGTCGATAGCCGTAGCGGTACCGATCGCGCGGCATGACCGTGATCAGCCGTGTGTCGTGCCGATCGACACGCATGTGCGGTCCTGCGTGGATGGCGTAGAAGCGCGCGAGGTGCTTATCGTACACCGGCAGTCTCGCCAGCAGCGAGCTGTCGGGGGGAACGCGCTCGACCAGCACCTCACGCCGGTCGGGCAGGTAGCAGGTCAGTCGCGTCCCGGAGCGAATCAACTCCCGCCCGGATCCATCGAGAGACTCCAGCCGCTCCGAGATCACGCCGTTCTCGATGCGGTGAATGATGCGCAGCATCTGCACCCGCCCGCCCTGCCAATGGGCGAAGGTTCCCTCGTAGTCGAGCTCGGTCAGGGCATGATTCATCCGCTCGAGCCACACGGCGGGCTGGGCCGCGCGGGCCGCGCCGGCCAGCGCGACGGCCAGCGCAGCCCCGAGCAGGGATGGCCTAGTGTGCCGCAGCACTCGCATGACCGTGCCCCAAAGCCCGCTGTTCGGGCCGGGCGGGCGGGGCGAGGCTTCGCGAGTCCTGCGCCATGAACGAGGAGAGCAGGCCCTCGCCGCTGAACGGCCACGCGTAGGCGCTGTGCGCCACGACATAATCGGCCAGTGCGGTGGGCGGCATGAGGCTTGCGGCCTGCGTCGACGCCGCCGGCACCATGAAACCGTCCACCGCGGCGCCGGCTGTCGCATGCGCCGCTCCGCGCACCGACACGCTGGCCATCTGTTGCGGCCCGCCGATCGGACCGAGCGCATGCCAGCGCAGCCACAAGATGGAGACCACGGCGACGGCGGCCGCGAGGCCCGCACCGGACACCACACGCAGCCACGCCGAGGCGCTCCTGAAGCCCTCATAGGGGGGCGCGCCGGCCGTGCCGTCCGCCAGCTGCGGCTCGCTCGAGAGCGCGGCGGTGACCCGGCCCGCCACGGCACTCTGCAGCACCACTCCACGCTCGGCGCGGATCACCGCGCCCATCAGCGCGTAGCGTCCCCAGCGCGACTTGAGCGTGTCGTCACGGGAAAGACGCCGGGCCAGCAGCTCGCATTCGGCGGCCGGCAATTCATCGTCGAACATGGCGGAGAGCTGACTGTCGAGTTCCTCGTTCATCCGAGTTCCTCCGTACGGCCGAGTCCCCCCTCGAACACCTCGCGCAGGCGGCAGTCAATCGCCTCGCGCGCTCTGAAAATGCGGGAGCGGACCGTGCCCACCGGGCAGCCCATCGCGCCGGCGATCTGCTCGTAGGAGAGCCCCTCGAGCTCGCGCAGCACGATTGCGGTGCGCAAGTCCTCGGGCAGCTGCTCGATCGCCGCATTGACGGTGTGGCGGATCTCGTCGCTGAGCACCAACCCCTCGGGTGTATCTTCGTCCTTCAGTCGGCCTTGCATATCGTAGGACTCGTCGATGCTGTCACGATCGAAGTTGTAATCGACAGGGCTGCGGTCACGCGAGACCACCGCGTTCTTGGCGGTGTTGATCGCAATGCGGTACAGCCAGGTATAGAAGGCGCTGTCGCCGCGAAACTGCGGCAACGCCCGATACGCCTTGATGAAGGCCTCCTGGGCGATATCCTCGGCTTCCGCGGGATTACGGACATAGCGCGTCACCAGCTTGACCAACTTGTGCTGGTACTTCAGCACCAGCACATCGAATGCGCCTTTATCGCCTCGCTGCACTCGGCGAACCAGGCTCAAGTCACTGACATCGGCGCCCATTCCTGCGCCCCCGTTCCAAAGTAAGGAAGGTCGCCCGCGCCGCGACCTGAATAGACCCTGAACCTTTGCAAAAGTTCAGATGTCCTCATATAAAATAAGTCCAGAAGTCCTCATGTTCGAACCGCCCTCCCGCCGCGGATGCGCGCCGCCAAGGCCGCCAGCTCCGGGTCCTCGGGCCGCTCCCCGGCGAGAAGGTACCGCGCCAATTCGGGATCGGGCAATTCCAGCAGCCGCGCCAGCGCGCCGCGCTCGAGCGCTCCGGCCGAATGCAGCACTCGCCCGGCGAAGGGCTCGAGCAGCACATCGAGTTCCTTCATACCCCGCCGGCAGTGCCACAGCAATCGTCGTCCCTCGACATCGAGCGCCCCGGCCAAAGCACTAGCTCTGCCGCTGCACGAGCATCTTCTTGATCTCGGCAATGGCCTTGGCGGGATTGAGGTCTTTCGGGCAGACGTCCGTGCAATTCATGATGGTATGGCACCGATAGAGCTTGAACGGATCCTCGAGCGCATCCAGCCGCTCGCCCGTCGCCTCGTCGCGGCTGTCGATGATCCAGCGATATGCGGCCAAGAGCGCCGCGGGCCCCAGGTAACGCTCGCTGTTCCACCAGTAGCTCGGACAGGCCGTCGAACAGCACGCGCACAGGATACAGGCGGCGGGCCGGTCGATCTTCTCCTGCTCGGCCTTCGACTGCAGGCGCTCCCCGTCCGGGGGCGCCGGCGTCTGGGTCATCAGCCAGGGCTTGACCGAGGCATATTGCGCGTAGAACGTGGTCAGGTCGGGCACCAGATCCTTCACCACCGGCATGTGCGGCAGCGGATAGATATGAATTTCCCGCTCGAGGTCGTGCAGCGAGGTGATGCAGGCCAGTCGGTTGATGCCGTTGATGTTCATGGCGCACGAGCCGCAGATGCCCTCGCGGCACGAGCGACGAAACGTCAGTGAGGCATCGCGGCTGGCTTTGATGCGGATCAGCACATCGAGCACCATCTGACCGCATTCGGCCGCATCGAGCTCGAAGGTGTCGACGCGCGGATTTTCCCCGGAGTCCGGGTCGAAGCGATAGATGCGCACGGTGCGCACCTCGTGCGCGCCCTGCGGGGCCTTGTGGGTCACTCCGGGGCGGATACGCGAGTTGGCGGGCAGTCGAAATTCAGCCATGGATCGCCTTGCTCAATAGACCCGCGCCTTCGGCGGGATGGTCTCGATCTCATCCGTGAGCGTCTCGAGGTGCACGGGCCGGTCATCGAAGCGCACGCTGCCCGCGCCCTGCACCCATACCAGCGAGTGCTTCAACCAGTGCTGATCATCGCGGTTGGGGTAATCCTCGCGCGCGTGCGCGCCGCGGCTCTCGGTGCGGTTGAGGGCCGAGTGGACCGTGGCGGTGGCCTGCATGAGCAGGTTCTCGAGCTCCATCGTCTCGATCAGATCGGTATTCCACACCAGCGAGCGGTCGGTGACGCGCACGTCCGCGAGCGACTCGTAGGTCCGCGCGAGCTTGCGCGCCCCCTCCTCGAGGGACTGCTGGGTGCGGAACACCGCCGCATCGCGCTGCATGGTCTTTTGCATCTCCAGGCGGATCTCGGCCGTCGGGCGCGAGCCCTGCGCGTTGCGCAGCCGCTCGAGCCGTGCCAGCGCCGGCTCGGCGGCATCCTTCGGCAGCGGCGCATGGCGCGTGCCCGGAGCGATCAGCTCGGCGCAGCGGCGCGCGGCCTGACGGCCGAACACCACCAGATCGAGCAACGAGTTCGAGCCGAGGCGGTTGGCGCCGTGCACCGAGACGCACGCGGTCTCCCCCACGGCCATCAAACCCGGCACCACGCTGTCGGGATCGCCGTTGCGCGGCGCGATGACTTCGCCGTGGTAATTGCAGGGTATGCCCCCCATGTTGTAATGCACGGTGGGCTGCACCGGGATGGGCTGGCGCGTCACATCGACCCCGGCAAAGATGCGCGAGGTCTCGGCGATGCCCGGCAGACGCTCATGGATCACCGCCGGCCCCAGGTGCTCCAGGTGCAGGTGGATGTGATCGCGCTCGGCGCCGACGCCGCGGCCCTCGCGGATCTCGATCGTCATGGCGCGGCTGACGACATCGCGCGAGGCGAGATCCTTGGCATTGGGCGCATAGCGCTCCATGAACCGCTCGCCATCGGCATTGGTGAGATAGCCGCCCTCGCCGCGCACCCCCTCGGTGATCAGACAGCCGGCCCCATAGATGCCGGTGGGATGGAACTGCACGAACTCCATGTCCTGCAGCGGCAGCCCGGCACGCAGCACCATCGCGTTGCCGTCGCCGGTGCACGAGTGCGCCGAGGTGCACGAGAAGTACGCCCGGCCATAGCCGCCGGTGGCGAGGATGGTCATGTGGGCGCGGAAGCGGTGCAGCCTGCCCTCGGTCATGTCAAGAGCGATGACCCCGCGGCACGCGCCATCCTGCATGATCAGGTCGATCGCGAAAAACTCGACGAAGAACGTCGCCGCGCGGCGGATCGACTGTTGATACAAGGTGTGCAGCAGCGCGTGCCCGGTACGGTCGGCCGCCGCGCAGGTGCGCTGCGCGATTCCTTTGCCGAATTCCGTGGTCATGCCGCCGAAGGGGCGCTGATAGATCCGCCCCTGCTCGGTGCGCGAGAACGGCACGCCATAGTGCTCGAGCTCGATCACGGCCTGCGGCGCCTCCTTGCACATCAGCTCGATCGCGTCCTGATCGCCGAGCCAGTCCGAGCCCTTGACGGTGTCGTACATGTGCCAGCGCCAGTCGTCCGGGCCCATGTTGCCGAGCGCGGCGCTGATGCCGCCCTGGGCGGCCACGGTGTGGCTGCGGGTCGGGAACAGCTTGCTGATGCAGGCCGTCGAGAGGCCCGCCTCGGCGAGCCCGAGGGTGGCGCGCAAGCCCGCGCCGCCGGCGCCGATCACCAACACGTCGTACGTGTGATCGATGAATTCGTAATCGCTCACGGCGCGCCTCCCAACGCGACTCTGAGCACCGCGAACACCCCGGCCGCCGCGGCGATCACGTGCAGATAGGTCACCAGGACCAGCAAGGCGGTCTTCGGGCCGGCGCCGTGCACGTAGTCCTCGACCACCACCCGCACGCCGAGCTGCGAGTGCCAGGCGACCGTGAGCACGAACAGAATCAGCAGCACCGCCGTCCATCCCTGGCTCATCCAGGCGCTCACCGCGGAGTAGCCGAGCGAGGGGAGCGACAGGAGCGAGACGACGAACCAGATCCCGAGCGGCACCAGCGCGATCGCCGTCAGGCGCTGCACCCACCAGTGATGGACGCCTGCCTTGGCGGCGCCTCGGCCGAGCGCGCTCCCGAGCGGCGTGCGCAGGCTCATGCGAGCACCCGGCTGAAGAGCCACCAGCACGCCAGCCCCGCGAACAGCACGGCGCTCGCCCCGAGCACCACGTAGGCGCTGACTCGCGACTGCGCCCGCTCCAGGCCGCGGCCGCTGTCCCACACCAGATGGCGCACGCCGGCGCACAGGTGATAGGAGAACACCGCCAGCAGCACCAGGAAGACGGCCTTGAAGATCCACAGCGCCAGGACGGACTCGGCCTGCGCGTAGGGGCCGGGCCCGGCGGCGGCGGCCATCAGCCAATACACCAGCAGGATCAGGCCCGCGCTGAGCGCCAATCCCGTGATGCGGTTGAGCATGGAGGTGAGCAACGTGTAGCGGTGCATCCGGTACACGGACAGGTGCGGCGAGAGCGGTCGTTCGGCCATGATTGCTCGAGGATCAGAAATCGATGCAGCGACCCTTGCGCTCCCAATCGCCGTAGCGTGTAGGCTCGGGCCCCTGCGGCCCGCCGAGCTCTCGTGGGATCTGCTGCGCTGGGCGCTGCGCTTCAGCCGCGGTCGGGGCGCCCGCGCCGGTCTCGGCCGCAGCGGCCGCCGGTGCGTTCTTCAAATCATTGTGCATGCGTGGCAAGTCTGCCACAAACCCGCCGCCGCCGCCATGACCGCGGGGAATCGTGCGGATAGAATGCGCCATGGCCACCCATTGCGAGCTGGATCGGATCGCCCTCGATGAGCTCGGCGCCGTACGCATCGCCGGCGCCGATGCGCTGCCTTTCCTGCAAGGGCAGCTGTCGAACGATGTGAGGCGCCTCGGTCCCGAGCAGGGGCTGCTCGCCGGATATCACAATCCCCAGGGGCGCGTCATTGCGCTGTTGCGGTTGGTTTGGCTCGCGGACGGGGAGGTGTTGGCCGTGTTGCCCCGCGAGCTCGCCGGCCCCGTCGCGCAGCGGCTCGCGCAGTACGTGCTGCGCGCCAAGGCGACCGTCAGCGACGTCTCGCAGGCATGGTGCATCAGCGGCATTGCCGAGCCAGGCACCCTCGAGCACGGCGAGTCCGTGATACTGCCGCGCGCCGAGCTGCCGGGCGGGCCGGCCGGCGCGCAGCGCCGTCTCGGGGAGCGCCTGGTGCTCACCGCCAACGGTCCGGGCGGGCGCTGGCTCGAAATAGCCCCGCGCACGGCGCAGGCAGCGCAACCGGGGGCGCCCGGCGAGGCCTGGCGGCTGCTCGAGGTGCGCGCCGGCACACCGCAGGTCTACGCCGCCACATCCGCGCAGTTCGTGGCGCAGATGTTGAATCTCGACCTGCTCGGCGCCATCGCCTTCGACAAGGGCTGTTACACCGGCCAGGAAGTGATCGCGCGCGCGCACTATCGCGGCCGGGTCAAGCGGCGCGCGCAGCGCTTCTGT
Source organism: Gammaproteobacteria bacterium (assembly GCA_027365225.1). Taxonomy (GTDB): domain Bacteria; phylum Pseudomonadota; class Gammaproteobacteria; order Steroidobacterales; family Steroidobacteraceae; genus 13-2-20CM-66-19. The sequence goes on from DAHXNV010000002.1 coordinate 76,865, forward strand.
ACGGCCGGCGCTGTGGCGCTTGCGCCCGGGGCGCTCGGGCGCCTGCCCGACCGGCGCGCCTTCACGGTCGTGGAGGCTGCGCGCCGGCCCGATGGGCGCTGTGAATTCCTCGCGGTGACGACCCTGCCCGGCGAGCCGCTCGGCGCCGAGGCCGAGACGGGTGGCGCGATCGTGCCGGCCGAGCCGCTCGAGCTGCCATACGCCCTGCCGGCGTAGCCGCCTCACAGATCGATCAGCGCCACTTCATCCGGCGCGATGGGCCGGGCGAGAAATCGCGCCCCGACGCGGGCGAAGCGCTGCGGGGCATCCGTAGCGAGCAGCCGCACCCCGCCCTCGCCCCCGGTTGCGGCGATGCCGGCCTGCGCGAGCGCGTGGCGCACGTGGCGGGCGGTGGTTTGCGCCGAATCGACGATGCCGATGCGCGCACCGATGACGGTGCGGATCGCGCGAGCGAGCATCGGGAAATGCGTGCATCCCAACACCAGCGTGTCGATCGGCCCCGCCGGGGCGAGCAGAGGATCGAGATAATGATGCGCCACGGCCTCGGCGATCGGGCCCTCGCACAAGCCCTCCTCGGCGAGCGCGACGAACAGCGGCGCCGCCGCCGCGGTGACCTGCGCCGCGTGCCGGCGCCGCAGGATGGCCCGCTGATAGGCGCCGCCGCGCACCGTCCCCTCGGTAGCGATCACCGCGATGTGACCGGAGCGCGATGCCGCGCAGGCCGCCTCGGCGCCCGGCTCGATCACCCCGATCACCGGCACGCTCGCGATGCGCGCGCGCACCGCCGGCAGCGCCACCGCCGAGGCGGTATTGCAGGCGATCACCAGACATTTGAGCCGGAACGCCGCGAGCGCCTCGGCCGCCTGCAGCGCATATCGCACGACCGTCTCGGGGCTCTTCGTGCCATAGGGCAGGCGCGCGGTATCCCCGAGATAGACGAACTGCTCGGCGGGCAGCTCCGCGACGAGCGCCCGCAGCACGGTAAGGCCACCGACACCGGAATCGAATACGCCGATCATGCCCGGCAAGCCGCCCGTGACCCCGAGTTAATCGCGCCGCTCGCGCCGGCGCAGCGGTGGGCGCGCCGAACGCGCATGCTCACCGCGGAGCCGTCCGAGCCGGCTCACCGGGCCGGCGGCGGCGCGCTCGCATCGAGCGCGCCCGCGGACCGCGCCGCCTCTTGACGGGCCCCCAGAGCGCCCTCGGGCCGCAGATGCGGGAAGAAAATGACGTCGCGGATCGAGGGCGAGTCGGTGAAGAACATCACCAACCGATCGATGCCGACACCGAGCCCGGCGGTCGGGGGCATGCCGTACTCGAGCGCGCGCACGTAGTCGGCGTCATAGAACATCGCCTCCTCGTCGCCGCGATCCTTGCGCGCCACCTGGGCGCGCAAGCGCGCCGCCTGATCCTCCGGATCGTTGAGCTCGGAGAACCCGTTGGCGAGCTCGCGTCCGGCGATGAACAGCTCGAACCGATCGGTGATGAACGGATCCTGATCGTTGGCGCGCGAGAGCGGGGAGACCTCCGCCGGATAGGCCCACACGAAGGTCGGATCGAGCAGCGTGTGCTCGGCGGTCTTCTCGAAAATCTCGATCTGCAGCTTCCCCGCTCCGTCGTGCGGCTGCACCGGGATGCCGAGCCGCGCGCACACCTCGCGCAGATAGCCCACCTCGCGCAGCGAGCCGCGCTCGAGCTGCGGATTGTGCTCGAGGATCGCCTCCTCGACCGTCACCCGGCGGAACGGCCGGGCCAGATCGTAACTGCGCCCCTGATAGGTCAGCCGCTGGCTGCCGTGGACCGTCTCGGCCATGCCGCGGATCGCCTTCTCGATCCAGTCCATCAGATCGCGGTAATCGGCGAAGGCGAGGTACAGCTCGAGCATGGTGAATTCCGGGTTGTGCTGGGTCGAGAGCCCCTCGTTGCGGAAATTGCGGTTGATCTCGTACACGCGCTCGAACCCCCCGACCACCAGGCGCTTCAGGTACAGCTCCGGGGCGATGCGCAGATACATGTCCTGATCGAGCGCGTTGTGGTGGGTGACGAAAGGACGCGCGCTCGCCCCGCCGGGAATCGGCTGCATCATCGGGGTCTCGACCTCGATGAAATCGAGCGCGTCGAGGAACTCGCGCAGGTAGCGCACGATGCGCGCGCGCGTGCGAAACACGCTGCGGCTGGATTCATTGACGATCAGATCCACATAGCGCTGCCGGTAGCGTGTCTCCACATCGGCCAGGCCGTGCCATTTGTCCGGCAGCGGTCGCAGCGACTTGACGATCAGGCGCAGCCGCTCCACGCGCACCGACAGCTCCCCCGTGCGGGTGCGAAACAACACGCCGGTCGCCCCGACGATATCGCCGATGTCCCAGCCCTTGAATGCCTCGTAGAGCTCGGCGCCGAGGGCATCGCGCTGCACGAACAGCTGGATCTGCCCGGTACGGTCGACGATATTGGCGAAACTCGCCTTGCCCATCACCCGCTTCAACACCATCCGGCCGCCGACCGTCACGCGCGTCGCGTGACCCTCGAGCCACTCGCCGGTGCGCTCGCCGAAGGCGTCCTGCAGCTGCCCGGCCAGCGCATCACGCCGGAAATCATTGGGATAGGCCGCGCCGTGCGCGCGCAGCGCGCCGAGCTTGGCGCGCCGCTCGGCGATCAGCTTGTTCTCGTCGGTCGGGCCGCCGGGACCGGGGGCTTGCGGGGTGCTGTCTGTCATGAGCGGTCTACACCCCCGCCTTGAGCGAGGCCTCCAGGAACTGATCGAGATCCCCATCGAGCACCGCGACGGTGTTGCCCACCTCCACGCCGGTGCGCAGATCCTTGATGCGCGATTGATCGAGGACGTAGGAGCGGATCTGATTGCCCCAACTGACGTCCGACTTGGTGTCCTCGAGCACCTTGGCGGCGGCGTTGCGCTTGTTCACCTCCAGCTCGTAGAGCTTGGCTTTGAGCATCTTCATGGCCGTCGCCCGATTCTTGTGCTGGCTGCGCTCGTTCTGGCACGCCACCACGATCCCCGAGGGAAGGTGGGTGATGCGCACCGCCGACTCGGTCTTGTTCACGTGCTGGCCGCCGGCGCCCGAGGAGCGGTAGACGTCGGTCTTCAGGTCCGCGGGGTTGATATCAATCTCGATGTCATCGTCGATCTCGGCGGACACGAACACCGAGGCGAACGAGGTGTGACGGCGGTTGCCCGCATCGAACGGCGACTTGCGCACGAGCCGATGCACACCGGTCTCGGTGCGCAGCCATCCGTAGGCGAACTCGCCGCGCACCTCGATGGTCGCGCTCTTGATTCCGGCGACCTCGCCTGGGCTCGAATCGATCACCTCGCAGGGAAAACCGCGTGCCGCGCCCCACCTGAGATACATCCGCAGCAGCATCTGCGCCCAATCCTGGGCCTCGGTGCCGCCGGCACCGGCCTGGATGTCGAGAAAGGCATTGTGCGAGTCCATCTCGCCGCGAAACATGCGCTGCAATTCGAGCCGGCGCACCGCGCTCTCGAGCTCGCCGGCCTCCCGGCCGATCTCATCCGCAGCCGCCGCGTCGTTCTCGACTTCGGCCAGCTCCAGCAGCTCCACGGCGTCGCGCAAGCCCGCGTCGACCCGCTCGATCAGCTGCAGGTCCGCGCTCAGGCGGGCACGCTCACGCCCCAATTGCTGCGCCCGTTGCGGCTCGGACCACACGCCGGGGTCCTCCAGCTCGCGCGCGACTTCCTCGAAGCGCTCCTTCTTGTTGTCGTACTCAAAGGAACCCCCGTAGGGCGCTCATGCGCTCCTGGAGGTCTTTGAGCTGGCGCTTCAGAGGGTTCAGTTCCATTGTGCGTGCCGTGTCGCCCATGGGGGAGTGTGAAATTTTACCGGTCGGCGACCCCGATTGCCAGCGCCGGGTCGGTGCGCCTCACGCTGCGCTCTCGAGGCGCAAGAGCCGCCCGAGCGGCGCGCGGCTATTGATGCCGAGCTTGCGACAGGCCTTGTGTACGATGCTGCGCCCCGATCGCCGCGCTCGAGCGGGCGAAACTGCGGCGGCTGCGGCCTATGAGGTCGGCGCGGGCAGAACATGATCGACCAGAAGCTGCAGCCGCCGCTCGCCCTGGTACTCATTGACATCCAGACGATACACGAGCCGGCATGCGCCCCGCGGCAACGCGGCCGTCGAGCCGGCCTCGAGAAAGTTGAACGCGATCGCATCGAAGGCGCGATTGCGCGCTCCCTGCACCCACATCTTCACGTGCCGCTCGCCAACGACGCGCGCGGCGCGCACCGTGAACACGCCATCGAAGCACGGCTCCGGGAACGACTGTCCCCAGGGCCCGGCCGCCCGCAGCGCTTCGGCCGTCTCGAGCGCGATCTCCTCCACCGTGAGCTCCCCATCGGTCTCGATGCAATCGCGCAACGCGCCCTGATCCGGCCATGCGGCCACCTCGGCATCGAACAGCCGGGCGAACTCGTCGAGTCGCTCGCGGGCGAGCGTCAGGCCGGCGGCCATGGCATGTCCGCCGAAGCGGCCGATCAGCTCCGGATGGCGCGCATCGAGGCGGGCCAGCACGTCGCGGATGTGCACGCCCGGCACCGAACGGGCCGAGCCGCGCAGCGTGCCGTCCGAGCCGAGCGCGAAGGCAATCACCGGCCGGCGCACGCGCTCCTTGACGCGGCTCGCGACCAGACCCACCACGCCCTGATGCCAGCCCGCATCGAAAAGACACACCCCGCTGCGCTCGCGCGCCCGGTCCTCACCGGAATTCAGGCCGCGCACCGCGGCGAGCGCCTCAGCCTGCATGCGCGCCTCGATCTCCCGGCGCTCGCGATTGAGCGCATCGAGCTGCGCGGCCAGCGCTTCGGCCGCGCCCGCCTCGGCGAGCAGACACTGGATGCCGATCGACATGTCATCGAGCCGGCCGGCGGCGTTCAGCCGCGGCGCGATCGCAAAGCCGAGGTCCGCGCTGGTCACGCGCTCGGGAGCCCGTCCGGCCGCGGCCAGCAGCGCCCGGATCCCCGGGACGCTGCGCCCGGCGCGGATGCGCTTGAGGCCCTGGGCCACGAGCACCCGATTGTTGTGATCGAGAGGCACCAGGTCGGCCACCGTGCCGAGCGCCACCAGGTCGAGGAACTCGGCTGCGCCCGGGGCGCCCGCCGGCGTCAGTCCCGCCGCATCGAGCCGCCGTTTCAGGGCGGCCATCACGTAGAACGCCACCCCCACTCCGGCAAGCGAGCCGCACGCGCCGCGGCTGCCTGGCAGGTTGGGATTGACGATCACGCGGGCGGCAGGCAATTGCTCCCCGGGCAGATGATGATCGGTGATCAACACCTCGATACCGAGCCGGTGAGCCTCGGCCACTCCGGCGATGCTCGCGATGCCATTGTCGACGGTCACGATCAGGCTCGGAGCCTGCCCGGCCGCGACCCGCACGATCTCGGGCGTGAGGCCGTAGCCGAATGCGAAGCGGTTGGGGACCAGGAAATGCGCCGCGAAACCCCAGGCCCGCAGCGCGCGCAGCATCAGCGCGGTGCTGGTGGCGCCGTCGGCATCGAAATCCCCAATCACCAGGATCCGCCCGCCGGCGCGTTGCGCAAGCAACAGATCGACGGCCGCCTCGATCGACTCCAGCGTACCGACCGGCGTCAATCGCTCGAGCGAGACGTCCAGATCGCGCTCGCTCGCAATCCCCCGCCCGCGATACACCCGGCGCAACACCGGGTGCAGCTCGGCGCCGAGCGCCTCGCTCATGGCGCTCTCGCGGCGCACCACCCGCAGCGCGTTCATGCGAGCGCCCCAAGCCCGGCGCGGCGGGGGCGCCAGCGCCGCAGGCGGTCGGCGCGCGCAAGGCGCCACAGCCGATCGTTGGCCAGCAGCGTCAGCCGCTCGATCGATGCGGATCGAAGCGCCTCGAGCCCCGGCGCAATCCAACCCCGATCGAGCGCGGCGAGCGCCGCGGCAAGATCCCAGCCCGGCTCGCGCCGCAGCGCCTCGGATATCTCCAGCGCCATCAGCGCCCGGAATTCGAGCCCCGCGGGTGCGAGCGGCCGCGCCGGCGGCAACGGCGCGCACCCGAGGCCGCCGAGACACGCCAAGCCCGCCAGATAGGGATCCGCGCCGTACACGACCGCCCCATGACCCTGGCCTGCCCCCGCGCCCGGCGGCGCACCGCGGCCCGTGCCGGCGGCCGCCTCACCGCCGCCCCAGATCCACAGCTGCGAGAGCGGTGGCTCGCCGTGCCGCGCGCGCTGCGCATTGAGCGGATGGGCGTGCAGCCACATCTCGATCTCGGCGCCGAGCCGCCGCAACACCGCGGCGCCCGCGCCGAGCGGCAGCGCCTCGAGCAGCCCGGCCTGCGGCACGCGCGCCGGCTCGCACGTACGCGCGGCCAATCCCCGGGGCGCGCCGAGGAGAAACTCCCCCGATGCGAGCGGCGCGAGCGCAAAGCCCGATCCGGCGAACGTGCTGTTGAAATCCGCGGCGAGCCCCGCGAGGGTCTGCGGCGCGAGGCACAGGCGGCCGCCGCGCGGCAGGTGCGCTCGGCCAACGCCCGCGATCAGATGCAGCGGGGAGGCAAACCAGACCGTCTCACCCGGCACCGGCTGGCCGGCCGCCGCGATGCTCGCCGGCGGCAGCTGCGCGTATTGCGTGAGCCCGAGCGAGCGGGCGACCCAGGCGCGCCAGTCGGCCTGCGGTTCGCGCTGGTGCGCGAAGCGCGCAATGTGCTCGAGCGCGGGCATTGCCGCGGCGGCGCCGGCCGGCTCCGGCGCGCCGGCGAGATACAAATCGGTGATGATGATGACGAGTTCGCGCACGAGCGGTATGGTAGCGTGATGGACATCACCTTAGAGCGCGGCATGCAGCTGAACACGGTGCGCGCCTACTCGGCCGAAGTGCTGCGGATCGGGCCGACCGAGGTGCGCGCGAGCTGCCTGGTCAGCGCCGAGCGACTGATCACGCCGTGGGCGCCTGCGCGCTTCGAGGCGCTCGCGCCGCAGCATCTTGCCGAGATCTTCGCCCTCGAGCCGCAGGTGGTGTTGATCGGCAGCGGGTGGCGCCAGCGCTTCGCACCGGCGCACATCCGCGCGGCCTTCACCGAACGGCGCGTCGGACTGGAAGTGATGGAACTCGCGGCGGCCTGCCGAACATTCAACGTCCTGGTCCACGAAGGCCGGCAGGTCGTCGCCGCGCTGTTCTTCGAGTAGCCGGCCCCCGCCCAGGGGCTGCGCGAGCTGCGCCTCGAAGAAGACACAGGGGGAGGGGCTTGGAATCAACGACCCACCGCGCCGACGCCGCCGTGGCGCGCCAGATTGTTGTTGCTTTTGCGGATCGAGATGTATTGCTTTTGTGTGGGCGTCCCCTCCTCCCTGTGCCCTCTTGGCGTATGGTAACCGCGCGACTTTCGGCAAAGCAAGGAAATTCCCGCGGCCGCGCCCATCTCGCTCGGGCCGCCGCGCCCGGCGCGCCGCTCGATACGGGCTCGAGCCCCGCCAGGCGTAACACCAACGCCCTCACCTGCGCACCGCCGGCGCCGCGCGGCCGGCCCGCCGGGAGGCGTTGCAACGGGCGCGACGGTTCGGAACATCCACCGCTCGTGGTGCCCCGCCCGCCATTTGCATCGAGCAGTTGCGCGGTATAGCCTAGGCCGCCAATTACATTAACTCGGGGTCCTCAGGCGAGCCGACACCCGCGGCGATTGCAGCGGGAGGAGAGGCTGTATCCCTGACGTCCCCCGCATCCTGACCCGTGAATCCGTGTGGAGGCTCCCCGGACCATGATGAGATCTTCCTGGATCGTATCCTCGGCGCTGGCGATTATCGCCGGCCTGGCGGCGAGCTTGCCCTCGAGCGCCCTCGCGCGCGTGAACCCCGACCTCTATGCCGGGCTGAAGTGGCGTAACGTCGGCCCATTTCACGGTGGCCGCGCGGCCGCGGTCACCGGCGTCATCGGCGAGCCCGGTGTGTACTACGTCGGCACGCCCGAGGGCGGCATCTGGAAAACCACCAGCGCCGGGGTCACCTGGTTTCCGATCTTCGATCACATCAAGCAGGTCGACAGTATCGGCGCAATCGCCGTGGCCCCCTCCGATCCGGATGTCGTGTACGCGGGCACGGGCGATCCCACCATCATCAACCCCTTCGTCGGCAGCCTCGGCGATGGCATGTGGAAATCCACCAATGCGGGGCGCACCTGGCGGCACATCGGCCTCGAGGCCACCGTGATGATCGACAGCATCGTGGTCGATCCTCACAACTCCAACGTGGTGGTGGTATCGGCGCTTGGCAATGCCACACACCACGGGGGCGGTGTCTACCGCAGCACCAACGGCGGCAAGACCTGGACCCGGGTGCTCGCGCCCGCGCACTATCGCGGGACGCGGGAAGTCGTGTCCGACTGGGGCGATCCGCACATCCTGCTGGCCGTCACCGCGGGCACGGGCGGTCCGTTCTTCAAATTCCGGCATGGCCCGAAGGCCAAGCCCAAACCGCCGCTGCTGTTCAAATCCATCAATGACGGCCGCACCTGGACCGCGATCAAGATTCCGCCCTTCCCCGGCCGCGTGAGCGTGGCGATCGCCGATCACGGCCGGCGCATCTACATCGTCGGCAACACCATCGAGCACGGCTCGGGACTGTTCCGTTCCGACGACGGCGGCGCCACCTGGAAGCACATGGCCGTCAACGACAAGCGCATCAGCAACGGCCAGGGCAACTACAGCTGCGGGGTGTTCGTCGATCCCCAGAATGCGAATATCCTCTACACCGTCAGCACGGCCATGTACCGCTCCACCAATGGGGGCGTCACGTTTCACGCCTTCAAGGGCGCCCCCGGCGGGGAGGATTACCACTCTCTGTGGATCGACCCTCGCAACGCGGCGCGCATGGAGGTCGCCTCCGACCAGGGCGCGAGCGTGACGCTCGACGGTGGTCGCACCTGGAGCCTGTGGTACACCGAGCCGATCTCGCAGATCTATCATGTCGCCACCACGAGCCAATATCGCTATTGGATCGCCGGTGCGCAGCAGGATACGGGCGCGGTCATGATCCGCAGCCGCAGCAACTGGGGCCAGGTCGACTTCACCGACTGGAGCCCGGTGCCGTCTTCGGAATTCGGCTACATCGCCCCCGATCCTCTGCACCCGCACATCCTTTATGCGATCGGCTACGGTCCGGGCGGGGGCGGCGGCAGCCTGGTCAAAATCAACATGTTCACCGGCCAATGGGAGAACATCGCGCCGAACTTCGGCGCGCGCGCCAAGGACTATCGGTCGAGCCGCAGCCTGCCGATGAAATTCGACACCGCCTTCGACCCCGCTGCCCTCTACGTCGCCTATCAGTGTCTGCTGGTCACCCGCAACGGCGGCCATTCCTGGCAGGCCTTCAGCCCCGCCCTCACCACCGCCAAGGGCGCCCCGCCGGTGCCGTGCGGCACACCGCTCCCCCGTGCGAAGAAAAAGGCGCACCGGCCCCGCAACCCGTTCAAACCCGCCGGACCCGTCATCGTCGACTTCTCGCTCTCCAAGGTCAGGCCGGGGGTGGTCTGGACCGTCAGCAGCAACAACCAGATCTACAACACCATGGATGGCGGCAAGCGCTGGAACAACGTGAGCAACCTCCCCGGCCTGCCGCCCGACGCCCACCTGCATACCATCACAGCCGGCGATGCGGTCGATACCGCCTATGTCACCGCCCGCATCTCCCGCCCCCACCACCACAAGGCCGCCGCCGCGGCGCACGGCAAGGCGCCAAAAAGCGCCGCGCCCGCCCATCCGGACACCGATCTGCCGCTCATCTGGCGCACCACCGACGCCGGCAGAACGTGGGTGAGCATCACCCGCGGATTGCCCCGCAACCAACGCAGCGGCAACTGGGTGAATGCGCTGCGCGCCGATCCGAAGCAACCCGGCCTGCTGTTTCTCGCCACGGAGACGACCGTCTACGTCAGCTTCGACAATGGCAATCACTGGCAGTCGCTGCGGCAGAACCTGCCCAGCACCGCCGTCACCGATCTGGTCGTTCACACCCGATATCACCTGAACGACCTGGTCATCAGCACCTTCGGCCGTGGCTTCTGGGTGCTCGATGACTTCACGCCGCTGCGCTCGATTGCCGCCCATGCCCGGGCGATTGCCGCAACGCCCGCCTATCTGTTCCGGCCCGAAACGGCCATTCGCGCCCGCCAGAACAGCAATTGGGATCAGCCGTTCGACATTGAAGTGCCGCATGCCCCCAACCCGCCCTATGGGGTCATCGTGGATTATTACCTGCACCACAAGCCCAACGGACCGATCAAGCTGCAAATCTTCGATGCCCGCGGCAACCTGGTGCGCACCCTGACGAGCACGCCCCCGCCGCCGATCAAGGGCCAGCTCTATCCGCGCTACTGGCTGGCCTCGCCCCAGGCGCGCGCCCTGCCGACCCGCGTCGGTCTGAATCGCTATGCATGGAATCTGCGTTATGGCCCGCCGCCGGCCTTCCGGCACGACCTTGAAAATCAGATGAACACCGTGGCCGGCGCCACCACCCCAGGGCCGCATGGTCCGCAGGTGATTCCGGGGGTCTACACGCTCAAGCTCACCGTGGACGGGCACGTCTACACCCGTCACGTCACCGTCATGAACGATCCGCGCGTCGGCCACAGCCGCGTACTGCTGGCCGCGCTGCGCGCCCAGAACCGCATGAACAGGCGCGCCTACCGGGGCATGCAGCGCAGCTACCGGGGCTATCAGGAGGTGCGCGCCGTCAGGGTTCAGTTGAGGGCTCTCATGCACAAGCCCCTGAGCCAGCCGCTCACCGCCGAGGCCAAGGCGCTCGCGGCCCGCCTGCGCAAGATTGGCGGGAAAAAGTCAACGCGCGGCTTCCTCGCCAGGCTCCTGCACCCGCGGCCGCGACCCAAGCCCGGCGCGCTGCGCTCCTTCGTCGCCGTGAACAATGCCTACAACCGCCTGGTGAGCCTGATGCAGGTGGGCATGGACATGCGCCCGACACCGGCCCAACTCGCCACGCTGAACGCCGATTGTCGTCGCTATGATCACACGGTCGCCAGCTGGACGAGCCTGCAGACCGGGGAGCTCGCCGCGTTCAACACCGCGTTGGCCGCGAGCCATCTGCGCAAGCTGCGCCTTGCGCCGGTCAGGCTCGCCGCGTCATCCTGCGGCTTCGTGGTTGACTCGCACTGAGCGCGGTGCGGCCCGCGCGTCCCCGTGGGCGCGCGGGCCGGCCTCCGCGCGGCATCCGGGCCGATTCACTTCCTCCGGGGGACTCGCCGCCGTGTGCCGCGCGCCCCGCTAACCCTTGCCGCCGAGCAGCGGCACGAAAGCGACGCGCCCGAGCGATTCACGCGTCACGCTCTCTTCGCGCCGCGTGAAGCGAATCAGCTCCTGCTCGCCCTCCGGACCGACCGGCACCACCAGCCGGCCGCCCGGGGCAAGCTGCGCGAGCAGCTCCCGCGGCACCGCCAGCGGCGCGGCCGCCACCAGAATGCCCGCGAACGGCCCCTGAGCTCTCCAGCCCTGCGTGCCGTCGCCATGACGGAACTTGACGTTGCGGATCTCGAGCTCGCGCAGGCGCTCCTTGGCGCGCTCGAGCAATGCGCCGATGCGCTCGACCGTGCACACCTGCTCCACCAGCGGCGCCAACACCGCCGTCTGATAACCGCAGCCCGTGCCCACTTCCAACACTTTGCCGAGCGGACCGCCCTGCAGCAGCGCCTCGCTCATGCGGGCCACGATGTACGGCTGGGATATGGTCTGGCCGAAGCCGATCGGCAGCGCCGTATCCTCGTAGGCGCGGCTGCCGAGCGCCTCGTCGACGAAGATGTGCCGCGGCACATTGCGAATGCGATCGAGCACGGCGAGGTTGGCGATGCCCTGCTCGCGCAGGCGCTGCACCAGGCGGTCGCGGGTTCGCGCCGAGGTCATGCCGATGCCCGAGAAGCGCAGATCGCTCAATCGATGCCCTCCAGCCAGCGCCGCAGCGGCTCGAGGGCCCCGTGGCGCGTCAGATCGATCTGCAGGGGCGTGATCGAGACGTACCCTGCTGCGATGGCATGAAAATCCGTGCCCGGCCCCGCATCCTGCTCCGGGCCCGCCGGTCCGATCCAGTACACCGGCCGGCCGCGCGGATCGCGCGCCGGCACGACCGGCTCGGAGCGGTGCCGGTAGCCGAGTCGGGTGACCCGATAGCCGCGCAGCGCCTCGTAGGGCACATCGGGAACGTTGACGTTCAGAATCAGCGAGGCATCCAGGGGGCGGCCGAGCATCTCGGCGACCAGGCGCCGAGCCACCGCCGCCCCGGTCTGGAAGTGCCGGGCGCCGGCCGCCGCGCCGCACAGCGACACCGCCAGCGTCGGCAGGCCGAGGAACCGGCCCTCGATCGCCGCGGCCACCGTGCCGGAATACAGCACGTCATCGCCGAGATTCGCGCCGTCGTTGACGCCGGAGACGACCATGTCGTGATCGGTGTCGAACAGGCCCGTGATCGCCAGGTGCACGCAATCGGTCGGCGTACCCTGCACGCAGTAGACCCCGGGCTCGACCTCGAGCACCCGCAGCGGCACATCGAGCGTGAGCGAGTTGCTCGCGCCGCTGCGGTTGCGATCGGGAGCGACGATGGTCACCTCGGCGAGCTCCGCGAGGCTTTGGCGGAGCATGCGGATCCCCGGGGCGTGGTAGCCGTCGTCATTGCTGAGCAGGATCTTCACGGACGCGGTTCGTTCTCGGCGAGGAACGTTCCTCGGGAAGGGCGCGACTATACTGGAGTGAAACTCGGCGGAGGTAGCGTGTGCGTATCGGATCCCGAGGATGAGCGGCGGCTGTTCCGCGAGGCGGTTCGCGGGGTCAAGCCGCTCGCTCGCCCCGCTCGGGTGCATGAGCGGCCCAAACCGCGTCCCGCGGCGCGCTTCGCGCGCGCCGAGCGGCTCGCCGTGCTCGAGGAAAGCCTGCGTGAGGTGCCGTTGGATCCGGCCCTCGAGGGCGGGGACACCCTCGTGTTTCGCCGCCCCGGCGTGCAGCCGGCCGTGCTGCGGCGCCTGCGGCGCGGGGAGTACCGCGTGCAGGGCGAGATCGACCTGCACGGACTCACCGTGCGCCAAGCCAAGGAGGCACTGCGGGCATTCCTGGCGCAGGCCCTGCGCCGGCAGTGGCGCTGCGTGCGCATCGTGCACGGCAAGGGCCTGCGCTCCGGCCATCGCGGCCCGGTGTTGAAAGCCACCGTCGCCTCCGTCCTGCGCCGCCTCGGGCCGGTGCTCGCATTCGTCTCGGCGCGCCCCGCCGATGGCGGCACCGGCGCCGTCTATGTACTGCTTTCTTCCTGATCCACGAACGCGCACACCTCACGCAGCACCGCCGTGGCGAACGCGCCGCGGGTCAGGTCGAACTCGAGCACCACGGCCCCGGGCTCGAGGTGTGCGCGCAGCTCGCGCACCGCCAAGCGCAGGCTGCGCCGCTGCGGTTCCATGCCGGCCGCCTCGATCAGCGCACACGCTCGGCAATACCCGCCGGCCACCCGCGTCTCGAGCTCCAGCACCGTGCCGGAGGAGCCCGGCGGGCCACGCCCCCACAACGGACCGGTCGGGTGAATCTCGAGGCACTCGGCACGCTGGCGCAGGATCTCATCGAGCGCCTCGACCGCGAAATGACTTCCGCGTCCATCGAGGATGGCGCGATCCCCCGGCTGCAATGTCGCCCAGCACCCCAGGCGCACTCGCTCGGCGAGCACCGCGTTGAACATCAAACTGCGCGCCGCGGAGAGCACGAAGCCTCGCTCCTCCCGCCGCAACGCGCCGGGATCCTCGGGCAGGTCCCGCAGGTTCGAGCCGTGGCGCCCGAAGCGCTGCGGTCCGAAATAGTTCGGGACACCGCGGGCGCGGATGGCGCGCAGGCGCGCATCGAGCGCTTCGGCGCGAGGCTCGAGGCCGCGGACACGGATGCGGAAGCGATTGCCCGCGTGCGCCCCGCGCGGGAGCTTGCGCGCGTGGACATGGGCCTCGAGCACCTCGAAGCCCTCTGCCCCGGCGCCCGGCCACTGGTGCGCGGCCCGCCCGCGGCACGGTACGGTGAACCATTGCACCGCCACGGCATGCCGGTCCTTCAACCCCGCATAACCAACCTCGAATGGACGGCAGCCGGCCAGGCCCGCGAGCTGGCGCGCCACCCATGGAGTGTTGGCCTCACGCTTGCGCACCTTCAGCAGCACGTGCTGCCCGGCGCCGGCGGGCTCGAAGCCGAGCACTTCTTCGACGTGAAAGTCCTCCGGCTCCAGGCGCAGCCGTCCCTGCCCGAGGGGTTCCCCGAGCGCGCGCGGGGGCGCCAGGGCCGGCTCAACCCGCATCGAGCAGCAGCACGACCGCCTGGGCGGCGATACCTTCGGCACGGCCGAGAAAGCCCAGCTTCTCGGTCGTGGTGGCCTTCACGTTGACCGCCTCGGGCGCCACCTCGAGCAGCTCGGCCACACGGGCGCGGATGCGCGCGCGCACCGGCCCGATCTTGGGCCGCTCCGCCAGCACCGTCACATCGGCATTGCCGACACGCAGGCCGCGCTCCGTAAGCATCCGCATCACCGCGCACACGAATCGGCTGCTGTCGGCGCCCCGCCAGCGCGGATCACTGTCCTGGAAGTGCTCGCCGATATCCCCGAGGCCGGCGGCCCCGAGCAGCGCATCGGTCAGCGCATGCAGCACCACGTCGCCATCGGAGTGCGCGCGCACGCCGTGACTGTGCGCAACACGCACCCCGCCGAGCATCACGTGCTCGCCGGGGCCAAAGGCGTGCACATCGAACCCCGAGCCGATTCTCATGTCTTGCACTCCAGCAATGCCGCGGCAATGGTCAGATCCGCCGCGCTGGTGATCTTCAGATTCGCGGCCGAGCCCGCCACCAGCTGCGGATGCGCGCCGCGCCACTCGATGGCCTGCGCCTCGTCGGTCGGCCGCTGACCGGCCGCGTGCGCCCGATCGAGCGCCTCGCGCAACGCGCCGTAGCGGAACATCTGCGGTGTGAGCGCCCGCCACAGTCCGCTGCGATCGACCGTCTCGCGCGCACAGCCGCTCGCATCGGCTCGCTTGAGCGTGTCGGCCGCGGGTGTGGCCAACAGCCCGCCCACCGGATGCGCCTCGAGCGCCGCGAGCAGCCGATCGAGATCCGTGCGCGCAAGGCACGGTCGGGCCGCATCATGCACCAGCACCCAATCGGCCTCGCCGGCGCGCGCCGCGAGCGCGGCGAGGCCGTTGCGCACCGAATGGCTGCGCTCGGCGCCCCCGGCGGCCGTCAGCACCCCCGGTGGCGCGATCTCGCTCCAGTACGGATCGTCCGCGGCGAGCGCCACCACCGCGCCGGCGCAGCGCACATCCCCGAGGAAGGGCGCAAGCGCCCACTCGATGACCGTACGCCCGCACAGCGGCGCATATTGCTTGGGCCGCTCGCCACCGAACCGGCGGCCAATGCCGGCGGCGGGCATCACCAACCAGTAGCGCATGAATCAGTGGCTCGCACGCGGCGGGAAGCGCGGCGGCTCGACCACCATGTAGAAGGTTTCGTGCGGACCGATCATGCCGAGCTCGCTGCGCGCCCGCTCCTCGATGGCGCCGGTGCCGGATTTGAGGTTCACCACCTCGGCCGCCAGGCGCGCGTTGCGCCGCACCAGGCGATGATCGAGCTTCTCCTGCACGGCCACGGCGCGCTCCAGCCGGTACACCGAGCGCACGCCCTGACTCGAGACCCACAGGCGGTACTGCAGCAGCAGCAGCACGGCGAGCATGGCGGCGGCAAGTAGCTTCATGAATAGGCGCCCTGACCTGACAGCTTACGAGCCCCCGTGCCACCGAGCAACTGTTCAGCCGCCCTGCCGCGCACCGAGCAGCGACTCCTCGAAGGGGCGCGCCTTGGCGGCCGCGTCCAGATCCTTCAGGGTCCGCAGCAGCGGCTCGATGCGATCGAGCGGCCAGGCATTCGGTCCGTCGGAGAGCGCCCGGGCCGGATCGGGATGGGTCTCGAGGAACACCCCGGCAACGCCGGCGGCCACCGCCGCGCGCGCCAGCACCGGCACGAACTCCCGCTGCCCGCCGGAACTGGCACCAAGCCCGCCCGGCAGCTGCACCGAGTGGGTGGCGTCGAAGATGACCGGACAGCCGCACTCGCGCATCACCGCGAGCGAGCGCATGTCGGCGACCAGGTTGTTGTAACCGAAGGAGAATCCCCGCTCGCAGACCATGATGGCAGCGTTGCCCGTGGAGCGGGCCTTCTCGACCACGTTGCGCATCTCCCACGGAGAGAGGAACTGGCCCTTCTTGATGTTGACCGGCTTGCCGCACGCGGCCACCGCCAGAATGAAATTGGTCTGGCGGCACAGGAACGCCGGGGTCTGCAGCACATCGACGACCGCGGCGACTTCCTGCAGCGGAGTGTCCTCGTGCACGTCGGTGAGCACCGGCACCTGGAACGTGCGCCGCACGCCCTCGAGCACCTTCAGGCCCTGCTCGAGCCCCGGCCCGCGATAGCTGCTGCGTGAGGAGCGGTTGGCCTTGTCGAAGGAGCACTTGAACACGAACGGCAGGCCGAGCTCGCCGGTGAGGGCCTTGAGGCGCCCCGCGACCTCCTGGGTCAGCGTCTCGCTCTCGATGACGCACGGTCCGGCGATGACCAGCAGCGGTTGATCGAGTCCGATGGTCGCGCCGGCGAGCCGCATGGGTGCTCAGGCGAGCGCGGCCTGCGGCAGATGCGCGGTGCGCTGCGCACGCGCGGCGCGGATGAAGCCGGCGAACAGCGGGTGCCCGTCGCGCGGCGTGGAGGTGAACTCGGGATGGAACTGCGTGGCGATGAACCACGGGTGGTTGGTCAGCTCGATGACCTCCACCAGACCGTCGCGCGAGAATCCCGAGAAGCGCAGCCCCGCGTCGCGATAGCGCTCCAGATAGTTGTTGTTGAATTCGTAACGGTGGCGGTGGCGCTCGAGGATCACGTCCTTGCCGTACAGATCCCGCGCGCGCGTGCCCGCCCCGAGCAGCACTTCCTGGGCCCCGAGGCGCATGGTGCCGCCCTTGGCCGAGGCCTCGTCGCGGATCTGCGTGCCAAGGGCCTGGTCCTGCCACTCGCTGATCAGCGCGATGACCGGGTGGGCGCAGGCGCGGCTGAACTCGGTGCTGTTGGCCCCGGTCAGCCCGAGCACGTGCCGGCCGAACTCCACGATCGCGACCTGCATCCCGAGGCAGATCCCCAGATACGGGAGGCGGTGCTCGCGCGCATACCGGACCGAGAGGATCTTGCCCTCGATGCCGCGCTCGCCGAACCCGCCCGGTACCAGCACCGCGTCCATCCCCGCCAGCGCGTGCGTGCCGTGCTGCTCGATGTCGGTCGACTCGATGTAGTGGATATTGACGCGGGTGCGGGTCTTGAGGCCCCCGTGCATCAGCGCTTCGTGCAGCGACAGATACGAGTCGCGGATCTGCACGTACTTGCCCACCATGGCGATGTCCACATGGCCATCGGGGTTGGCCTTCGCGCTGACCACCTGATGCCAGTCGGTGAGGTCGGTCGCGGGCACATCGAGCCCGAGCTTGCCGACCACGATGTCATCGAGCCCCTGCTCGTGCAGCAGCAGCGGAATCTGATAGATATCCTCGGCGTCGATCGCCGAGATGACCGCGCGCTCCTCGACGTTGGTGAACAACGCGATCTTGCGACGCTGCTCCTCCGGCAGCGGATGCTTGCACCGGCACAACAGCACATCGGGCTGGATGCCGATGCCGCGCAGCTCCTTGACCGAATGCTGCGTCGGCTTGGTCTTGATCTCGCCCGAGCCACCCACCACCGGCACCAGCGTCAGATGCATGTAGATGCAGCGGCTGTGCCCGAGTTCCACGCCGAGCTGGCGGATCGCCTCGAGGAAGGGGAGCGACTCGATGTCGCCGACCGTCCCGCCGATCTCCACCATGCACACGTCCGCCCCTTCGGCGCCGAGCTGGATGCTGCGCTTGATCTCATCGGTGATGTGCGGAATCACCTGCACGGTCGCCCCCAGGTAATCGCCGCGGCGCTCCTTGGCGATCACCCGCTCGTAGATACGGCCGGTGGTGAAGTTGCTGTTGCGCCCCGTGGTGGTGCGCACGAAGCGCTCGTAATGCCCGAGATCCAGATCGGTTTCCGTGCCGTCGCAGGTGACGAATACCTCGCCATGCTGGAACGGGCTCATGGTCCCGGGATCGACGTTGATGTACGGGTCGAGCTTGACCATCGCGACTCTCAACCCGCGCGCCTCGAGGATCGCGCCGAGGGAGGCGCTCGCGATGCCCTTGCCGAGAGAGGACACGACGCCGCCGGTGACGAATACGAATCGCGTCATAAGATAGAACGAATCTGGATGGCCCGCCGTCGCAGGCACCGCCGGGGTGCCCGTGTCTGCATGAACGACGGGCGAGCAGACTAGCACATCAGCACGGTCCGTGGGGCGCCTTGTGCCAGATCAGGCGGGCGCGCCGGCGCACGGCGCCACCGGCACGCACGCTCGCATCGATCCACAGGTCCGCCGCGGCAATGAGCTCCCCGTCGCGCAACAGCAGCGGCAAGCGGGCCCGCTCGGCCGGCGGCACGCGCGCCTCCTGCAGCAGACTCTTCAGCGCCCGCCGCGCACCGCCCGGCCGCACGCGCAGGCGCTCCCCGCCGCGCCGCCAGGTGACCCGCAGGCAGGGGCCGAGCGCATCGAGATCGAGCGGTCCATGCACATCGGGCCGCAGCTCCAGAGCCCCGCACCCGGGCGGCAGCTCGCAGCGCGCCGATGCGCCGATATCCCACACGATCTCCCGCGGCGGGGTGAAGGGCCGCAGCGCCTCGGCCGCACCGCCGATCAGCAGCAGATCCGCGTGCCGCTCGATCCGCGCATGGCGCCAGAGGACCCGTGGATGAGCGTCCGGCCGCGCATCGATCATGGCGCCGGCGATCTGCTCGAGCCGCCGCGCATCCGGCAGCACGCGCCCGCTGCGCGCGATCCAGTAGCGCAGCGCGTTGCGCCGCCGCGGCAGATCGAGCGCGCGCAGCGCCTTGACCGACAGCGCCGCCCCGTCGCTCGCGCGCTCGACGTCGGCGCGCCCGAGGGACTCGAGCAACTGTTGGCCCTCGGCGGCATGCCGAGCCGTGCGCGCCACCGCCGCGGCCACCGAGCTCCAGCGCGCCCGCACCGCCGGCAGCACCTGGCGGCGCAGATAGTTGCGATCGAAGCGCTCATCGGCATTGGACGGATCGCTCACCACCGGCAGATGCTCCCCGGCGAGCCACTGCTCGAGCTGCGCGCGCGTGAAGCCGAGCAGCGGCCGCACGAGCCACGTCGGACCGAAGGGGGCCAGCGCCGGCATCGCCGCGAGCCCGGCGAGGCCACAGCCGCGAAACAACTGCAGCAACACCGTCTCGAGCTGATCGTCCTGAGTGTGGGCCGTGAGCAGCACCTCCCCCGGTGCCAGCGCCGCGCCGAGGGCGCGGTAGCGCGCCACGCGGGCCGCCTGCTCGGGCGACTCGCCTCTGGCCACGGCCACCTCGATCCGCACCACCCGCAGCGGCACGGCGAGCCGGCGCGCGAGCGCGCGGCACTCCCGGCTCCAGCGCCGCGAGTCCGGATGCAGGCCATGATCGACATGCACGGCCCGCAGCGCCGCGCCGCCCGCCCGAGCGGCCGCGAGTGCGGCCAACAAGGCGGTCGAGTCCGTCCCGCCGCTCAGGGCCACGCACAGCCGCACCCGCGGAAATTCCGGCAGTAACGCCTCGAGCCGCTCCAGCAACGCCGCGCTGCCAAAGCCCTGGACTGCCCGCCCGCCACGCGCGCCGTTCACCGCGCCGGTCCCGCCCCGCTCACGACGAACTCTCCCCGAAGACCCCGAAGCCCGCGATGCGCGCATCGCGGGCGCGGCGCACGGCCTCGATCGGCTCGGCCTCGAGCGCATCGAGGTGGCGCAGAACCGCGGCCTTGAGCGCTGCGGCCGCGGCCACCGGATCGCGGTGCGCCCCGCCGAGGGGCTCTTCGATGACCTCATCGACCAGGGCCAGGCGCTTGAGCTGCTGGGCCGTCATGTTCAGCGCCTCCGCCGCCGCCTCGCGCTTGTCCTGGCTCTTCCACAGGATCGAGGCGCAACCTTCCGGGGAGATCACCGAGTAGGTGCTGTACTGCAGCATCAACAGTCGATCGCACACTCCGATGGCGAGCGCCCCGCCCGAGCCGCCCTCCCCGGTGACCACCGTGACGATGGGCACATTGAGCTCCGACATCTCGAGCAGGTTGCGGGCGATCGCCTCGCTCTGCCCGCGCTCCTCGGCACCGACCCCCGGATAGGCCCCCTGGGTGTCGATCAGCGTCAGCAGCGGCAGGCCGAATCGCTCGGCGAGGTGCATCAGCCGCAGCGCCTTGCGATAGCCCTCGGGCCGCGGCATGCCGTAGTTGCGCCGCACACGCTCCTTGGTGTCGCGGCCCTTCTGGTGGCCGATGATCATGATCGGCCGCCCGTCGATGCGCGCCACGCCGCCGACGATCGCCGCATCGTCGGCGTACATGCGATCCCCGTGCAACTCGTGAAACTCGGTGCAGATCGCCCCGATGTAATCGAGCGTGTAGGGCCGGTGCGGATGGCGTGCGAGCTGCGTGATCTGCCAGGGCGTGAGGCTCGCGAAGATGCTGACGGTCAACTGGCGGCTCTTGGCCTGCAGCCGGCCGATCTCCTCCTTGATGTTGAATTCCTGGTCGCTGGTGACGTGTTTGAGCTCCTCGATCTTCGCTTCGAGCTCGGCGATGGGCTGTTCGAAATCGAGAAAGGCGACGGCCATGCGCTGTTCCGCGGTAGTCTTCAGCTGGGCGCGAGCGTACGAGCCCGGGCAGCGAGGCGCAAGCGCCGGGCGCTCAGCGCCCGTCGGCCGAGCGCTGCGGTCCCTCGGGGCTCGCAGCGTAGAGCACCTTGATCGCCGCGGCGCCGAGCAGCTCCTCGAGCGCCGTGATCAGCTGCGCGGCCGGCCGCACGCTCCACTGCGGCGCCAGCGCGAGCAGGCCGCGGGCAAGACCGCTCGAGTACTCGATGGCGATCGGACAGGGCCCGGGCCGGAACCGCTCGAGCAGTTGCGCCAGCTGGTCCTGCAGCCCCGCGCCGGCATGGGCCGGCCAGCGCAGCACGATGCGCCGGGCCTGCTGCTCGCACACCTGGGTCAGATCGCTCAATCGGCGCACCGTGAGCCGCCATGCGTCCACGAACTCATCGAAGCGCAGCTGCCCCTCGGCGAGCACCAGCGCGTCCTTGACGATCAGCTCGCGGTATGTCTGGTACTGCTCCTCGAACAGACTCGCCTCCAGCCGGCCCGTGGCGTCATCGAGCGTCACGATCACCCGCGGTCCGCGCTTGCGCACCTCGTCGATCAACCCGGCCACGCTCACCGCGCGGGCAGCGCGCGCGCGCCCGCCCTCCATGGCGGGACGATCTGCAACCAGAGCGCCGATGCGGTGGCTCACCACATGCTGCAGCAACGCCTCGAGCGCCCCGATCGGGTGACCGGTGAGATACAACCCGAGCGTGTCGCGCTCCCCGGCCAGGCGCTTGGACTGCGGCCACTCGCGCACCTCGGCGGCGCGCGGCGCCGCGGCGCTCGCGGCACTCGCGGCGCTCTGTCCGGGCGCGAGCCCGAACAGATCGTCCTGGCCGGCGCGACTCGCCTTGGAGTTCTGCTCCCCGAGCTGCATCGCCGCCGGCAAACGCTCCATCAGCGCGGCGCGGCTTGCACCGAGGGCATCGAGACTTCCCGAGCGCAGCAGCGCCTCGAGCACCCGCCGGTTGAGCTTCTGCAGGTCGAGACGGCGGCACAAATCCTCGAGCGAGGCGAACGGCCCGTGCGCCTCGCGCTCGCCGATCAGCGTCTCGGCCGCGCCCCGGCCGACGCCGCGGATGGCGCCGAGCCCGTAGCGTATGGCGCGCCCCTCGGCGGTAAACGGATACTGCGAGGTGTTGACGTCGGGCGGCAGCACCGTGAGGTCCATCTCGGCGCATTCGCGGATCAGGATGACGACCTTGTCGGTATGATCCATGTCCGCCGAGAGCATCGCCGCCATGAACTGCGCCGGATAGTGCGCCTTGAGGTAGGCGGTCTGATAGGACAGCAGCGCGTACGCGGCGGCATGCGATTTGTTGAAGCCGTAGCCGGCGAACTTCTCCATCTGATCGAAGATCGCGTTGGCGACCGGCCCGTCGATGCCGCGCGCGGCGGCGCCCGCGACGAACACGCTGCGCTGCTTGGCCATCTCCTCGGGCTTCTTCTTGCCCATGGCACGGCGCAGCAGGTCGGCGCCCCCGAGCGTGTAGCCGGCCAGGCGCTGGGCGATCTGCATCACCTGCTCCTGATAGACGAACACCCCGTACGTGACCCCGAGCACTTCCTTCATGTCCGGGTGCAGATACTCGGGCTGTTTGCCGTGCTTGCAGGCGACATACTCGGGAATCAGCTCCATGGGGCCGGGCCTGAACAGCGCGCCGAGGGCGATCAGGTCCTCGAACCGATCGGGCTTGGCATCCTTCAGCAGACGCTGCATGCCGCTCGATTCGAACTGGAAAACCGCCACGGTCCGGGCCTTCTTCAGCACCCGCTCATAGGTCGGCGGGTCATCGAGGGGGATCTTGCCGATATCGAGCGGCGCCTCGCCCGCCTGCGCGCGCAGCGCATTGATCGACTTGACCGCCCAATCGATGATGGTGAGCGTGCGCAGCCCGAGGAAATCGAACTTCACCAGTCCGGCGGCCTCGACATCGTCCTTGTCGAACTGCGTCACGACGCTGCCGCCCTCGGCATCGCAGTAAAGGGGCGCGAAGTCGGTCAGCACCGAGGGGGCGATGACCACGCCCCCGGCATGCATCCCGGCGTTGCGGGTCAGACCCTCGAGCGAGCGCGCAAGATCGATCAGCCCGCGCACCTCATCCTCGCGCTCGTAGAGCTGCTTGAGCTCCGGCTCCTTCGCGAGGGCTTCATCGAGCGTGATACCGAGTTCGAACGGAATGAGCTTGGCGATCTTGTCGACGTAGCCGTAGCTGATGCCGAGCACGCGCCCGGTATCGCGCACCACGGCCTTCGCCGCCATCGTGCCGTAGGTGATGATCTGCGAGACGCGCTCCCGTCCGTAGCGCTCGGCGACGTACTCGATCACGCGGTCGCGCCCTTCCATGCAGAAATCGACGTCGAAGTCGGGCATGGAAACGCGCTCGGGATTGAGGAAGCGCTCGAACAGCAGATCGTAGCGCAGCGGATCGAGGTCGGTGATGCCGAGGCTGTAGGCGACCAGGGAGCCGGCGCCCGAGCCTCGCCCCGGGCCGACCGGTACGCCGTGCTCGCGCGCCCAGCGGATGAAGTCCGCGACGATCAGGAAGTACCCGGCGAAGCCCATCTGACAGATGACCTCGAGTTCCGAGCGCAGGCGCTCGCGGTAGGCCGCGGTTGCGGCATAGGGCGCGCTCGCCGGCTCCACAGCGCTCGCCCCCTCGTCGGCGCCGTCCCGCGGTCGAGCCGCTTGCACCTGCGCCAGCCCCTGGTCTTGCAGCCGCCGCTGCAATCCGGCGGCGGCCTGCCCGCGCAGGAAATCCTCGGCGCTGCCCCCGCCCGGGACCGGATAGGCCGGCAGGCGCGGCCGACCGAGCTCGAGCACCAGCGCGGTGCGCCGCGCGATCTCGACGGCGTTCGCGAGCGCTTCGGGAATGTCGGCGAAACGCTCGCTCATCTGTGCGGCGGTGCGCAGGAACTGCTCGGCCGTGTAGCGGCGAGGGCGGGTGGGATCGGCAAGCTGCCTGCCCTCGTGGATGCAGACGCGTGCCTCGTGCGATTCGAAATCTTCGGGCCCGAGGAAACGCACGTCGTTGGTGGCCACCACGGGCACGCCGTGGCGCGCGGCCAGATCGAGCGCCGCGCCGATGTAGGCCTCCTCGCCTGCTCGGCCGAGCCGCTGCAACTCGAGGTAGTACCGATCCGGCAGCAGTGTCTGCCAGTGCTCGAGGGCAACCCGCGCATCGTGCTCGCGCCCGTTGAGGAGCGCACGGCCCACGTCGCCCTCGGCAGCGCAGGACAGTCCGATCAGTCCGGCCAGATTCTCCGCCGTCAGCCACTGGCGCGCGATCGTCGGCACGCCGCGCTGCTGGCCCTCCAGATACGCGCGGCTGACCAGGCGCGTCACGTTGCGGTAGCCGTCCTGCGATTGGCACAGGAGCGTCAGTCGGCTCGGCGGCTGATGCTCGCCGCTTTCGCGCACCAGCAGATCGACTCCGATCACCGGCTGCACGCCGCGCGCGAGCGCGGCGCGATAGAACTTGACCATCGCGAACAGGTTGCTCTGATCGGTCACCGCCACCGCCGGCATGCCCGCGGCGGCCACCGCCTCGATCAGCTGCGGCACGCGCACGACGCTGTCGAGCAGCGAGTACTCGGTGTGCAGGCGCAGATGGACGAACTCGGCGGCCATGGCCCTTAGGCTCGGGGCGGGCGGATTTGCCCGGGAGCGGCCAGGTCGGTTGCGGCCGCGAACTGCGCCGCCGCCGCGCGCACCGGCGCAAACGACAGCCGATGCTCGCTCGAGGGTCCGAGTCTGCGCAGCGCCGCCAGATGCGCCGCCGTGCCATATCCCTTGTGGCGCGCGAAGCCGTAGCCGGGATGATGACCCTCGAGCACGCGCATCAGCGCGTCGCGATGCGTCTTGGCGAGAATCGAGGCGGCGCTGATGGCCGGCACGAGCGCATCGCCGCCGATGATGGTCTCGACCGTGCAGCCGAGATCGCCCAGCGGCGGCGCGCGGTTGCCGTCGATGCACACGTGCGCCGGCCGCACGGCGAGGGCGAGCAACGCCCGGCGCATCGCCAACAGCGTCGCCTGCAGGATGTTGAGCGTGTCGATTTCCCCGCACTCGGCGCTGCCGATCGCCCAGGCGCGCGCGCGCGCGCGAATGAGTGGGGCGAGGCGCTCGCGCTGCGGCTCGCTCAAGCGCTTGGAGTCCTCGAGCCCATCGATGGGACGGGACGGATCGAGAATCACCGCCGCGGCCACCACCGGCCCGGCGAGCGGGCCGCGGCCGGCCTCATCGACGCCCGCGACCGACTCGGGCCGCGCGCGCGCATGCGCGCCGCTCATGCGCCCTCGCCGCTCGCGCCCCGCTGCGTCAGGCGCACGATGGCCTCGGCGGCGCGCTGCGCGCCCCCGCGCCGCAATTCGCGATGGATCCGCTCAAACTCGACCGCCAGCCTCCCGCGGTAGTCGCCGTCCTGCAGGCACTCGAGCAGCGCCGCGCCGAGCGCCGCGCCACTGACCTGCCGTTGCAGGAACTCGGGCACGAATGCCCGGCCGAGCAACAGATTGGGTTGTGAGAAATACGGCACCTTCACCAGCCGTAACCTGCGCAGGACGAACGTGGTGAGCGCGCCCATGCGATACGCCACGACCATCACCCGGCGCGAAAGCAATGTCTCGAGTGTAGCGGTTCCGGAAGCCACGAGCGCGCCGTCACAGGCGGCCAGCGCCCGCTGCGCCTGGCCCTCGATCAGCATCACCTCTGGAGCATCAGGCACTTGCGACAACTTCCTCAGGAACGTCTCCCGCGTGCGCGCACTCGCCATGGGCGCGATGAACCGTACCGCGGGCGCCCGCCGCGCGATCCAGGCCGCCGCCGCGGCAAAGTCCGCCCCCAGCCGCTCGACCTCCCCGAGGCGACTGCCCGGCAGCAGTGCCACGACGGTCGCCTGCGGCGCAAGGCCGAGCGCGGCGCGCGCGCCGGCGCGGTCCACCTCCAGCGGTATCTGATCGGCCAACGGATGTCCGACGAACTCGGCCCGCACCCCGTGGCGGGTGTAGAAGCCGGTCTCGAACGGCAGCAGACACAGCACCAGATCGCAGGCCCGGCCGATCTTGCGCACCCGGCTCTGCCGCCAGGCCCAGACCTGCGGGGCCACGTATTGCACGGTGGGCACACCACGGGCGCGCAGGCCCCGGGCCAGGCCCAGATTGAATGCGGGCGCATCGATGCCGATGAACACATCGGGCTCGGCCGCAATGAAGCGCCGCATGAGCGCGGAGCGCAGCCTGATCAGGCGCGGCAGATGCGGCAGCACCTCGGTGAAGCCCATGACGGCGAGCGTCTCGGCGTCCTCCCAAGCCTCGCAGCCGGCGGCCTGCATCTTCGGCCCGGCGACCCCGAAGCACTGCAGCCGTCCGACCCGCTCGCGCAGCGCCGTGATCAGCGCCGCACCGAGCTGATCCCCGGAGGCCTCGCCGGCCACGATCCCCACACGCAACCGCGCGCGCGCGAGGGCCGCCTGGGGCGGGCAGCCCGGCGGCTCGCTCATCGCACGACGCTGCGGCCGCTGTGGCGGATGAACTCGATGAACATCTTCACTTCGGGCTCACCGCCGGCGAGGGACTCGAGCCGCTCGAGCGCCTCGATCAGGCGCAGGCCGCTGCGATAGACGACCCGGTAGGCCTCGCGAATGTTACGAATCTGTGCCGGCCCGAACCCGCGCCGCTTCAGGCCCTCCGCGTTGATCGCGTGCGGCACCGCCGGATTGCCCGCCACCATCACGTACGGCGGCACATCGCGGGTCACGATGGCCCCGCCGGCGAGAAAGGCGTGCGCGCCGACCTTGCTGAACTGATGCACGGCGGTCAGACCGCCGAGGATCGCCCAATCGCCGATCTCGACGTGGCCGCCGAGCGCGGCGCAGTTGGCGAACACCGTGTTGTTGCCGACCGTGCAGTCGTGCGCCACGTGCGCGTACGCCATGAACAGGTTGTCATTGCCGATGCGAGTGACGCCCTCGGCATGCGCCGTGCCGCGATTGACTGTGGTGAACTCGCGGAACACGTTGCCATCGCCGATCTCGAGCCGGGTCGGCTCGCCGCGATACTTCATGTCCTGGGGCGCATCGCCGATCGAGGCGAACTGGAACACTCGGTTGTGCGCGCCGATCCGCGTCGGGCCGTTGAGCACCACGTGCGGACCGACCACCGTGCCGGTGCCGATGGTGACATCCGGGCCGATGATGCTGAAGGGACCTACCGTGACGTCGGGCGCAAGCTGCGCCCGCGGCGAGACCACGGCACGCGAGTCGATCACCGGCCGGCCTCCGGAGTGACCATGATCTGCGCGTGCGCGACTTCCCCGGCCCCGACCCGGGCGCTGGTGGAGAAACGCCAGATACCGCGCAGGCAACGATCCAAGTTCGCCTCGAGAATGAGCTGATCGCCCGGCTCGACCGGCTTGCGGAAACGCGCGTTGTCGATGCCGACGAAGTAGAACCGACTGTCCTCGTGCGGGACCGTGTCGGAGCTGAGAAAAGTCAGGATTCCCGCCGCCTGCGCCAGAGCCTCGATGATGATCACCCCCGGCATGACCGGGCGGCCGGGAAAGTGCCCCGGAAAGAACGGCTCGTCGTACGTGACGTTCTTCAGGGCGCGGATGCTCTCTCCCGAGTGCCACTCGAGCACTCGATCCACCAGCATGAACGGATAGCGATGCGGCAGCAGCCGCAGGATGGCATGAATGTCGAGCTGCGCTTCAGTCATCGTCCTCTTCTTCCAGGTCCTGCGCGGGTGCCACGCGCCGCTCGAGCGCACTCAGCCGCTCGGCGAGCGATTCGATGCGCTTGAAGCGAGCCACCAGGCGTCGCCAGCGCTGTGCCTGCTCGTATGGGATTCCCCCGGAGTATACGCCCGGACGGGTGATCGAATGGCTGACCATGGTGCACCCGGTGATGACCACCTCGTCGCAGATCGTCAGATGGCCGCCGATGCCGACCTGACCGCCGATCATGCAACGGCGCCCGATGCGCGTGCTGCCCGAGACCCCGACGCACGCCGCCAGGGCGGTGTGCGCCCCGATATGCACGTTGTGGGCGATCTGGATGAGGTTGTCGAGCTTGACGCCCTCCTCGATCACGGTGTCCTCGATCGCGCCACGGTCGATGGCCGTGTTGGCCCCGATCTCCACGTCCGCGCCGATGCGCACCGCGCCGATCTGGGGCACCTTCAGCCAGCGTCCCTGCTCCGGCGCGAACCCGAAACCGTCCCCGCCAATCACCGCCCCCGGCTGCACCACCGTGCGCGCCCCGATCTGCACGCCGCGGCACAACGTCACGCGCCCGGCCAGCCGCACGTCCTCGCCGATGAGCACCGCGCTCTCGAGCAGGCACTGCGGGCCGATGTAGGCGCGCGCCCCGACCACCGCGCCCGCGCCGATCACACTCAGCGGACCGACGTGCGCGCTGGGGTCGACGTGGGCATCGGGCGACACCACCGCCGAGGGGTGGATCCCGCTCGGGCCGAGCGGCTCGGGATGCAGCAGCGCGCAGATGCGGGCGAAGGTGACATGGGGATTGACGCAGATGAGCGCCGCGACCGGGCAGGCCGCGGCGCTGGCCGCATCGAGCACCACCGCCCCGGCGCGCGTCGCGGCGAGCTGGGCCCGATAGCGCGGGTTGGCGAGAAACGCCACCGCACGCGCATCGGCGCTCGAGAGCGTCGCCACCCGCTCGACCGTGAGCCGCGGATCGCCGCGAAGCTCGCAGCCGAAACGGACCGCGAGCTCGCCGATCGAGACGCTCATCGCACGGGCAAGCCGATCAGTGGGCCGGTGCGGGAGCCTTGAGCACCTTCAGCAGCGCCGGGGTGAGGTCCATGCCGGGATCGGCATAGATCACCCCGTTGGCGAGCACCAGACTGTACCCGTGCTGCTCGGCATAGTGCTGCACGGTCGCCGCCACCGCCTTCTGAACCCGGGTGAACAGCTTGTCCCGGCGGGTGCTCAGGGCCTGCTGAGTCTGCAGGGACTCCTTGCGGAAGGCCTCGAGCTTCTCGCGCAGATCGAGTTCGGCCTGGGCCACTTGGTCCTGCGTCATGGTCGCCTGGTTGCGCTGCAGGTTCGCCTGCTTGGCCCGCAGGAGCTTCGCTTCGGCCTCGAGCTGCTTCTGTTTAGGCAGGAACTCCGCACGCAGCACGGTGAGCGCGGCCTTGTACTGCGGCGATGACTCTACCAGCACCGCGTAATTGACCACCCCGACCTTCAAGGTCGCAGCCTGCGCTTGCGCGGCTGCCAGTCCCGTAACCAGCAATCCGACGGCGATCATCCAACCCACTGAACGGCTTCTGCTCAAGCACTTCACGGAAATGCACCTCGCGGAACTGACGGAAAAGTCGTATAGGCATGAGCGCCCCGCGTCGGGGACGCATTATTCCTCGATTCTACCACCAGCGGCGCCGCGGCGCCCGTCTCCCTGGGGCTCAGAAGGCCTGCCCCACCGTGAACTGGAAGCCCTGGGTCTGGTCGCCGTAGGTATCGAAGCTCGCGCGCTGGGCATTGAGCGGCACGCCGTAGCTGAATCTGAACAGGCCCATGGGCGACATCCACTCCACCGCCACGCCGACCGAGCGCTTCAGGCTCCCGAAGCCGTGGAAATGATAGTAGACCGGCGTGACGTTGTCCGGCGCGAAGAACTGCACGCTGTTGCCGGTGTAGAAGACATTGCCCATGTCGAAGAACAGCGCCACTTGCGCGGTCTGGCGCCACTTCTTCGGGATCGGCAGCAGAAGCTCGTTCTGGCTCACGATATCGAAATTGCCCCCATAGGGGTTGCCGAACTGGTCGCGCGGCCCGAGCCAGTCGGTGCGGAAGCCGCGCACCGAATCCGGTCCACCGCCGTAGAACAGCCGGTACGGCGGCAGGCCAGTGGTGCCGTCGATGCCATTGCCGTAATCGGAGCGCTCGTAGAACGAGAGTATGAAATGGCGCCACAGGGGCACATACAGCTGGTAGTCGATACTCGCCACGAAGTACTGCACCGGGCCGCTGCCGGGAATGGTGATGCTGCCGTTCACCGCGAAGCGCTGGCCGCGGGTCGCGAACAGGGTGCGATTGCGGTCGTCGAACTGGTAGCCGAGCAGCAACTGCGTGTCGTAATAGTTCGTGCCGTAGAGTTGGTAGTCGTTGTTGGCATAGTCCTCGTGCACCAGGGCGGTGTACGGGTTGCCGTTCTCCCGTACCCACTGCACCGCCTGCTCGGAGCTGCCGAGCGAGCTGGTCAGCAGCTGGGCATCCTCGAAAGAGGCGCCGAACGACAGATACTGGAACTCGCTGATCGGGTAGCTCCACTCCGGCCCGAGATTGATCGTCTTGGAGTTGAACTGCGAGGACGAGGAGACGAACTGCGTGGAGTCGTTGTAGCTCAACGAGAGCGTCTGCGACACCCCGTTCTGGGTGATGAACGGATCGGTATAGCTGATGTTGTACATCTTGGCGAACGCCCCGCCCGAGAGGCTGATGTTCAGCTCGTTGCCGGTGCCGAGGAAGTCGGCATCGCCGAAATTCGCGTTCAGCATCAGCTTGTAGGTGGCCGAATAGCCGAGGCCCCCCGACAGCTGCGCCGCCGGTCCCTGCTTGATCTGGTAATTGACGTCCACCTCATCCGGAGAGCCGGGGACCCGATGCTTCGAGTACGTCACGCTCTTCACGTACGGCAGGCGCTCGATGAACTGCTTGCCGCGCTCGAGCGACACGTTGGAGAGCCAACCGCCCTCGAGTTGGTGCAGCTCGCGCCTGAGCACCTTGTCGTTGATGGCGGTTTCGCCCGAGAAGGTGATCTTGCGCACATACACCCGATCGCCCGGATCGACGAAGAAGGTGAGCTCGACCTGGTGGGTCTTGTTGTCCGGCGTCGGCACGGGGTCGACCTTGGCGAATGCATAGCCGTACTCGCCCAGGCGATCCTCGATGAGCTTCTGCGTATTGCTGATCAGCGCCCGGTCGAACACCTCCCCGGGGTGCGCCTGCACCAGCCGCTCGAGCTGGCGCTTCGGCACCACGAACGTCCCGGCCAGCTCGACCTTGGAGATGCGATAGACCGCGCCCTGCTTGATGTTGATATTGACGTAGATGTTCTTGCGGTCCGGACTGATCTGCACCTGCGTGGAGCGGATCGCGAAGTTCGCGTAGCCCCGATCCATGTAGAAATTGCGCAGGCGCTCCAGATCGCCCTTCAAGGACGCGCGCGAGTAGCGGTCGTCGTCGTTGTACCAGGACAGCCAGCCCGGGGTCTTCAGGTGGAAGTGCTGGCGAATCCGCGCCTGCGGGAACCGGGTGTCGCCCACGATGTTGATCGAGCGGATGACCGCGCGCGCGCCTTCGTCGATCTTGATCTTGATCTTCACCCGGTTGTCGGTCTGTGGGATGACCTTGGTGTTGATGCGCACCCCGTACTTGCCCCGGCTGTAGTACATGTGGTTCAGATAGCCGGTGACCTCGGTCAACACCGAGCGGTTGAAGATCTTACCGG
Organism: Gammaproteobacteria bacterium; assembly: GCA_027365225.1. Taxonomy (GTDB): domain Bacteria; phylum Pseudomonadota; class Gammaproteobacteria; order Steroidobacterales; family Steroidobacteraceae; genus 13-2-20CM-66-19. The sequence goes on from DAHXNV010000002.1 coordinate 108,140, forward strand.
GCGCGAGTCCCACGTTGCGCAGGGACTTCATCAGGTTCTTGGTCTTGATCGCCTTGTTGCCGGTGACCTGGAAGCTCTCGATCGACGGCCGCTCCATCACCACCACGATCAGGGTGTTCCCCCGGCGGCGCATCTCGATGTCGCGGAAGAAGCCGGTGGCGTACAGCGCCTCGATCGCCCGGCGGATCTTGGCCGGCGTCAGCTGATCGCCGATGTTGATCGGCAGGTAGTTGAACACGGTCCCCGGGGAGATGCGCTGCAGGCCCTCCACCTTGATGTTGCCCACGGTGAAATCCGCCGCACGCGGCGCGAGGTTACCCTGGGCCATGGCGAGCGCCGAATGAACGGTGAGCGCGACGGCGGCGAGCGCCAAACGACCTTTCATACGGCGCACACCCGATTTGTCACGTAGCGGAACATTTGATCCCAATGTATTGCCTCGAGCACGTGTGTTTCCCCCCACGCCCCGGCCGGCAAGACGGCGCGCAGCGCAGCGGACCTCGATTCGGGCCCGGCTTCAATCTGTGCAAGGGTCAGCCGAACTGGCGCGCGATGTCATTGAACACCGCCACCCCCATCAGAAGAATCAGCAGCGCGATCCCCACTTGCTGACCGATGATCTGCGCGCGCTCCGACAGCGGCGCCCCCCTGACCCACTCGATCGCCTGGAACAGGATCTGTCCGCCGTCGAGCACCGGAATCGGCAGCAGATTGAGCAGGCCGAGCTCCATCGAGATGAGCACAAGGAAGCCGACGAACGAGCCGAGGCCGGCGCTGGCCGACTGGCCGGCATCCTTGGCGATGGTGAGCGGCCCACCGATGTTTTTGATCGACACCCGGCCGAGAGCCATCCGCCACAACAACCGCGCCTGCAGCGTCGTCAGGCTCCAGATCCGGCCCGTAGCGTGCGCGAGCGCCGCGAGCGGCCCGAGCGGCGCGCGCTCGACCATGCCCGGCGGATAGCTGAGCGTCATCGGCTGCTGCGCCTCGATGCGCCCGATGAGGCGCCCATCGACCGTGACGCGCTCGGTCGTGACATCGACGGTGCGCTCGAGCGGCCCGCGCCGATAGGTGATCGCCAGGGTCTTGCCCGGATGGGGACTCACGGCCGCCACGATGTCCTGGAAGTCCCGCACCGCATGGCCGTCGATCGCGACGATCCGATCGCCGGCGCGCAGCCCGGCGCGCGCCGCCGGCCCCCCGGGGAGCACCCGACCCAATACCGGCGGAACGATCGGCTCCCAGAACCGTATCCCCAGGCCGTGCAGCGGATCCTCAGGACCGGTGAGCGCGCGGCGCTGGGCCGCATTGCGCACATCCAGGTCGAGCACGCGGGCGGCACCGTGCTCGGGCCGCACGGTCAGGCGCGCATCGCCGTTGCCGCTCATGATCTCGAGCAGCCGCAGCACCACCTGGCGCTGGCTCTCGAGCGGCGTCCCGTTGATCGCGACGATCCGCTCGCCCCGGCGCACCCCGGCGCGAGCGGCGATCGAGCCGGCCTGCACGTGGCCGATCACCGGCAGATAGCGCGTCATCCCGCCGGCCCACAGGAGGCCGGTGAGCGCCCCGATCGCGAATATGAAGTTGAAGCCCGGACCGGCGAGCAGCACCGCAATGCGCTTCAGCGGATGCTGACGCGTGAACGAGCGGGACAGCTCCTGCGGCGGCACCGGGCCCTCGCGCTCATCGAGCATCTTGACATAGCCGCCGAGCGGAATGGGGCAGATCCAATACTCGATCTGATCGCGTTTGCCGCGCCAGGAGATGATCGGCTTGCCGAACCCCACCGAGAAGCGCAGCACCTTGAAGCCGAGCCGGCGGGCCACCCAGTAATGACCGAACTCGTGCACCGTGACCAGCAGGCTCACGGCGATCACGAACCACAGCAGATACCACAGCGCCGTCATGCGCCCGCACCCCCGACCGAGACCTTCTCACCCGCGTGCATACGCTCCTCGATACACGCGTGCGCCAAGCGCCGGGCCTCGCCGTCGGCGGCCGTGACATCGTCCAACCCGCCGATGGGTCCCGCCGTAGAGCGTGTGATCACCTCCTCAATGACCGAGGCGATGCCGGGAAAGTTCAACCGCCGCTCGAGGAAGGCGTGCACCGCCACCTCGTTGGCGGCATTGAGCGCCACGGGCGCAAGCCCGCCGGCGCGCGCGGCGGCCTGCGCGAGGCGCAGGCTGGGGAAGCGCACCGGGTCGGGGGCCCGGAAATCCAACCTCGCCGTCTTGATCAGATCGAGAAACGCGACACCCGAAGTCATGCGCTCAGGCCACGCCAGCGCATGCGCGATCGGTGTCCGCATGTCGTGCGAGCCGAGCTGAGCGAGCATCGAGCCGTCGATGTACTCGACCAGCGAGTGCACGATGCTCTGCGGGTGGATGACGATGTCGACCCGATCGGGCGTCAGCCCGAACAGGAAACACGCCTCGATCAACTCCAGACCCTTGTTCATCAGAGTGGCCGAATCGACCGAAATCTTGCGCCCCATCACCCAGTTCGGATGGGCCACGGCCGCCTCCGGCCCCGCCGCGGCAATGGCCTCGGCGCTCCAGTCGCGAAACGGCCCGCCCGAGCAGGTGAGCAGCAGCCGCCGCACGCCGCTCGGGGCCTCCCCGGCGCGCGTGCCGTGCGGCAGACACTGAAAGATGGCGTTGTGCTCGCTGTCGATCGGCAGGAGCACCGAGCCGCCGGCGCGTACCGCCTCCATCAGCAGCGGACCGGACATCACCAGGGATTCCTTGTTGGCGAGCAGCAGGCGCTTGCCGGCGCGCGCGGCCGCGAGCGTCGAGGGCAGCCCCGCGGCCCCGACGATCGCCGCCATGACGCACTCGGCCTCGGGCAGGGTCGCAAGCTCGAGCAGACCTTCGGGCCCGGCCAGCACGCGCGTGGTGCGCGCCGCCTCGCCCAGGCGCGCCCGCAGTTCCCGGGCCGCGCCCGCATCACCGAGCGCCGCGTAGGCCGGCCGATGGCGCCGGATCTGCTCGGCGAGCTTCTCCGCGCTGCGGTGGGCGCCGATGCCGATCAGCCGGAAGCGCTCCGGGTGGCGCGCCAGCACATCCAGGGTATTTTCACCGATCGAGCCGGTAGAGCCGAGAACCACCACCCCAATCATGACAAGACCCCCATAACCGTGAGACCGAGCAACAGCACCGGGGCCGCCCCGGTCAGGCTGTCGATGCGGTCCATGACCCCGCCGTGCCCGGGAAAGAGGCGGCCGCTGTCCTTCACCCCCGCGAAGCGCTTCAGAAGACTTTCGGTCAGATCTCCCACGATCGAGAAGCCCGCCGCCGCCAGGCACAGTGCCAGGAAGCGCCCCAGGGGCACACTGAACCAGAAACTGCCCGCCACCGCCACTGGAATGCAGCACAGCAGGCCCCCGAGCGCCCCTTCCCAGGTCTTGGCGGGCGAGACCCGTGGCGCGAGCCGCGTCCGTCCAAAGCGCCGGCCGGTGAAATACGCGCCGATGTCCGCCACCCACACCAGCAGCAGGCAGAACAGCACCCACTCTGCACCACCCGCGAGCCGCAGCCGCGCGAGCGCCACCCAGGCCGGCACCAGCGCGCACACGCCGGCCAGGGCCGCGGCGGCGCGTCCGACGCGCTGCGGCGCCCATGTGATCCACGCCAGCGCCACGAGCCACCACAGCAGCGCTGCGGCCAGCAACAGCTCGAGGCCCGCGCGCGTGCGGGTGAACCGCCAGGCAAGGACCAGCGCCGCGCCGATCAGCAGCACGTACGCGCCCCGCACCGAGCGGCGCCTCGGCGCGACAAACCCCGCCCACTCCCAGGCCCCGATCAGGACCGTGAGTGCAAGCACGATCACCGTGGCGCTCGGGGGCAATCCGAACAGCACCGTGAGCAACAGCGCGATCAGGACGGCGGCGGTGATGATGCGCGAACGCAGCGACTCGCTCACGGTTGCGCTGTCACGATTGAGGCGCCGAAGGCGCACCGTCGGGGCGCTGCGCGCCGGTGAGTCCGAAGCGCCGCTCGCGGTGGGCGAAGAAATCCAGGGCCCGGGCCAGCTCCGCGGCATCGAACTGCGGCCACAGGCAGTCGCAGAAATAAAGCTCGGTGTAGGCGAGGTTCCACAGCAGGAAGTTGCTGATGCGCCGCTCGGCGCCGGTGCGGATCAGCAGATCCGGGTCGGGCAGCCCGGTGAGCTCGAGCGCCGAGGCGAACCGGGTCTCGTCGAGGGAGGCGATGTCGAGCTCGCCGCTGAGGCAGCGCGCCGCGAGCGTGCGGGCCGCCTGCAGGATGTCCCAGCGTCCCCCGTAGCTCACCGCGATCTGCAGCTTCAGCCCCGTGTTGGCCGCGGTACGCTGCTCGGCCGCGGCGATCTGCGCTTGCAGTCGCACCGAGAGGGCGTGGCGGTTGCCGATCACCCGCAGGCGCACGCCCCGGCGGTCCAGATCGCTCACCTCGCGGTCGATCGCCTCGAGGAACAGTCCCATCAGGCTGGCGACCTCCTCGGCCGGACGCGACCAGTTCTCGCTCGAGAACGCGAACAGCGTCAGCGCCTCGATGCCGAGCCGCGCGCACTCGCGCACGCACAGCCGCACCGGCTCGAGACCGGCCTTGTGGCCGGCCGAGCGGGCAAGACCCCGCTCGGCCGCCCAGCGGCCATTGCCATCCATCGTGATCGCGACATGCCGCGGCAGCGTGGCGGGGTTGGCGGTGAAAGACACTACGCGAGTCCATCAGACCTGCATGATTTCCTTTTCTTTGGCCGCCAGAAGCTGCTCGATGTCGGCAACGTGCTTGTCGGTGAGCTTCTGGATCTCCGCCTCGGCGCGCCGCTCATCGTCCTGCGAGAGCTGCTTCTCCTTCAGCAGTTCCTTCACGTCGTTCATCACGTCGCGGCGCACTGCACGGACCGCGACCCGGGCGTTCTCCGCCTCGGCTTTGAGCATCTTGACGATCTCGCGCCGGCGCTCCTCGGTGAGCGGCGGCATCGGTATGCGGATCACGGTGCCGGCGGTCATCGGTGTCAGTCCCAGGTCGGACTTGAAGATCGCCTTCTCGATCGCCTGCACGGCACCCTTCTCCCACGGGGAGATGACCAGCGTGCGGCCGTCCTCGACGGCGATGCTCGCCACCTGTTGCAGCGGCACCTCCGAGCCGTAGTACTCGACCTTCAGGTGCTCGATCAGGCTCGGGTGCGCCCGCCCGGTGCGCAGCTTCTTCATCTCCGCCTGATAGTTCTGCACGCACTTGCCCATCCGCTCGCGCGCGTCTTTCTTGATGTCATCGAGCATGGTCAGCCTCCGGGCCGGTTCGGCTCATTCGCAGCTCACGGTCGTACCCACTTCGTCGCCCCGGACGATACGGGTCAGATCCCCTGGATTGTTGAGATTGAACACTTGCAGCGGCAGACGATTGTCGCGGCACATCACGATGGCGGTGGCGTCCATCACATTCAGCCGCTGACCGAGCACCTGATCGAAGGTGAGCCTGCGGTAACGCTCGGCCTTGGGGTTGTGCACCGGATCGTCGGAATACACTCCATCGACCTTGGTCGCCTTCAGCAGCACATCGGCGTTGATCTCGATGGCGCGCAGCGCCGCCGCGGTGTCCGTGGTGAAGAACGGATTGCCGGTGCCGGCGGCGCAGATCACCACCCGCCCCTTCTCCAGGTGACGGATCGCGCGGCGGCGGATGTAGTCCTCGCAGACCTGGTTGATGCGAATGGCCGACATCACGCGCGCGTACAGGCCGCGGCTCTCGAGCGCATCCTGCATGGCGAGCGCATTCATGACCGTCGCCAGCATGCCCATGTGATCGGCCGTGACGCGATCCATCCCGGCGCGCGCGAGGCCGGCGCCGCGGAAGATATTCCCACCGCCGATGACGACGGCGAGCTGGACCCCGAGGCCATTGATCTCCTCGAGCTCCATGGCGATACGCTTGATCACCGCCGGGTCGATCCCGTAGTCGGCCTGGCCCATCAACGCCTCGCCGGACAGTTTGACCAGGATCCTGGAGAAGCGCGAGGTCTTGGGATTTTCGTTCGCCATGGGCCAACCTTCTCTCGTGTCAGATACCGGGCCTGGCCTCGCGGGGCTGCTCCGGGGATAACGCCGGCTCAGCTCCGGGGCGCGGTCGTGGCACCTTTGACCTGCGCCATGACCTCGGCAACGAAATTCTCCTGCTTCTTCTCGATCCCGGCGCCGACTTCGAAGCGCTCGAAGGCGCTCACCTCGGCCCCGGCACCCTTGAGCAGCTTCTCGACCGTCACGTCGGGGTCCTTCACGAACGGCTGGCCGAGCAGGGTGATCTCACCGAGCGACTTGCGCAGCCGCCCCTCGACCATCTTGACGACGATCTCCGGCGGCTTGCCCTCCCCGCGCGCCTGCTCGATGAGGATCTCGCGCTCCTTCTCCAGAACCGCAGGCGGCACCTCACGCACCGACAGATACCGCGGATTGCTGGCCGCTACATGCAGAGCAAGCTCATGCGCGAGTTCGGCAGTTCCGCCCTTCAAGGCCACCAGCGTACCGATACGCGAGCCGTGGGTATACGCGCCCAGGTGTCCCGCGCTGGCGAGGACCGTGAAGCGACGGACACTGATGTTCTCCCCGATTTTGGCGACCAGGGCCCGGCGGCGCTCCTCGAGGCTCTCGGCGCCGACCCGAATCTCGAGCAGCGCTTCGAGGCTCGCCGGCCGGCTCCGCAGAGCCTCCCGGGCCACGGTCTGCGCAAACGCGCGGAAGTCCTGCTCGCGGGCCACGAAATCCGTCTCGCAATTGACCTCGACCATGGCGGCCGTGCGCCCGTCGGCGGCCGGCTCGACCGCAATGACGCCCTCGGCCGCCACGCGTGCGGCCTTCTTGTCGGCCTTGGCGAGGCCTCGCTTGCGCATCAGCTCTGCGGCCGCCTCCAGGTCCGCGCCGCTCTCCACGAGCGCTTTCTTGCACTCCATCATGCCGGCGCCGGTGCGCTCGCGCAGCTGTCTGACGATATCCGCTGTGACATTCATCGTGATCGGTCCTCGCTCAGTCCCCGCGGCCCTTGCGCCGCGGCGCGCCACCGCTCGGGCGGCGGCTGATCGTGGTCGCGCCCGCGGCACCGGACCCGCCGGAGGCAGCCACCTCGGGCACCGCCTCGAGGACCTCCTCCTCGCCGACCACCGCCTCGGCGGCCTCGGCCACCGGTGCCGCCTTGATCGGGGCCACGCGGCGCCGGGGCGGCGCCTTCCTGGCCCGCACCGGCGCGGGCTTGCGCGCGCCTCGGGCCGCCTTCTTGCGCGGATTGCCGGCCTCGTCGAGTTCGACGAACTCGTCCTCGCCAACCACCACGGCGGGCACGGAGTCCTTGCCCTCGATCACCGCGTCGGCCATGCCCACGGCATACAGCTGGATGGCCCGCATCGCATCGTCATTGCCGGGTACGACGTAGTCGATAGCGTCCGGCGAGCAATTCGTGTCGACCACGGCCACCACCGGAATACCGAGCTTACGTGCCTCGTCGACCGCGAGCTTCTCATGCCCGACGTCGATCACGAACAGCGCATCCGGGAGCGACTCCATGCGCCTGATGCCGCCCAAGCTCCTCTGCAGCTTCTCCTGTTCGCGCCGCAGCTGGGTGGCTTCCTTCTTCCCGCGCCGCTCCAGCGCCCCGGTGGCCGCCAGCTCGGTAATCTCGTCCAGGCGCTTGATGGACTGGCGGATGGTCTTGAAGTTCGTGAGCATGCCGCCAAGCCAGCGCTGATTGACGAACGGCTGGCCGGCGCGCTCGGCTTCCTTCTGGATCGCTTCGCGCGCCGAGCGCTTGGTGCCGACGAACAGCACTTTGCCGCCATCGGCGGCCACGCCCTTGATGAAGGCCGCAGCCTGATCGTACAGGGGCTGGGTCTTCTCGAGATTGATGATGTGAATCCGGTTGCGCTCCCCGAAGATGTACGGGGCCATCTTCGGGTTCCAGAAGCGGGTTTGGTGCCCGAAGTGGACACCCGCCTCCAGCATCTGCCGCATGGATACGCCAGGCATGGGAAACTCCTCGTTGGGTTGAGCCTCCGCGCATCTCCGCAGCCATCCCGCCTGCGCCCGTGCGGGCAACAAGGGGACACCCAGTCTGCGGATGGTGCGATGCGCGTGTGGGTTGATTGCCAAAAAAGGCCGCGCTTTATACCATGAAGCCCTCGCATGAACAATGTGTTGCGCACCGTGGTCGGCCCGCGCCGGTCCCGGTGCTCAGCTTCGAGTCCAGCTGGGAATCCCATGGCCGTGACAATCAAGACGCCCGAGGAGCAGGAAAAGATGCGCATCGCCGGCCGGCTGGCCGCCGAGGTGCTCGACATGATTGCCGAGCACGTGGTGCCGGGCGTGACCACCGAGGAGCTCGATCGGATCTGCCACGACTACATCGTCGCGGTGCAGCGCTCGGTGCCGGCGAACCTCAACTACCGCGGATTCCCGAAGACCATCTGCACCTCGGTCAATCACGTGGTCTGCCACGGCATCCCCAATGAGAAGCGCCTCAAGGCCGGCGACATCGTCAACATCGACGTGACGGTGATCCGCGACGGCTATCATGGCGACACCAGCAGGATGTACTACGTCGGCAAGCCGCCCACCCATGCCCAGCGCCTCAGCGACACCTGCTTCCAGGCCATGTGGCGCGGCATCGAGATCGTGCGCCCCGGCACGCAGCTCGGGGATATCGGCCACGCCATCCAGAGCTTCGTCGAGCAGCACGGCTACTCGGTGGTACGGGAGTACTGCGGCCACGGCATCGGGCGCGTGTACCACGAAGATCCGCAAGTGCTGCATTACGGGGAGCCCGGGACGGGCCTCACCCTGAAGACCGGCATGACGTTCACGATCGAGCCGATGGTCAACTCCGGCAAGCGTCACGTGCGGCTGCTGCCGGACGGCTGGACCGTCATCACCAAGGATCACTCCCTCTCGGCCCAATGGGAGCACACCATTCTGGTCACCGAGACCGGCCATGAGGTGCTCACCCTGGGTGCGGCCGACCGCCGCACACACTGACACCGTGGCCGCCGGAGAGACCGAGCCGGAGGAGGCGGGCGAGCCGACCCCAAGCGCACCCCTCGGCGCTGCCGGCCCGAGCCTGCAGGACTGGCCGCTGCTGGCGCGCCTGCCCGGACTGATCGCCGCGGCGCACGGCTCGCCCGCGGCCGTGCGCGAGCTGCTGGCCGAGGCGCTCGAGCAGCTCAAGGCCCGCTTCTTCGCCGATGAGCCGATCGAGACGCTGGTGCACGCGCGCGCGCAGCTGATCGATCGTCTCCTGCAGCAGCTCTGGAGCGCCTATTGCGCCGCCTCGATGCGCGAGTCGGCGCTGGTGGCCGTCGGCGGCTACGGCCGCGGCGAGCTGCATCCGTGCTCCGACATCGACATCCTGCTGCTGGTGACCCACCCGCCGCAAGGTGCGGAGCGCGCCGCGCTCGAGCGGCTGCTCACGTTCCTCTGGGACATCGGTCTGGAGGTCGGGCACAGCGTGCGCACCGTCGAGGAGTGCATCGAGCAGAGCAAGGCCGACGTATCGGTAATGACCACGCTGATCGAGGCGAGACTGCTCGCCGGCAGCCCCGAACTCCTCGCCGGCCTGCGCGAGCGGCTCGCGCCGCAGCAGCTCTGGCCGGTACGCGCCTTCTTCGAGGCCAAGGTGCGCGAGCAGGCCGAGCGGCATCTGAAGGCCAACGATACCGCCTACAACCTCGAGCCGAACGTCAAGAGCGGTCCGGGCGGGCTGCGCGACATCCAGACCATAGCCTGGGTCGCCAAACGTCATTTCGGCGCCGAGACGCTCGATGAGCTGGCGCGCCATGGCTTTCTGTCCATCGCCGAGCTGCGCCGGTTGCAACAGGCGCAGTCCTTTCTCTGGAAGGTGCGCTTCGGCCTGCACGTGCTCACCGGGCGGCGCGAAGACCGGCTGCTGTTCGACCACCAGCTGCGCCTGGCACAGATATTCGGCTACGAGGACGCCTCCTACACCCTGGCGGTCGAGCAGCTGATGCAGCGCTACTATCGCACCGTCAAGGACGTGAGCCTGCTCAACGAGCTGCTGTTGCAGCTGTTCCGCGAAGCCATCCTCACCGAAAGCGAGCCGCCCCGCCCGCTCAACGCCCGCTTCCAGGTGCGCTGCGGATCGCTCGAGGCGGTCAGCGACACGGTGTTCGCGCGCGCCCCATCGGCACTGCTCGAGCTGTTCGTACTGCTGCAGCAGCATCCCGAGATCGACGGGGTGCGCGCCTCGACCATGCGCGCCGTGGCGAGAAGCCTGTGGCTGATCGACGAGGAGTTCCGCCAGAATCCGCGCCATCACCGTCTGTTCCTCGAGATCGTGCGTTCCCCCGTCGGCGTCACGCACGAGCTGCGCCGGATGAACACCTACGGGGTGCTCGGGCGCTACATACCGGCCTTCGGGCGCATCGTCGGGCGCATGCAGTACGACCTGTTCCACGCCTACACCGTCGATGCGCACACGCTGTTCGTGGTGAGCAACCTGCGGCGCTTCGCCATCGCGCGCTACGACCAGGAGCTGCCGCAGGCCTCGCGCATCATGCAGCAGCTGCAGCGGCCCGAGGTGGCCTATCTGGCCGCACTGTTTCATGACATCGCCAAGGGCCGCGGCGGCGATCACTCCGAGCTCGGCGCGACCGACGCCGAGGCATTCTGCCTCGAGCAGGGCCTCTCGCCCTACGATGCGCGCATGGTCGCCTGGCTGGTGCGCAACCACCTCGCGTTCTCGCTCACCGCGCAGAAGCAGGACATCTCCGACCCCGAAGTCATCAACGCCTTCGCCCGCAAGGTCGGCGACGAGGCGCATCTCGATTATCTCTATGTGCTCACCTGCGCGGACGTGCGCGCCACCAACCCGAAGCTGTGGAACTCGTGGAAAGCCTCGCTGTTCCAGGACTTCTACCAGCGCGTGCGCCGGGCCCTGCGCCGCGGCCTGGAATCCCCGATCGATCCGGAGCAGCTGGTGAGCGAGACCCGGGAAGCGGCCCGCAAGCTGATGCTGGCGCGCGGCATCGCCGCGCCCAACATCGAGCGGGTCTGGCGGCGCTTCTCGGACAGCTACTTTCTGCAGCACTCTCCGGAGGAAGCCGCCTGGCACATGCGCCTGCTCGCGGACCGCGACCCGAGCTGTGATGAGCCCCTGGTGGCGCTCGATCCGCGCAGCGTGCACGGCACCACCGCCGTGCTGATCTTCACGCGCCTGCTGGAGCATGGCTTTGAGCGCACCACCGCGGTCCTCGATCAGCTGGGCCTGAACGTGGTGGATGCGCGCATCACGCCCACGGGCGATGGCTTCAGCCTCGACCTCTATCATGTGCTCGAGGACGACGGCGCGCCGATCGTCGATGGGGAGCGGCGCGAGGAGATCGAGCAGGCGCTGTGGCGCTCGCTGCACCATCCCGAGCAGAGCGTGGCCGTGCACCGGCGCGTGCCGCGCCAGGCGCGCATGTTCCACACGCCGACTCAGATCGCCATCAGCGTCGATGAGCGCAACGCGCGCTCGGTGATCGAGCTGATCGCCGGCGACCGGCCCGGGCTGCTGTACGATGTCGGCAAGGTGCTCACCGGCGAGGGCATCATGCTGCAGGCGGCCAAGATCGTCACCGTGGGCGAGCGGGCCGAGGACATCTTCTACGTCACCGACCTCGACGGCCGTCCGCTCGAGGAGGCGCGCGCGGCGCGCTTGAGCGACAGGCTCTATCACGCGCTCACCCAGCGCGCCGCCGCCTGAGCACCAGGAGCCACGCATGAACCCGCGTCTCGAGCGTCTGCACGCCTATCCCTTCGAGCGCCTCGCGCGCCTGACCGCCGGGGCCGCACCGCCGGGGCGCCTCGAGCCGATCGCCATGTCGATCGGCGAGCCGCGCCACGCGCCCCCGCCGATGGTGCTCGAGGCGCTGCGCGCCAACGCGTACCGCCTGGACACCTATCCGAGCACCGCCGGACTGCCCGAGCTGCGCACCGCGTGCGCCGCCTGGCTCGAGCGGCGCAACGGCCTGCCCGCCGGGCGCATCGATCCGGACACGATGGTGCTGCCCGTCAACGGCACCCGCGAGGCGCTGTTCGCCTTCCTGCAGGCCGCCATCGACGCCCGCGGCGAGGCGCTGGTGGCGATGCCCAATCCGTTCTACCAGATCTACGAGGGCGGGGCGCTGCTTGCCGGCGCCCACCCCTACCTGCTCGAGACCACGGCCGCCAACGGCTACACGCCCGAGCTCGAGGCGGTGCCTGAAACCATCTGGCGGCGCTGTCAGGTGTTGATACTGTGCAGTCCGGGCAACCCCACCGGCAAAGTGCTCGATCGCGCCTTCCTGCGGCGCGCCCTCGGCCTGGCTGAGCAACATGATTTCATCATCGCCGCCGACGAGTGCTACGCGGACATCTATCTCGATGAGCGCAGCCCGCCGCCCGGACTGCTCGCGAGCGCGGCGGCCGCCGGACTCGAGCGCTTCGAGCGCTGCATCGTGTTTCACAGCCTCTCCAAGCGCTCGAGCGTGCCTGGCCTGCGCTCGGGTTTCGTGTGCGGCGATCCGCACATCATGAGCCGCTTCCTGCTCTACCGCACCTACCACGGCTGCGCCATGCCGGTGCCGACCCAACTGGCCAGCAGCAGCGCCTGGCGCGACGAGGCGCATGCGGCCGAGAACCGGCGCCTGTATCAGGAGAAGTTCGAGCGGGTGATCGAGATCCTCTCGCCGGTGTTGCCGGTCGAGAAGCCCGACGGGGCGTTCTATCTGTGGACCGACGTCGGCGATGACGACGAGCGCTTCACCCGCGAGCTGTATGCGACCGAGGCGGTACTGGTGCTGCCGGGCAGCTATCTCGGCCGTCACGGCGCGCACGGCAACCCCGGCGCCGGGCGCGTGCGCATCTCGCTCGTGCCGAACCTCGCCCAATGCGTCGAGGCTGCGGTGCGCATCCGCCGTTATGTCGAGAGTCGGGGCAAATGACTCGAACCTCCACGCTCCAGGCCGCCATCGAGGCCGCCTTCGATCATCGTGCCGAGCTCGCGCCGGACAGGATGCCCGCGGGCCTTGCGGCCCGGCTCGATGAGTGCATCGAGGCGCTCGATTGCGGACGCGCCCGCATCGCCGAGCGTCGCGACGGCCACTGGCAGGTCAACGAGTGGCTGAAGAAGGCGGTGCTGCTGTATTTCCGCACGCGCGAGAACAGCGTGATCGACGCCGGCTTCACCCGCTTCTACGACAAAGTGCCCGTGAAGTACGCCGCGGCGAGCCCCGAGCAGCTGCGCGCGGGGGCAACGCGCATCGTGCCGCACGCCGTGGTGCGCAAGGGCGCCTACGTCGCGCCGAACACGGTGCTGATGCCGAGCTATGTCAACATCGGCGCGTACATCGATTCGGGCACCATGGTCGACACCTGGGCCACCGTGGGCTCGTGCGCGCAGATCGGCCGCAACGTGCACCTGTCCGGCGGGGTCGGTATCGGCGGGGTGCTCGAGCCGCTGCAGGCGAGCCCGACCATCATCGAGGACGAGTGTTTCATCGGCGCGCGCTCGGAGATCGTCGAGGGTGTGATCGTCGAGACCGGCGCGGTGATCTCGATGGGCGTGTTCATCGGGCAGAGCACGCGCATCTACGATCGCGCGAGCGGTGAGATTCTCTTCGGGCGCGTTCCGGCCGGCTCGGTGGTGGTACCCGGCACACTGCCCTCGCCCGACGGTCGCTACGCCCTCGCCTGCGCGGTGATCGTCAAGCGCGTCGACGCCAAGACGCGCGCCAAGACCTCGATCAACGAGCTGTTGAGAGCGCAGTAGCCCGCTACGGCAAGGCAGCCCGATCACGCAGCGCGGCGTTCACCTCGGCGAGCCCCCGGTTCGCCTCGATGCCGTCGGGGCGAAACACCAACGCCTGCTGGAAGTCGGCTTGGGCCTGAAACAGCCGCCCGCGCGCATAGGCCGCGGCGCCTGCGCGCACCGCCCGCACGTAGCCGGCGCGCGCGAACACGGTGTTGAGATGGGCCAGAACGGCTCGTGCCGCGGCGTAACCCGGGTCGCGCGCCAGCGCTTCGCGGATAGCCGCCGCCGCGCGCGCATAGTCGTGAGCACGCTCGGCGCGCCGTGCCGCGCTCATCAGCGGCAGCACAGCGACCAACAGCCGCACCTGCCGCTCACCGGCGGCGGCGCGCCGGCTCGCCGGCTCGATCCGCCGCGCGAGCGCAAACGCGCGGGCCGCCGCGCCGGGGTGTCCGGCCGCCAGCGCACGCTCACCGGCAGCGAGCTGCGCCACAAGCGCCCGCGGCGCCTCGCGCTCCAGTCTCGAGAGCAGACGCTGGGCGCGCTGCCAGTGCCGGCGCGTAGCCGCGATGTCGCCGGCGGCCTCCGCGCGGCTGGTATCGGCCGCCTGGGCTTGGGCGGCAGCGAAATCGGCCGCATCCCAGATCGAGGCCCCGCGCGCCGCCAGGTCGCGCAAGCGTTGGTTGAATCCGGCGCGCTGCGCCACCAGCCGGCCCAACGCGGCCCAATCGGCCGACGGTGCCGCGGACCGGGGCGCGACGGGCGCCGAGCGCCCCTGGTGCGCAGGGTCCGCCGGCGGTCCCGTGCGAGCCCCGAGGATCACCGCCGACAGCACGTGGAGCGGGCTGCCACGCCAGCCTTGACGCGACAACACCTGCAGCGCGCCCACCGCGAGCACCGCCCCGCACACCAGGCCGAGCAGCAGGTAGGGCAGGCGATGCGCTCGTGGCGGATCGCCGCGGCGTGAAGCGCGCAGCCCACGGCCAGGTCTGAATTCACCGATGGTCATGCTCAAGCCATCGTCCGCTGAGAACGCCTCGGGCGTGGCGGCGAGGGGCGGCTCGGGCTCGGCCGCGAGGAACGGCTCGGGCGTGGCGGCGAGGGGCGGCTCGGGCTCCACGTCGATCGGTCGCTCGACCGGGGCGCGTTCCGTCGGTGGGCGAGCGAGGTCTTCCTCCGGATCGAGCGCCGAGGTCGCGTTCAGTGTCGCCTCGAGCTCCTCGATCACCTTCTCCAGGCTGGGGGGCCGATCGGCGGCGCGCGGCCCGAGCATCCGCAGGATCAACTCGATCAGGCGTGACGGGGCCGGCTGCAGCGGCACCAGTTGCGGCACCGGACCGGATTGGATCCGCGCGGCATCGAAGTGCGGAAAGTAAGGCGGATGGCCCGCCAGCAGATCGTAGGCCAGGGTCCCCAGACCGTAGATGTCGTCGGCGGGATGCGCCGGCTCGCCGCGCAGTTGCTCGGGGCTGGCGCTGAAGGGCGACACCTCGCTCGCGCCCGAGACGGCATGCCGGTCCGACAGCGCGGCGGCGATCCCGAAATCGGCGAGCTTCACCCGGCCGCGACGGTCGAGCAGGACGTTGGTCGGCTTCAGATCCCTGTGCACCACCCCATGCTGGTGCGCGTAGTGAAGCGCCGCGGCGACCTGCACCAGCACCGGCACGATGCGCAGATATCCCTTGCCGCGCAACTCGGTGAGATCCCCCCCGTCCGCCAGCTCCATCGGCAGCACCACCCGACCCTCCAGGCGCTGCGGCGGCAGAACCTGGAGAATGCCCGGGTGCTGCAGCCCACCGACCAGGGCATACATGCGCTCGAGCGCCGCCCAGCCGGCCGCCGAAACGGCCCGCTCCGAGGCCAATATCTTCAGGGCGACTTCCACGCCGCGCGCCCGATCGTACGCCCGCCAGACTTCGCCCTGGCCGCCGAATCCGAGACGCTCGCTCAGAACGTACTCACCGAACGTCCCGGGGTGGGTGGCTGCATGGACCTGTGACATCACTTCCTCCTGCGGAGCTGCGGCGGCCAGACCTCCGGTCTGGCGCATACTAGAATGCGCCGCAGGGAAACGTCACGGTTCCCGCCCTCGCGCACCCGAGCTGTCGCGATTCGTCAACACCCCGGCCCCCGGCCCCTCGGCGCGAGCCGGCGAGTCGGACGGCGAGAAAAACACCGGCACCGATCCTAGATGTCCTCGTGCCGGCGTATGCGGCCCACGTGCAGGATCCGCGGCAGCATCCGCGGCAACGCCAGTGCGGTGAGAATGGCGCCCGTGCCGAGACCGCCGATGATGACGACCGCCAATGGCCCGGCGATCTCGTCGCCCGCCGTACCGCGATACACCGCCAGGGGCAACAGGCCCATGATCGCCACCGTCGCGGTGACCAGGACGACCGGCAGCATTTCCACCGCGATGGCGCGCGCCTCCTCCAGAGTCAACCCCGCCTCCCCGCCGGGCGCGAGCGTGCGATAGTGAAACACCACCAACAGGCCGTTGCGCAGGGCGATGCCGAACAGCGCGACCAGCCCGATCAGCACCGCGAAGTCCGCCGTGCCATGCAGAAACAGCCAGATCATCGCGATACCGCCGGAAACCGCGACCGGCAGCCCGAGCGACAATATCGCCACCGCCCGCGCCTCCGCGAGCAGCACCCACAGCAGGAAGACAACGATCAGCAGAGCGATCGCCGCGCGGGCGATGACCGCGCGCACCGCACGGGAAACGACCCGCGAGATTCCCGTGATCCTGACCGTCGGCGCCCCCGCCGGCCCGCCCGCGCTCGTCTGCGCCGCGATCCGTCGCCTGACCCCGAGCACGGTGTGTCCTCTGCGCGGCCAGACCAACAGGCGCTGAGTCCGCTCGCCATCGACCTGGTCGATCGTTCCCGCCGCGCGCCGGAACCCGACACGGGCGATGAGCCCGACGGGCACCAGGCGCCCATCCTCTGCCCGAATCGGCATCCGTTCCAGCGCCATGGCGTCGTCTCGATCGCGCTGCGCCGCCAGCAGCTCCACCGGCTCGCGATAGTTGCGCACGTACACGCTCGCGACGGGCCGGCCGCGGTAAGCCGCGGCGACCGTGCTCAGCACAGCGCGCGAGGTGACCCCGTACTGCGCCATCGCGGAGCGCCCGGGCCTGATCGTGATGATGGTGCCCCGCCGCAGCGTCGGCTTCAGGTCAACCTCGCGGACCGAGGGCATCCGCTGCAGCAGCCGATCGAGCCGCACCGCCGCCGTCCTGATCGCGCCGCCCGAGGCGCCCGTCAGGGAAATCACCAGCGGCGCGGTGTAGCCCGGCAGCGTCCGGCGCATCCTGTCATCCATGAACGTGCTCACCGCGCACCCGAGGGCCGGCGGACACGCGAGCGCGCGCATGATCGCCGCTTCCATCGAATGGACCGCATGCGGCGCGTTGCTGTCCGTCGTGATATCCATCGTCGCGCGATTGACGTCCGTCGAGCGGTCGCTCGGCCTGCTGCGACCGACCCGCGCGAGGACCCGCTGCACCCCGGGCAGGCCCCGCAGCCTCGCGACATAGGCGCCGACGACCCGCTCCGTCTCACCGAGGGACGTTCCAGGTGCCGTTCGCAAGTGCACCACCAGCGCCCGCTGGCTGAAGGTCGGCAGCAACACCACGCGAAGGAACGGGATACTTCCGGCGATGACGGCGAACAACACCGCCGCGATCCCCCCCTCCACGCACATCAGGACCCTCGAGGGCCGGATCAGCCACTGATAGAGCCGCCCGACCGCGCGCGCAGGCGCGGGCGGCGCCCGGCCCGGACCGAGGTCGGCGAGGAGAATGCCAGCCAGAGCGGGGCTGAATACCAGACTGACCGCAACGGAGGTCACGATCGCGATGATGTAGGTGATCGCGACGGGCCCGAACAGCTCGCCGGGAAATCCCGGCAGCAGAACGATCGGCAGGAACAGAATCGAGGTCACGAGCGCGCAGATCACGGCCTTGGAGCGAATCGCCACGGCCGCATCCAGGATGACCTGCAGTCTGCGCGCCGCGCCGTCCGCGCCGGACCCCTGCAGGAGTCTGCGCTGTATGGTGATACCGTCGGCCACCGAATCGTGGACGATCTCCGCCAGCGCGATCGCAAGACCCGACAGACCGAGCGTATTGAGCGGAATGCCGGCCAAATGCAGCACCGCGAGCGTCCCCAGAACGGAGACGATGATCGGCATGTAGGCCAGGGTGATCATCCGCCAGTCGCGCAGCGCCAACACGAGAATCACCAGAATCCCGACCGCCCCGAGCAGCACCAGGCGCAGCACGTTCGCCACCGCCACGCGACTGAACGCCGCCGGATCGAACGCACGGGACTGAATGCGAATGTGCCGCCCGCGCAGCTGCCGGCGCAGCTGTCGTACCGTGCGCTGCACGCGTGCGCCGACCGCCGATGTCGCCGCCCCGTGCTGCGCCCAGACCACCAGAATCACGCCCGGCCGATTGCCGATCAGCGCCGCACCGACGCGCGGCGCGGCGGTGGTGCGCACTCGCGCCACCATCCCCATCGTGAGCGGCCGGCCGTCGCGCTGGCCGACGACGCTGTTGGCGAGCGCCGCGCTCGTGAGGGTCTGCCCATGACCTTCCACCAGGATCCGCTGATTCGGTGAGATCACGGCCCCCAGGCCGAGAACGGCGCTCGCTTGATGGGCCGCCGCTGCGAGTTTTCCCCAGCCGATTCCGCTCGCCAGCATCGCCGACACGTGCGGCTCGATGGCGATGACCGGCGTCGCCGCGCCATACACCTCGACCTTCGCCACCCCCGCGGTGGCTTGCAGCTCCGGCGCGATCCGTGTCTCGACGAGCCGGCCGACCGTCAACGGCGTGACGCCCTTGCCGAGGACAGCAACTTGCGCAGCGACGCCCACCATGGAAGTGAGCCTCTCGATGTGTGCAACGGCGCCCGAGGGCAGCGTCGCGCTCACTTCGGACAGGCGCGCGGCGACCGCTTTGCGATCGAGCGCGAGCCGGGTATGGCTGCGGAAGATCAGGGAGATGATCGACACTCCCGGCTCCGAGCGCGACCGCACGGCGGCCAGGCCGCTGAGCCCCTGCTCCAGCACGTCGGTGACGGACAGCTCGATGCCGCGCGGCGAGAGACCGGCAACGCGCGTTATGACCTTGACGACCGGCGGCTCGAACGACGGGAACGCCCGGACCGAGCTGTTCCTGACAGCGAAGAACGCCAGAGCGCACAATCCGGCGACGACCAGGACGAGCGCATGGCGATACCGCAGGCAGAAGCGAACCAGCGTGCGCAACGCGGTCACTCACCGCTTCCCGGTGGCGCCGTCGAGCAGCGACCACAACAGGCCCGCCCCCCCGACCACGATCGGCACGCGCGCGCCCCCGCGCCACACACTCTGGTAGCCGGCGATGTGCCCGTCGCTGTAGAAGGGCTGCGCTTGCGACACCGCAAAGCTGCGGAACCTGTGCGGCTCGATCCTGCGGAAGGCGATGACCTTGCGGCCGGCGAAAATCAGCGCCGAGACGGGCAGTCTCAATATGCGCCTCGGGCGCGTGCCGAGCCGCAGCCCGATGCGCAGCATCGTGCCCGCCTGCAGCGCCGGGCCGAGATAATAGAGGGCCTGGCCGATCATGCCGGATGGCACCCGTCCCCCGACCCCCAGAAACTGCAACTGCAGCGTGCGGCCCCGGATATTCGCGCCGCCCTCGCTGCGTGCCGTCGCGCTCGCGGGCGGGTGCTCCAACACCGGATAGGGCACCATCGCCTCGACAACGGACACCGCCCCCGCGCCGATGCGCCCGACCAGGCGCGGCTCGCTCAGCAATTTGCCCGCAAACCGCGCGCCGTAGCGCGCGCGCAGCGCACCAACGGCGCTCGCGAGTTTGGCTTGCGCCTCGCTCGCGCTCGCCCTCGCCTGCGCCAGTTTCTGCGCCGATATGCGATACGGCGCCCGATACAAAGCCCGTGTCTCGGTGAGCATCACGGCGTCGAGCCGGGCGAGCGCGCGGGCGCTGCGGATCGCACCGACCGCCCCGAGGAGCGGACCGAGCCGGATGGCGCGGCCGTAGACATACCGAACGGGGCGCTCCCGATGCGCCGTGATGTCGCGGACGAGGACATCGCGCCGCAGAAGATCTCGAGCGCGCAGCCTCACCGTTCCGGCGTGCGCGCCGGCAACAACCCCGACCGCCAGGACCACCGCGCCCATGAGCGCTCCATCAAGTCTCATTGCGGATTTTCCATAGCTTCCTGTGCAAGGCCGTCATGAGATCCCCGCTCGCCGCGTAATGCTCCCGCTCGGCGCTGAGCAACCGTATGCGCGCGCTCAGCGCCTGCAGCCGCACGCCGAGGAGTCGAACGTCCCCGATGACGCCGGCCCGGTACGCCTCTTGCGAGCCTGCAAGCTCGCGCTCGGCGGACCGCAAGGCCCGCCGCGAGGCGTGCATGGCCGTCCCGCTTTCGCGCCAATAGACGACCGCGCGCTCGATCTGGCCGAAGACGCTTTCCTGGACGGACCTCAGTTGCGCCGCGGCCAGACGCCGCTCGGCGCGCGCCACGGCGATCTGACCCTGGTGCTGATTGAACAGCGGCGGATGCGTCTTGAGCGCCAGCGAATAATTGTCCGTCTGTTGGTTGAGGGCGTAGCCGGGGACGACCTTCACGCCGTTGATCAGGCCATCGACCGCCGCCTTCAGCCGGTACTGCGCCGCATTGTATTGCGCGAGCGCCTTTCTCACGGCGGGCCGCTCGCGCAGCGCCCGCCGCTCGTCCGCATCGAGCGCCTGCGGCGCGCGCAGCCGCCGGAATATCGCAAAGCTCAGCCTGACACCGGTCAATGCCGCGGGCGGCAGCCCGATGACGCCGGCCAGATGGGCCGTGGCCAGGCTCGCCCCGAGCTGCGCCTGATGCCAGCGGAACGCGGCCCGCTCGGCATTGAGATCGGCGCTGGTCAACGCGGTGGCCGAGGCCGTACCGGCGCGATAGCGCTCCCGCACCGCCCGCACGATCGAGCGGTCCAGAGAGGCTTGCCGCCGGTACAACGTCGTGGTTCGCCGCTGTGCCCACAGCGTCAGGAGCGCATCGTACACGGCCTTGCGCTCGACCCAGGCGACGGTCTCGATCGCCTCGCGGGCGGCCAGGACATTCTGGCGCGCCGCGCCAATCAAGGCATCCTTGCTGAAGAAGTTCTGAATGAGAAAACTGAAGATGGGTCCCACCGACCACGGCGTCGGCAGCGTCTCCGTTGCGTTATATGCGGTGCTGATGCCGATCTTGGGGTTGTCGATCTGCTCGGCGATCGTGAGTCTTCCCAGGGCGGCCCGGTACCGGGCGTTGGCGATGCTCAGCTGCGGCCGCTCGAATACGGCAACATAGGTGAGGCGGCGAAACCCCCATCGGTCCCGGGGCCGCACACCCATCGCCGTCAGATAGGCCCCGAGCCTTCGGTTGTGCAGGCTCCGGGCGGCGAAGCGCCGGGCACTGACGCGCAGATTTATCGGCTCGGGCCGGAACGATGCGCACGAGGTCAGAAGGAGACACAGCGCGCAAGCGAGCGCGGGCACCGCCCTGGCGAGACCTGCGGCCGGACCGCGCTCAGACTCCGGGGTCGAATGACGCGCCACCCTACGGCCGCGCCCCCGCCGCCGGCGGAACGTGCGGCAGCCACGTCCATCCGTCAACTCGATCCGCTCCCGCCGGGCTCCGCTGCAGTCTCGGGGGGACACCGGGAGCGCCGTGCCGATCGGCCGATCGCCGCAGGGATTTCCATTTCTCGGCTCGATGCTCTCAGTCACGACGCGGGACGCACGGCAAGCTTCTCCTGATGGGCCAGCATAATGACTTATCGCAGCCATAAAAAGGTCTTCGTCACTCGAGGGCGGCGCATTCGCTTGCTGGCCTGCGCCCAGCCGCCCCGGGCCTGCCGGTCGCAGCCTGCCTCTGCAGGAAAGCGTCCCACCGGGTACTGGCTGGAGGTCGCAGCGGTCGGCTGATAGATGGACGCGCAGTTTACCGACGGAGGTATCTGCGCGATGGGCACGAAGACACGAGCGATGGGACGGCCGAGCGGTGGTTGCGGCGGCACATCAGGGCGGCGGCAGCGCAACCGCTCGGCTGCGCAACGGCAGCGGCAACGGCAGCGGCTGCTGGAACTGTACGCCCGAGGCGGTCTGAGTCAGAGGGGATTCTGCGAGCGGCATGATGTGCCGCTCTCGACATTGACGTATTGGCTGAGGCAAGGCCGCCGCCGTGGAACCACTCCAGTGGGGCCGGCGGTCGTGGAGCTGCCTGGGGAGCTGGGCGCCCAGGCGGCGCTGGGAGATGCACGGGGCCCGGTGAGCATCCGGCTGCCGAACGGG
>DAHXNV010000030.1 GCA_027365225.1 Gammaproteobacteria bacterium
GGGGTGATGCTGCCGGGCTTGGCCAGCACCTGCCCGCGCTCAACCTCTTCCCTCTTCGTGCCCCTCAGCAGCACCCCAACGTTGTCCCCCGCCTGCCCCTCATCCAGAAGCTTGCGGAACATCTCCACGCCCGTGCACGTCGTCTTCTGCGTCGGCCGCAGCCCAACGATCTCCACCTCGTCATTCACCTTGATCACCCCGCGCTCAATGCGCCCCGTGACCACCGTGCCACGACCAGAGATCGAAAATACGTCCTCAACAGGCATCAAAAACGGCTTGTCCACCTCGCGCTGCGGCACCGGAATGTACTTGTCCATCTCCTCTACCAGCTTCACCACCGAGGGCACCCCAATCTCGCTCTTGTCCCCCTCCAGCGCCTTCAGCGCAGAGCCCACCACAATCGGCGTGCTCTCCCCGGGAAACTTGTACTGCGTCAGCAGCTCGCGAACCTCCATCTCCACAAGCTCCAGCAGCTCCTTGTCGTCCACCATGTCCGCCTTGTTCAGGTACACCACGATGTACGGCACCCCAACCTGGCGCGCCAGCAAAATGTGCTCGCGCGTCTGCGGCATCGGACCGTCGGCCGCCGACACCACCAGTATCGCCCCGTCCATCTGCGCCGCACCCGTGATCATGTTCTTCACGTAATCGGCGTGCCCGGGACAATCCACGTGCGCGTAGTGCCGCTTCGCGCTCTGATACTCCACGTGCGCGGTGGAAATCGTGATCCCTCGCGCCTTCTCCTCCGGCGCCTTGTCAATCTGGTCGTACGCCATGAACGCCCCGCCGTACGTCTCGGCCATCACCTTCGTCAGCGCCGCCGTCAGCGTCGTCTTGCCGTGATCCACGTGCCCAATCGTCCCCACGTTCACATGGGGCTTGCTGCGCTCGAATTTCTCTTTGGACATGGAAAATTCCTCAAAAGACGTCTGGGGGCTACGCGCCCCGGAAAGATCATCGACCCTGACTCCCGCCGATCACGCGATGGAGCCCACGACCGGGATTGAACCGGTGACCTCGTCCTTACCAAGGACGTGCTCTACCGACTGAGCTACGTGGGCGCGGCGCTGTGTCGGACAACGCGAGCCTGGAGCGGGTGATGGGAATCGAACCCACGTCATCAGCTTGGAAGACTGAGGTTCTACCATTGAACTACACCCGCTGATGCCGCTGCGTCCGCCCACTCACTCCACCCGCTTCCACGCTCAGCTCTGGTGGAGGGGGTAGGATTCGAACCTACGAAGGCGTAAGCCGGCAGATTTACAGTCTGCTCCCGTTGGCCGCTTGGGTACCCCTCCGCGAAAACGAGCCGCGTATTTTGATTTCCGTTCCCGCCGGTGTCAATGTACTTTTGGCGCGCAATTTGCACTTCGGGTCAAAATCCTGGGCTAGACGCCCACCTCCTGCGCCGCGGCCGCAAGCGCAGCCATCGACTTGGCGTCCAAATACCGCCACTGCCCCGGCCGGAGATCCGCCGGAAGTCCGATCGGCCCGTAGCGCACACGCAGAAGACGGCTCACCTCGTATCCGGCGGCCGCCCAGAGGCGGCGAACCTCTCTATTGCGGCCTTCGCGCAGCACGACCCGGTACGCAGCGTGACGTGAGGGCGCCGCCTGCGGCGCAGCCTGCTGGGTAATGCGATCGAACGCGGCGGGACCGTCCTCGAGCATCACCCCGCGGCGCAATCGCTCGATCGCCGCCGCATCGGGACGGCCCTGCAACCGCACCAGGTATTCGCGCTCGATCTGCCGTGACGGGTGCATCAGGCCATGCGCCAGTGCCCCATCCGTGGTGAACAGCAGCAGCCCCGTGGTATTGACGTCGAGCCGCCCCACCACGATCCAGCGGCCACGCTTCGGGCCAGGCAATCGCTCGAAAACGGTGGGCCGGCCCTGCGGGTCGCGGCGCGTGGTGACCTCTCCCATGGGCTTGTAATAGAGAAGCGCTTCGGCCGTCGCCGCGTCCGCCGAACGTCCAAGATAAAGCTTCAGTCCGTCCAGACGGATATCCGCGTCGGGGCCGGCCCGCTCGCCGAGCTGCGCGGGACGGCCGTCCACGGTCACCCGGCCCGCGCGGATCCACTGCTCGACCTGGCGGCGCGAGCCGACGCCGGCGTTCGCGAGCAGCTTCTGCAGTCGTACCGCGGAAAGGGATGGGCTCATGAGTCCAGGGTAACGGCCCGCCAGGGGCGCGGCCTCGGGATGCCGGCATCATAACCTGCGGGTCTGAGGAGATAGCCGACCATTGTTTGTGACCCCCAGGCCGCCGGGGTAGAAAGACAGGATGATCTACGAAAGCATTCTCGACACTATCGGCAAGACGCCGATCGTGCGGGTCGGGCGACTCGCCCCTGCGCACGTCACGATGTACGTCAAGTGCGAATTCTTCAATCCCTTGAGTTCGGTCAAGGATCGCCTGGCGATCGGCATCATCGAAGATGCCGAGCGCAGCGGCGCGCTCAAACCGGGCCAGACAGTGGTCGAGGCCACCTCGGGCAATACGGGCATCGCGCTGGCGATGGTGTGTGCGGCCAAGGGCTACCCTTTCGTCGCGGTGATGACCGAGACCTTCTCGATCGAGCGCCGCAAAATCATGCGCATGCTCGGGGCACGGGTGGTCCTCACACCGGCGGCCGAGCGCGGCACGGGCATGGTCCGCAAGGCCGCGCAGCTTGCCCATGAGCACGGCTGGTTTCTCGCGCGCCAGTTCGAGAACCCCGCCAACCCGGCCTACCACCGCAGCACCACCGGCCCGGAGATCCTGCAGGACTTCGCCGGACGGCGGCTCGATTACTTCGTGAGCGGCTGGGGCACGGGCGGCACACTCACCGGCGTCGGCCAGATGATCCGCCTGGCTCGTCCCGAGGTACAGATCGTCGCCACGGAGCCGACCGGCGCGGCATTATTGTCCGGCCAGCCGTTTGCGCCGCACAAGATCCAGGGCTGGACACCGGACTTCGTGCCGGGCGTGCTCGATCGGGACGTGCCGCACCGCATCGTGCCGGTGTCGGACGCCGAGGCAATCGATGCCTCGCGCCAACTCGCCCGCTCCGAGGGTATTTTCTGCGGTATCTCCTCGGGCGGCACCTTTGCCGCGGCCCTCAAGGTGGCTGCGGAAGCGCCATCCGGCGCGGTGATCGTCGCAATGCTCCCGGATACCGGCGAGCGGTATCTGTCGACACCGCTCTTCGAAGGCATTCCGGACGGCGGCGACTCGGAGCTTTAAGGTCTGTCGCGATGACCGCCGTGCCCGCCCCCCGCACCGACCCTGCCGAGCCCGATGCCCGACGGTACGTTGACCTTCCGGATGGCTTCTCGATGTGGCGCGGCGGCACGTTGCGCGGCGCACGGCTCGCCTATGAGACCTGGGGCCGGCTGAACCGCGCGCGCGACAACGCCATTCTATTGTTCACGGGACTCTCGCCCCCGGCCCATGCGGCCGCCTCCCGCGAAGATCCCCGCGAGGGCTGGTGGCAGCGCATGATCGGGCCGGGCCTGGCCCTCGATACAGACCGGTACTTCGTGATCTGCGTCAATTCCCTCGGCAGCTGCTTTGGCTCGACGGGACCTGCCTCGATCGATCCGGACACCGGCCAGTGCTATAGGCTCGCCTTCCCCGATCTGTCGATCGAGGACATCGCACGAGCCGGCCACGAACTCGTGCACACGCTCGGCATCCTGCGGCTCGATACGGTGATGGGACCGTCGCTGGGGGGAATGGTCGTGCTGGCCTACGCGGCACTGTTCCCCGGCGGCGCACGCCGTCTGGCGAGCATCTCCGGGACCGCGGCCGCATCGCCCTTCGCGATCGCGCTGCGCTCGATTCAGCGCGATGCGATCACCTCCGACCCCGACTGGCGCAACGGCCAATACAGCCGCGAGCGGCCGCCGGCCGCCGGCATGCGCCTGGCGCGCAAGCTCGGCACGGTGACCTATCGATCCGCGGCCGAGTGGGTCCAGCGCTTCGATCGCCAGCCGATTCGCGCCGACCTGCGCCAGAACACCCCATTCGCGCCGGAGTTCGCCGTGCAGGGCTACCTGGAGGTCCAGGCCGAGCGGTGGGTCAATGCATTCGATGCCAACAGTTACCTTTATCTGTCGCGCGCCATGGACCGCTTCGACCTCGCCGCTCACGGCACCCCACACTCGCTGTGGCGGCGGGCGGACCTCGCGAACGCGCTGATCATCGGCGTCGAATCCGACATGCTGTTCTCGATCGGCGAGCAACAGGCGCTTGCGCACTCGCTCGAAGCGGGAGGCACCGCGACCCGGTTCGTGCCGCTGCCGTGCATCGAGGGTCATGATGCGTTTCTGGTCGATACCGAGCGCTTCGGGCGGGCCATAGGGGACTTCCTCGCCGCTTGAGCGGCCCGCGGCCGCGGGCCGCGCCGGCGCGGGGGCGCATAAGTTCAATCGTGCGCCGCACCGCTCGGATGCGGGCATAATGGCGCCGTTCAGCATCGTCAGGCCCATCGACACAGCGCAAGGCACAACGTGGAACGTCGGCTGCATACCCGCCATCGGGCCCGCACCATCGTCTTCGTGAGCGTGCCCGGCGGATGCCGCAGGTTGTGCAAGGCGGTCAATCTCAGCGCCACCGGCGTGTTCATCGAAACGACCGATCTCGGCTTGCGCAAGGGCCAACAGGTCGTGCTGTCGTTTGCGATCAATCTCGGCACGATCACGAAGCTTCACCGGCGCACGGCGATCGTCGCGCACGTCTCGCGGGGCGGCACCGGGCTGTTGATGGAAAGCTTCAACGCCGCACGCACCGGCTAGCACAGCCGCGCTTCCCGCAGCCGGGGCGGGCGGACGTGATGTCCGTAAATGGCCAGCCCTGCGCCCCGACACGGGGTATGGTCGCGCCCATGAAACCGCAACTGCCGTTCGGATGGCCGGTGCTCGAGCGGGCGCGCCGCAGCCGCGATTCGCGTTTCGACGGGCGGTTTTACCTCGGCGTCGTGTCGACCGGTGTCTATTGCCGTCCCATCTGCCCCGCCGCGCCCAAGGCACACAGCCGGCACGTCCGCTACTTTGCCACCGCCGCCGGCGCGCACGCGGCCGGCTTCCGGCCCTGCCTGCGCTGCCGCCCGGAGACGGCCCCCGGCACGCCGGCCTGGCTCGGCACATCGGCCGTGGTGCGCCGGGCGCTGCGGCTCATCGAGGACGGCGCGCTCGATCGGGCGCGGATCCCGCAGTTCGCAGCGCGGGTGGGACTTGGCGCGCGCCAGCTCGACAGGCTGTTCGCCCAACACCTGGGCGCCTCGCCGCTTGCGCTCGCGCAGACGCGCCGGCTGCACTTCGCCAAGCACCTGATCGACGGCAGCGACTTGCCGATGACCGAGGTTGCCCTTGCCGCCGGGTACGGCAGCCTGCGCCGCTTCAACGACGCGCTGCGCAAGGCCTACGGCCGCCCGCCCCGCGAGCTGCGCCGGCAGCGCCCCCCGCAGACCGCGGCGGGCGAGGTCGCCCTGACACTCGCCTACCGTCCGCCGTACGACTGGCGACGCCTCAGCGCCTTTCTGCGGGCGCGAGCCATCCCGGGCGTCGAGGCGCTCGAGGCGGACAGCTACGCACGTGTGATCCGCGTGGGCAGCGGACACGCGCTGATCCGCGTGCGCCCCCTGCCCGGTCGCGACGCGCTCGAGTTGCGGGTGAGCGGCGCACCGGCCGCGGCTCTCTATCGAATCGCCGCCACCGCCCGGCGCGTGTTCGATCTGACCTCCGATCCCGGTCAGATCACCCGCGATCTCGGCGCCGACCGGCTGCTGCGCGCCCTGGTGCGCCGCCGTCCGGGCCTGCGGATTCCCGGCGTCTGGGATCCGTTCGAGTGCGCGGTACGCGCAGTGCTCGGCCAACAGGTGAGTGTGTCTGCGGCGCGCACGCTGGCGGCCCGGCTGGTCGAGCGCTTCGGCGAGCCTGTGAGCACGCCCGCAGCGGGACTGACGCACGCATTCCCGGCCCCGCAGCCGCTCGCGAACGGCAACTTCGATGGTCTCGGCATTACCGGCGCGCGCATCGAGGCGCTGCGCGCCCTGGTGCGCGCGCTCGCAGACGGTCAGATCGACTTCGACGCGGGCGCCGAGACGCTCTCGGAGCAACTCACGGCGCTGAGCGGGTTCGGCGCCTGGACCGCGCAGTACGTTGCGCTGCGTGCGTTGGGTGAGCCGGACGCGCTGCCGGAGGGCGACCTCGTCCTGCGGCGCATGGCCGGCGGCAGCGCACGCCCGCTGACGGCGCGCGAGCTCCGCCAGCGGGCCGAGTCATGGCGTCCCTGGCGCGGGTATGCGACTTTGCACCTGTGGTACGCGGCGAGCGAGACGGGGGCTCGATGAACACCCCGGGCGGCCTCGAGCCGTCGAGCGAAACGGCAGGAGATCACATGGCCGAGACGCACCAGAGGCGCTACTGGCATCAGATCGACACACCGGTCGGCCCCGTGCTGCTCGCCGGGGACGGAACACATCTGACGCGGATCCACTTCCAGTCGGGGCCCCATCCGCTGCGACCCTCACCGCATTGGGAGGCGACGTCGCGCCCGTTTGCCGCCGCAATCGGACAACTCGAGGCGTACTTCGCGCGGCGGCGCCGCGCGTTCGACCTGCCGCTCGCGCCCGAAGGCAGCGAGTTCCAGCGCAACGTCTGGCGGGCGCTGCGCGCCATTCCCTATGGGCAAACGATCAGCTACGGGGAACTCGCGCGACGCGTCGGCAATCCGCGCGCCGCACGCGCCGTGGGGCTCGCCAACGGCGCCAATCCTCTGTCCATCGTCGTGCCCTGCCACCGCGTGATCGGCGCCAACGGCGCGCTCACCGGCTTCGGCGGCGGGCTTGCGATCAAACGGGCACTGCTCGCGCTCGAAGGGGCGCTGGCCGGGGAGTTGCCCTGCGCGCCGCCCGGCGGCGCGACGGACTGAGCCGCTGCGTCCTGCGCGCCGCGCGGACGCGGGCGCGCAGGACGATAGCGCACCAGCCCGCTCAGTCGGCCACCGGCGCCTCGCCCGCGGCCCTCAGGCGCGCATTGAGCCGCGGCAGGTCCACCTGCTCGATGCTCCGCCATGCCGCCAGTGTCGCAGCGAGCTGGCGCGACACGATCGCGTATCCGGTTCGCGCATCCGGACTCGGGGCGGCATCCGCACCGTCGACGGCCCGCTGCAGATGCAGCAGATCCTGTGACAACATCACGAGGCTCGCGAGATTGCGCGGCGGGGCTCCGCCAAAGCCGATATGGCGCTGCGGGAACGGCCGCTCGCCCGAGAGGTTGCGTGCCCGCGCGTAGAGCGCCGCGAGCGCCCCGTGCGCGGCGCCTCCCTGCTGCAGCCGGGTCGCGAGCGCATCCAGCAGCTTCACGGCCACGACCTCGGCGTGCGCGGCCCGGAACTGGGCGCGCTCGATTTTCCGCGCCAGATGGAACTGACTGACCAGCGCCGCCTGCGGCACTTTCACATTCGGATCCGGCTCGACGCGCAGCGGCTGTCGATACGCCCTACCGTCCACCCTCAGCACGACAGTGTACCTGCCGGGGGGGGCCCAGACGCCCGGCTTCTCGGGGCCCGCCGCACCCGGCGCGCGCGGCGCGGCGTAGTGCAGATCCCACACCAATCGGTGCATCCCCGGGGTGGCCGCCGGAACCATCGGCCGCTTGGCCCAGATCGGCGCGTAGTCCAGCTTCGCGGGATTCGGCGGCACGACGTGCTCGGCACTGCTGTAACGGCGCACGACCCGGCCGCGCGCATCGAGGATCGTGAACGTCACCGGACCGGCGACGTTGCGCGGCAGCACGTAGTCGATGTAAGCCCCGAAAGGCGGATTGGCCGCCATCGGCTCGCTCTTCGGGAACGGCGTGCCCGTAAATCCGGCCGGCCGCAACCGGATCGCCGGCTCGGGTTTGAACAAGGTGACCGCTCCGGGGCGCACAGCGCCCATCTGCCGCAGCGCGGTGATGTCGTCCATGATCCAGACGCCCCGGCCGTGCGTCGCGAGCACCAGATCGTTGTCGCGGATCTTGATGTCGCGCACCGAGGAGACCGGCAGGTTCTGCTGCAACGACTGCCAGTGCTCACCGTCATCGAACGACACGAATACCCCGTACTCGGTGCCCGCGTAGAGCAACCCGGGCTTGACCGGGTCCTCGCGCACCACATTGACGAAATCATGACGCGGGATGCCGTTGGTGATCAGGGTCCAGGTCTTGCCGTCATTGCGTGTCACGTAGATGTACGGCGTCTCGTCGTTCAGGCGATGGCGATCGATGGCCAGGTAGGCCGTGCCGCGATGGAAGCGCGACAGCACGATTCCGGCGACCTTCGACCAGGGGGTCAGCACCTTCGGTGTGACGTTGATCCAGTGCGCGCCCCCGTCGTCGGTGCGCCAGACCAGGCCGTCGTCCGTGCCCACCCAGATCGCCCTGGCGGTGAACGGCGAGGGCGCGATCGAATAGATCACCCCGCGGCGCGGACCGATGTCGATGGTGTCGGCCGCCGTGACCGGATCGAGGTTCGGCGGAACGCCGGGATTCTTGCGGGCAAGATCAGGACTGATCCGCCGCCAGTGCACGCCACCGTCGTCGGTGCTGAACAGATACTGGTTGGCGAAATACAGGGTCTTGTGGTCGTAGGGGGAGAACACCAGCGGCAGCGTCCAATCGGTGCGATACCGCGCATCGGGATAGGCCAGCATCGGATCGACATCGCGCACCTGTCCGGTGCGCACATCGAGCTTCTGCACGGTGGTGGTTGCCCCCGTCCCGTCGCCGTACACGATGTTCGGGTTCTCGGGATCCGGGACGACGTTGCCATTCTCCCCGCCGGGGGTGAGCTCGCGAAACTCCTCCATCGTGATGCCGTCATAGCCGATGGTCTGGCTCGGCAGCGCAAAGGCTCCCGAGTCCTGCTGCGAGCCGTACACCCAGAACGGGTAACGGTCGTCGGTGCTGATCTTGTAGACTTGCGCGGTCGGCTGATTGTACCAGGTGCTCCAGGTCCTGCCACCGTCGAGCGTGACCTCCGTGCCCTGATCCGAGCCGAGAATCATGCGGCTCGGATCGGTGGGGTCGATCCACAGCTGATGGTAGTCATCGCCCGTCGGATCACCCTTGAGCGCAATGAAATGCCTGCCGCCGTCGTTCGAGCGCAGCACGATGGTATCCATTACATACAGGCGATCGGCGTTGGCGGGATCGACGGTGAGCGCACAGAAATACCAGCAGCGCTGGGTGATCCGCGGATCCCGTGACAGGCGCCGCCAGGTCGCACCACCGTCCTCCGAGCGATAAAGACCCTCGCTCTTCCACGTGCCGCCGACGATGGCGTAGAGCCAATCGGGCCGTGTTGGAGCGACCGCGAGCCCGATGCGGCCCGGGTGAGCCGGGAAACCGTGCCCGGTGATGTGCGTCCAGTGAGTGCCCCCATCGTGCGAGATATACAAGCCGCTGCCCGGCCCGTCCGAGGGCGGATACACGCTCCACGGTGGCCGGCGCGTCTGCCACAGCGCGGCATAGATCGTCCGGGAGTCGCCCGGCTTGAACGCCAGATCGACGGCCCCGGTGTTGTCATTCAGGTACAACACCTTCTGCCAGTGCCGTCCGCCATCGAGCGAGCGAAACACCCCACGCTCGGCATTGGGACCGTACGGATGGCCGAGAGCGGCAACGAATACGATGTTGGGGTTGTGCGGATCGACGATGATGCGGGCGATCTGGCGCGTATCGGTCAATCCCAGGTGCATCCAGCTGCGCCCGCCGTTGGTGGACTTGTACACGCCGTCGCCCTGGGCGATATCCGAGCGCATGTCCGCCTCGCCCGTGCCCACGTAGATGACGTTCGCGTCGGAGGGGGCGACGGCAATGGCGCCGATGGAGCCCACCGGCTCGTGATCGAAGATCGGCCTCCAGGTCCGCCCGGCGTCCTCGGTCTTCCAGACCCCACCGTCGACGGAGCCGAAGTAGAATACCCGGCTGCTGCCCGGCACGCCGGTCACTGCCAGGACACGGCCAGCGCGGAACGGGCCGATCAGGCGCCAGTGAAGCGCCTGATAATCGGCGCGCGGCACCGGCGCGATCCCGGAGACCGGCATCGCCGCGTTCGCGGCCGAGGCCAGCGCGGCCGCGGCCGCCCCCAAAACCAGCATCGCAGCACTGCGTACTCGCACGGGAAACCTCCCGGATTGACGTGGGATGTGAGCCCCCCCGGGGACGGCCCGCGGAATGATCGATGATCGGCGGGGTCCGGCCCTGGCTCCAAGCCATCAAATTTAACCGTTCGCCGCGCCGTTTGCGCGCCCGGGCGCAAACGGGCTCGATCAAACGAGCAAAGGCCGCGATGAACCGTGGCGGATCTGCGACGGGGCGCCCGGCTGAAGGCGCTCTGCGCCCCATCGGACCCGGGAGCAGACTCGGGCGCGGCGCGAATCAGCGCGGCACGGACAGCTTGCTGTGCGTGCGGACGGCCTCGGCCCGCGACAGCGCATCCTCTTCGCGCTGCCAGTCGCGCAGCAGGTCCGCGAATTGCCGCGCCGGCAGCGGCGGACTGAACAGAAAGCCCTGATATTGATCGCAGCCGAGGGACTGCAGGAATTTCAGCTGCTCGGCGGTCTCCACCCCCTCCGCGACGACCTTCAGCCGCAGACTGTGCGCCAGCGACACGATGGCGCGCACGATGGACGCGTCGACCTCGCTGTCGAGCGCCTTCACGAAGGATTGATCGATTTT
Organism: Gammaproteobacteria bacterium; assembly: GCA_027365225.1. Lineage (GTDB taxonomy): Bacteria > Pseudomonadota > Gammaproteobacteria > Steroidobacterales > Steroidobacteraceae > 13-2-20CM-66-19. The sequence goes on from DAHXNV010000030.1 coordinate 10,707, forward strand.
CAGCTTGTCGATCGGAAAGCGTCGCAAGTAATTGATGCTCGAGTAACCGGTACCGAAATCGTCCACGGACACCAGAACTCCCATGCGGCTCAACTTCTCCAGGATGGCCGCGGAGTCCTCGGGATTGGTCATCACCGCGCTCTCGGTGAGCTCGATCTCGAGAAAGCGCGGCTCGAGGTTCGCCTGAGCCAGCGCCTCGCCGACGATTTCGAGCAGGTCGCCGCGGCGGAATTGCGCGGCGGCGACGTTGACCGCGACCCGCAGCGTCGGCAAGCCGTTGCGCTGCCATTCGGCGCACTGCCGGCACGCATCCCGCAGCACCCAGGCGCCGATCTCGGTGATCAGCCCGCACTCCTCCGCGAGCGGAATGAAGTCGGCGGGCCCGATGAGCCCTCGCTCGGGATGCCGCCAGCGGATGAGGGCTTCGGCGCTGTAGACCTCGCCGCTGTCCGTCTCGGCCTTCGGCTGGTAGTACAACTCGAACTCGTGCGCCTGGATCGCGCGATGCAGATCGCTCTCCAGGCTCACCCGCGCCACGGTCGTGGCATCCATGCCGGCGGCGAAGCGTTGTGTGTTGTTCCGACCGCGCTGCTTGGCACAGTACATCGCCGCGTCCGCGCATGCCATGAGGCTTTCCGCCGAGGCGCCGTCCGCGGGGTAATAGGCCACACCGATGCTGGCCGTCACGTGCAGATCGATTGCCCCGATCCGCATCGGGGCGCGCAGTGCCTCGCCGGCACGCTGGGCGATGACCAGCGCATCCTCCGTGGCGGTCGCGGGACCGATGAGAATGACGAATTCGTCGCCACCGGTGCGCGCCACGGTATCGATCTCTCGCGTCACGGACAACAGCCGCCGCGACACCTGATCCAACACCGCGTCGCCGGCGCGATGCCCGAGCGAGTCGTTGATCTGCTTGAAGCGATCCAGATCGACCACCAGGACGGCGAACAACGTACCGTCGCGGTTGGCGCGCGCCATCGCCTGGGCCAGTCGGTCATCGAGCAGGATGCGGTTCGGCAGCCCCGTCAGGGCGTCATGGCTGGCGAGGTGGCGAAGCTGCCGATTGGCGGCCTCGAGCTTCTCGGTACGCGTGGCAATCACGTGCTCGAGTGTCACCACGTGGCTGCGCAGCGTGCGCTCATGCTGCCATTTGCGCGACAGGGCATTCGCACATTGCAGCACCTCGATGGGCTCGAACGGCTTCTTCAGCACCAGCAGGCGATCGGTCTGTCCAAGACGGTCGATCACCTCGTGCCAGTCGTAATCGGAGTGCGCCGAGCAAATGACCACCTGGATGTCCGGATCGATCGCCCACAGCCGCTCGATGGTCTCGAGCCCGTCGCAACCGGGCGGCATTCTCATGTCGACGAAGGCGATCTCGAACGGCCGGCCGCTGCGGCGCGCGTGCAGCGCCAGATCGACACCCTCCTCCCCCTGCGTGGCGAATTGCAGCGCGTAAGGCACGCCACGGCGCCGCTCGCGGCGGATCTCGCCGAACAGCAGCGTCTCGGCCGCCACGAGTGCGCGCGCCGGCTCACTGGGCTGGGCAAGGATCTTGTCGAAGTCGCGGTGAATGACCGGATTGTCGTCGACGACCAGCACCCGCACCGCATCGTCGCTGCTGCCGGGCGTGCTCATGCGCTCTGCCTCCGCGGCTGCGCTTCGCCGCGGGTCATCGGCAATCGCAGCGTGAAGCGCGCCCCGAGTCCTGTGCCGCGGCTGTACGCCCTGAGCGCCCCGCCCATCTCGCGGGCGAGCGCCGCGCTCGAGTGCAAGCCGAAGCCGTGGCCGTCCTTGCGGGTGGTGAACCCGAACTCGAACAGGCGCCCCATCTCCGCCTCGCTGATGCCGACGCCGCTGTCCTCGACTTCGATCTGGAACGAGCCTGGCGGCACCGGGCACAGGCGCACGGTCAGCACTTTCGGGCCGTGCGCCTGCGCGCGTATCGCATGGTGAGCATTGCTCAGCAGGTTCGCCAGGATCTGCATGACCTTGTGCCGATCGATCATGACCAGCGCAAGGGGATGGTAATCCCTGCGCACGGTGATATCCGACCCGAGCGAAAAATGCAGGACGATGGAGCGCTCGATGAGCTCCGCGACATCGAGCTCCTCGGGATTGCCGCCACGGCGCGCGTAGGTCTGCTGAGCGGCGACGATGGCGCCGATGTGCTCGATGTGAGTCGCGAGCGCCCGGGCCTCGTCTTGAAGCTCGCGGTTCTCGCGCACCAGGTGCTCGCCGAGCCAGCGCAGGTAACCCGGCAGCTCCTGGCCGCGCGGGTCGGTGGCGAAGAACGACACCAGCGCCGGTGTCTGATCGGGCAGCAGCTGCGCCAGGCGCTGCACATTGACCGCGCGCGACTCGCGCAGCCGTGAAGTCAGCAGCGCCGCAGAGACACTCACGCTGTTGAGGACATTACCCACGCTGTGCAGGACCCCCGTGGCAACTTCCGCCATACCCGCCTGCCGCGACGCCTCCTGCAGCTGCAATTGCAGCGTGACCTTACGCTCCTCCTGGCGCACCTGCTCCGTCACGTCCCAGAACACACCGAGCAGGCGTGAGACGCGCCCGTGTTCGTCCGCCAGCAGTTTTGCGTGCACCTGCAGATGGATCGTCGTCTCGGAGGCCGCGACCCGCATTTGGAACGCGAGGGTGGCGCGGCGCGCCCGCACCGCGCGCAGGATCGACGCTCGAAGGGCCGCGGCGTCTTCCGGATGAATGCTCGCCAACAGGGCATCACCCTGATAGCGGGGATCGAGGTTCGAGTTCCTGAGGGAAACGATGTCGTTCTCGGTCCACAGGAAGCGGCCGGCGGCGAGGTCGTATTCCCAGCTGGCAATTCCCGCCGCCTGCGTCGCGAGGCTGAGCAGGTTCTTGCCGTACTGCAGATCCTCGTTGAGCTTGGCCAGGCGCCGCGCATCCTGCCGGCTGCGCGATTCGAGATGGGCGTCGTAAACGAGGGTAATGAGCGTTATCGCCAGAACCGCCAAGGCAGCCGTGCCGATGGTGACGCCAAGCCAATCGTTGTTGAAAGCCGCTCCACCCAAGAGATATGAGCCCGGCGCCAGGCGCGCAGCGATCATCCCGGTGTAGTGCATGCCGGCGATCGCACAGCCCATGATGACCGCCGACGAAGCACGCACCAGCCTCAGCAGGCGTGACTCCAGGGTGCGCAGCCGGAAGAAGAGCCACAACGCGACAAAGGACGCTGCGACCGCGATGAGCACCGACGCGATGACCAACGCGGGGTTGTACGTGATCGCCGGCCGTATTTGGATTGCCGCCATGCCCGTGTAGTGCATGGCGGCGATGCCGGCGCCCATGACCAGTGAGCTGATCGCGAGGCGCCACGCCGTCACAGCCCGGCGGCTTGCGATCGACAGCGCAAAGCCTGACGTCAGGATCCCGATCAGCAGCGACGCCAGGGTGATCAGGATGTTGTAGCGCAGATGAATCGGCAGGGAGTAGGCGAGCATACCGATGAAGTGCATCGCCCAGATTCCGATGCCCATCGACACCGCCCCGCCGAACAGCCATATCCGCCCGCCGGAGCGTTCCGCCGCCGCCACCCGGCCGGCCAGCATCAGCGCCGTATAGGAAACGGCAATGGCTACGAAGACCGAGAGGCTGACGAGCCATGGGTTATACGTTTCGTGCATGAAGCACCCTTCAAGCGCACCCTACTAAAAAGCGCTGGAGAGGGGCTCCTGCCCCGCCCCGCGCCGTTGCGCCAAAAAGCGTGGTTTTGGGCTCAACGTCCGCCACCTGCGGCGGCGCCCCCCCCTGTGCCTGTCAAACGTTCGTGATGCTTCATGGCTCGGGGTCGACCGTCGGTCGATGGAAAATTATTGACCATAATGCCGGGGCGCGCGTCCCGCCGGACAGTGCGTGCGTCTCATTTGATGACATGGGAAATATGACGGACCCGACAATCGCGGGCCCTGCGCCAGGTCCGCGGCGCGCCTCACCGAGACCCGACCGCACGTCAGCGCAGGGACCGCCGGCAGAAACCGGCTTCAACGCTTCAGCTTCAGCTACGGATGGTCCGGCTCGGCGTCATGGCCCGCCTCGCGCAGTCGCACCCGCCATCCGGCAAAGGCCAGCACGAAACAGGCTGCGACACACCAGCCGGACAGCCACAGCAACTGGGTCGGCAGCGCGACGCCTCTATCGATCAACAGGCCCGAGAGACCGGGCCCGATCGCCGTGGACAACACCATGGCCGACACGACGATCGCGCGGATGCCGCCGAGATTGGCTAGGCCGTACACTTCCGGCCACAGTGCGCCGAGCACAGTGGAGGTGAAACCGCTGCTGATGCCGAGCAGGAACATGAACACATAAACGCCCCAGACGGGCGTGATCAGCGCAACCGCCGCCGTAGCGACGGCGAGCGGCAGGAGAAAGAACGGCAGGAGCTTCAGCGCCCCGAAGCGATCGATCAGCTGGCCGCAGATCAGGCCGAACACCACCGTCGTCACGGCCATGACCGGAAATGCCGCCGCGAAAGCCAACGGATCATAGTGGCGAAGGTCGATCAGATAGTCCTGCTCGAAGAACACGACGGTCTGGATGAAGGGTGGCGCCAGAGTCCCCAGGAGCAACAGGTAGAGAATGGGGTCCCGCAGCACCTGCGCGCGCGTCCAGTTGCGCGCGCTGCGGCGCCGGCTGGCCTTCGCCTCACGCGACTGGGGTGTCCGCTCGATTTTCATCAGTGCCGTGATCGAGGGCAGGCCGACCAGCACGATCAGCGCGGCCGAAGCCAGCCACGCCACTCGCCAGCCGCCGCTCGCTCGATCGATCAGCACGACGAGCAGCGGCAGGATGGCCATGCCCACCTGCTGGCCGGGCATGATCAGGGCCATGGCACGGCCCCGGTTGGCGGTGAACCAGCGTCCGATTTCGGTGTAGGCGGTTTCGGTCATCATCCCCTGACCGAACAGGCGCAGCAGATACAGCGCGGCGAGCAGCCCGACCAGGTTGGGTGCGACCGCGATCAGAACGCAGGCCAGGGCAAGGGTCGGGATGACGAACCGGGCGACCTTCCAGCCCGGCATCAGATCGAGCGTACGCCCGAGCCACGGCAGGCTGAGCGCGCTCGACAGTGTCGCGAGCATGTACAGTCCGCCGAAAGCGCCGCTCGAGAGGTGAAACGTGGCGCGCAGATCGTTTCCGGAAAGACCGATGAAGAAAGTCTGTCCGAAGGACGAGAACAGGGTGAGCAGGAACCCGCTGGCGATCCAGCGGGCGTTGTCGCGCAGGAACCGAAACGTATCGCGTCCGAAATCGAGCATGGAGTCGCTGTGAGAGTGAGAGTGGACACGGCGCCGGACCGGACAAGCGGCTCACCGGGACGTCACGGCACGTTGCGCGCTTGCGATCCGTGAGGGGCGGCGGTTGCGGTGAGACGGCGGCGGCGCGATTCTACCCGAGGCGCACAGGTCAAGGCGGACTTGCTGCAGCAAGAGCGCCGCAGGAACTCGGTTCGCGTTGCGGCCCTGTGTCGCCGCGCCAGCCTGACCGCCCCCCCTCCTCGCCAAGAGCGAGGCTTGCGCGCTATCGGGTCATTGAAGCTGACCCTCGTTCGCCTCGTACGATGCCACCGTAGTCCCACGCGCAGCGGCGTAGGCGCTGAGGTAGCGCCGAAAAGCGGCATAGCTCTTGCGGCCCTTGCTCGCAATCCACTCCTGGCGCAATTGTTCGGGTCCCGGCACTTTCAAAAGAGACGTCGGCGTGTATCGCTGGCTGGCCGCGAGGGGCGCACTTGCGACCCCGTGAGAATCGGTGTGACGCTCGAGCCACTGTGCGCTCAGGGCGTGGCCCGCCGCACCCGCCTCGCGCCGCAGCAGGAGCCGGTTGCTGCAGTGGCCCGCATTGAACCGCAGGCGCACCCGCATGGGCAGCACCGGCATGGGGTCGCGGCGCGGCATCTTGCGCCATATGCCGGAGATCACGCGGGCGCCGGCATCCCATTGGGACATGGCCGGCAGACCGAGCACAGCCTCGATGGTGCGCACGATGTTCACCTGCGAGAGCGGCTGGGTATCAAGGTCGCCCGATTTGACCCACGGACCCATGGCCAGGCCGAGCGTACGATGCGCATTGATGTGATCGGCGCCGCTCTGCGCGTCATCCTCGTCGAGGAAAACCACCATGTGGCGCCATTGGCGCGTGCCGGCGAGATAGTGGAGGAACTGCGCAGTGGCATGATCGTTGTCGGCCACGTAGTAGTCGGGGGTGTAGTAACACGGACTGAGTCCCGCCGTGTGATCATCGGGTATCCAGATGAAGATGAAATGGGGAAAGGCCTTGCCGCGGTGCGCCTCGAGCCACGAGATCGCCGCGGCGACCCGGCTGTCGTCGCGGATCATCCGGTCCCAGCCCGGATAGGTCCGGTCGATGTGGGCGAGCAGGCGGGTGCGGATGACACCGTCTCTGGCACGTGTCGGATTCTCGCCGAAGTCCTCGAACGAGACGTGGTGGGCGAGCAGGTCGTTGAACAGATAAAGCCGCTCCGGATAGCTGATCCAGGGATTGGCGAAGTTCCCCAAGGTCTTGCTGGCGTACGCGAATGGATCGTGGCTGCCGGGCGCCGCGAAGTTCAGCGCGCCGCTGCCGCCGGGGCCTGCGTTCCAGACCAGGCCGCGGCCCGAGTAGTACTCGGGCCACAGCCGTTGGACAACATCCGAATCCGACGCCCCGTCCGTCCACTGATGGCCCTGGGCGGTAACTTCCCCGTCCGCCATGAAGTTGGCGAACAACGCATTGTGCGCCGCCCAGTGGTACAGATTCGGCAGTTCCTTCGGACCATAGAGGTCGAAGTGCGGATCAGCCCACTTTCCGGCCGGGCGATAGTCGCCCAGATCTTCGTCAAAGGTCTTGTTCTCGCGCAGCACGAAGACCACGTAGCGGATGTGCCGGCGTAGAAAGGTCGCGGTCCGCGAATTATGCTCGCCGAGAGCCCGGCGCTGGCTGCGCTGGAACCCGTCGTCCCGCAGCGCCTCGCGGGTCCATGCGGGGAGATTTCGCGACAGACTCCGCAGAGACACACGCTGCAGCAGGCCGTGCATCATGTTGCCGATGTACTGCCACTGCAGATTGGGTCCCGTGCCGAGCCCCTTGGCCGCAACGACATACAGAGCCCGATGAGCGACCGTGAGCGCGCTGGGGTACCAGCCCGTGGGGATCAGGCCGCGCAGCTCGCCCGTGGCGCCGTCGAACACGGCCACGTCGTCGTTGCCGGCGTTGGCGACGAACAGCTCGCCGTCGGCGAGCGCGAGCGCATCGGGATAACTGCCGGGCGGCGCGTGCGGATAGGGGCTGTCGCGGATCACGCGCACGACTTTGAGCGCCCGGGTATCGACTTCGACCAACGCATCGTCATTGGCATCGGCCACCCAGATATCCGGACCCTGAGGCACGCGCGTCATCGCCGTGGGATGCACGCCGGCGGCGACCGTTTGCGGCCCGACGGCCGGACCGGTTGCAACGGTTCCGAGCACCTCCAGGGTGCGGCGGCTGAGGATCGTGACGCCGGGTCCGGCCCAGTCGCTCACCGCCAGCCGGCGCCCACCGTCGGCCAGGATCACCGCGAACGGGTACGAGCCGGCGTTGACGTATTCAGTCCTGCCGCTGCGGATGTCGATGCGCGCCAGACTGTTGGCCAGCATGCCCGTCACATAGAGGTGACGGTCCTTGGGACCCACCGCTACGGAGTCCGGATAGAAGCGCAAGGGCTTCCGAGCGCGATTCCCCTGGTAGGTATAGGGATACTGGCTCGCGGGGAACGCCTGCCAGTGCAGCGGATACTGGCGGACCACCCTGACTTCGCCACCCTTCATCCGCAGGGCCAGCACCTCGTCCGAATCCCCGCCCGTCGCATAGACGATGCCGTCCTCGCTCGAGTCGAGGCCCTGGAACAGGTCGTCGTGGGAGACGACCGTCGTCGGAACGGGACGCGGATTCTCCTCGGCCCGCTCCGTGGCCGCCGCCTCCGCCACACGTCGCCGCGCCGACTGGTCGGTGGAATAGATCATGCCGGCGGCGCCGGCATGCCGCGGATTGTCCGCCTGGGCCGTGCTGCCGCCGATTGCCGCGACGGTCGCCGCGGTGGGCGCCACCTTGCCGAAGACCGCCAGACGCGCCTGCCGCCGCAAATCCAGGCCGTACCAGGTGACGGTCTGAAAAGGCGCCGAGCCATTGGCCAACACGAGCACGTGTCGCGCCGAGCTCACGACGTTGGTCGGGAAGTTTGGAGTGCTGATCAGGGTTCCCACCGGGGTAACGCGCCGCCAGGTCGGCAGAACGCCGGTGTATCGCACCCGGTTGGCGGCCGTGACCGTCACCGGCCGCGGAACGAAATGGCGCCGAGGGTGCGCCGTCGCCGCTGCGGCGGCGGCGGCGGTCAGGCAGATCGCCACAGCGAGCCCGCGCCGCGACCTCGAGCAGATGCGCGTGCGCCCGTTTCCCCGTATCGTCATGTCGATTCTCCGCCGGCCAGTGCTCGTTTCCAATCCGACGCCGGCGCGCTCCGGCAATCGCCGCGCCCAAGCGCAACCCTCGCAACAATGATACATCAGGAAAGCGGCGGGGCAATGACCGGCGCGGATGCCTCGAACCAACGACGCGCGGCCGCGCCGGCGGGCGATGGAGCGCACCGGCGCCCCGTCATGCGCGGGTTGCGCGCAGCGCCGACTCAGTGCATGTGGCGGCGAAGTCTCTCAACATCACGAACCGTCACCGCTTCGCCCGCCACCTCGATCAGCCCCTCATCGCTCAGGGCCCGCAGCGTCCGCGAGAGGGTTTCGGGCGTGACGGCCACATGCGCGGCAATGACCGACTTGCGCGCCGGAAGGGTCACGGTCAATTGGCCCTGGGCGTCGCGGGGGACGAGCCCGAGCAGGTAGTGCACGACGCGATAGCGGCTGTTCTCGAGCGCCAGTGTCTCGATCTCGTCCCAGTGGGCCTGGATTCGCCGGGTCATATGCGCCATGACCGCCCGGCACGTGGCGAACGATTCCCGCAGGATGCCGAGAAATGTCTCGCGGTCGAAGGCAATGAGCTCCGCGGCATCGAGCGCCTCGCCGGACACCGGGAAGCAGGGCACATCCATGAACAGGACGCTTTCGGCAAATGTCTGCGGGGGACGGATGAGCCTCATGATCTTCTCGCTCCCCTCGGGCGATAGCCGATACAGCTTCACGCAGCCGCTGCGCAGCAGGAAGAACTGTGCCGCCGAGTCGCCGCGACTGAACAGCCGCTCGCCCGCGGCAAGCCGCCGCGGCACGGCGGTGGCGAGCAGCCGCAACTGCTGCGCCTCCGTCAACGCGCAGAACAGGTAATGATGGCGAAGCTCGCGCGCCAAGGCGCTGTCTGCCTGCATCGTATTTCCTGGCCAGGACTGTCCGGTTTCACATCGAGGCTCGCCGGCCACAAAGCTATACCCGCGCGACGCCCGGGAGCAACCCGATGCTGCAATTGGCGGGCGCGCGGCTGCCGCCGGCGGCGGACGAACGGCTGACTTGATGCGCATCAAGGCGCAACGCGGCGTCCCGACACTAGCATTTCCGCCACGAGCCGCGGCAAGCCGCAAGGAGTGCGTCGTGACCTACGTCGTCACCGAAAACTGCATCAAGTGCAAATACACCGATTGCGTCGAAGTCTGTCCGGTGGACTGCTTTCACGCCGGACCGAACATGCTGGTGATCGATCCGGACGAGTGCATCGATTGCAGCCTGTGCGTCACGGAGTGCCCCGCGGAGGCGATATTCCCCGAGGAGGAGCTGCCGGCGGATCAGGAACACTATGTTGAGCTCAACAGGCAACTCGCCGGCCGCTGGCCGGTGCTCGCCGCGAAGATTCCCGCGCCGAGCGATGCCGAACAGTGGGACGGCGTGCCGGGGAAACTCCCCTTGCTGGAGCGCTGAGATGCGCCGGCGCATCCGGCGGGATCGGATGGGACCGCGCATTCCGGCGGCGCTGCTTTCGTACGGCTTCCGGCCGTTCTTTCTGGCAGCGGCGATCTGGGCCGCCATTGCCCTGGCGATTTGGATCGCGATGCTCACCACGGGTCTGGTGCTGCCGACCCGCTTCGCTGCGCTCGACTGGCATATCCACGAGATGCTCTTTGGGTTCGTGCCCGCCGCCGTCGCCGGCTTTCTGCTGACCGCCATCTCCCAGTGGACCGGCCGGCCGCCGGTCAGTGGCGGGCTGCTCGGACTGCTCTTCGGCCTGTGGCTGCTCGGCCGAATCGACGTCTTGACCTGCGACGCCCTACCCGTCTGGCTGGCCATCGCGGCGGATATTGCGTTCCCGTTCGCCCTCGCCGCGGTCGTCGCGCGTGAAATCATCGGCGCTCGCAACCGGCGCAACTATCGGATGATCGCGCCGGTGGTCGTGCTCGGGCTCGCGCAGCTGATGATGGATCTCGGTGCGATCGGCGGCATCGGCTGGCTCACGGGATATGGTTGGCGGTTGGGACTGGTGCTGACACTCGTCCTGATTTCCGTGGTGGGCGGACGGATCATCCCGGCCTTCACCCGCACCTGGCTGATGAGTCGTGGGGCGGTTCGGCTGCCGCGTCCGGCCGGGCTGCTGGATCGGATGTCCCTTGGCGTACTGCATGCGGCGCTCCTGGCGTGGGTGTTCTTCCCCACGGCCCGTGCCACCGGCGTGGCGCTGCTCGCGGCCGCAGCGCTCAATCTGTGGCGCCTGCTGCGATGGCGCGGCGCGGCGACGCGCTCCGAGACGCTGCTCCTGGTTCTGCACGTGGGATTTGCGTGGTTGATACTCGGGGTCGCCGCGCTCGGCTTCGCGACGCTCGACTCGGCATTCCCCTTGGACGCCGCGATTCACTCGCTCACCGTCGGCGCCATCGGCACCATGATCCTTGCGGTGATGACGCGGGTCAGCCGCGGGCACACCGGCCGGGCGCTCTCGGCCGACGGCCCGACCCTTCTGATCTACGCGTTGATCATCCTGGCCGCCTGCGCACGGATTGCGGCAGCGCTGGCCGGCGAGGCGACAGACCTGCTGATTCTGGCGGCGACCCTGTGGGTGGCTGCATTTGGACTGTTCGCGATACGTTACGCGCCGCTCCTGCTTCGCCCGCGTAGCGCCGGCAACGCCACACAGGCCACCGCGGGCCCCGCACGCTTCGGTCAGACGGGGATCGCGACCGCGCGAGCGTCTGCCGACAGCTCGGAATGAGCGGCGCACCGAGCCGTTGCCAGGCCGGATGGTGGTGTCTGGCATTGATATGCGTCCGTAGGCTCGCGAATCTCACCATCCGCGATACCTTGGCCTCCTTGGTTGATCGCTCGCGTCTGATGCGTCGGGCCGACGCCGGAGGGCAGACTCGTCGATGGACGCACGATGGTCTATGCGCCAATACCGCCGGATATTTGGGGCACTATTTGAGTCATGCGCCAAAGGAAGCAGGGCCGGGGCCCAAGCTCATCGAGGAGCCGCTCACAGTGCTGTTAGATTAAGGCTGCGGCGCCCGCTCGGAATGGGTGATCGGACGCCGCCCGTGGCGACTCCCACTCTGTTGCAAGCTGAACGAGCCGCCGGATGCGACGAATTGAGCGCCCTATGCCGTGTGTCAATGGCTGGGCGGCGACGCCTCGGCGTCAGGCGCGATCAACTCGAAGCATCGGGCGCGCCATCTCGATGAGCTTTCGTGCCTGCCCCTGGACGTAATCGGCGATTCTGCACACGAGAATCCGCTCCTCGCCTCGGTAGATCTCGTCCGCGGACTGTCGGGAGGCCGCATCGGCGGCTGCCTGCCCGATCCTCAGCATCTCGCGAGAGAGCAGCGCGCGCGGGATCCGGGTGCGCTCGGCGAATGCCGCCCAGTCGTACGGACGAATGGCGCCGAGGTCGAATTCATCGCCGTAAGCCATCGCGAGCTCATGATCGAGTCCGGCATATTGAACGACGCTGACTAGATCGTAGTGCGGCGCCAGCGACAGGCCCGCGGCCCTGCAGAAGAAGGCGATGTTCTTCCCGTGAGCGTCGCAATTGCCGATGAGATATTGAAACAGCGCCCACCGCAGCAACCCCAAGCGGACGACCGCCTTCTCCACGGCATATTCGGCGATGGAGGACAGGCGCTCGAAGCTCACTCCGTCGCGAATGTTCCGGACGTCGCGCCCGGACCCGAGGTTTCGCTCGTACTTGTATGCGACCGGAACGTTGAGAGCCTGACAGCCGTCGATGATGTGCAGGCGGCGCACGCGCTCGCCGTCGCGCACGCGATCGGACCGCTCGATCATGAGAACCGCTTCCGGAAATCGCAGCAAGGACACCGGCGCCACCGGGAGTCCGAGGCGTTTGCCGAGGCTCATGCAGTAGTGTTCGTTGGCCACGAGAAGCGGCAGCCGGCTGTCCGCCGGTTCCGGCTTGAGGATGTGCGTCGATGCGAGCTCGCCTTCCACGAGGTACATGCGCGTGCCGTCCATGTAGACGGAGAGCTTGTCCTGGTAACCGGCGATCGACATCCGCACCCGGCCATCCCAAACCGCGAACGGAACGGCGGCCCGCTCCTTGAGGCGCTCAGCCAGTTCCGGGCGTGTGATTTCGCGTCGGCTCGTTGGGCGCAATTGCGAGGAGTCCATGCGGAACGATAGAGCGCCGGCCGTCTCCTGGCCGAGCTGCCGGATCAAGCCGTAGAGATTGTTCCTGGCCACCTGGAAAGTCGTCGCCACGATGTCGAGCGCTCGGCCTTCCGGCAGGAGATTCTCGAGAAAGCGCCGGACCGTTCCCGAAGAAGCCCCCGATCCGAGCATCGGGATGTGAGGGGAAATCGAGTAGGCCTCCTCAGCGCGTCTCCATCCCTCGTCGTAGTGAACGGAAAAGCGCTCATCCAGGGACTCGTACTCGAGCGTTCCGACCTTCGCGTTGCCGTCGAAAACGTTCAACGTGTGCAGGGTCATCGCCCCGCAACCCCAGCCTTGTCCACGATGCGCATCAGGAGTCCCAGTCCATCCAGGATCCTCAGTACCCGATCCGTGGCGACTCCGGACTTGCCGTTCTCGAGCCGCGAAAGCAGATCGACGGAAACACCACAAAGCGCCGCCGCGTCGTCTATCCGCAGGCCGCTGGCCTTACGCTTCTTGCGGATACGCTGACCGAGGTCCTCGAGGGAAAGAACCGTAGTTTCGGAATATCGGAAATCAAGCGACAGGCGTCCGCTCGGACACCCGGGAACCACCGGGGCGATTGGCAAGCCGTGGGTTACGCTGCGGATCGGGTACGAGCGGTAACCTCGTGATCCCAAGCCCGCCGGAGACCCCAAGAATGTGGCCGGAGCCCTGCTTGCGCAGCAACGGCAGCGCTGCGCGAAGAACGCGGACCATGCCGAAATAGTTGGCATCGAACAGGCCGCGGATCTGCTGTGCGCGATGATCGGCGTTTCGCTCCTGGATTCCGGTCCCGACTGGCAGCAGCGCGCGAAGCGTCTGGTGGACATCCTCATCGCGGGCGCAGCCCGGCAAAACACACCTGATTCTAGAACCGAGATCTGACAGCGGTCCAACCGGGCCGACGCTCGACCCGTGAACCGCGCACCCCGAGTCGCGCGATTTGTCGGATCGGCGTTGCCGAATGGCGGCGGCCGCCGGGGTCATACGATCGCGGCGGCCCCCTCGCCCCGGAAAATCCGTGCACGGCATGGGCGGGCGGTGTCGACGCTCACCGTCGAACGCCGGCAATCTCGATGTCCACGGCGCACGTGCCGCACGGTCGGCGCCGCCGCCTTCGCCGCTCATCCGGCGTGAGATCGGCGGGTTGACGCAGGTCAGACAGCCGCGTCTTTGCGTTGACTCACCAAGTCCGCGGCGAGAGTCTCGAAGATCGCCTCTTCGTGCACCGCGCGTCGCTCGAGTGCCATGGCCGTCTCGAGCGCGGGCGACCACGGGGTTGGACCCGGAT
>DAHXNV010000031.1 GCA_027365225.1 Gammaproteobacteria bacterium
GCGGAAACACCAGCGCCATGGCGATCGTCTCCCACGATGACGAGTGTTTCCACAACGCGATGTGACTTGCGGGCGGCAGGTTCTCCAGTCCCTCGATCCGATAGTCGAGTCCACAGGTCCATTTCAACGCCGTCAGAAGCACGCGCGCCCAGACTCGCACCAGCGTGAAGCGGCGGGCGAACGGCAGCACCGAGCAGGCGATCACGAGGAAGATGGCGTAGAAGAACGTCCACAGAAACAGGAAAGCGGTGAACAGCAGCGATCCGAGCAGCTGCACGGCGCCTGGCGACTCGCGCGACCGCGGGCCGGGTGCACCGCTCCCAGGGCCGATTCCCCTGCCGGGCTCGCCGCCGCCGCGGGGCTCGTGCTCGGGGTCGCCCGCCGATGCTGCCGTTGAATCGTTCATCCCGAAAGCGAGTCGTCTAACCGGGCAGCCGCGTCAAGTCCGCGACCCCGGCAAACAGTTCGCGCATCTCCCGCAGTAGTGCCAGCCGGTTGGCGCGCCGCGCCGGATCCTCGTCCATCACCATGACTTGATCGAAGAAGGTATCGACCGGCGCGCGCAATCCGGCCAACTGGGCGAGCGCACCGGCATAGTCATGCTGTGCGAGCGCGGCCGTCACGGTCGCCCGCAGCGAACGCAACGCCTCGTACAGATGCCGTTCCGCCGGCAGCGTCAGCAGCGCCGCATCGAGCATCGCGTCGGCCGCCTCGCCGGACCTTTTCAGGATGTTCACCACGCGCTTGTTCGCCGCCGTGAGGCTGACTGCCTCGGGCAGCGCCAGAAAGCGGCTGAGCGCCCTCAGCCGCGCGTCGAAATCGAGCGGCGACGCCGGCCGTGTGGCGAGCACCGCATCGAACATCTCCGTGGTGACCGGCCGCGCATCGCTGCGGGAGGCGCTGAGCTCGCCCTCGAGGTACTGGGTACGCAGTCGCTCGAATATATAGTCGTACACCTCGGTGGACGCATTCGGCATGACCGGCGCCGGCTTGCCGGCGGTTGCGGCGATGCGCTCGACATCCGCGCGCGCCAGCCGAATCGCCTGCTCCACCAGAGCGGTCAGATCGAGGTCGAGACGCTGCTCGAGGAGAATGCGTGTCAGACCGATGGCCGCGCGGCGCAATCCGAACGGATCCTTCGTGCCGGTGGGCTTTACCCCGATGGTGAATATGCTCGTCAACGTATCGAGCTTGTCGGCCACTGCCAGCAAGGTGCCGACGCCGGTGAGCGGCAGCGCATCGCCGGAGGCGCGCGGCAGGTAGTGCTCGCGCAGCGCCGTGGCAACCTCGCGGTCTTCACCGTCGGCCGCGGCGTAATAGCTCCCCATCACGCCTTGCAGCTCGGGGAATTCCCCGACCATGGCCGTCAGCAGATCGCACTTGCACAGCAGTGCGGCGCGCTCGAGCGGCGCCGGCGGGCGCCCGAGCGAGGTGGCGATCCGAACCGCGAGTGCGCGGATGCGCCGGGCGCGATCCCCGAGTGAGCCCAGGCGGGCCTCGAAGGTCACGGTATCGAGCGGCTCGATCCGGGCGCTGAGCGGGGTCTTGCGATCCTGATCCCAGAAGAACGCGGCATCGGCCAGGCGCGGGCGGATTACCCGCTCGTTGCCCGCAACCACCTGATGCGGCTCGCGACTCTCGATGTTCGCCACCGCGACGAAGCACGGCAGCAATGTGCCGTCGGCGCTTTCCACGGGAAAGTACCGCTGGTGATCCTCGAGCGTCGAGATGAGAACCTCGCGCGGCAGCTGCAGGAAGCGTTCCTCGAAACGGCCCGCGAGGGCCACCGGCCACTCGAGCAGCGCGGTCACCTCATCGAGCAGCGCCGCCCCGATCACCGGCCGGCCGCCGAGCGGGCCGGCGGCCGCGTTGACCTGCTCGCGCACCCGCGTACGTCGCTTCTGGAAGTCGGCGACCACGAAGCCGCGGGTCGCGAGCGTACGCTCGTAGGTCCCGGGACTCGCGATTCGCAGCGGTTTGGCAGTATGGAACCGATGTCCCCAGGTCAGGTTTCCGGCGGGCGTTTCGAGCACCTTCGCCGCGATCACCTCGCGGCCATACAACATGACGATCCAGTGCACCGGCCGCACGAACTGCGCCTCGCCCGCGCCCCAGCGCATCCGGCGCGGGATGGGCAGCGCATCGAGCGCCTCTTGCACGATTGCGGGCAGAAGCTCGACGGCGGCGGCGCCGGCCTTGACGCCGACGTAATACAGAAACTCGCCCCGCTCTGCGCTGCGCCGCGCGAGACAGTGCACGTCCACGCCGCAGCTCGCCGCGAATGCCTGCGCGGCCCGCGTCGGTTGTCCCGCCGCGTCAAACGCGGCGGTCACAGGGGGACCGCGGCGCTCGATGCGCTGTTCGCTCTGCCGTGCGGCGAGGTGCCGGACGAGAACGGCCAAGCGCCGCGGCGTCGCAAAGGATTGCAGTGCGCCATGCTTCAGCGTGGCTTTTGACAAGCCTGCGCCGATGCCCGATGCGAATGCCTGCTCGAGCGAGTGCAGCGCCTTCGGCGGCAGTTCCTCGGTGCCGATTTCGACCAGGAAGTCGCGTGCATCGGCCGTCATTGGCCCGCCTCCTCGAAGGCCGTGACGCTCGCGCCCGGCGAAGCGGCAGTGCGCTGCAGCAGCGGGAAGCCCAGCGCCTGGCGGCTCTCCAGGTAGGCGCGCGCCACGGCGCCCGCCAGCGCGCGCACCCGCAAGATGTAACGCTGGCGCTCGGTGACGGACAGTGCGCGGCGCGCATCGAGGAGATTGAACGTGTGTGAGGCCTTGAGGACTTGCTCGTAGGCCGGCAGCGCCAAGCCAGCCGCGAGCAGCGCGTGGCAGCCGCGCTCGTAGTCCTCGAAGTGACGCCGCAGGGTCGGCACGTCCGCGTGCTCGAAGTTGTAACGCGACTGCTCGACCTCGTTCTGATGGAACACGTCGCCGTAACTGATGCGCCCGAGCGGTCCGTCCGTCCACAGGATCTCATACAGGCTCGGTACGCCCTGCAGATACATCGCCAACCGCTCCAGCCCGTAGGTGATCTCCCCGGTGACCGGCCGGCAATCGAGGCCGCCGACCTGTTGGAAATACGTGAACTGCGTGATCTCCATGCCGTTCAGCCAGACCTCCCAGCCGAGCCCCCAGGCCCCCAGGCTGGGTGACTCCCAGTCGTCCTCGACGAAGCGGATATCGTGCACCAGCGGATCGAGCCCCAGCGCGCGCAGGCTCCCCAGGTACTGATCGATCAGATCCGCCGGCGAGGGCTTGATGACCACTTGCAGCTGGTAATAGTGCTGCAGCCGGAACGGGTTCTCGCCGTAGCGGCCGTCGGTCGGGCGGCGCGAGGGCTGGGCGTAGGCGGCGCTCCAGGGTTCCGGTCCGATCGCGCGCAGGAACGTTGCGGGGTGGAACGTGCCGGCGCCGACCTCCATGTCGTACGGCTGCAATACGACGCAGCCGCGCTTCGACCAGTAGTGTTGCAGGGCGAAAATCAGCTCCTGAAAGGTGCGGGGCGCGGCCGAGGTCTTCATTCCTGGATCGTACGTTGCGCAAAAGAGCCGTGGAGTATAGCGAAGCCCATTCGGCGCAGAGCGCCGCACCAAAACAGAGCGCACAGCGGACGCCGCACAGGACCCGAGCGTTGCTTGCGGATTCTCAGCGCACTATTTTGGTACTCTCTTGACTTAATTTGCACTATCATGGTGCAAACCAAGGCGTTGGCATGCGCCAAGTTATTGATTTGTGAGCCGCAAGCACTTGGCACGCGGCCTGCACTCTCCACGTGCTGCGCCAGGCGGTTGACGAGCGGATCGAAGCAGCTCGGGCTGGGCCGATGTGGCGGGCGCAACCTCAAATTCCCCCGGAGGCGATATGACACCGAGCGATGTACTGAAGCTGATCAAGGAAAAAGACGCCAAGTTCCTGGATCTGCGATTCACCGACACCCGCGGCAAAGAGCAACATGTGACGATCCCGGCGCGTCTGGCCGACGAGGACCTGTTCCGCGACGGTAAGATGTTCGACGGCTCATCGATCGCCGGTTGGAAGGGCATCAACGAGTCGGACATGGTGCTCATGCCGGATGCGGCCACCGCGGTCATCGACCCGTTCTTCGAGGAAACCACGGTCGATGTCCGCTGCGACGTCATCGAGCCGGCCACCATGCAAGGCTACGAGCGCGATCCGCGCTCGATCGCCAAGCGTGCCGAAGCGTATCTGAAGTCCACCGGCATCGCCGACAACGCCACGTTCGGTCCCGAGAACGAGTTTTTCATCTTCGACAGCGTGCGCTTCGCCAATGAGATGCGGGGCTGCTTCTATTCGATCGATTCGGCGCAGGGCGCCTGGAGCTCGGGCACCGAGTTCGCCGAGGGCAACACGGGGCATCGCCCGGGCGTCAAAGGCGGATATTTCCCAGTGCCTCCGGTGGATGCCTTCCAGGATATCCGCTCGGCCATGTGTCTGGCCTGCGAGGAACTCGGCCTGCAGGTCGAGGTTCATCACCACGAGGTGGCCACCGGCGGACAGGCCGAAATCGGTATCGGCGCCGGCTCGCTGGTGCGCAAAGCCGACCAGGTCCAGCTGCTGAAGTACGCGGTGCTCAACGTCGCACAGCGTTATGGGAAGACGGCGACCTTCATGCCCAAGCCCCTGGTCGGCGACAACGGCAGCGGCATGCACGTGCACCAGTCCCTGCAGAAGGACGGCAAGGCGCTGTTCGCGGGCGACAAATACGGTGGCCTGTCGGAGCTGGCGCTGTACTACATCGGCGGCATCATCAAGCACGCCAAGGCGTTGAACGCCTTCACCAACGCCGGGACCAACAGCTACAAGCGCCTGGTGCCGGGCTTCGAGGCGCCGGTGATGCTGGCCTACTCGGCGCGCAACCGCTCGGCCTCGATCCGCATTCCGTGGGTATCGAACCCGAAGGCCCGTCGCATCGAAGTGCGCTTCCCGGACTCCAGCGCCAACCCGTACTTCGCCTTCACGGCCATGATGCTGGCCGGCCTCGATGGCATCCAGAACAAGATCCACCCCGGCGATCCCGCCGACAAGGACCTGTACGATCTGGAGCCCGAGGAGGCGAAACAGATTCCCACGGTCTGCCATTCGCTCGACATGGCGCTCGAGCACCTGGACAAGGATCGGGAGTTCCTGACCCGCGGCGGGGTCTTCACCGATGATGTGATCGACGCGTACATCGGCCTGAAGATGCAGGAAGTGACCCGCTACCGGATGGCCACGCACCCGGTAGAGCTGGAACTCTATTACAGTTGCTGATCGACGCGTGATCGACCTCTGCGCATCCGCCGCCCAGGCCTCTCCGGTCCTCGGGGAGTGCCTGGACGGGGCGGGCCGGCGGCGGCTGTGCGCCGCCGCACGAAATGAGGCCGATCTTTTGTGCGCGGCCGCGCCAGGGGATATCCTCCGGGTCCATGAGCGCGCTCCGCTTGATCCCTCGGGCCGTCGTGGCTGTCGCGTTGAGTCTCGGACTCGCGGTGGTCTGGGCCGGCAACGGCGATTCGACGGTTTACAAGTGGGTGGGACCCCACGGCGTCATTCACTACAGCGACCACCCGCATGCCAACGCCATCAAGCTGACGATCGAGGGGGCCCAGACGTATGCTCCGCCTCCACCCCTGCCTGCCGATCTGAGCAGGCGTCCGGCACGTCCTGCGAGTTCAACGCCGGTGCGCAGGTATCGAAGCTGCACGATCGCCTACCCGCACCAGCGGCAGATGCTGATGAACGTCTACCACACCACGGCCGTGGTGCGAACCGACCCTGCCCTGTTCCCGGGCAACAAGATCGAGTTGTATTTCGACGGTCGCCGCATGCCGGGCAACGGGCCGTACTACTCTTTTCCCGTCAACCGCGGCAAGCACACCGTCTCGGCGGTGGTGTTGAACGGCTTCGGCCAGATCGCGTGCGAGACCTCGACGGTCACGTTCTACGTGCATCAGCCGTCGATTCAGAACCCGCACAACCCCGTCCATCCGCACTGAGCGGCGCTCCGGGCCCGGGGCGGCCAGGAGCGTGCCGTGCCCTTTGAGTCCGGCTCGCCCTCTGCGCTCGGACACTTCGAGCCGGCCGGCCTGTTCGATTCGCTCTCGACCGGCATCATCGTGCTCGATGCGCAGCTGTGCGCCATCTACGCGAACATGGCCGCCCAGGATCTACTGGCCTTCAGCCTGAACCAGGTCCGCGGCCGGCCGTTTACCGATGTCCTGCACGAGGCCAACGGGCTGCGAGCCCTGCTCTGCCGTGCCCGCGACAGCGGCGAAGGGATCACCGACCGCGAACTGAACGTCCGGCCGGCCGCAATGCCGCGCGAGACGCGCACCCTCGATGTCACCGTCACGCCGATCGAGGGCCAGATCACCGGCGATCACCTGCTGCTAGAGCTCACCGACGCCACCCAGCGCCAGCGCATCACACGCGAGAACGACCTGATCGCGCGCCTCGATGGCAGCCGCCTGATGATTCGTCAGCTGGCCCATGAGATCAAGAATCCCCTCGGCGGCCTGCGCGGCGCGGCCCAGCTGCTCGAGCGCGAGCTGCCGGGGACGGAGCTGAAGGAATACACGCGCGTCATCATCGGCGAGGCCGACCGCCTGGCGGCGCTCGTCGACTCGATCGCGGGGCCCGCCCGAGCGCCCGACAAATCGATACTCAACGTCCACGAAATTTGCGAGCACGTCTTCAGGCTGTTGCGCGCCGAGGCGTCCGCCGAAGTGCTCCTCGAGCGCGACTACGATCCCAGCCTGCCCGCGGCGATGCTCGACCGCAACCAGATGATCCAGGCGCTGCTCAATGTGGGGCGCAATGCGTTGCAGGCGCTGGCCGGCCGTGGCCGGATCGTACTACGCACGCGCGCCTGCTCGAATGTCATCATCGGTGCGGTTCGTCACCGGCTCGCCGCCAGCGTCCAGGTGCAGGACGACGGCCCGGGCGTGCCGCCCGCGCTGCGGACCAGCCTTTTCTATCCTCTGGTGACCGGCCGGGCGGAAGGCACCGGCCTCGGTCTGGCGGTCGCTCAGGAGCTGGTCAGCCGCAACGGCGGTCTGATTGAATTCGACAGCGAGCCGGGGCGAACCGTATTCACGTTGCTGCTTCCCCTGGGAGAAGCTCCATGAGCGAGTCGTTGCGGGTGTGGATCATCGACGACGACGCATCGATCCGTTGGGTCCTCGAGCGCGCATTACGCAACGGGGGCCTCGCGCCGCGGGCCTTCGACTCCGCCGAGCCGGCGCTCGATGCGCTGCGCCGTGATGTGCCCGATGTGCTGATGACCGATATCCGCATGCCCGGCCGCTCCGGGCTCGATCTGCTGCGGCGGGTGCATGACACGCGCCCGCAGCTGCCCGTGATCGTCATGACGGCGCATTCGGACCTCGGCAGCGCCGTGTCCGCCTACGAGGGTGGCGCGTTCGAGTATCTGCCCAAGCCCTTCGACATCGATGAGGCGGTGGCATTGGTCCGGCGCGCGGCGCGCGTCCATCCGCCGGCAGCGCCCAGCGGCGCCGCGGAGGCACCGATTCCCGAGCTGCTCGGGACCGCGCCGGCCATGCAACAGGTCTTCCGGGGCATTGGCCGGCTGTCGCGCTCGAGTGTGACCGTGCTGATCACCGGGGAGTCCGGCACGGGCAAGGAACTGGTCGCCCGCGCACTGCACGAGCACAGCCCGCGGGCGGGCAAGCCTTTTGTCGCCCTCAATACCGCGGCAATCCCCGGGGAGCTGCTCGAGTCGGAGCTGTTCGGGCATGAGCGCGGCGCATTCACCGGCGCGGATGCCCGGCGCCATGGGCGTTTCGAGCAGGCTGACGGCGGCACACTGTTTCTCGACGAGATCGGCGACATGTCGACGCCCCTGCAAACCCGTCTGCTGCGGGTGCTCGCCGAGGGTGAGTTCTACCGTGTCGGCGGCCAGACGCCGATCCAGGTCGATGTGCGCGTCATCGCCGCCACTCATCAGGACCTGCAGGTGCGGGTCGCGCAGGGTCTGTTCCGCGAGGATCTGTATCACCGTCTGAACGTCATCCGCCTGCCCCTGCCGCCGCTGCGCGAGCGGGCCGAGGATATTCCGCTGCTGCTGCGCCACTATCTGCGGGCCGCGGCGCGCGAGCTCGACGTCGAAGTCAAGGCCCTCGCGCCGCTGGCGGAGCGTGCGCTCGCGGCCTACGGCTGGCCGGGTAATGTGCGTGAGCTCGTCAATCTCTGCCGCCGCCTCTCGGTGCTTGCGCCCGGGAGCGAGATTCGGGCCGAGGACCTGCCGCAGGAGATCGTCGCCGGCGCAGCGGTCCCGCAGACCGAATGGCAGCGCGCCCTGGCCGCCTGGGCCGAACGGGCGGCAGTGAGCGGCGAGGGCGCGCTGCTCGATCTGGCGCTGCCGCAGTTCGAGCGCACCCTGATCCGCGCCGCCCTCAAGCAGACCCGGGGGCATCGACAGGAGGCGGCGAAGCTTCTCGGCTGGGGCCGCAATACCCTGACGCGCAAGCTGAAGGAACTGTCGATGGAGATTCCGGGCGACAAGGGCGGCACGTCCGATTCGGAGGAGTTCTGAGCGCCGCGCGCCCCGCCGGCGTCACACGCGCAACGTGCCGGAGAGCTCCGAGACGCCGGCAAAGCCGTGCTCACCGAGATATTCGGCGATTCCGGCGTTGATGCGCTTGCAGACCATCGGGTCGTAAAAGAGCGCGGTACCGACCCCGACGGCGCTTGCGCCGGCGATCAGGAACTCGATCGCATCGGTGGCCGTCGTGATGCCGCCCTGGCCGATGATAGGGATGGCGTGCTTGCGCGCCACGTCGTAGACCTGGTGCACCTTCAGCAGCGCGATCGGTTTGATCGCCGGCCCCGAAAGCCCCCCCTGGATGTTGCCAATCACCGGCCGGCGGCTGTGCGCATCGATGGCCATGCCCATCACCGTGTTGATGACCGCCAGCGCATCCGTGCCCGCTTCGATGCAGCGGCGGGCATTCTCGCGGATGTCGGTCTGATTCGGCGACAGCTTGGTGATGAGCGGCTTGCCGGTGACACGCCGGCACGCTTCCACCACCTGCGCCGACATGTCGGGGTAGTTGCCGAACGCGACGCCGCCTTCCTTGACGTTGGGGCAGGAGATATTGATCTCGATCGCGTCGATCGGGGACTGATCGAACAGCCGAGTGATCTCGGCGTATTCCTCGACCGTCGAACCGGAGACATTGGCGATGAAACGTGTCTCGCGGAAGTCCAGCTCCGGAAGGATGTGCGCGACCACCTGCTCAGTGCCGGGGTTCTGCAGACCGATCGCGTTGAGCAGGCCCGCCGGCGTCTCATACACGCGGTGGGCCGGGTTGCCGAGCCGTGGCGCCAGTGTCGTGCCCTTGAGCACCACCGCGCCGGCGTCCCGGTTGGAGAAACCTTCGATGCGCGTGTACTCCTCGCCGAACCCGACGCATCCGGAGAGCAGTACGATCGGAGAGGCAAAGTCCAGGCCGCAGAATCTCAGGCTCAGCGAGTTCGGGAGCGCGGTGAATTGCGGGGTCATTGCGTCTTCATCGATCGAACCGGAGGCCGGGTGAGCCTTGCATTATCGCACCGCTGCGGTGAGGCCATGATCTCAGGGTCGATGGATGTGGATCTCGATCCGGCCCGTCGGCCCGATCAGCCAGGAGGCGAGCCAGCCCGCCAGCCACACGATGAGCGCCGCCTGGAAGGCCGTCCAAAACCCGCCGGTGAGGTGAAAGCCCGGCAGTATCCAGGCCACCAGCGCCAGCATCGCGGTATTGACCACCAGCAGGAATATACCCAGCGTCAGTACCGTCAACGGCAGTGTCAACAGAATGACGACGGGCCGGACGATCGCGTTGACGACGCCGAGCAGCAGACCGGCCAGGATCAGTGTTTCCGCATTGTCGATGCGAATGCCCGGGACCCAGCGCGTCGCCGCCCATAGGCCGAGCGCGCTGACCAGGGCGCGCAGTAGGAATGCCGTCACGGCCCCTCCGAATCGCTCGCTGAATCGAGCAACACTCTCAGCCGCACCAGGGCGGCCTGCCAGCCATTGCGGTGCCGCAGGTACGGCAGGTCCCAGGCCGCCTCGCCCGGCACGCCCGATCCGAGCAGCCGTAGGATCGTTCCCGACCGGGCCGGCTCGAGGATGAAATCGTCGACCAGCGCGCTATCGGCCGGCGGCAGCGCGGTCGATGGCAGGTAGATCAGTCGCAGCCGCTTGCCCGGCTCGAACACATCGATGCAGGCCTCGAGCTCGGTCACCCGATCGATGCAGGCGCGGAACAGACCGCCGGGCCGGGCGCTGATGGCGGCGTCCGGCGAGCACCATTGGGTGAGCAGCCGCGCATCCGTCAGCGCCGTCCACACGGGGGCCACACCGGTGCGCAGATCCAGCCGATGAGCGTATCCCCGAGTCTTTTCCATGGCCCCCATTGTGCCATCGCGGCCCCCGGCGTGCAGGACCGGCCGCGAGCCGGCACAATAGCGCACCGCTCACGAGCGGACCGATGCCCGTACCCATCCTGGCGAATTCGGAGGTCTGCATGGCGCTGGTATACCTGGTGATCGCTTTGGCACTGCTGGAGTTGCTCGTGTTCGGCACCGCCGTCGGCCGGGCGCGCGGCCGCTATGGTGTCGCCGCTCCGGCCACGAGCGGCCACGAAATGTTCGAGCGTTACTACCGTGTCCAGATGAACACGCTCGAGCTGCTGGTCATGTGGGTCCCGGCAATGTGGCTCTTCGCCCGCGAGGTGAGCCCGGCGGCTGCCGCGGGCCTCGGCATTCTCTATCTGATCGGCCGGCTGGTGTACTTCTTTGCCTACGTGAAGGATCCGAAGACCCGCGGCCTCGGCTATGCACTGTCCGCAGGCCCCACCCTGCTGCTGGTGCTCGGCGCCGTGTTTGGCGCGGCGCGTGCCCTGTGGTATCACGGCTGAGTGCGGGGTCGGCCGTCTACTCCAATTCGGACCTGATGGGGCGGGTCATCAGTTCCCGGACGGCCTCGGCAGGCGTGACGCCCGCATAGAGCACGCGATACACGCTTTCGCTGAGTGGCATCTCCACACGGTGCCGGGCGGCGACGTCGTGCAGTGCCCTCGCCGCCGGGTAGCCTTCCACGACCTGGCCGATGGCCGCGAGCGCCTCCTGCGCGGTGCGGCCGGCGGCAATCTGCAGTCCGAGCTGTCGGTTGCGCGACTGATCGTCGGTGCAGGTGAGCACCAGGTCACCGAGTCCGGCCAGGCCCATGAAGGTCTCACGCCGTGCGCCGAGTGCGACGCCGAGCCGCATCATTTCAGCCAATCCCCGCGTGATCAGGGCGACGCGCGTGTTGGCGCCCAGGCCCAGCCCGTCCGAGAGCCCCGCGCCGATCGCAAGCACGTTCTTGACGGCGCCGCCGACTTCGACGCCCCCAATATCGCTCGAGGTATAGGCACGGAAGTTCTCCGACGACAGATCCTTCGCCAGCGAAGCGGCAAAGGCATGGTCCGTGGAGGCGATGGTCATTGCCGTCGGCAGTCCGGCGCCGACCTCGCGCGCGAACGTCGGTCCGGACAAGACCGCGACGGAGCGGCCGGGCTCGAGCACTTCGCGTGCGACCTGGTGCGGCAGCAGGCCTGAGGGCAGCTCGAACCCCTTGCTGGCCCAGGCCAGCTTCGTGGTCTGCCCGAGCAGGGGGAGTGCCCGGGTCAACAGTTCGCGGAAGGCGTGGGTCGGCACGGCGATCAGCAGGTCACGGGCGCCGGCCACCGCCGCGGCAAGGTCAGGCTCGATCTGCAATGCCTCGGGGAAGAGGGCCGACGGCAGGTAGCGCTCGTTGCGCCGCAGCCGGGCCATGTCCGCAAGCTGCGCCCGATCGCGGCCCCATAGGCGGGTCGGCCGGGCACAGCGCGCGAACTGAATCGCGAGCGCCGTGCCCCACGAGCCCGCCCCGAGCACGGCAACCGGCGGACCACTCGCGCAAGGGGCGCTCACGATCGGCGCAGTCGCGATGTCCGTCAATTCGGCTGGGGGTTGCCGGGTGCGTCCGGCGAACTCTGATTCGCGTTCGCGGCGAACAGCGCGTCGAAATTCACCGGCGGCAGCAACAGCTGCGGGAAGCCCCCCTGAGTGACCAGATGGGAGACCTGGGCGCGGGCGTACGGGAAGAGCACATTGGGACAGATCGCGCCGAAAGCGCGCTTGGTGTCCTCTTCCGACAGGTTGCGCAGCAAGAACACGCCGGCCTGTTTGACCTCGACCAGGAAAGCCGTCTTCTCACCCTGCTTGGCGGATACGGTCACGGTCAGCACCACTTCCTGGATCTCCGGGGACAGCTCCGTCACGCCGGTCTGCAGGTCGAGGTTGATCTGCGGGTTCCAGTTGCCCTCCCCGCGCGGCCCATCCGGGGCCTCGTACGAGCAGTCCTTGAGGTACACGTGCTGCAGATGCAGGATCGGGCCGGTGGTTGCTTCGGGTGCCGGCGACATGCCGGCGGCTTCGTTCGCCATGGTTCAAACTCCGCTGTTCAAAAGTGTCTCGAGGCCGCCGCTGGCATCGAGCGCATAGAGATCGTCACAACCGCCGATGTGCCGCTCGCCCACGAAAATCTGCGGCACGGTGGGCTGCCCGCTGCGCGCGATCATCTCCGCGCGCGCCTGCGGCGAGGCATCCACGTCGATTTCTCGCACGTTAGCGCCTTTGTCCCGCAGCAGGCGCCGCGCGCGCTCACAGTACGGGCACCAGCGCGTGGCGTACATGAGCACCTGAGGCTGGCTCATGGGGCGCCGCCCGGCCGCTTCTCCACCGGCAGCTGCTCGGCGCGCCACGCCGACAGCCCGCCGCGCAAGGTCACCGCCTGCGCGAAACCCTGCTCGCGCAGCTGGCGTACCGCGGCCGCGGCCAGCGAGCCGGTGTTGCAGCACACGATCAGCGATTTGCTCTGGTGCTTCTTCAGCAGCTCCCCGGCCTTGAGAATCTGTTCGCCGTCCATGCGGCGCGCGCCCGGCACGTGGCCGTCGGCGAATTCGCTCGCCGACCGCAGATCGATGGCCAGCGCGCCGCGATTCATCAGCAGAATGGCCTCTTGTGGCGACACGGAGGCGAAACCCTCGGATCGCGCCCGGATCTCGACTACGATCGCAATGACCGCCACCGCGGCGGTTCCCCAAACCAACAGAGGATGCTGATCGCTATATTGGGCCAGATGGTCGGTGAACACAGCAATGCCAGAAGGAAAAAAAGGAGAAGAAGATGATATCGGGTGCCAAAAGGTCGCGCATTATAGCGCTCGAATGCAATCCGGCATGTCTCTTCGGCTCCGTGCCCCATTTCACCGCTCGTGGGTCCTCACGCTCGCGCTCGCGCTGCTCGCCACCGTGCCCGCCAGAGGCCGGGCCGCGCCGCAGCTGGCCGCACGGCGGGCTGAGGCGCGGCTGCAGGCCGTCCAGGCTCAGATCGAACGCATCGTCCGCCAAGTCGATCAGTCGCACATCGAGCAGAGCCGCCTTACTCGCCAGCTGCGGGCGACCGAGGAGTCTGCGGGGGCGGCCCGGGCGGCGCTTGCCGTAATCCGCCGCGAGCAGACCACCGATGCCGCGCGGCGCGCACGGCTGGCGGCGGGCCGGCGTTTGCGCCGAATGCAGCTGCAGCGCACGCGTCAGGCCTTGGTGGCGCAGTTCCGTGCGGCCTACCTGATCGGAAGGCAAGGCGCGCTCAGGCTGCTGCTGAATCACGGCAATCCCGGACGCATGCAGCGGATGTTCGCCTATTACAGCTATTTTGGCCGCCAGCGGGCCGAAACCATCCACGCCATCGAGGCGGATCTGCGGCAGATTGCTCGGTTGGGCCGGCAGTTGAGCGCCGCCGATGCGCAGCTCGCCGATCTCGAGCGCGAGCGGCAAAGACAGCTCAGCGCGCTCGAGCACTCCAGCGCGCAGCGCCGGCAGCTGTTGGCGCAGATCGCCGAGCGTACGCGCACGCGCGCGCAACGCCTGCTGCGCTTGCGCGCTCAGCAGCGAGGCCTGGTGTCGCTGCTTGCGGCGTTACGGCGGGCCGAGGCTCGCATGGCCGCCGAGCGGCCACCCCAGCGCTTCGCCCGGCTGCAGGGACATCTGCCCTGGCCCGTTGCCGGGCGGCTCATCGCACGCTTCGGTCAGCCGCGGGCCGGCAGCCTGCGCTGGGACGGGGATCTCATCGCCACGCAGCTCGACGCGCCGGTCCACGCCGTGGCCGCCGGGCGCGTGGTCTATGCCCACTGGCTGGCGGGCCTGGGCCTGCTGATCATCATCGACAACGGCGGGGGATATATGAGTCTCTACGGCCACAACGATCATCTCGACGCGCAGGTCGGGCAGCAGGTGGCGGCCGGACAGGTCATCGCGGCGGCCGGCGACACCGGGGGGGCGAGCCGACCGGAGCTGTACTTCGGCATCCGTCACGGCACCCGGCCGGTCGATCCACGGCTGTGGCTGGAGCACCATGATCGGTAAACTCGCGCCATGATCGCCTGGCTCGTCGATCTCGTTCTGCACCTGAACCGGCATCTGGCGGCGCTGCTCGCCGCGGTCGGCATTTGGACCTATCCGATCCTGTTCAGCATCATCTTTGCGCAGACCGGGATCGTGGTGGCGGTGTTTCTGCCCGGAGACTCGCTGCTGTTCGGCGTTGGAACACTTGCCGCCGTGGACACGACGGGCAGGCTGAGCGCGCCGCTGGCCTCGCTGGTGTTGGGTCTGGCGGCCGTGCTCGGCTACGCCGTCAACTACGGTGTCGGCAGGCGGATCGGGCCGCCCGCCTTCAGCGGCCGCTACCGATTGCTGAAGGTCGAGTACCTGCGCCGGACCGAGGCGTTCTTCCAGCGTCATGGCGGCAAGGCGGTCGTCGTCTCGTGCTTCATCCCCGTCATCCGCACTTGCATGCCCTTCGTCGCCGGTGTCGGGCGCATGCCCTACGCGCGCTTTCAGCTCTACAGCGTTCTCGGCGGATTCGCGTGGGTGCTGCTGCTGCTCTGGGGCGGGTATTTTTTCGGTAATGTGCCGCTCGTCCGGCACAATTTCGGTCTCGTCACGATCCTCATCATCGTGGTCTCGCTGATCCCGGTGGCGCTGCCGTTGCTGAAGCGGCGGCGGGCACCGGCCGGGCCATAGGCCGTCTCGCGACGGTCTTTGCGCACGTTCGCGTGGCGTTGCGGCAATGAAGCGTAACCGGATCAAACTGCAGCCCACCCCGGCGCAGCGCAAGCGTGACGCGCTGGTCCGCGCCGGGATCGCGCCGAGCCGATTCGGCCGGCGCAAGCCCGCCCAGCCCCACCGCGACCGCAAGCGCGAGGCCGCGCGGGGCGAGCGCAAGCACGGCAAGGATTGGGAATAGCAAGGCAAGAGGCTGTGTCCCGGCGCCAGCTGCCGCGACCGGCAGGCGCTGACGGACGACGCGAGCGGCCGCGCCGGCGATCATGATCGCGCCAACAGCCGCGGATCTCATCCGCGGTCGAACCAACTCCGTTTGAATACCGGCGCGCGCCGTGAGCGTGCAACGGCGGTCCCGCGGTGCCTCGAGTGCAACCGCCGCCCCTGCCGGGCGGCGCGCCGTTGTGCGCGGCTGAGCCACCCGCCGGAGAATCCCGCACGCAGCAACCCGGTGCGGATGTAGGGATTGCGGCGCATGATCCGCCAGAGCAGGTGGCTGCGCTGGTTCTCGATCATTGCGATGATCGGTCCCTGATCGATGCCGAGAAAGGCGCTGGCCACCCAGCCGCGGCCGGGCACGACGTGGCCGCTGCGAGCGAGTTTGGCATCCGTGAAGCTTGGGTTGAAGGAATCGAGGAAGCCGTAACGGGTGTAGATCATGTCACCATATCTGCGCAGCAGCGCCTGCGTCGCCTCGGTCACGTACCGCGGGGCGAACAGCAGGGAGCCGATCACCGCGGTCGGTGCGATCGTGCCGTCGTCGATACTGTGCTGGGTGATGCCGCGGGCGGCATAGCCATAGAACTGGCGCATCCGGCCGCGATAGGGGGCACGGACATAGCCCGGCCCGTCACAGGCGGTGAACCCCCAGATGTTGCGGCCGTAGCCGGCCCAGCCCTTCGGGTCGATGATGGCGTATCTGCGCTGCACGAGCGTCGCAATCTTGGCGTTCAAGAAGTACGTTTCTCCCTGCGAGCGCATGAATGAATCGGCGATCCCCCGCAGATCGACCCACACCGCCGTGTACTGATAGCCGAACTGCGGACCGAAGGACAGCAGGGTCAGGCCCCCGAGGCTGCGCAGGTGGTGTTTGTCCGTGGCGCTCCAGGCCTTCCAGGCACTCTTGCGCAACGGGTGCGTGGGCGAGCCGAGGCCCAGGACGTAAAGGATAGAGGCTTCGTCGTAACCGCGGTACTGCCACTTGGAAAAACCACCGCGCGGATACCATGCCATGCTGACCAAACCGTCCTTCCTCGGCGCCGCCCAGCGCCAATCGACCCGCCGGTACAGCCGGTTGGCCAGCCGCCGGATCCGCCGCTCCCTCGGCGTGTCGCGATCGAAGTACTCCCCGGCACTCAGCACACCGGCCATGAGCAGGGTGGTATCCATCGTGGACAGCTCGCTGTTGCGATACCTCAGGCCCGTGCTCATGTTGAGGAAGTGATAGAAGAACCCATGATAGCCGGCGTCTGTGTGCCGTCCGGGCCCTTGCGGAAGGCTCCACAGGAACGAGAGAACCTTCAACACCCGCGCGGCGGCGGCTCCCCGGGTGACGTATCCGCGGTAGGCGCCAATCACGTCGGCCGTCAGCGCGAAACCGACCGCCGAGATGCTCGAGGGACCGTGCCGTGACGGCCAGTGGTCGGGCGTCAACCCCGTGATCGGGTCGGCGGTCAGCCAGAAGAAGTTGAAGGTCCGCCGCTCGATATCCCGAAACATGCGGCGCGGATGGCGCGCCAGAGCGCGCACGCAGCCCCGGGAAAGCGGTGCAATCGGGTTCGACGGCGCCTGCAACATCAAGGCCGGTGGGCAGGCGCTCGAGGCCACCGCACTCAGCGCACCCGGAGGCTCAAGCCGCGCGAGCTCGAGGGGCCGCTGGGGCACGCGCGTCGCGTGGATGGCCTGCCGTGTTTCGCGATCGGCCAGCCGGCTCACCCGGCTGCCAATCTGCCTCACCTCGACCACCAGCTGCCGCGCCCGGGCGCGCTCCTCCGACGTGACGCGCATCCACGCGATCACCGAGAGAGCCGGGGCCAAAGAGAGCGCGACGGCCATGAGCAGTGAGGTTCTGACTCTCATCGCCCCTCCGGCCGGTTCATCGCCTGGCGCAACCGACCGCCCCGCCGCCGCGTGCCATCCCGGGACCCGATGCCGCCGACCTCATCCACCTTGCGGTCCGGCGAGGAGCAGCACAAACAGGCCATGCTGCGGCACCGCAACCCGGATTCTTCCATCGTGCAATCTCACGTGCAGCGGCGGCGCGAGCTGTCCGGCCGCCCTCAACGCCTTGATTTGCGCCGGCGTCGGCCATCTGGGACGCCCCATCGCGTTGAACGCCTCCAATACGTTGCTGTGTCGAGCATCGACTCTCCACAGCAATCCACGGGCCGACCCCGGG
>DAHXNV010000032.1 GCA_027365225.1 Gammaproteobacteria bacterium
ACGAGCTGCACTTCGATCCGGACGGCTGCGTCGGGGAAATCACGATGTTCGAGCAGGTGCTGCCCTCGATCCCGCGCGGCGCACTGATTCTCAACGACCGCTACTACGCCAAGCCGAAGATCTGGCAGCAAGTCGCCGCGCAGGGCGTGTGGATGATCAGCCGGTACAACCGCACGGTGAAGAAACGCCGTCTGGCGGTGAACGGACAGTTGCGCAGCTCCGCCCTGTCCTATGACGACTGGTTGGTCGAGATGGGCGGCAGCCAAGCCGGTACCGATCCGGTACAGCTGCGCTGGGTACGGATCTGGGGTCCGGGATTCGATTTGACCCTCGTGACCAATGTGATCGAGCCTGAGCGCCTGACGCCCGAGCAATTGATGGCTGCGTATCGGCGCCGCTGGAGCGTCGAGCGCATGTATCTGGCGATGAAAGAGGTGCTCGAGCTCAATCACCTGTACAACTGCTCGCCCGCCGCCGTCGGCCAGCAGGTCTACGCCACGGCTATTTTGTACAACACGTTGCGAACCTCGCAGGCGCAAATCGCTGCCACCGCTGGGGTGGCGCCAGAGATCTTGTCGGTTGATAAGCTCTTCCCCACCTTGATCGATCACTACATCCAGGCAACCTCCTTCGCCTTGGGCGCCGAGTTCGCATGGGAGCAGGTGCACGCAGAGCATCCCCGCATCACTCGCTCGGAGGCGCCGCTCGATCCACCCTGGTTGCGCGTTCGAATCAGAGATCATCTGTTGGAGAAGCGCAAGGAGGAACGGAAGAAACGGCGCTTCTGTGCCGGTCGGGCTCGCGCCACCTCATACAACTTGATCCCTGGTGCCAAGAAATTGCTCCAAAATTAACTTAGCGGCGATGGGCCTCAGGATGGATCTTCTCGACGCGGTCAGCCTCGAGCGCAAGGACCGGAGAATCCGTCCCGCTGCGCGGCAGCCAGACCCGCGCGGACTGAATCCCGTAGAGCACCACGAGCGGAGTGCCGAGCGCAGCGGCCGCATGCGCCGGTCCAGTGTCGATCGAGATCATGCTCTGGGCGAGTTCGCACAACGCAAACAATCGCCTCAGCCCGCACGGCGCCGCCACCACGCCGGCGCGACCCGCCGCCGTGCGAATCTGCTCCAGCAAGGCGCGCTCGGCCGGTGCTCCGCGCAGCACGATCAGCGCCTTGGGCAACTGCGCATGTATGCCGCGCAGCAGCTCGAGCCAATGCTCGAGCGGCCAGGATTTGTCATCGCGGTCGGCCCAATGGCGCAGGCGGCGACGGCCCATGGTGCGATGGTTGCCGGGCTGCACGAGCACGAGCGGCTCCCCACGCCAGCCGTGCGCGCCGAGCCAGGCGCGCGCCGCCTGACGTTCGGAGGGGGCAACCCGCAGCTGCGGCCGCCACAGGTCCCGAGGCACGGGCTGGGGATACTCGCTGGCCCGCACCGCCGCCGGTGTGCCCGCGGCAAACTCCAACAGACAGTCGAGCCATAGCCTTTCGGTACCGGGAATGTCCTCGATGAACAGGCAGCGGTCTGGATCGATGCGGCCGAGAGCGAGCAGCCGTTTGATCCGCGGCACCTGCCGGCGATGATGCTCACACACGTATATCGGCGCCGGGTCGCTGCGGCGCAACTCCCGCAGCAGCGCTGGCCAGGCAAGACCAAACGCGAAAGGCACCTTGCGCGGCACATGCCAGCACTCCGCCACGTCGGGATGCCCGGCATACAGGTCGTCAATCCAGCGGTCCATTGCCACCACGTGACAGGGTGCCCCGTAGCGACAATGCAGCGCGTGCAACACCGCAGTCAACATGACCATATCGCCAACACGACCAAAGCGGAACACGAACGGGCTCAACGGCACGCGCGGAGCTGCAGGGAGCGTCGCGTCGGTCATCGGCGGATCACAGGCGGTCGCAACGGGCTCGAGGCCGGGCGAGCATTGTGGCGCAGGCTCGCCGCATGGAGCAAACCGCGCGCTCACGCCGCCAGCTCCGCGCGCCAGCGCTCGAGCACCGCCGCGAGACGAAAGCGCGGATCGGCGCGCGGCGCCGGCCGCTCGCCAGCGCGCCACGCCTCGAGCCGCCGGGCGTAGACGTCGAACAATCCCAGCATCGCCGCCACGCGCGCGGGCAACGCGCGGGCGCGCGGTGTGCAGTCACCGAGGAGACCTTCATAGAAGCGCTGCGCCGCGCTCACCGGCACGAGCTGGCGCTCATCGGCGATGATCTCGCGCGCCGCGCCGCAGTCACACGTCAGCACCGGCGTGCCGAGCGCGTTGGATTCGGCGAAAACCAGGCCGAAGGTCTCCGGCACCACGAAATTCGGACAGAACGTGCACAGGGCCGTGCGCACCTGCTCGTGCATGCGCGCCTGCGGCAGCGGTCCCAGGTCGCGCACGCCCTCGATCGGTCCCCAGTGGCGCAGCTTGTACCCCGGATTGCCGACCACGAGCTCCAGGTCCGGCATCCGGCGGCGCAGCGCCCGAAACGCATCCAGCGTGAACTTCAGGCCCTTGTTCGGCGAGGACAGAAACACCAGTTTGCGGGCATCGATCGGCGCGCCGTCGGGGTGCAGTGCATCGTCGATCGGGTTGTAGATGGTGCGGGCCTGAATGTCACCGGCGATGCCCATCCAGCGCAACGTCGCTTCGACCGCGGCCCGCTGCGTGTCCGAGACACAAATGATGCGCACCTCGAGTGCGCGCACGAGCTCGCCGGTCGAGCGCAGCCAGCGGGCGCGGCGCGACCCGGCCCGCATGCGATCATGCAGCCAGAGAAACACGCGTGCATTCGGATATAGGCGGCGCACGGCCGCGAGCGCGCGCGAATCACGATTGACGATGACGCAGCCGACGGTCGGATCGCGCTCGGGCGCCTGGTAGCGTCCGACCGACTCCGTGCGGTTGTGCTGTACGACGCGCGCACCGAGCCCGTCGGCGACGCGCACCACCGTCGCCTCGGCGCCCCCGAGCGCCTCGCGGCCGAGTGTGTCGCTGTCGTAGGGCCGTGCGCACACCGGATCGTAGAACACGACTGCGGTCATGGCGGCGCCCGGCGTGAACGTCAGCGCGCGGCGGCGCGCGCGCCGATCAAGTAGAAATTGTTGCGGAAAATGGGGCACTCGGCGTGCCACCAGCGCAGCTGCGGCAGCTGCCGGGCAAGCGCGGCGAAATACTCGGCATTATCGATCCCGGCGAAGGTGCGCTGATAGGTGCACAACACGTAGTCGAAGTTTTCGAGAATCGGCGCAACGGTGGCGCGCACGGCCGCCGGCGTCTCGCTCAACGACCAGGTCGCCACGAACAGCGACGGGCCGCGCGCGGCGACGCGCGCCCGCACCGCCGCCGGCGTTGCCGCGTCCCCGGCAGGCAGCCAGGTGAGATTGGCCGGCGGCTCGCCCGCCTCACCTTCCGGAAAGACATTACGCAGATAAAACCGCTGCAGCGCGCACATCAGCGCAAGGTCCCAGATCACATACGCATCACGGTACCCGAGATTGCGCAGCAGCCGGAAGAAGCCGCCGTAGCCGGCGCCGAAATCGACTACCAGGCGCAAAGCCCCCATATCGAGGCCGGTGGTCTCGAGCAGCCGGATCAGATGGTAGGCGTGCTGCACCAGCAGCGGGCTGCTCAAGGGATAGTACGGATGCAGCAGCGGCTGGCCGACCGGGGACTCGGTCAATGCCCGCTGGAATTCCGGCGAGCAGCGCGGCGAGGCGAGCACATAGCGCAGGTAATCGCCCGAGTGGCTGCGAATGCGCGGATGCACCGTCTTGGCAATCGGGGCGAGACGCAGGAAGCGATCCGGTCCGCCGCTGCGCAGCGCGCGGGCGATCGCCGCGGCAAGGTCCGACCATTCCCCCGACACCGCCTCGGCGCTGCTCAGCCCGGCCAGCAGCTCATCGGTGTAGCGCAGGCGCGGCGGCGGATACTCGCCGAGGATCTTCGCCGCGATCCGGCGCACTCCGGTACGGGTCTTGCTGCTGAGCCGACTCATGAACTCGCTGTCGTCATCCGAATGTCGTCAGGGGCGCGCCGCCGAACCCGACGCACAGCGCGGCACGGTGTCGAGCTTACCAGAAGCCCGATCCCGTACAGCCCCCGGCCGCACGGGAATCACGCCCCTCACGGCAGCCCGGCCGGGGACTCCCGCGTCGGCCGTCCGCCGCGGTGCGGGACTTGGCGCCGGTGGCGGGGGGACGCGGCGCGCGGTGAAGCCTCACCGACGCTGGTAAAGCCTCCGCGCGTCAGCCGCTGTTCCGGCCGCAGCAAGCCCAGACGCTCGAGCCGCGCCTCGATCGCCCGCAGCGTGCGCCGGTGCTTGGCGGCCAGATCCACCGGGGATTCGCCGGCGCGAAAGCCGTTGGCCAGCTGCGTCTCCTCGAGCTCACTCCACGGATGTCCGACGTTGTCCGGCAATTGCGCGCGCCGCTGCGCCCGGGCCGCAGTCTGTTCGAGTGCCGCAACGGCGGCGAGCAGCGCGCGCAACACCTGCACGCGCTGCAGCACCGACTCGGCGGGAAGCGGCTCACCGGTGTGCGGATCGAGTCCCTGGATGAGCGCGTTCAGAATGTCGATGGCTGGCGATGACATGGGTGAGACCTCCGGCCGCAACGGCGGCGCCGCGCCAGTGTCGGGCGCAAGCGCGCCAATGACCAGCCGATTTGCCGGCGAATTTGACCAGATTTGCGCACCGCGACGCAGGACCCGTACAGTGTCCGCCTTTGCACCTGAGGACCTCTGCACGATGCGCGTATTCGCCTGGTTCATGCTCCTGATTGCCTTCAGCCTCGCCTGCATGGCCGTCTTCACCTATCCGGCCTGGTTGTTGTTGCATCCACATTTCAGTCAGTGGCCGTTCCAGCGCATCGGCGAGCGCATCGGCATGCTCGGCTTCCTGATCGGCTTTCTGCTGATCGCGCGCCGCCTGCGGCTCGGGGACCGGGTGAGTCTTGGCTTCGGCGCCCCGCGCAACGTCTATCTGCGCGAGTACGGCATTGCACTTGTGATCGGCACGCTCACCATGGCGCTGGTGGTGGCGAGCATGATGGCGCTCGGGCTGCTCGACTGGCAGCCGGCGGCGCGCTACGGTGCCGCAGCGCTCGCCGGACTGATCGGCGCGCGGCTGCTGAGCGGCATTGCGGTCGGACTGATCGAGGAGACCGCGCTGCGCGGGGTGATGTTCGCCGGCATTCAACGCGAATCCGGGACGCTGATCGCGATCATATTGACATCTATCGTGTACGCGGCCACCCACTTTCTCGGCGTTGCACACATCAAGGCGAGCGCCGTCACGCCCTGGAGCGGTCTTGCCGTCCTGCACGGCACGCTGCGCGCCTTCGAGAACCCGCTCGGCAATGCCGATGCGTTCCTGTGTCTGACCGCCGTGGGCGTGGTGCTCGCCAAGGTGCGCTCGATCACCGGCAACACCGCCGCCAGCATGGGGCTGCACGCCGGCTGGGTCTGGGTGATGCTGGTCGTGCATGGACTGTCGCGGCCCAATGTCGCCTCGCCGCTCAGCTTTCTGCTGAGCCACCACGACGGCTTCACCGGCTGGCTGGTGCTCGCCTGGGCCGTGGTGTTGGGATGGGCGCTGGCGCGCTTCTACACCGCGCGCACGCGCACCCTCACCGGCGCAAGCGCCTAGGGAACAGCGGCCGGCGGGCGGTCACTCGAGCGCCGGGGCAGCCGGGCGCGGCGGGGCGCGCTCGAGCTCGGCGAGCAGCTTGTCATGCAGCCCGCCGAAGCCGCCGTTGCTCATGATGAGCACGTGATCGCCGGAATGCAGCTGGGCGGCCAGATCCCGCGCCAGCACCGCCACCTCGGCACGGCCGTGCGCCCGGCCGTGCAACGCCGCCAACACCGGCCCGGGATCCCAATCCACCTCCGGCGGCATGTACAGCCAGATCTCATCGGCGCCGGCCAAGGCGCCGGCGAGCTTATCGCGATGCACGCCCATGCGCATGGTGTTCGAGCGCGGCTCGAGCACGGCAATGATGCGCGCCGCGCCGACCCGCCGGCGCAGGCCGTCGATGGTCGTGGCAATGGCGGTCGGATGGTGCGCGAAGTCGTCGTAGATGCGCACGCCGCCCACCTCGCCGCGCAGCTGCATGCGCCGCGCCACGCCCGCGAACGCGCCGAGCGCCTCGATCGCGCGCGCCACCGGCACGCCGGCGTGTCGCGCCGCAGCAATCGCCGCCAGGGCGTTTTCCATGTTGTGCGCACCCAGCAGACTCCACTGCACCGTCCCGCAGGGGCGACCCTGCTCGAGCACCTCGAACGCCGAATAGTCGGGGGTCGCACCGACAAGGCGTGCGCTCCAGTGCACGTGCGCCGCCGGTGCACGCGCGAACGCCTCGCGGGGTGTCCAACAGCCCATCGCAAGCGCCGCTTGCAGATTTGCATCGTCGGCATTGCATACGATGCGGCCGCTGCCGGGTACGGTACGGACCAGCTGGTGGAACTGACGCTGGATGGAGGCCACGTCCGGATAGATGTCGGCGTGGTCATACTCGAGGTTGTTCAGGATCACCGTACGCGGATGGTAATGGACGAACTTGGCGCGCTTGTCGAAGAACGCGGTGTCATATTCGTCGGCCTCGATCACGAAGAACGAGCCCGCGCCGAGCCGCGCGCTCACCGCGAAATTCGTTGGCACGCCGCCGATGAGAAAGCCCGGCTCGAGTCCCGCATGCTCGAGAATCCAGGCGAGCATCGCGGTGGTGGTCGTCTTGCCGTGCGTACCGGCGACGGCCAGCACCCAGCGCTGCGGCAACAGCTCGCGTGCAAGCCATTGCGGACCGGACTCGTAAGCGATGCCGGCGTCGAGCAACGCTTCGATCACCGGCATGCCGCGGCGCATCACGTTGCCGACCACCACCACGTCGGGACGCGGCTTCAGCTGCGCCGCCTCGTACCCTTCGATCAATTCGATGCCGAGCGCCGCGAGCTGCGTGCTCATCGGCGGATAGACGTTGCGGTCCGAGCCGGTCACGCGATGACCGGACGCGCGCGCGAGCGCCGCGACGCCCCCCATGAACGTGCCGCAGATACCGAGAACGTGAACATGCATAATGCGCCACATTGTACCGATCGGCGTACCGTGCACCCAGTCACCACACCTGCCGCGCTCGGCGCGATTGCCGGCGAGCTCGCAACGCAGCGCGCCATTGCGCTCGACACCGAGTTCATGCGCGAGCGCACCTATCACCCGCAGTTGTGCCTGCTGCAGCTCGCGTGGGCCGACGGCGCCACCTGCATCGATCCTCTGGCGCTGCCGGACCTCGCGCCGCTGCGCACCGTGCTCACGGGCGCGCCGGCCGTCAAGGTGCTGCACGCCTCGCGTCAGGATCTCGAGGCGCTGCTGCCGGCCATCGGGATGGTGCGGCCGCTGTTCGACACGCAGATTGCCGCGGCGCTTGCCGGCGAGAGCGCCCAGATCGGCTATGCGGAGCTGGTGCGGCGTGTGCTCGGCATCGAGCTTGCCAAGGCGCACACGCGTGCCGACTGGTCGCGCCGGCCGCTGTCGGCCGAACAACTCGAGTACGCGCTCGATGACGTGCGCCATCTGCTGCCGCTGCAAGCAGCGCTCGAGGCGCGCCTGGCGGCTCTGGGGCGGCTCGACTGGCTGGCCGAGGAACTGGCCGGCCTGGAGGATCCCGCAGCGCTCGCGGTCGATCCCGAACAGGCGTGGCGGCGCATCAAGGGCTGCGGCGGCCTTGATCCGGGACGGGAGCGGCTGCTGCGCGCGCTCGGCGCGTGGCGCGAGCGGCGCGCCATCGAGCGCAATCTGCCGCGGGGTTGGATTCTGGAGGATGGGCTGGTGCGAGAGATCGTCCTGCGCGTGCCCCGCTCGCGGGCCGCGCTCGCGGCGCTGCCGGGCATGCCCGCGGGCCTGATCGAGCGCGGCGGCGCGCAGCTCCTTGCGCTCGTGCAGGCGGCGGAAATTCCCGATCCGGCCCCCGCGCTCGCCCGCCCCCGGCCCGATGCACACCGCAGCGCCCAGCTGAAGCGACTCACCGAGGTGTTGCGCGGCACGGCCAGTGAACTGGGCTTGAGCCCGGAAGTGCTGGCGACGCGGCGCGACCTCGAGCAGTTGCTCGACAGGCGGGACGAGTGTCCGGCGCTGCGCGGCTGGCGCCGCGCCGCGGTGGGCGAGCGGCTGCTCGCCGCAGTGTGAACCGTCGCCCGGGGCCCATGCCCCGCCGGATCAGTCGTGCGGCAGCACGGCCTGCAGCCGACGCGCCACGTCGGCGACCGCGCCTTCGGCATCGATGCTGTGCAACAGGCCCTGTGCCGCGTAGTAGTCGATCAGCGGCCGGGTCTGCTCATCGTAGACCCGCAATCGTTCGGCGACGGTCGCCTCGGTGTCATCCGGGCGCTGCACCAGCCGATGCGGCTTACCGGTCTTCGGGCACGGCTCATGCTCGAGAACTTCGCTCGGCGTCGTGGTCAGATTGACCACGCGGCCGCAATCGACGCAGGTACGCCGCCCGGCGATGCGTCGGGACAGCTCGGCATAGTCGACCTGCAACTGCACGACCGCATCGAGCGGCCGCCCGATCTGCTGCAGCAGCCTATCGAGCGCGACCGCCTGGGCGAGATTGCGTGGAAAGCCATCGAGGATGAAGCCCGCGGCGGTATCCGGCTCACGCAGTCGCTCGCGGATCATGCCGAGGACGATGTCGTCCTCGACCAAGCGGCCGGCGGACATGGCCGCCTGGGCCGCCTGGCCGAGCGGGGTGCCCTGGGCGACGGCGGCGCGCAACAGATCACCGGTCGATACCTGCGCGATGCGGTATCGCTCGAGCAACTGCCGCGACTGTGTACCTTTCCCCGAGCCCGGGGCCCCCAACAGGACAATGCGCATGAGCGGAACGGTTTATTCAGGCCGAAAGACCTTGCACCATACCGGGGCGCCGCGGACCGGTCAAACGCAGCGCACGTCACCCGGCGCTGCGCTATCCTTCGGACCCTGACTCAGCCTTTGACGAGCGTGGGGACCCGTCATGCAACATCCTGGCAAGAAAAACGCATTTTACGCCCAATCGGGGGGTGTCTCGGCAGTGATCAACGCCTCGGCGTGCGGCGTCATCGAGACGGCGTTGCGGCGCACCCGGCACATCGGCAAGGTGTATGCCGGACGCGACGGGATCATCGGCGCGCTCACCGAGGATCTGCTCGACCTCGGGCGCGAGAGCGCAGCCACCATCCGCGCGCTGCGCCACACGCCCGGCGGCGCGTTCGGCTCGGCGCGCTTCAAGTTGAAAAGCATCGAGCAGAATCGCGCCGAGTACGAGCGGCTGATCGAGGTCTTCCGCGCCCACGACATCGGCTACTTCTTCTACAACGGCGGCAACGACTCGATGGACACCGCCCTGAAGGTCTCCCAGATCGGCGAGTCGCTCGGCTATCCGATCGTGTGTGTCGGAGTCCCGAAGACCGTCGACAATGATCTGCCGCACACCGACTGCTGTCCGGGCTTTGGCTCGGTGGCCAAGTACGTCGCGCTCTGCACCCGCGAAGCGGCGCTCGATGTGGCTTCCATGGCTCGCACGTCCACCCGGGTGTTCGTGTTCGAGGTGATGGGACGGCATGCCGGTTGGATCGCCGCGGCCACGGGCCTCGCGGGACGCAAGCGATCCGAGCCCCCGCATATCATTCTGTTTCCGGAGATCCCCTTCGAGGCCGAGCGCTTTCTCGAGCGGGTCGCGCAGTGCGTCACCGACTATGGGTATTGCGTCGTCGCCGTCTCCGAAGGCGCCGCGTACGCCGACGGGCGATTTCTTGCCGAGGCCGGCACGCGCGACGCCTTTGGCCATGCGCAGCTCGGCGGGGTCGCGCCGGTCGTTGCGGACATGATCCGCCAGCGGCACGGCTACAAATATCACTGGGCGGTGGCCGACTACCTGCAGCGTGCGGCGCGCCACGTCGCCTCCAAGGTCGATGTCGAGCAGGCCTATGCGGTCGGCAAGGCCGCCGTGGAGCTTGCCCTGCAAGGCAACAACGCGGTGATGCCGACCATCGTGCGCAAACGTTCCAAGCCCTACCGGTGGACGATCGACCACGTACCACTCGCCGAAGTCGCCAACCGCGAGCGCAAAGTGCCGCGCGAATACATCACCGCGGACGGTTTCGGTATCACCGCCGCGTGCCGCCGTTACCTCGAGCCGTTGATTGCCGGGGAAGACTATCCGCCGTACCGCGACGGACTGCCCGATTACGTGCACATCAAGGGCGTGCCGGTGCGGCGCCGGCTGAAGACGCGCTATCAGATCTGAGCGCACCGGGCCGCGGCCGCCGCGGTCGCACGATTTGCTATAGTTCGCGCGCTTTGCACGTACCTTCAGGTTTTTTTGGGGAGAGAAGCGCTGATGAGTGTCAACGTGTGGCTCTGGGCCGCGGTCGCTGCCGGTCTACTGTCGGTGGTCTACGGAGTGATTGCGACCGCGGGCATCGTCCGCCTGCCCGCCGGCAATGCGCGCATGCAGGAAATAGCCGCGGCCGTGCATACCGGCGCCAAGGCCTATCTCAACCGCCA
Source organism: Gammaproteobacteria bacterium (assembly GCA_027365225.1). Lineage (GTDB taxonomy): Bacteria > Pseudomonadota > Gammaproteobacteria > Steroidobacterales > Steroidobacteraceae > 13-2-20CM-66-19. The sequence continues at coordinate 10,535 of DAHXNV010000032.1, forward strand.
ATACACGACCATCCTGCTCGTCGGGGTCGTCGTGTTCGTGATCCTCGGGATCTTCCTCGGTTGGCCCACTGCGGGCGGATTTGCCGTCGGGGCGCTGTTGTCCGGCGCCGCCGGCTACATCGGCATGAACATCTCGGTGCGCGCCAACGTGCGCACCGCGCAGGCCGCCACCCAGGGCCTCAATGCCGCCCTCGCGGTCGCGTTCCGCGGCGGGGCGGTCACCGGCATGCTGGTGGCGGGCCTCGGACTGCTCGGGGTCACCGGCTACTTCATGGTGCTGCGCCACCTCGTCGGCGAGCAGGCCGCGCTGCATGCCATCGTCGGGGTCGCCTTCGGCGGCTCGCTGATCTCGATCTTCGCGCGCCTCGGTGGCGGCATCTTCACCAAGGGCGCGGACGTCGGCGCCGATCTGGTCGGCAAGGTGGAGGCCGGCATTCCGGAGGATGATCCGCGCAATCCGGCCGTTATCGCCGACAATGTCGGGGACAATGTCGGGGACTGCGCCGGCATGGCCGCGGACCTGTTCGAGACCTACGCGGTGATCGTCGTGGCCACCATGGTGCTCGGCGGACTGCTGTTCCGACACAAGGGCTCGGGCGGCGCCATGCACGCGGTCGTCTACCCGCTTGCCCTCGGCGCCATGTCGATCGTGTCTTCGATCCTCGGCACCTTCTTCGTTTCGATCGGCGCGAACGGCAAGATCATGACGGCCCTGTACAAGGGCGTGGTCGTCGCCGCGGTGGTCTCCGCGGTGGGTTTCTATTTCATCACCCGCGCCCTGATGCCCGCGCAAGGCCTGGCGCTGTATGGCTGCTCGCTGATCGGCTTGGCGTTGACCGGGGCTCTGATCGTGATCACCGAGTACTACACCTCCACTGACTTCAGCCCGGTGCGCAAGGTGGCGGCGGCCTCGCAGACCGGACATGCCACGAACATCATCGCCGGGCTCGGCGTGTCGATGAAGGCGACGGCAGCTCCGGTCGTGGCCATCTGTCTGGCCATCTGGGGCTCGTATCAGCTCGGCGCGGTGCACGGCGTCGGCCTCTACGGGGTCGCCGTGGCCGCGACCGCCATGCTGTCGATGACCGGCATGATCGTGGCGCTCGATGCCTACGGCCCCATCACCGACAACGCCGGCGGCATCGCCGAGATGGCCGGGCTGCCGAAGGAAGTGCGCGACATCACCGATCCGCTCGATGCCGTCGGCAACACCACCAAGGCGGTGACCAAGGGTTATGCGATCGGTTCGGCGGCGCTCGCGGCACTCGTGCTGTTCGCCGACTACACCGACTCGTTGAAGGCGGTGGGCAAGCTGGTTGCTTTCTCGCTGTCCGATCCGGCCGTGATCATCGGCCTGTTCATCGGCGGAATGGTGCCGTATCTGTTCGCCGCGCTCGCCATGGAAGCGGTGGGACGCGCCGCCGGCGCGGTGGTCAACGAGGTCCGCCGGCAGTTCCGCGAGATCAAGGGCATCATGCAGGGCACCGCCAAGCCCGATTATTCGCGCGCCGTAGACATGCTCACGCGCGCCGCGATCCGCGAGATGATCATCCCGTCGCTGCTGCCGATTCTGATGCCCATCGTGCTCGTGGTGGTCATGAACCATCTGATGGGACCGGGCGCCGGAATGCGCGCGCTCGGTGGCCTGCTCATCGGCACCATCGTCACGGGTCTGTTCGTTGCGGTCTCGATGACCACCGGCGGCGGCGCCTGGGACAATGCCAAGAAGTACATCGAGGAAGGCAACTTCGGCGGCAAGGGCTCCGAGGCGCACAAGGCCGCAGTCACCGGCGATACGGTCGGCGATCCTTACAAGGACACGGCCGGACCGGCGATCAATCCGCTCATCAAGATCATCAACATCATCGCCCTGCTGATGGTGCCGCTGCTGTGATCTCAGGCCCGGCCGGCGCGCGTGCGGGTCAGCAGCGCGCTGACCAGGCGGTTCAACCGCTCGCAGTAGGCCGCGACCGGCGCGTCGGCTTCGGCCTGCTTGCCGAGCAGCGCCAGGTGGATGTCCGACAACCGGCGCTCGATACGCTCATCGAGCGTCATCGAGCTGCTGAGCAGCGCGCTGACGCAGGCGCTGATTTCGGCATCCAACGCGCGCGCATCGCTGCCCGCGATCTCGACTCCGTTCAGCTCACGGGGACAGCCGGCGGCCAGATGTTCACACCAGATTCGGGCAAGCTGCATGGGCTTGAGGCATCCGTGCCGCTCGTTCTCGATAATTGAACCGGGCGCTCTTCTTACCACGCCCGCAAACAAGTTGCACTCGACATTTTCTTCCCCGCGCCCGCGCCAAACGTTGGTCGATGCCAACAGGATCCGCGCCGCGACACCATCGACTCCGCTAACCGTTTGAACCACAAGAATCCGGAACTCGGCCCGGGCTGTGGTATTTGAGGCAAACGCGCGCGCATCGCCGCGGTCTCGACGCCGCGGTAACAGACTGTTACTGTAATGGCATGCACCGGTGGCGAGTGCGGAGGGTCAACCCGTGCAATCGGCAGAGCAGTTTCCGATCGTCAAGAGCGACGCCGAATGGCGGCGCGAACTCACGAGCGAGCAGTATCGCGTGCTGCGCCGCCACGGCACCGAGCGCGCCGGCACGAGCGCGCTCAACGCGGAACACCGCTCCGGCGTGTATCATTGCGCCGGCTGTGGTCAGGAGTTGTTTTCATCCGCGCACAAGTTCGACAGCGGCACCGGCTGGCCCAGCTTCTTTGCGCCCCTGCCCGCGGGCATCGCGACGCGCACGGACCGCAGCCTCCTGATGCGACGCACCGAGGTGCATTGCGCCCGCTGCGGCGGTCACCTGGGTCATGTGTTTCCCGACGGCCCACCGCCGACCGGACAGCGCTATTGCATCAACGGCGTGGCGCTGCGCTTCGAGCCGAAGTAGCCGCAGCGCATCAGGCGGCGAGCGGCAACGGTTGCGGGCGCGCGATGGCGTAGCCCTGCATGTAGTCGATGCCCATGCGCCGCGCCATCTCGAGCGCGGCGCTGTCCTCGACCTGCTCGGCAATCACCTTGAAGTTGAGTTTGCGCGCGAGCTCGATCATCGCCGTGACCATCGCCTGGTTGACGCTGTCGCGCGCCAGGTTGCGGATGAACGAACCGTCGATCTTGAGGTAGTCCATGGGCAGGCTGCGCAGATTGGAGAACGAGCCGACGCCGGAGCCGAAGTCATCGAGCGCGAAACGGCAACCCATGCCGTGCAGCACGCCGACGAAGCGGCGCGCGTGTTCGACGTTGGCTGCCACCGCGGCTTCGCTGAGTTCGAAACAGACCTGTCCGGGGGCAACTCCCGTGCCATCGAGGCATTCGACCACGAACTCGAGGAAGTCCGGATCCGCGAGCGTCTGACTGGAGATGTTGATCGCCACGCAACGCTTGGGCGGCACCGGCAACGCGCCGCGCCCGAGCGCGGTGAGTGTGGTCTGCACCACCCAGCGGTCGACGAACCCCATCAGGCGATAGCGCTCGGCCGCGCGCACGAATTCCCCCGGAGCGACGCCATCATCATCCTCCTCACGCATCCGTACGAACACTTCCATGGCCGGACCGCCGACATCATCGCCGTAGGCCGGCACGATCGGCTGCTGATAGAGCTGCAGGCGATTGTCCCGCAGGCAGCTTTGCAGTTTCTGCAGCCACTGGATCTCCCCGCCGTGGCGTGCCCGCGCCTCATCGCGCGCCGAGTAGACCGCGACGCGTCCGGAGCCGCGGTGCTTGGCCACGTAACAGGCCGAATCGGCCGCCGCGAGCAGCTCCTCGCAGGTACCGCTGCCGCGGGCAATCTGCACCATCCCGATCGAAACGCCGAGGCTGAAGATCTTCTCGCGCCAAACGAAGCGGTGGTCGGCGACAGCGGTGCACACGTCATCGGCGATCTGACGCGCCTTCTCGAGCGGGCAGCCGACGAGCAGCATGCCGAACTCGTCGCCGCCGAGCCGTGCCACCGTATCGCTGTCGCGCACCGCATCGCGCAGCACTTTGGCGACCTCGCGCAGTACGTTGTCGCCGGCGACGTGTCCGCTCGTGTCGTTGACGACCTTGAAGCGATCGAGATCGAGGCAGCACAGCACGTGCTGCCCGTCGCCGCGCTGGCCGGTCTCGACCGCTTCCTGCAGCCGCCGTTCGAACTCATGCCGGTTGACCAGACCCGTCAGCGCATCGTGCGTGGCCTGATACGACATCTGGCGCGCTATGCCGCGCAACTCGGACACGTCGTGCAACAGCACCAGAGCGCCGGCGAGGTGACCGTCGCTGACGCGCATCGGCGAGGCGGACAGCTCGATCGAGCGTTCACTGCCGTCCCCGCGCGCCACCAGGAGCGCACGCGGACCGAGGCTCACCGCGGCACCGCTGCCGAGGGTCTGCCGCAGCGGCTCGGCGAGCAGCCGACGCTCCTCGACCTGCACCAGGTTCACCACCTCCTCGAGCGGACGCCCGACCGCCTGCTCCGGTGGCATCGCCGCGAGCGGCGCCGCCGCGGCATTGAGGTAAACGACCCGTCCCTGCGGATCGGTGGCCATGACCGCCTCGCAGAGCAGATCGAGCGCCGCCAGCGAGCCTCCCTCACCGCCGAACGCGGCGGCGTGCGTGTGCCGCTCCTCCGGCAGCACCTCGGTGCCCGTGACGAGCAATGCCGCCCCGTCGTACTCGAAGGCGCAGACGAGCAGCTCGAGCCGCACCACACCCGTCGGCAGCGCCAGATCAATCTCGTAGCGTTCCGCGGCCGGCTCGCCCGCCAGGTGGCGCCGGACGTACTCCTGCACGAGTTCCACATACTCCGGCACGACCCAGTCCGAGAGGGGCCGTCCCACAATCTGCTCGGCCTCGACCCCAAGGAGCGTGGCGAGGCGGCGGTTGGCGTACACGATGACATCCCGATGCACGAGCACGGGCTGCTCGACGCGCTCGGCCAAGGCGGCGAACCGGGTATCCCCGCCCGATCCGGGCCCCTGCCCGGGTGATGCGGGCGGCACGCTCATCAGACGATTGACCGCGGCGATGAGCTCACCGAGTTCTGGGCCGACCTGGGTCGCCTCGATGCGCTCGGGGGACTCAACCGACAGCGGCGCTTCCAGACGGCGCGCCAGCCGGCCGAGGACGCGCCGCTCGGCGCGCCGCGTCCGCTCGGCGCGCAGCAGCACAAAGAACGCGGCGGCAAGCAGCGCCAGAAGAAGGCCCAGGGCCCATGCGATCGACATTCAGCTCAGCTTTCCTTGGGCGACCATGCGCAGGTTGGCCCGCCATTTATCGATTATTTGCATACTGTGCTCGGCGGTGAGCATAGCGCACCGCTATGCCTGTTCCGGGGCGATTTCACCATATCGCATGGCAATTTCGCTTGGCAGACGGACCGAAAACCCGTAATTTCCACCGGTCCTGCACCCATAGGCGGGGCAACCCTTTGATTCGTCCGGAGCCTTCATGACCATGCTGGCCGACAATGCCCGCGAGCAGATGATCGAGCAACAGGTGCGCGCGTGGCACGTGCTCGACTCGAATGTCCTTGAGACGCTGCGCATCGTGCCGCGCGAGGCCTATGTACCGCCCAACTATCGCGCGCTCGCCTATGCCGATCTCGAAATACCCCTGCCCGGCGGCCAGCACATGCTCCGTCCGAGCATTGTGGGCCGGTTGCTGTCCGCACTGCAGCTCACGGGGAACGAACGCGTTCTCGAGGTTGGCACCGGCTCGGGGTTCGTGACGGCGTGCCTGCGCGTCGCGGCCCGCTCGGTGCTGTCATTGGAAATCGTGCCGGAACTCGCCGACATGGCGCGCAGCAACCTCGGCATTCAGCACGTGCGCGACGTCCAGGTCATCGGCGCCGATGCCCTCACTCACCCATTGACGGACCGGTTCGATGCCATTGCCGTGACCGCCTCGATGCCCCGCTATGACAACCGCTTCCAGGACGCCCTCGCGGTCGGCGGCAGGCTCTTCGTGGTGGTCGGTGACGCCCCGGCCATGGACGCGCGGCTGATACGGCGCGTGGCCGAAGACGCCTGGACCGTGGAGAGTCTCTTCGAGACAGTGATCGACCCGCTGGCGCACGCGCAGCGGCCGGTTGAGTTCGTCTTCTGATCCGAGGGCCGGGGGCCGGAGTCTCGTCTCCGACCCGGATCGAGACCACAGCGGGAAATCCATCCGCGCGCAGTGCAACTTCAGGGACGCCCGCGGTGTTTTTGGGAATGCTCATGAATCTTCGGAATCGCCATATCTCCCGGAGGATCATGGCCGCCGTGCTGCTGGCGCTCGGAGTTCCGGCGGCCGCCGCGGCGACCAATTTCCTCCAGGTGTACCACCAGGCCGAGCGCAACGACCCGGCCTATCTGCAGGCCTACGAGGTCTATCGGGCCGCCCGTGAGGCGCGTCCCGAGGCCTTTGCCGTCCTGCTGCCGCAGATCAGTGCCTCGGCCGGGGAGACCTGGGATCATGCAAGCGGGGTGTCGAGCGGCCTCGGCACCCAATCACGCGGGGGCTCGTACATCTACCGCGAGGGCACCGCGAGCAACACCACCGGGCAGACCTGGAGCCTGAACCTCAGCGAGAACCTCTTCTCCTGGACGGACTGGATGAACCTCAAGGCCGCCGACCGCCAGGTGGCCGAAGCGCAGGCCACCTATGAGGCCGCCCAGCAGGACCTGATCCTGACGACGGCTCAGGCTTATTTCGGGGTCCTCGCCGCCGTCGACACCCTGCATGCCGAGCAGTCCTCGCTGCGCGCCCTGACGCTGGCACTCGAGCA
>DAHXNV010000033.1 GCA_027365225.1 Gammaproteobacteria bacterium
GAACACGGCCGCGTGGGTCGGGCGCCACGCGAGTTCCTCGAGCAGTTTGCGCAGGTAAGGATTGGTTTCGGGAGTGCTCTTCTCGGGCTTGCGCGCGACCAGATTGACGGTGAACAGGACATTGGGCTTGCCGTCGAGCTGGTGCGAATTCTCCGCGATGAACCGGTGCACATGCCGGCGGTGCTTGCCGTAGCGCACGCTTGCTCCGATGATCACTTTGTCGAATGGGCCGGCGTCGATCACCCGATCGTCGGTCAGTTGCACGAGCGTCACGGCGTGCGATCGCGCTTCCAGCAGCTGCCGGAGACGCTCGCAGATCCGGCGTGTTTGTCCGTCGACAGTCGAATAGGCAATGAGGATCGTGGCCATGCGCGTGCTTCCGGGGCGTAGCGTACGCCAGGATTCGAGGCGCTGGAATCGGCTGCGACCGCCACGTGGGCCGGGATCGCGCGCCGCGACTCCCGCCCGCTGCGGATCCTCGGAATCCCGTCATTGCCTTACCCCATGGCATGCTGATATCCTGAGTGCAAATGCGAATCAGTCTTATTCATAGGGGCCGATACCGCCTGCGGCGGTGGCTGCGCGAGCCGGCTGATGGGCTGCTCGCCCCGTGTGGCGCGGGTGCGCCGGAGCCGGCGTAGAGCCGATGGATCAGCCCACCTCGGAGCTGGCGACGCCGCAGCGGGCGCGCGCGCTGCCGGCGTGGAAGATGTTCCTGCTGGTGATGGGACCGGGTCTGGTGGTGATGCTGGCCGACACCGATGTCGGCAGCATCATCACGGCCGCACAGAGCGGGGTGCAGTGGGGTTACCGGCTGCTGCTGCTTCAGGTGCTGCTCATTCCGGTGCTGTACATCGTGCAGGAGCTCACCGTGCGTCTCGGGGTATTCACCGGCCAGGGACACGGCGAGCTGATCCGCAAGACCTTCGGTACCGGCTGGGCCTGGCTTTCGGTCAGCGGTCTCGGTGTGGCCACGGTTGGTGCGTTGGTCACGGAGTTCTCCGGAATCGCCGGCGTCGGCGAGCTGTTCGGTATTGCCCGACCGATCAGCCTGAGCCTCACTGTGGTGGGACTGCTGGCGATCGTGCTGACCGGCAGCTACCGGCGCGTCGAGCGAGTCGCCATCGCGCTCGGGCTGTTCGAGTTCGCGTTCTTGTTCATCGCGTGGCGCGCGCACCCGCAGGCCGCGGCGCTCGCGAGTGGCCTGCTGCACATGCCGCTCGACAGAGGTCCGTATCTGTATCTCGTGGCGGCCAACATCGGCGCCGTGATCATGCCGTGGATGATCTTCTATCAGCAGTCGGCCGTGGCGGACAAGAAGCTCCAGCCGCACCATTATCGTGCGGCGCAATGGGATACCGCCTTCGGGTCGGTGATCACTCAGGTCGTGATGGCCTCGATTCTCATCGCGGCCGCCGCGACCATCGGCACGCTGCATCCGCACGCCAGCCTCGATTCCATCGATGACATCACCAAGATGCTGGTGCCGTTCCTCGGCGTCGGCGTCGGACGCGTCGTGTTCGGGCTCGGCACCATCGGCGCGGCGTTGGTGGCGGCCATCGTGGCATCGCTCGCCAGCGCCTGGGGTTTCGGCGAAGTGACCGGCTACCGTCACTCTCTGGAGCACCGGCCGCTCGAGGCGCCGTGGTTTTACGGAATCTTTTCGCTCGCGGTCATCGGCGGCGCGGTGCTCGTCGACCTGGTCCCGAATCTCGTGGAGCTGAACATCGGCGTCGAGGTGATGAACGCCCTCATGCTGCCGCTGGTGCTTGGCTTCCTCGTGGCGCTCGCGTTCCGCGCGCTGCCGCCCGAGCATCGTCTGAGGGGGTTTTATGCCTGGGTGGTCGTGGGTGTGGCACTCCTTACCGCCGGGCTCGGCGTCTACGGCGGCATCACCGGCGCCAGTCTGTTCTGATCCGTGACCAGGACGCGGCGGCGCGCGTCGCATCGTCACGGCTGAAATCGACAAGCACGCGCAACGGTCACGCGGGCATCGAGATCCGCACGGCTCCGTGCGCTCATTGCGCGTTAAGCGGTGCAAGCCGTTTGAGCAGTGGAAGTTTACCGCACGCGATGAGCAGGCCAGAATAGCCCCTGACGAATCCGTTGCGGAGCGACCTTATGGAGCTGCGACCTCTCGGAAAGAGCGGACCCCAGGTGTCGGCCCTCGGTCTTGGATGCATGGGCATGTCGGGCATGTACGGCCCGACCGACCGCCGTGAATCCATTGCGACCGTCCACGCGGCGCTCGAGGCCGGCGTCACCCTGCTCGATACGGGTGATTTCTACGGCATGGGCCACAACGAGCTGCTGCTCGCTGAAGCGCTGGCCGGGCTGCCCCGCGAACGTTTCCAGGTCAGCGTCAAATTCGGCGCCCAGCGCGATCCGGCGGGCCGCTGGCTCGGTTACGACGCGCGGCCGGCGGCGGTGAAAACTGCGTTGGCGTATTCTCTGCAGCGCCTGCGACTCGACTACATCGACATCTATCGTCCCGCGCGGCTCGATCCGCAGGTGCCGATCGAGGAGACGGTTGGCGCCGTGGCCGACATGGTGGCCGCCGGCTACGTCCGTCACATTGGACTGTCGGAGGTCGGGGCCGCCACGGTGCGCCGCGCCGCCGCCGTCCATCCCATCTGCGACCTGCAGATCGAGTACTCGCTGATGTCCCGCGGCATCGAGGCCGCCATCCTGCCAACGGTGCGCGAGCTCGGGATCGCAGTCACGGCCTATGGAGTGCTCTCGCGCGGACTGATCAGCGGGCATTGGCGCAACGCGGCCCCGGCCCCGGGTGACTGGCGGGCGCACGGTCCGCGCTTCATCGGCGAGAACCTCGAGCGCAACCTGGCCCTGGTCGAGGCGCTGCGCGCGCTGGCGCGCACGCGGAAGGTCAGCGTCGCGCAACTTGCCATCGCCTGGGTGGCCGCTCAGGGCGCCGACATCATCCCGCTCGTCGGTGCCCGCCGCCGCGAGCAGCTCACCGAAGCCTTGGGCGCGCTGCCGATCCGGCTCTCGGCGCAGGACCTGGCCGCGATCGAACGCGCGGTGCCGAAGGACGCGGCCGCCGGTGAGCGTTACGCGCCGGCGCAGATGGCAAGCCTCGACAGCGAACGGCCGGGATGAGTCGTCACTGCCGCGCCCTTGCTTGCCCGAGCGCGCGGCCGTGATGCCATCCCAGGCGGACCGGCTCGGCGAGGCGATCGCGCGCCTGTCCCGCCTACGCCCCCTTGCGCAACCAGAACAAGCCCGTGCGCAGGGTGAACGATCCGTCGGCTTCGATCGCCAGGGCCTCCTTGACCTCGCGTGGGGCAGCTTCCTGAAGGTCGCGGATCGCGGCGACCCGGTCCGCCGGCGTGTCCATCCGCGCCACCCAGGACGAGAACTCCAGCCGCGTCGGCCACTGGTGATGTTCCAACTCCACGAGTCCGACCGCGTGCAGCAGGGATCGCCATTCGCGCACGGATCGATTGCGCACATGTGACACGTCGCGCAACAGCTCGGTGGCCTGCAGGTATGTGTCCGTCAACGCGTCCTCGGCGCCCAGGGTGTCGATGAGCAGCGCGTGTCCGCCCGGCGCCAGGACGCGGCACATGTCCCGGAGGGCGGCCTCGAGCCGCCGCCAGTGATGGGCGCTGTAGCGCGTGCACACCAGAGTGAAACTCGCGGCGGCGAACGGCAGCGATCCGGCGCTGCCCTGGCGCACTTCGATCCGGCTCAAGCCGCGCGCGGCGGCGCTGCGTGCAACGGTCGACAACATGCCGGGCGAGGGATCGAGCGCCACGATGCGATCGAGGTGAGGCGCGAGTGCGAAGGCAAGGTGCCCGGCGCCGCAGCCGACGTCGAGCGCCTGACCCGTATCCGCCGCCGTCTGTTGCACGAGTTGCGTGGCATGCGCGAGGTCCGGTCCCGAGGCGTGTACGGCGCTGGCAAGGTACGCCTCGGCGCGGGGCTCGAACTGTCGCTGTACCGTCTGCTCGTGAGTGCGCATCGGGCGTGCTCCGCTGTCTGGCCGGTGACCAGCGTAGAGGGCACCCTGCGCGGGCACAAGTCCGGCACAAGCCGGATCGCGCAGGGCCGCTCCGTCGCGGCTTGGGTGGGGCGCGCATCGTGCCGGGTGGCCGCTCTTCGCGCCGGCACGGCGCGCTGGGCCGACGATCCGGTACGCGCCGGCAGTGCCATAATCCCCCGGGAATTGAACGCGGCCAGTGCCGCCGGAGCAGTCACGGCGTTCTCAGGAGAGCTCGAATGCGCAAGATCCGCTTGGGTCAGGTGGGCGGAGGGCAGGGGGCCTTCATCGGCGCGGTGCATCGCATCGCGGCCCGCCTGGACGATCAGTACGAGCTCGTGGCCGGGGCGCTGTCGGGGGACCCCGCGCGTGCCCGCGCGTCCGCACGCGAGCTCGGCCTCTCGCCCGAGCGCACTTATGAGAGCTACGAGCACATGGCGAGGGCCGAATCGGCGCGCGCAGATGGCATCGAGGCGGTGGTCATCGCCACGCCCAACGATTCCCATGCGGCGATCGCGCGCACATTCCTGCGCAGCGCAATCCACGTCATCTGCGACAAGCCGTTGACCACGTCGATCGACGACGCGCGTGAGCTACGCGCCCTGGTTCGGCAGACGGGCCGGATTCTGGCCGTCACCTACAACTACAGCGGTTACCCCATGGTGCGCCACGCCCGGGAGCTGTGCCGCGACGGTGCTCTGGGCACGCTCCGGCTCGTCGAAGCGCACTATCTGCAGGACTGGCTGACGACGAACGTCGAGGCGCGGGGCAACAAACAGGCGCAATGGCGCACCGACCCGGCCCGGGCCGGCCGCGGCGGGGCGATCGGCGACATCGGCACGCACGCTTATCAGCTGCTGCGCTTCATCACGGGCCTGCGGGTGCAGGAGCTGTGCGCCGAGCTGACGAGTTTCGTCGCCGGCCGCCGTCTCGACGATGACGCGCGTGTGATGTTGCGCTTTGCCGGCGGCGCCCGGGGGCTGCTGTGGGCGAGCCAAGTCGCGCCCGGCAATGAGAGCGAGCTGGCGATCCGCGTGTACGGCGAGCGGGGTGGCCTCGAGTGGCGGCAGAGCGATCCGAACCAGCTGATGTTCGCCGAGGTGGAGCGGCCGCGGCAAATCATTACGCGCGGCTCGCAAGCGGCCGGTGAGGCCGCCCGGCGCGTCACGCGCGTTCCGGCGGGCCATCCGGAGGGGTACCTGGAGGCCTTTGCGAACCTCTACACCGAGATCGCCCGCGCCATTGGCGCGGCTGGACGCGGCGAGCAGCCGCCGGCAAATGTCTGGTATCCGGACGTCGAAGATGGCCTGGAAGGGGTCGGCTTCGTCGATGCGGTGCTGCGCTCGAGCCAGGCTGGCAGTGCCTGGGTGCCGCTCGACCCGATGCTCTCGGGTGACTAGCGCGCTCCAATCCGGGGCGGGCCCTCAGGCGTTGTGCGGGGGAGTGAGTCCGATCGCGCCAGGATGCGCGGGACCCTCCTCGAAGGGGCGGTGCCCTGCGCATCGATTCTGCGTTCTGGCCTGCGTGCAGGTCGCCGAATTGCCGGCGAGGCGTGCTCGTGCCAACCTGCGCGGCTTCCACCGATCATCCGGAGACACTGCCATGGAGATTCCCTCCGCCGCATTCGCCCAAGACCCTCTGCCCACCCGTCCACTGGGCACCACCGGCATGGCCATCACGGCCGTGGGACTTGGCGCATGGGCCATCGGCGGCACGGAGTGGGGCGCCCATGACGATGAGGTGTCGGTCCGCGTCATCCGCCGTGCGCTCGAACGGGGCGTCAACTGGATCGACACCGCGCCGATCTACGGCCTCGGGCATTCCGAGGTGCTGGTCCGGCGGGCGTTGCAGGAAATGCCCGCGAGCGAGCGGCCGTATGTGTTCACGAAGTGCGGTCTGGTCTGGGACGAGAGTCGCCGGGAAGCGCCGCCGCGCCGGGTCGGCTCGGCTGACAGTCTGCGGCGCGAGCTGGATGATTCCCTGCGCCGGCTGGGCGTCGAGCGCATCGACCTGTATCAGATGCACTGGCCCGCCGACGACGTGCCTCTCGAGGAATACTGGCACACGCTGCTCGAGTTCAAGAGGGCGGGCAAGGTGCATGCGGTCGGCCTGTCCAATCACAGCATCGAGCAGCTCGAGCGCGCCGAGCACCTCGGGCATGTCGAGTCGCTGCAGCCGCCGTTCTCCGCCATCCGCCGGCACTCGGCCGCGGAGATCGCCTGGTGCCACGCGCACCAGGCCGGTGTGATCGTCTACAGCCCCATGCAGGCGGGGCTGCTCACGGGCACGTTTACGGCCGAGCGCGCCAGATCGCTCCCGAAGGACGACTGGCGCACCCGCAACGCGCAATTCACCGGCGATGCCCTGACGCGCAATCTGCAGCTCGCCGAGGCCTTCAAGCCCGTGGCGGCGCGTCACGGCACGACGGTGGCGGCCGTCGCCGTGGCCTGGGTTCTGGCCTGGCCCGGCATGACCGGTGCCATCGTCGGCGCGCACAAGCCCGCACAGGTGGACGATTGGATCGGTGCCGCGGCACTGCACCTGACCGAAGCGGATTTGCGCGAGATCGCCGCGGCCATCGAGCGCACGGGCGCCGGCTCCGGCCCGGCGCTGCCGCCGCACGAAAGCGGGGGTGCGGCCCGATGATCGGGCGGCGCGCCCGCTCGAGCAGCCGATCGCGGCCGCGGGCGCGCATGCTGCGCAGGGTCCGTCACCGGCACAGAATCTCCTCGTGCAGGAGCAGTCCATGAAATGCATCCGATTCCACGAGCACGGCGGTCCGGACGTCCTGCGGGTCGAGGACTGCGATCCCGGCAGGCCGGGCACCGGCGAGGCGCAGGTTCGCCACACGGCGATCGGGCTCAACTACATCGACGTCTACGATCGAACGGGCCTGTATCCTGGCGAGCTGCCGAGCGGCGTCGGCCGCGAGGCAGCCGGTGTGATCACCGCGCTCGGGCGCAATGTGCCGGGTTGGCGAGTCGGTGCGCGCGTGGCCTATGTCGACTCCAGGCCGGGCGCCTACTGCGAGGTGCGCAATGTGCCCGTGGAACGGCTCGTCAAGATTCCCGGGGATCTCTCCGACGAACAGGCCGCCGCGATCATGCTGAAGGGGCTCACCGCGCGCGCGCTGCTGCGGCGCACCTATCGGGTGCAGCGTGGCGATACCCTCCTGGTCCATGCGGCCGCGGGCGGCGTCGGCGTCATGCTCACGCAGTGGGCGAAGGCTCTCGGCGCGACCGTCATCGGCGTCGTCGGCAGCGAAGCCAAGGCGCAGCTGGCGCGCAGGCACGGCTGCCGGCATGTGCTGATCCAGGGGCGCGATGAGCTGGCGCAGAGCGTTCGCAAGCTCACGCGCGGCGCGGGCGTGGCGGTCGTGTACGACTCGGTCGGCCGGGACACCTTCATGGCCTCGCTCGATTGCCTTCGGCCGCTCGGCATGATGGTTTCCTACGGCAATGCCTCCGGGCCGCCGCCGGCGATCAGTCCGCTCGAGCTGAGCAAGCGCGGCTCTCTCTATCTCACCCGACCCACGCTCTTCAGCTACATCGCCCGGCGAGCTGACTTGGATGCGGCGGCGCGCGAGCTGTTCTCGGCGGTGAGAAACGGTGTGGTGCGTGTCAGGATCGGGCAGCGCTATCGGCTGACGGACGCCGCGGCCGCCCACCGTGACCTCGAGGCGCGCCGCACCACCGGCTCGACGGTGCTGATTCCCGGCTAACGCTCGATCACGGATCGAGCGGGCGTGCGCCGCGCGGCCGCAGCAGCTCGAGCGTCCTGGGGTCTTCCCGGCCGCTGAAGTATTTGTCGAGGGCGGCGCGGAAGACTTGATCCTCGGGTCGCTCGCCGGCCACCGTGGCAAACAACGTCATGCAGGAGTGGAACTTGAGATTGTCCGGATACCCGAAAATCTCCTCGATCGTGCGCTGCCGGCTGGCGCATACGAGCCGCGTGCACTCCCGCAGCCGCGCGCCGAGCACGGGGTGTCGAAGATAGGCCTCGGCTTGCGCGAGACTGTCGATGGCGTAGTTCTGAGCGGTCGGGCTGTGCCCCAGACCACGGATCTGCGGGAACACGAACCACATCCAGTGGGTGCGCTTCTGGCCGGCCGCCAGTTCGGTGCGCACCGAGTCGATGAGGGGCCGCTGAGCTTCGATGAAGCGCTCGAGGGTGTCCTCGGGGCGATGCGCGGCGCCGCTCATCGGCTCGCGCGGGCGCTCACAATCGCGATGCAACGGTCGGCCAGCCGCCGCGCGCGAACCGCGCCTGCAGCCACTGCCGGATGCGGCGCGCATCCGCGGTGCGCGTGTACTTGCCCCACGAGTGCATCAATACCATGATGACGTCGTGATGGTCGATGTAGGTATCGAGCACGAGGCACTGGCCGGCGGGGTCGGTGAAGCCGGTCTTCTGGATGACGATGTGCCACCACCGGTCGCGCACCAGAGGATCGGTGGGGTAGTAGGGCAGGCGCCAGCGGCCCGCCTGAATCGTGTAGCCGGCGCTGGTCGAGTAGCGCCGGATCACCCGGTTGCGCGAGGCGGCAAGCACGAGCTTCGCGAGGTCGTCGGCCGTCGACACATTCCCGCGGGACAAGCCGGTGGGTCCGACGAAGCGAGTGTGGCGCATGCCGAGCGCCCGGGCCTTGGCGTTCATCGCCCGTACGCAGGCCGCCAGCCCGCCGGGGTAACTGCGGCAGAGCGTGCGCGCGGCCCGGTTTTCCGAAGACATCAGCGCCAAGTGGAACAGCTGGGCGCGGGTGAGCCAGATGCCGATCGGCAGATGCGAGTAGGGCGTCCAATCGGCGCGCGTCACGTGCAGGCGCTGTTCGAGCGGTTGCCTCGCCTCGGCGACCACCAGAGTCGTCATGAGCTTGGTGATCGATGCAATGGGCGTGATGCCGGCGGGCCGCTTGGCGTACAGCACTCGCGAGAGCGTCGCGTCGTAGACCAGCGCTTCGCGCGAGCGTACCCGGGGATGACTCGCGAGGTGGCGATGCCGGAGGAATCGGCGGTGAATCCCATGCGCGCGCGCAGGGGCGGGCAGGACTGCCGCGATCCCCGCGGCGAGCAGACCGATCCATGCCAGAGTCGTCAGCCCGAATCCCCGTGCGCTCATCTGAGGTTCTCGGTGAGGTGTTGACCCAGAACGGCCTGACGTTCACGCGGGAGCGCGCCTGCTGCCGGCTTCGAGCCGGTCAGCGTCTCCCTGGATGACGCCGTGCGGCATCATGCCATGGCCGGGGGATTTCCGGCAGGGATCTGCGCGAGAATCCGGCGCCCATCGCGCGGCGTGGCGTGCCCGGCCCTCGGACGGGCGCAGGCCCGCGGGGAGCCGGGGCTGGCTACGGTCCCGGCCCGGGGCCGCCGCGCTTGCGGCGCATGTGCAGACCGGACCGTACCAGCACGATGATGCCGATGAACAGAGCGGCCCCGAACAGCGCCATCCAGACCCGCAGGGCGCCAAACGGCAGCGGCAACAGGCTGAAGGCCGGCAAGAACGCGATGAACCAGGCGGACACGACGATCAGCAGGGCGGTCCGCCGGCGAAAGATCCGCTCGGCGGCCAGCATCGCAGGCGAGGCCTGCGGCGGCGGCTGCTGCAGCATGAGCCACGCCAGCACGATGAATGCCAGGCAGATCCCGCCCATGGTGCCGAAGACCGAGAGCACCGCCGTGGGGGTGCGCCTGACCCAGAAATCCGGCAACCCCGTCAAGATGTCCCAATGAACGGGGATCAGCCGCGGCAGCCGCGACCAGCGCGCCATCACCCAGGCGCCAAGACCGAGCAGCCAGATGAGCGGGACCGCGGCGATGATCCAGCCGCCGGGCAGGCGCAGTGCGGGCGGGCGTTTTGGAGCGGATTCGAGGCCGGACATCGCTCAGAACTCCGCAGCATCGGACAGACACGGCGCAGATGATACGTCATCACGGACGTCGCGCGCAGAGCTGGACGTTCGGTGCCGCTCGCTCACGCGGGTACTGTCGGTGGCTTCGGCGCGATGCAGCGATATGGACATCAAAGCCGATGCGAAACAGGATCAGACGCGGGTGCGCGGGCGGCATGAACACCGGAGACAAGCGGACGGATATCTCCCCCGTCAGAGCGCATCAGACCACCGTCGCAAAGTGCGGCGCAGCGGCTCGAAGAAAGTGAGCCCCAATCCCAACGCGCTCCCGCCCCAGGCGATTGCCATCGGTGCGTACGCGCCCAGATGCGCGCGCAGCCAGGGCATGAGGATCACGGCGACCGCGCCCGCGGCGAATGCCACGCCGAGGAGCGTGCCGAACGCGCCACGCCGCACGCGGATGTAGTCTGCCTTCAGCCTCTGAAGCTGCTCCCGACGCTCCTGCTCGAACCGCGCACGCAAGTCGGTCAAGTCAGATTCCGTGGCGCGCGCGAGTGCGGCGCTCAGACGGATGGGGAAGTCGTGTGGAACCTCCGGCGCCGGCAGCGCACGACCCAACGCCTCATCCAGGGCGCGCTCGAATTCAGTTGTTTTCGCCTCGGTCACGATGTCTCCTCCTGCCAGTACGCCGGGTCATCCAATCCCCGGCGCCTCAGCATCTCGGCAAGGGCCGCGCGTGCCCGAAACAGCGCCGTCTTGATCGTGCCTTCGGGGGCGCCGAGCATGAGCGCCACCTCCTTCACCGAGCGCTCCTCGTGATAATAGAGCAGCAGCACTCGGCGCAACCGCTCCGGCAGCAGCTCGATCAGCCCGCGCAGCTGCTCCGGGCGCCCATCCCACGGCTGCGCCGCGTCCGCCGCGGCCGGGCCGCCGGACTCGAGCGACTCGCCGAACTCGTCCCACGACTCGTGCGTCCTGCGTCGCTCCAGCGCCGTCAGGCAGCGGTTGCGGGTCACGGTGTAAATCCAGCTCGACAGCGCCGCCCGCCCGTCGTACCGATCGAGCGCCTGCCAGATCCGAACCAGGCTGTCCTGGGCCGCGTCCTCGGCCTGGTCCCGCTCGTGCAGCAGTGCGCAGCACAGGCGGTAGATCTTGCCTTGGTAGCGGCGCTGCAGCTCCTCGAAGGCGCGGTTGCGCCCCGCTGTGCGCAGCAGCTGCACGATGTCCCGGTCGCGTTGGCTGGCCTCGCTCGCCGCCGCATGCACACATCACCCCCTGGATGCCCGACCGACGCCCGGGCGGACGTGGCGAGGCTGCGCTTGATACCCGGGCAGCGCGGGTTCGGTTTCAACCATTTTTGGGACGCTGGTGAAACCCCCGGACAGCTTGCCGGGTATCAAGCGCGTCGTGCAACTGAACCGGAGAACCCGCCCATGTCCATTCCAGGTCTTGGCCACGTCAGCCAGGGAGCGCTCGCCCTGCTGATTCCGATCATCGCCATCATCGGGGCGTTCGCCTCCGGGATGTTCGCGGTGTATCACAGGATGCGCAGACAGCGCGAAATGCTTCAGCTCTATCACGCCGAGCGGATGGCGGCGATCGAGAAGGGCATCGAGCTGCCGCCCCTGCCGCCGGAGTTGTTCCACGATTCGTACCACGGCCATTCCGGCCGGCGGTATCGGGACCGTTATCACTATCGCTACCGCGGGGTCGTGTTTAGCCTGGTGGGTGTCGCCATCACCGTGGCGCTCTGGCAGACGGGTGGCAACAATAGCTTCTGGTGGGGTCTGGTCATCGTCGCCTGGGGCCTGGGACAGCTGGTGATCGGATTTCTGGAGCGCGACGCCCCGTCCGTCAGCCCGCCGCAGACAGGTGGCCTCGGCAATCCCACCGACCCCGGGCGCGGCTGAGCGGCTGGTCGGCGCCGGCCGTGGGGCCGGCACCGCAGCCTGCCCGACCGAGCCGCGCTATGTCCCGGCGTGCGGTGAGAACCGGGTGGTCAGGCTTCTGCCGACGATCAGCAGGATCACGATCGCGCACAGCCCGATCAGCCCGGCGGTCGAGAATCGATTGCCGTACAGCTTGACCAGCAACTCGCGCAGCGCGAACACGATGGTCACGTCGAGCAGTTGTGTCATGCCTACGTGGCGTGTCCTGATGTAGCGGGTGAACGTTGCGAACAGCTCGATCAGCACGAACACGTCGAGCAGGTTGACGATCAAGTCGCGGAAATCGTCCTGCGCGACCATGTTGGCTTTGAGGCCCGGGATCAGCGCCCACACGTTGAGCACCACCTGGAAGAAAGCGAAGGCCATGACGATGATCATCACCAGCACCAGACCGATGATGATCACGTCGATGGTGCGATCGTAGATGCGGAAAATGAGATCTCTCATCGGGGTATCTCTCAATCCGGGGCGGCCCGCGCGCTGTGGATATCCGGCGGTCTGATCAGTCCGTCGCGGGACTGGAGGATAGCATCGCGCCTTCGCGCACCGCAGCGCCTGCGGGCCGGGTTGCCTCCTGCTCGCTCAAGGGCAGGCGGCGCTGGCTGCTCGGCCCTGAGCGCGGCTCGGTGCGGCCCGAGGAATTGGCTGGTCTGCCGCGACGAGTTCGTCTTCCGCGGCAATCGCCGCGCCGCCGCCTCCCGCGGGCTGCCGTTGCATCGCTTGCTCGAGAGGGCGTGCTCGCCGATGCGGTGACTGACGGGCGGGGGTGCAGAGACTGCCCGTCAGTGCAAGGTGGCGGCTGGATGAGCGTCCAGCCTGATGCGGATCTGGCGCTCGGCGTAGCCCACGCGTGCGCCGCGATTGTGCCTGTGCCGCCGGGGGTGCGGGACGTGCCGGTCGGGATGGCAGTTTGGCTCGGAGAATGCCGGTGGTTTCGAGCGGGCCGGTCACGCGGTTCGGCGCTCCGGCGCGGGCACTTCTTGCGCTCGCCACCGGCCGTCGGGCAAAGCCCGATGCTCGCTCCGGTTGACACTCTGGCAGCCCCTCCCTAGAATCGCCGGCCTTTCTCGGGTCGGTCCGACTGCATCCCGATCCCTGAAATAGCGACACCCAGACACCGGGCCAATCCCTCGCGAGCGCGCTGGATCCAGTGCGTGGTGCGCAGGCGGCCCGGTTTTTGTCCGGACGCTCACCGCACGGGCGCACCCTCTGACGACTCCAGGGCGCGGTCCGCGCTCGAACGCAGGATCTTGGAGACAGTATGGCGACCACCGGTCAACTCATCCGACAACCGCGGCGGACGAGAACGGAGAAAACCAAGGTGCCGGCCCTGGGGGCTTCGCCCCAGAAGCGCGGCGTCTGTACGCGCGTATACACGACGACGCCGAAGAAGCCGAATTCCGCGCTCCGCAAGGTGTGCCGCGTACGGCTCACCAACGGATACGAGGTCACCAGCTACATCGGTGGCGAAGGCCACAACCTGCAGGAGCACTCCGTGGTGCTCATCCGCGGGGGCCGCGTCAAGGATCTGCCCGGCGTGCGTTATCACACCGTTCGCGGCACCCTCGATTGTGCGGGGGTGGGCGAGCGCAAGCAGGGGCGCTCGAAGTACGGCGCCAAGCGGCCTAAGAAGTAGGAGGTTCGGATATGTCCCGCCGAGCTCAAGCTCCGGTCCGCGCGATCCTGCCGGACCCCAAGTTCCACAGCGAGATGCTGGCCAAGTTCATGAATGTCGTCATGAAGGACGGCAAGAAGTCTGCGGCCGAGCGCATCCTGTACGGCGCCATCGAGCGCATCGCCGAGAAGACCGGCAAGCAGGGCCAGGAAGCCATCGAGGTGCTGACGGCTGCGCTTGACAACGTCAAGCCCGTGGTCGAGGTCAAATCCCGCCGCGTCGGCGGTGCGACCTATCAGGTGCCGGTCGAAGTGCGTGCCACCCGTCGCCAGACGCTGGCCATGCGCTGGGTCATCGAGGCGGCTCGGGCGCGCAGCGAGAAATCCATGGCGCACCGCCTGGCCCATGAGTTGTTGGATGCCGCCGAGAATCGCGGTGCCGCCGTGCGCAAGCGCGAGGACACCCATCGCATGGCGGAGGCCAACAAGGCGTTTGCCCACTACCGCTGGTAAGTGCTCATTGCATGACTGCCGGGAATCCATAAGGAAATCGCATCGTGGCACGCGCGACGCCCATAGAGCGCTATCGGAATATCGGCATCTCTGCCCACATCGACGCGGGCAAGACGACGACGACCGAGCGCATCCTGTTTTACACAGGGGTGTCGCACAAGATCGGTGAGGTCCACGACGGCGCGGCCGTCATGGATTACATGGAGCAGGAACAGGAGCGGGGTATCACGATCACCTCGGCCGCCACCACCTGCTTCTGGAAGGGCATGGATGGGAGCTTCCCCGAGCACCGCATCAACATCATCGATACCCCGGGGCACGTCGATTTCACCATCGAGGTGGAGCGAAGCCTGCGGGTGCTCGATTCGGCGGTGGCGTTGTTCGACTCGGTCGCGGGGGTGCAGCCTCAGTCGGAGACCGTCTGGCGCCAGATGAACAAATACGGCGTGCCGCGCATCGCGTTCGTGAACAAGATGGACCGCGCGGGCGCGAATTTCCTGCGTGTCGTGGAGATGATCCGCGCGCGTCTGCGCGCCAATCCGGTGCCCATCCAGCTGCCGATCGGGGCCGAGGAGCATTTCGAGGGCGTCGTCGATCTGATCCGCATGAAGGCCATTTACTGGGACATGGAGACCCAGGGCATGCGCTTCGAGTATCGCGACATCCCGCAGGCACTGACGGCTCAGGCCGAGGAATACCGCGGCAAGATGATCGAGGCGGCCGCCGAGGCCAACGACGCGCTGATGCAGAAGTACCTCGAGGCTGAGACGCTCACCAACGAGGAGATCTGCGCGGGCCTGCGCGAGCGCTCGATCCGCAACGAACTGGTGCTGTGCACGTGCGGCTCGGCGTTCAAGAACAAGGGTGTGCAGGCGCTGCTCGATGCGGTCATCCAGTTCATGCCCTCGCCCATCGAGATGCCGGAAGTCAAGGGCCTCGATAGCGACGGTAAGCCGGCCACGCGCAAATCGCGCGACGAGGAGCCCTTCGCCGCGCTCGCCTTCAAGATTCTGAACGACCCATTCGTCGGCAATCTGACGTTCTTTCGCGTCTATTCGGGCGTGCTCAACTCCGGGGACACCGTGTTTGTGCCCACCAAGAGCCGCAAGGAGCGCATCGGCCGGCTGCTGCAGATGCACGCCAGCGACCGTACCGAGCTCAAGGAAGTCCGCGCGGGCGACATCGCGGCCGCCGTGGGCCTGAAGGACGTCATCACCGGTGACACCCTGTGCGACCTGGAGAAGGTCATCACCCTGGAGAAGATGGAGTTCCCGGACCCGGTCATTTCGGTGGCGGTGGAGCCGAAGACCAAGGCCGACCAGGAGAAGATGGGCGTGGCTCTGCAGCGCCTCGCCAAGGAAGACCCGTCCTTCCGCGTCAGCACCGACCAGGAGTCGGGGCAGACCATCATCGCGGGCATGGGCGAGTTGCACCTGGAAATCATCGTCGACCGCATGAAACGCGAGTTCAAGGTCGAGGCCAACGTCGGCAAGCCGCAGGTCGCCTATCGCGAGACCATCCGCGCCCGGGTCGAGCAGGAAGGCAAGTTCGTGCGCCAGTCCGGCGGGCGCGGCCAATACGGTCACGTGTGGCTGAAGGTCGAGCCGAACGAAACCGGCAAGGGCTACGAATTCGTCAACGGCATCGTCGGCGGCGCCATTCCCCGCGAGTACATCCCGGCGGTCGACAAGGGCATTCAGGAAGCCTGCCAGACCGGTGTCATCGCCGGGTACCCGGTGGTCGACGTCAAGGTCACGCTGTTCGACGGCTCGTACCACGACGTCGACTCGAGCGAGATGGCGTTCAAGATCGCTGGCTCCATTGGCTTCAAGGAAGGCTTCAGGCGCGCCAAGCCGGTGCTGCTCGAGCCCATCATGAAGGTCGAGGTCGTGACTCCCGAGGAGTACTCGGGCGACGTGATCGGTGATCTCAACCGCCGCCGCGGACAGATCCTCGGCATGGACGAGACTGCGGCAGGCAAGGCCATCACGGCCGAGGTGCCGCTCTCGGAGATGTTCGGTTACGCGACCAACGTGCGGTCGATGAGCCAGGGCCGCGCAACGTTCACCATGGAATTCGCGAAGTATCTCGAAGTGCCGCCGAACATCGCCGACGGCATCATCAAGAAATAGGTTTCATCAGGTAAGCAATCATGTCCAAAGAGAAATTCGAGCGCAGCAAGCCCCATGTGAACGTGGGGACGATTGGGCACGTGGATCACGGCAAGACGACGCTGACGGCGGCGCTGACGAAGGTGATGGCCGAGACGTACGGCGGG
>DAHXNV010000034.1 GCA_027365225.1 Gammaproteobacteria bacterium
AACGGCAAGACTTTCACATTCAGTGGCTACGACACGAGTCCGGACGAATCGACTGATTTTGTCCGCTTCGAGCCTTCGCTCGGGGTCAATTACGAGCTCGTCCGCGATCTCAATCTGTTCGGAAATTTTTCCATCACCCGTCACAATCCCAATTCGGGTAACCTCGACCGATATCCGCTCAATGTGGCGTCCTTGAAGCCCGCGCGGGCCGAGGAATACGACCTCGGCGTGCGTTATGCGGCGCTGCGTCTCGGGGCAATGCGGGCTGTGTATGCCTCCCTCGATTTTTTCCATAACCTGATGAGTGACGAGACGCTCAGCTACTCGACGGCGCAAAACCCGCAGGTCGTCTATTTCGGCTACGGGTCGGCCACGCTCAAGGGCGTCGACCTGTCGCTGCGCGCGACCTTCAGCCGCCAGTGGAGCGGTTTCGCCAACTTTGGCTATTTGAGCAGCCGCTGGAACGAGTTCACCTCCGCGGTGAGCCCAAGCGGACCGCAACCCACCGGTTACGGCTTACCGGTGCCGAATTCCCCGAAGGAAACGCTCAACGCCGGGATCACCTATCAATTCCGTCTGCCGACCGCCCGAGTGCATGCCACGCTATGGGATCAATATGTCGGCGCACGGTATCTCTTCGACAAGAACACCGGCTTACCGTCGACACTGACAAATCCGGCGTACAATCTGGTGAGCGTCTCGGTCTGGGCACACACCCGCTGGTTCAATTCGCTCATACCGGGCGTGCGTGGCAGCACGCTCTCGCTGCAACTGCTCAATCTGGCGAACAAGGCATACAACTCGACGGAGTACGTCAGCTCGGGCGGCTATTTCCAGACCCCCACGGGCGGCTATGTCATTGCCAATCCAGGCGCGCCGCGCCTGGTCTATGTCTCGCTTTCCCTCAGCTTCTAGCCCTACTTTCGCAAATTCGTGCAGATTCCGGGCGCCAATGGAAGCGGAAACCCCGGGAAAACAAGGATAGTGCTTGACGTTCGATGTCGGAAAATGCTACATGAAAGAATGCATGTATTCGAACGTGATGTCAATGGTCTGCGATACCGTATCGCAGCCCAGTCGCTATGGGATCCGGTTGAAGGACGCTCGGTGGCGCGCCAGGTGGTGCTGGGTCCGGCGACGCCCCCGCCGGTGGTTGACCTGGGCGCGACGCGTACGGTGGGCACGCGCAGGATTGGCGACATCGGCGCGTTGATCTGGGTTGCGGAGCAACTCGACCTCATCGGACATATCGATCGGGCGTGCGGGAATCTGGGAGCCTTGCAAGGGCCCTCTGTCGGGGAATGGACGGTTGCGGTGGCGATCCAGCGCGCATGCGCGCCGGGACCGAAGTGCGACTTGGCGGATTTTTTGGAGGGGAGCGTGCCGCGGCTGTCGTGTTTGCCGAGCAGCACCTTCAGTGGGCAGGGATTTCATCGCGTGGCGCAACAGGTCACCGACGTGCAATTGGAGCAGGCGCAAGTGGCGATTTCGAAGGCCTCCGTGGCGCGCTTTGAGCTTTCCACGGACGTGCTCGCCTTCGACACGACCAATTTCGACACGCACATCGCTACAGCGACCTCTGGTGCGCTGGCGCGGCGCGGGCATGCTAAAAGCAAGCGCAGCGATCTGCGTGTCGTGGGGCTGGGGGTTCTGGTGAGTGAGACCGGACATGTCCCGCTCCTGTACCGCAGCTATGCGGGGAACGCTTCGGATCAGGCCGTGCTGGGCGCCTGCCTGGAGGGCTTACGTCAATTGCACGAGGCGCTGGATGAAGGTGAGGGTCGCGCGCAACCCGGGCAGCGTACGCTGGTACGCGATGGGGGGTTCTGGAGCCCGCAACTGGAGTTGGACCTGGATGCCGTGGGGTACTACAGCCTGATTTCCTTGCCACTGGGACACAAAGCCTCAGAAGCGGCACTGCAGATGGCGGCCGATCGCGGCGCGATGAAACCCTTGCCGGGCAAGTTGAGTCACGTGCGCGCCGCGCGGATGCGCACGAAGGTCGGTGAGCTGGACCGCACGCTCGTGGTCGTGGAAAGCGAAGAGTTGCTGAAGGGACAGAAACGCGGCATTGCGGTCGCGCTGCGCAAGGCGAAGAAGGAATTGCGCAAGTTCGAGCGGCTGATCGAAAAGGGCCGCATCACGCATAGCCAGTTGGAGCAAAGAGTCCAAAAGACCCTCGCTCGCGAACACTTGTCGACTTTTGTGGTGACGAACGTCGGTGGCACAGACAAAGCCCCGACATTGCGCTGGCGCGTCGATGATGCTTTGCGCCGCCACCTGGAGCAGACCCGCCTCGGCCGGCGGGTGCTATGCACCGATCGCCACAATTGGAGTACCGCACGAATTGTGAGTGGCTTTCGAGGACAATGGAACGTGGAGGAGCTGTTTCGTCGAGCGAAGAAGGGCGGTGTCGTTCCGTGGGGACCGTCGCATCAATGGACAGACGGGGCGCTGCGCCTGCATACCTTCGCCACGGTTCTCGGACTGATGCTCGTGAGTCTGGCAAGACTGGCACTCAAGACCGATGCGTCGGCCCGTCAGACCATGAAAAACCTGGGCGACATCCGCGCAACGCTGGTGCGCACCGCGACCGGCAAACCCGGGCGCCGCCCTACGGTAATGCTCGCCCCTGAGCTCACGACGCAACAGCGCCGTGCCGTAAAAGTCTTCGATCTGGAGCGCTGGTTCCCTACTATTCTTTCATGTATGACGCGCGAGGCAGTTGATCCGTGAAAACCCCACGAAATCATCCCTTTCGGTCACCTCGATTGCGAAAGTAGGGCTAGTACGGGTCTGTGAGGGCCGAGGGCAGCAATGTCCTCGGCTACTCGGACACAACTGTAGCCGTTTCGCGCTGCCTCTGAAGGAGTTTCCCGCGGCTCTGGACACACCCGAAATCCTCTGGTAGTCTTTTGCGCGACGCCCACTCGTGGAGGAGTGTGTTTGAGCGGCTCGCGCAAGAGACAACGGTGTGATGATCGTGAGGTGCAGGCTATTCTCGACGCCGGCGCCGGGATTGACTCGCCTGCGTGGATTTACAATGGGTGCGGCTCTTTTCAGCGGCTCGGGATAGTAATGTTATCAAGCAGTTACGTGTTGCGGAAGCCGGGGCGATGTGTTCACACCGTAGGTATGGAGTTGCGCAGAAGCTATCTGGCGGCTGAGGA
>DAHXNV010000035.1 GCA_027365225.1 Gammaproteobacteria bacterium
GGACGCAATCGCCTCAATGCGCTGAACTTGTCCGAATCGTTACGAAGTCCGTTTCAAATCAGTTTGAGCTCACAGATCAGCAAGCTCAAGCGCTCCAGTGCGCGCAACGAAGTCACGCGCACGGCCCGAAATCATGAGATTCAGGAGGCGCACCGCGACTACATTGAGGAGGCCGAAGGTTATTTGGCGCGGGCACGCGAGACTCGCGAAAAGTTGGAAAAAGAGGCGGCCGTCAACCTAATCTTGGCGATCGAGCTGAAAGAGCTCGATCGGTTCATGCAGCATGCCGAACGCCAGGTGGAGCAAATCCGCCGCCGGGTGCTGCAAGGGCAGATCATCCCCCACGCAGAGAAGGTGTTCTCGATATTCGAGGAACACACGGAATGGATCAGTAAGGGCAAGGCCGGCGTGCCGGTGGAACTGGGCGTGAAGGTAGCGGTGGTCGAAGATCAATATCGCTTCATTCTCAATCACCGGGTACTGCAGAAGACCGAGGATGTTGAGGCGGCAGTGCCGCTGATTGAGGAAACCCAGAGGAAGTACGAGACGCTCGACAGTGCCAGCTTTGATAAGGGCTTTCACAGTGCCGAGAACCAGATGGATTTGGCAAAGATCGTCAAGCTGGTCGTGCTGCCGAAGAAGGGGAAATGGAGTGCCGCGGATATGGCGCGCGAAAGTGATCCTGAGTTTGTCAGCTTGCGTAAGAAGCATGCGGCCGTCGAGTCGGCGATCAATGCGCTGGAGTGTCATGGTCTGGACCGCTGCCTAGACCATGGCATAGCCGGCTTAAAACGCTACGTGGCGCTGGCGGTTCTGGCGCGTAATGTGTTGCGCCTGGGCCAGATCCAACACAAGCAGGCGCAGCATCGTAGGCGACTTCCCTACAGACAAGCAGCATAAGCTGTCAGGTTCAGCGCCCGCAACGGGGTCATGGTGGCTCACGGGCTGCTACGTGTAAAAACATCCTTCCTGTCTGTTATATCGCCTCTCGCCATGAGGTGAGCCGACATGAGGTGGAATCTTCGTACTCCAACTGTACAGAATATCAGCGGTTTGCCGCGCCAAAATCGCGAAAACGGCCATTTTCGTCCAGACACTATTTAGCACAAGAGGCGCGTATCGCTTCAATTGTCTTCTGTAAGACGTCTCAAATAAATGATAGCGACAACAACTATCATGTGTCGCCGACACGTCACCAGTGCTTTCGAGTTCGTGAGTGGTGTTGTTATTCATTTCATGCTCCTAACTCAATGAAGCGGTCCGATCACTGTCGTCCAAATTAGCAGAGGAGACGTCGAGCCCTCCCGTGTAAGGTGGAGTGACTACCAAATTGCTTCGGCCGACAACGAAAAGGCTCAACGTGAACCGATTTTATAACTTGTTCAGTGAGATTCGCAAGTCTATTCCGCGGACGGACTTCGAGGGCGTGATGCGCCACCTCAAAGCCGAGCGGCATGCCCGAGGAGTGAGCTGTTGGCAGCAGTTCGTCTCGATGCTGTTCTGTCAATTGGGACGGCCCCACGGCGTGCGCGAGACCGAGCAGGGGCTGCGCAGCTCCGTTACGATTTTAGGCTCCTCGCGGAAAAGTGTGGGTAAAGATGATAGTCCCGTGATGCTTTCGAACCCATTTCCCCAGTGTTTCGCACGCATGCAAGGGGTCTGGATTTTTGGCACGATATGCGCATGCGCAAGACCCGTCCGCGGCGCCGGCTTACCGACGCGTACACGTTTCCCGGATTCCGACCACGGCAAACCGTCGTCGGGTTGTTCGGTGACCCGCATGCTCGAGTCGTTCGCCTGGTTCGGCGGGGAGATTCCTCGATATTTTTCAGGATATCAGACCTGGAAACTATCCCTACAAGATGATCTTTCTCTACAACTGGTATGGCGTTATTGCCGCTTTGCTTTAATTTTCTCAATGCAGCTTCAATAGAATCAGATGGTGATAAAGTTGATGAAGTCACTGCCATATTTTGGGCATGGCGGCGTAATTACTCTTACGACAGCGGCATAATTTGCTTAACGCGGCGAGCGCTTCCTCCGCCCCTTGAGTTCGCCGACCTGCGCGGCAAGCCGCAGTAGGTCGTCTACCCGAAACCACGAGCGCCCGCGGGCAGCCTGCGCAAACTGATCCGGCTCCGCGAGGCTCGTCCAGGCCGTCAGCATCGAGCGCAATTTGCCTTTGTTGTCGTAGTACATCACCCGGTCTTCTCCCCAGGCACGCTTGCGCGTCACGAGTACGGACTTCGCTCCGCGCCGGGGGTGGAAGGGGTGTGTGATCTCGAAGGTGATCGCCGCTTCAGGCTTGGGATGAGCTGCAGTTCTCGACCGACTCGAAGGGTAAGTTGGAACGCTGGCACAAAACCCTGCGCGATCAGCTCTTGAGCGAGCTTGGGCCTGCGCCGCTTCAGTTGCCGGAGCTGAACGCGCGGCTGTGGGCATGGATCGCCGAGTTGTACCATCGAAGCCCTCATGCCGGGCTCGGCGGCCTGACTCCGCTCGCCCGCTATCAACAGGATCTCGGCCGGGTCCGCCTGCTCGGGTCCCTCGCCGCGAAGCTCGATGAGATCTTCCGTCATCGCACCGAACGGCTGGTCCGGCGGGACGGCACCGTCTCCTACGGCGCTCGCTTCTTCGAAGTCCCCTACGAGCTCGCCGGCAAGATGGTCCACTTGGTCGTCGATCCGCACA
>DAHXNV010000036.1 GCA_027365225.1 Gammaproteobacteria bacterium
GCTAACAGCGGGGATGACGGCGCCCGGATAGACGCGAGCAATCAGGAAGCCTACGAGGCTTATCTAGGATTACCCGAACTTCAGGAGAGTATCAAACGTGCTGGCCTGAGATTCGCCGCAGATCGGCTCCCGGCTCCGGCGGTGGCTGTTGGCGTGCATTACCTGTGCGCCCAGAAATCACGCCGGGCGGCTGACGAGTATTTCGAGAAGATTGCGACCGGTGTCGGATTTTTGAATTCCGGGGAGCCGGCCAAGAAAGTGCGCGATTTCCTTACCCGGCAGGACGCCGGCCGCATCACGCGCAAGGAAGTCGCCGCCGTTCTCGTCCAAGGATGGAATGCAGTTCGCACCAACAAAAGGCTGACGAAGATATCGGCCGAATCCGTGGGCGCGATCGTATGAAAACCAGTCGCATCTACCTAGATGGTCTTGTCGTCCATGCGCGCTATCGCAAGGCGGACGATGAGAAGGTTTCCGCGCTTGCCGCGAGCATGGGCGCCATCGGTCTTCAGCAGCCGATCTCCGTCTGGGCCGAGCCGGACAAAAGCGGCGTGGAGACCGTGCACCTCGTCGCCGGCCTGCATCGCGTCCGCGCTGCCGAAAAGCTCGGATGGGAGCAGATCGATGCGGTCATTGTCGATCTGAATGAGACCAACAGACGCCGTTGGGAGATTGCAGAAAATCTGCACCGCGCCGAGCTGACCGCGCTCGAGCACGATCAGCATCTTGCCGAGTGGATTCGGCTCACGGAGCAGATCGAAGCGGAGAAGAACGCACCGCCGGTGCTAGAGCTGACGCGGGAACTCGATGCGGAGCCGGCGAGGCGTGGGAGGCCGAAAAAACAGAAACCGGTTCAATCTGAACCAGTTTCTCGAAAAGGCGGCCGTGGGCATCATGGTGGTGTTCGGCAAGCCGCTCGTGAATTGGGCGTGTCTCAGCCCGACGCGCAGCGCGCCTTGAAGGTCGCCAGCCTCACGCCTACGGTCCCGGGACGCCCGACTGGAATGCGTGCCACGCATCGGCGGGGCAGGCAGAGCCGGCGGCCTCAAGCCAGTACGCGCGCTCCGATTGACTGAGGCCGTTGAACCACGACATGCCGACCAGCGCATCAGCGGGCGACACACGGACCGCGAGGGCCGGCTCGATCACGAGTACGCCCCGGTCCGCATCGTGGCGTCCGATGAGGCCAGCGCGGGCGAGGGCCTCAGAGAAGCGGAGCAGGTTTACGGATCCGGCGATCAACGCCGGGACTTCAGACTGCACCACGGCGGGCGCGGTAATCTTGCGGGTAGCCATGACTGAACCTCACTCGTTCGGTTGCGGTGAGGCGTCCGGGGCCGCTGCAACGGCTCCGGGCGCCGATTCAGGGCGTGCGCTTCGGTGGCTTTAGGATGCCGTGCTTGATCAGGAGATCGTCGACTGCTTCGCGCATGAGCACGGCCCGTGGAATGCGGGTGTGCACAGCCAAGCGCTTCAGCAGCTCGAGCTTGTCCGGGTCCAGGTAGGCGACCTCAACCGACCGTTTCGTTTTGCCCATGCGGCTATCATGGGCTGCTAGTAGCTGTCAGTCAATAGCGGGCGTAGACGGATCGAGCATTTCTCTCGCGGCGTCGCGCCAAATCTCGTAACAGGAGGAGTGGAGCTTTGGATGGGAGTTGCGGACCGTGGTTAAGTTTGAGGTATCGGACAGCCAATACCACTTTGTGCTCCCATCGCAGTGCTCAACCTCAATTTTAGATCCGCAGACATAGCACGTGTTAATCTGATTGTTGCCGGTGTGGTCACGTACCCCTCCGGCACGGTGGTCCCATCTAGCATCCGGGTTCCTCGGCAAGAAGCCGTTCCGGATAGCGCCGCGGGCTTGTTCGAGCTTCGGGTCCGGAGGAAGGGAAGAATGCGCGTCACCATTCATGCTTGCGACCCTTGATTGTGAGCCCGAGTAACACACTAAACCCCACATCGGCCATTTGCACTTCGATTTGCACTCGCTCGCGAAACCCTGAGATTCCCCGCTCAAGGCGGTTTTTGGATTGCTCAGGTAATCATGCGATTACGTGCGACAGGATAGCGCGAACGCGCGTACTCGGCTTCTTTTAATCCGCTGGTCGTGGGTTCGATTCCCACACGCCCCACCATAAAATCAATTGATTGGCCATGTATCTTAAGGTCCATTCAAGAAGGGCTTAATTCTTGTAGCTGCACCGTAGTAGTAGCGCAAAACCGCCCCGCCGCCGTTGCTCACTTCTTTCCCGCTGTGAGAATCGCAATCAATAGCGCGCCAAGTGCCGCAGCACCCAAGAGGGCTGCGCCTGAGTTGTCCTCCGCCTTCGGCTGCCCGCCCAATACGATTAGGCCACGCTTCTGAAGCTGCTCAACTGACTGCTGTACGTCCCGAAGGACAAATTCCGGACTGGCCAGCAATACATGTGCCACCCGAGCGAGTTCCTCGACAGAGAGGTTCGACTGGCCGGTTTCCACGCGCGACCATGCGGATTGGGACGTGCCGAGCCGCTTCGCCAGCGGCTCGCCTCGAGGACTTCAAACGCTTCGCCAGAGAGAGCCTCGAACGGATGAAGGACCCGGACACGAGCGCCGCCCAGGCACGATGATTGCGCCTGACCATCGGTTTGCTCTCCCCTCCCGCTTCCTCGACATCCAGTCGG
>DAHXNV010000037.1 GCA_027365225.1 Gammaproteobacteria bacterium
TTCTTGTGGCGCTGCGCACGGAAGCGACGCTCCCGCAGTACGAGCTCGTTCGCGAGCGCGTGCGTGGGCCACGGACCGCCGGCGGCGTGCCGGACGTGCGCATCCCGCCGCCGGACCTGACCTGTTATGACCGGCTGTTGGGCTCGTACGCGCAGCAGAGCGAGGTGGCCTCATGAGTGCCGGAGAGATCCGCGAGGAGGTGCTGCAGATGCGCCTGAAGGGGCTGCGGCTGCCGGGCTTCCTCGCCCACTATGCGCCGCTGGCCGAACGGGCGATCGCCGAGGGTTGGGGACCGATCGAGTATCTCTCGGAGCTCGCGGATGTGGAGGCGGCCGAACGCAGTGATCGGCGTCTGAAGCGCCTGTTGGATGAAGCGGAGCTTCCTGCCGGAAAAACGCTGAAGAGCCTCGAGCTGCCGCGCTATCCGGCGCCGATGCGCATGCAGATCCAGGAGCTCTGTCGCGGGCAGTTCTTGAGCGAGGCCACGAACGTCTGCCTGGTCGGTAGACCCGGCACAGGCAAGTCGCACGTCATGGCCGCAGTCGCCCGTTCGCTGGTCGAGCGTGGCTCGGCGGTATTCTACACGACCGTCGCTGCACTCGTCGAGAAGCAGCATTTTCCAATGGGGTATGAGTCTGGAGAGGGGGGTGTGATTCCAATGGGGTATGAGTCTGAGCGGGTAGCTGGGATCGATCATGCTGCATGGCATGGTGATCCAAATGAACGACGGACAGTTACAGACCCTGGCGCAGCTGCAGGCCTTTTTGGATGGCACCGCGGCGGTGGATTTTGCGCTCAGCGCTGAGGAGCGCTACGGGTTCATCGGCCGCACCGTGCGCCGTTTTGGCTACCGGCGGCTGAAGCGCGCGCAGAAGGCTGTGGTGCTGCGTTTCTTGGAGCGGGTGAGCGGCTATTCGCGGCAGCAGCTGACGCGCCTGGTCAAGCGTGGCGGGGAGCCTGGAGCGCTGCTGAAGCGCTACCGCGGCTCGCGCACGAGCTTTGCGAGCCGCTATACCCTCGCCGATGTGCTGCTGCTGGCGCACACCGACTCGCTGCACGGGACACTCTCGGGGCCCGCCACCAAGAAGCTCATGGAGCGGGCCTGGAGCCTGTACGGGGATCGGCGCTACGAGCGCCTCTGTGCGATCTCGGTCGCGCACCTGTACAACCTGCGCCAGCGCAGCGGCTATCAGCGCCACCGTCAGGTATGGACCAAGACCCGCCCCGTGACGATCCCGATCGGTACCCGCCGCGCACCGGCACCGAACAACCGGCCCGGCTACTTGCGAGTCGACAGCGTGCACCAGGGTGATCAAGACGGCCTGAAAGGCGTCTACCACATCAATGCGGTGGACTGCATCACGCAGTTCGAGGCGGTGGCGACCTGCGAGCGCATCAGCGAGGCCTATCTGATCCCGGTCCTGGAAGAGCTGCTGCACAGCTTTCCGTTCGTCATCCGCGGTTTTCACAGCGATAACGGCTCCGAATACATCAACCGTCACGTGGCCGACATGCTCAACAGATTGCTCATCGAGGAGCACACCAAATCCCGCTCCCGCCACAGCAACGACAATGCCCAGGCCGAGTCAAAGAACGGTTCGATCGTGCGCAAACACTTCGGCTACAGCCATATTCCGCAGCGCTTCGCCCGCGTGGTGAATGATTTCTGCCGCGAACACCTAAACCCCTACCTCAACTTCCATCGCCCATGCCTGTTCGCTGAGACGATTACCGACTCCAAGGGACGCCAACGCAAGCGCTACCCCTACAAACTGATGATGACCCCCTACGAGAAGCTCAAATCGCTCCCCGATGCCGGCCAATACCTGAAACCTGAAATCTCCTTCCAGGCTCTCGATGCACTCGCCGCCTCGAGCAG
>DAHXNV010000038.1 GCA_027365225.1 Gammaproteobacteria bacterium
GTGGCCTTCGCCGCCGGTTACGGCAGTCTGCGCCGGTTCAATGACGCCGTACGTCGTGCGTACGGACACTCGCCCCGGGTGCTGCGCCAAGTGTTGGCACGGGAGACCGCGCGCCCTGCCGGCGATGGCGTACGGCTCATATTGGCCTATCGGCCGCCCTACGACTGGAGCCATCTCAGTGCATTCCTGCAGGCACGCGCCTTACCGGGCGTCGAAAGGGTGGGTGCGGAGGGGTACGCACGTCTCGTCCGCACGGGCGAGACGCACGCGCTGATCCAGGTTCATCCGATTCCAGGCCAGGATGCGTTGGCGCTGCAGGTGTATGGCGCGTCCCCGAGCGCACTCATGGCCCTCACGGCCACGGCGCGCCGGATGTTCGATCTGTCCGCGGACCCTCATCAGGTGGGTATCGATCTTGGCGCAGACCGGCAGTTGCGCCCGCTGCTGCTCCGGCGACCCGGTGTGCGCATTCCGGGAATCTGGGATCCGTTCGAGTGCGCGGTACGCGCCGTACTGGGGCAGCAGATCAGCGTGGCCGCGGCACGCACCCTCGCAGTCCGTGTGCTGCAGCGCTTCGGCGAACCGGTGAAACCGGCTGTGGCTGGACTCACTCATCTATTTCCAACGGCGAGACAGATTGCCGCAGGCGATCTCGCCGATCTCGGCCTCACCGGCACACGCCTGCGCACAGTGCGCACCCTTGCGCGTGCGGTAGCCGACGGCCGGATCGACTGGCACGCCGACCCCGCAACCGTCGTGGCGCAGCTTCAGGCCCTGCCGGGTATCGGCGCCTGGACCGCACAATACATCGCGCTGCGTGCCTTGGGGGACCCGGATGCGCTACCGGCCGCGGATATGGTGCTGCGGCGCGTGGCGGGCGGACGATCCGGTCCGCTCTCGGTGCAGCAGATGCAATCGCGAGCTGAATCCTGGCGTCCGTGGCGCGGATACGCAGCCGTACAGTTGTGGTGCGCAGCGCACGACGAGCCAGTGCGCCCGGTAAGATCGCCGCAGCGGAGACGGACATGATCGGATCCAACATGCACGCCTGGCGGACCGGGACGGCGCGCCGCACGGGCAGCCCGCAGTACTGGCACGAAATCGATTCGCCCATTGGTCGGCTTCTGCTCGTCAGCGACGGCGACCGTCTCGAGCGGGTGCACTTTCAGGCCGGACCGAGGCCTGTGCGCGCCGAGCGCGACTGGATCGCCACGGCGGCGCCGCTCGCGCCGGCGGTGCACCAGCTGCGGGAATACTTCGCCGGTCACCGCCGCGCATTCGATCTGGCGCTCGCCCCGGCG
>DAHXNV010000039.1 GCA_027365225.1 Gammaproteobacteria bacterium
GCAAGTCGACCTTCTCGGCAAAGTCGGCCTGCGGGTCCTGCGGCATGTGGCCGGGCTCGGCATTCTCTGCCCAGGTGATCTCGCCAGCCGACGGCTTGAGTTCTCCGACCAGGCAGCGCATGAGCGTGGTCTTACCCACTCCGTTCGCGCCGATGACGGCGATCCGCTCGCCGGCGCGGACGTTGAAGCTGACTTTCCGCAGAGCGTCGGCGTTGGCGCCCGGGTATCGGAACGCGAGAGCCCGCACGGAGAGCGCGGAGTGGTACAGCTTCTTGCGTTGCTCGAAGCGGATGTAAGGATGCTGCCGGGAGGAAGGTCGAATCTCCTCCAATTTGATCTTCTGCAGCTCTTTGCGCCGCGAGGTTGCCTGGCGCGCCTTCGAGGCATTGGCCGAAAAGCGCCGCACGAATTCCTGCAGGTCCGAGATGCGCTCCTGGGCCTTGGCGTTCGCCGCCTCCACCCGTTGCCGCGCCTGCAGGGATGCAAGCATGAAATCGTCGTAGCTGCCCGGGTAGACCTTCAGTTGCTGGTAATCGAGGTCGGCGATATGTGTGCAGACCTGATTCAAGAACCGCCGGTCGTGGCTGATGATGACCATCGTGGCGTCGTAGCCGTTGAGTACGTCCTCCAGCCACCGGATCGAGTGGATGTCGAGGTTGTTGGTCGGCTCATCGAGCAGCAGCACGTCGGGTTTCGAGAACAGAGCCTGCGCCAGCAGTACCCGCAGCTTCAGTCCAGGCGCGACCTCGCGCATCGAGCGCTCGTGCAGGGATGCAGCGATACCGATGTCACTCAAGATTCGGCCGGCGCGCGCCTCGGCGTCATAGCCGCCGTATTCGCCGAATTTCACTTCCAGTTCGGCCGCCTTCATGTAATCGGTGTCCGTGGCGCTCGGGTCGGCGTAGATACGATCCCGCTCCTGCATGGCGCGCCACATCTCGACGTGGCCCTGCATGACCACATCGAGTACGCGCTCGTCCTCATAGGCGAATTGATTCTGTTTGAGGGTTCCGAGACGTCTGCCGGGCTGGAGCACGACGTCGCCCGCGCTCTGCTCGAGCTCGCCGCTCAAGATCTTCATCAGCGTCGATTTCCCGCTGCCGTTGGCGCCGATCAGGCCGTAGCGATTGCCATCCGAGAATTTGGCGGTGACCTGCTCGAAAAGCGGCTTGGCGCCGAATTGCATCGTGATGTTGAACGTGGAGAGCATATCCGTCCGTCTGAGTGGTGCGGTCCTGAGCCCGAGCACGCTTCGAGCGGCGAGGCGTCGATACAGGATCCGGG